>CAZKVS010000010.1:0-45624 GCA_964556325.1 uncultured Candidatus Saccharibacteria bacterium
GCTAAAAACAATAAATACAAAGTGCTGGAAGCGGTCAAGGTGCCGAAAGACACAAATAACCACAAACCTCGTCTCAAACCCAAGCAAAAAACAAAAAGTTGGGAAGAAGAGATTGACGAGATAGAAGAGTAAGGCAAACAGAAGAATGAGAAGAACTAGAAAAGTTAGCAAAAAACTGGCAATTGCCAGTTTTTTAATCTTCTCACTCTTCTTTTTCTTCTATTTCTTCTGGACCACCCCTACTCTTCTAATTCTTCTGTATTGCGCCAATCTCCGTTCGGCTCAACATATATATACTCACGAGCAGTATACCAGTACCGAGCAACTGACTCGGGGCGAGTGTTGCGTGCAAAAATTTATAGTTAATAAATACTGCAGCTACCGGAAACCCCAATTCAGCCAAGGTAGCTATTGATGCTTTGGTATGACTGAGACCCTTGTAGTACAAAAACAACGACACAACCCCGGAAGTGACGGCAATAATAACCACATAGAGCCAGTCAGTATGAGTTAAGCGTGTCACAAGCGGCAAAGTTCCCTGCCATGCGTTAAGTACTAGCAAAAATATGAACGCAACCATAAAACGAAGTGCGGTCATAGTTTGAAAACTAGCTCGAGATAAAACCAACTTACCCAGCACAGTCCCCGCAGCCCATAATGCTGCTGCCACGAGAGCGAGCATAATACCTATGGAGTTAGGATTAAAAACTTCACCCGGAAAACTCTGTGGAATAAGGGTTGGAAATGATAGTACGTACGCCCCACCCAATGCTACTACACACCACAACCAAAATTGTTTAGGCAGTACTTCCTTTAACAAACCCGCCGCTAAACCAATAGCTAGTAATGGTTGTAATTTTTGCAGTACGATGGCAACCGACGGGTTTACATATGAGAACGCCTGAGTAAATGCGACACTTGCGAGCGCACTACTGCCTACGCCTATCACCAGCACGGCCAGCCACTCTTTTGAACTTAGCTTTTTAAAATCCGCTCGTTTCCACCACAGGATGGGCAAGATAAATAGCACGTCTACCGCATGCTCGAGCAGTACTATGAGCGTACTAGGCAACTCTTTGGTTAAATGTACTCGAAAGGGCGCATCACTCGCCCATAACATCGCTGCTATAAATACCAACCATGGGCCGTATTTCTCAAACTTCATATCTTGGATTTTCTAATAGTAATAATATCTTTTTGAATTGCCCTCACCAACGCTTTCTCTGTTGTATATTTCTGAAATGGTCGTAAAAATTGCACAAGCTCAAATACAAGTTTTTTTCCGTACAGGTTACCCGCATAGTCTAACAAATGCGCTTCAAGCTTAGGTAAGTCTTTCCGGTCACGAGGCCCTACCACAATGCCGGCCCGATATCTTTTCTGCGCATCAACGCCTATATATGCCCACCCCGCCCAAATGCCTAGCCGAGGCTTTTGCTGTAGCCCAGCCCAGCCGTGTCGACTAATGTTGGCAGTTGGAAAGTGAATAGTCCGACCGTACCCGTCGCCATGCACAACAACCCCTCGGAGAACTATAGGTTTCATACTTTATACTCCACGCTCAGCTAAATATTTTTCTGCGTCGAGCGCCGCTTTGCAACCCTCTCCCGCAGCAGTAATAGCCTGGCGGTAGCGATGATCGTGTACATCGCCAGCCACAAACACACCCGGAATATTGCTCTGAGTAAACTCTTTAGGCTCTATATAACCCTTCTCATTCATGTCCAAACCAGCACCTACGAACACTTTCGTAGACGGCGTATGGCCTATAGCCGCAAAATACCCCTGCACTGCCAACTCTTCTTCCACACCAGAATCATTATGGCGTATTCGTACGCCAGTTACGGTTGCATCACCTAGAACTTCCACTACTGTTACGTTAGTAACAAACTTAATCTTCGGATTTTCCTGTGCCCGTTTCAACATTATCTTTGATGCCTTAAATTCGCCACGTCGGTGAATAATGGTTACCGAGCTGCCGAACTTAGTGAGGAAGAGTGCTTCCTCCATAGCGCTATCTCCGCCCCCAATAACGGCAATGTCTTTGCCTTTAAAGAAAAAACCATCACAGGTAGCGCAGGCAGAGACGCCTTTCCCTCGAAGCCGCTGTTCATTGGGTAACCCAAGCCAGTTTGCTTCGGCCCCCGTGGCAATAATAACCGTATGAGCCTTATACTCTTCGGCACTGGTGCGAACAATAAAAGGCTGCACTTTAAAATCCACCGTTGTCACATTATCCGCAACTATTTCCGTACCAAAGCGTTTTACTTGCTTGGTCATATTTTCCATAAGGTCCGGGCCTTGTATGCCATCCGGAAAACCAGGAAAATTTTCTACTTCACTGGTAGTAGTAAGCTGACCACCCGGTTGCAATCCGGCTATAACCAGCGGCTTCAGTTCCGCGCGCGCAGCATACAAAGCCGCAGTAAGGCCCGCAGGACCCGAACCTATAATAAGCACATCGTGTATTTTTTCGTCCATAATCGTAGGTAATTATTTTTTCGAATATAACTGCACCAGCTCAGCTATTGCCTTCTTTCGCTTTGCTGCATCTTTGCTATGCATGGCATCCCAGGCGCATTCGCCTAAATAGCCTTCTAAAATGAGTTGATTAATTTTCTTAAGAGCTTCAATAACACCATGGTTCTGATTGATAACATCCATGCAGTAGCTCCCCTGTTCGATCATTTTCTCAACGGCTTTTAAATGCCCTTGCGCCATATGCAGACGTTTTACCACGTCTGTTTTTGCTGTCTCTGTTTTTAATACTTTAGTGGCCATTAGGAATTAGGTCCGCCAGCTGGCGGAAGGAATTAGGAATTAGGAATTAGGGCTTGTACACAACCCCCCTCTAGGGGGTATGTCATGAGTATATCCACAGACTTGACGCCTGTCAATCTGAGCGCTATACTTGCAGGCCACCCGCCGTTCCGGTATCCAATCGCATACCAAGGAACGCAGGTGTACAAATATTAATGGAGGGAAACTCCCTAACGGGAGAGGAAAGGACTACTATGGCGACAAGTACAATTGTCTTCGCCCTAGCAGGGGTCATTCTGATTGCTTTGTGGGCAGACCGCAGGAAGGTCAAAACCCAAGCAACCAAAGTTGCCTCGAGCGGCATACGCTCGGCAAGTCGGATGATTCCACACGCTTTGACCATGTTGGTCATGGTTGCGCACGCCTCGGAAATAACCCGAGTCGTACAGCACATTAGCAGCGTGCATATAATTGCCGCCCTTTCGCTCTTCGCGGTTTGGGCAATCACTAGTTCAGGGTCGGAAGAATTTTAATTTCCGCCATCATATCTTTTCGTACAAATTAGTACGACCCTGAATAACCAAAAGACCGGATTGAGCATGTTACTGCTCTCCGGTCTTTTCTGTACTTAATTCATAATACTATATTCATACTTCCATACTATTTATACTCCCCTAAAATAACCGGCAAGTCTAGTTCTTGTCCCGCTCGATTAATATGCAATAGTATTTGCGCCCCACTGGTAAATCGAGCCAGTAACTTATCTAATTCCTGCGCCGGACCCAACAGCTCACCGTTAATACGCGTTATTGCATCCCCGGATTTCACTCCCGCAATCGCAGCCGGGCTACCGACAACAACGCCTTGCACATAGGCTCCCGCATCTACGGATAAACCACCGATGGCTTTTACCGCGGGGTTCACCAGTGCATATGAAATACCCAAATACGGTCGAGTCGCCTTACCCAAACTTTTTAATTGCTCAAGTGTACTCTTAATATAATTAGACGGAATGGCAAAACCCAAACCAGAGCCCTGCTCAAGTAAGGTAGTCATACCTATAACTTCTCCGGACATATTTACCAACGGCCCTCCGGAGTTACCCTGGTTAATAGTTGCATCTGTCTCGATTAAATTTTTATATCGGGGACGACTACTGTCCAAAGTAACATCTCTATCTAGCCCCGACACAACTCCTCGAGTTACGGTATGCTGGTACTTCCCCAAAGCATCGCCAATAGCAAACACCGTCTGCCCGGTTTCCAAGGCATCTGAATTACCAAAGCGTACAACCGCCATGCTCGTACCCTCAACCTTTAGAAGAGCAATGTCGCTATAGGTGTCCACCCCAACTATACGAGCGGGTAAATTTTTACCGTCAAGTAATACTACTCGAAACTCTACATTGGCATCGCTCACCACATGGCTATTAGTCACTATATATCCGTCACTGCTTACTATATAACCACTGCCAAATATGGTATCCTGTCGAGCTTGATAATTAGGCAATTGCGAACTACCAACAACGGTAACCACTGCTGGCTTCACGCTCCGTACAGCTAACACACCTTGCTGTTCATCAGAGAGGGCTGAGCTTACCAGCTTTACCGGGGCACTTTGACTTGTTGCAGCCCAAAAGAGCGCTCCATTTATAGTAGTAAAAATAGCGAGAACTATAGATAGCTTACGGATAGACATAATTTCTATATTTATATAATTTATTTCAATATCCAAACAAGACTATTCTTCTGTGACTTTCAATTCACGTCCCTCGATTAACGCAACCGAAACTTTTTTATAGGCGCTAGAAAGCAGCCGTTGAAAAGTACTTTGCGATACACCCATTGCCTCGGCAGCTGCAGTTTGGTCTAAATCCTCTATGTTTTTTAATCTTAAACTTTCGGTTTCAGCCGGAGTAATTTGCACAGCGTCTTTCGGGGATGGCTTACAGCCAAAAGGCTTAAAGCCTTTCCAGCTCGGACAGAAGCCTATTTTTTTATTGCACAATGGACGTGTCATATGTTAGCTGTTAGCTGTTAGCTGTTAGCTGTTAGCTGTTAGCTGTTAATATGAATATATACCCAGTACTGTAGAGCGTCAAGCAAAATGCGACAAAAAGCAAAAAGGCTCAAATATGCTACAATTCGAATGTCAGATACTGTGTCTGTACACTTTTCACTATCCACTTTTCACTTATTATATGTATAACGCAACCAATGCCGTAGTCCTAAAACCAGGCCGTGAAGTACACGCCCGCAATCGTCACCCATGGGTCTTCCTTGGCGCAATTGAGTCATTCCCGCAGTTTAACAATGGAGACTTCTTGCCGGTCATAGATGCAGCAGGTGTCTTTTTAGGGCATGGCTACTTTAACAAAGGACAGTCCATTGTGGGTAGGATGATTAACTTCGACACCACCAATCCCTTAGAAGCATTTGTGACTCATATGCGAAATGCCATAGCACTCCGGCAGAACAACATCCCCCTGCAAACGACTGCCTATAGACTTATCAATGGCGAAGGCGATTTTTTGCCTGGCCTTATTGTAGATGTGTATGGACCTGTATTGGTGCTGCAAATTAACACCTTAGGCATAGAAAAGCTCAAGCCAACTATTATCAACGCCCTGCAAGAAGCTTTCCCTTCAAACGCCGTTTATGAAAAATCTTCTACGAGCACACGAAAGAAAGAAGGCTTACCCGATGCCAATGGTTGGCTGGTGGGAGAACACGCTATGCCTCTGACTATTTTGGAAAACAACGTGCAGTTCTCCGTAGACATTGTCGCGGGACAAAAAACAGGCTTCTTCTTAGACCAGCGGGACATGCGCTCCTTGGTACAAACGCATGCAAAAGGTAAAAACGTGCTTAACTGCTTTGCCTATACGGGTGGATTCAGTCTCTATGCACTCAAAGGCGGAGCAACAAAAGCCGATTCAGTAGATACAGATAAACGAGCGAGCCTTCTCACCCAACAAAATCTGGAGTTAAACGGCTATGGGCCAAGCCAAGGTGCTGCATTAACTGAAGACGTATTTCATTACTTAGAACGTATGAGCAGCTCCCTGTACGACTTCGTTGTCCTCGACCCTCCCGCTTTTGCTAAACGTGCCAGTGATATCCCCAACGCCAGCCGCGGCTACAGAGAACTCAATCGCCTGGCTTTCCAAAAGCTTCCCCCGGGTGGGCTCTTACTTACAAGCTCCTGCTCTGCGCACATAAACCGCGAGCTCTTCCAAACAATAATTTTTCAAGCAGCAAAAGATGCCAAAAGAAATGTGAAAATTTTAAGCTACCACCTCCTGGCTGCAGACCATCCAATCAATCTCTACTACCCCGAAGGGGATTACTTAAAAAGCCTCCTTCTCTGGGTTGAATAAAATCTAAACAAATTATTCTATTGTCCAACGAGTACCTGCTTGAATGGCAGCGTGGGTGAACGGCCATCACCCACAGCCAAAAAACAAGTGGCCTTATTGCAACATGCGCTTTATCACCCTATTAGAGCCCATAGTTATGGCTATTGCCATAGTGAGCGCAACCAGCCAGCCAAATTTACCTACTATGGCATATAGGGCTTGCCAGCTGTCTGCAAAAAGGTAGCCCAATACCACATATACCACAACCTGGGCTGACTCTCCAATAATAATATAGAAGGCAAAACGCTTAAAATTGAGCCGGGCCAAACCTGATATAATGTTCACTATCGCGGTCGCCTGAACCTGGAATCGGCTAGCAATTAGCACCGGCGCTTTATAAGTGTCTACTGTTTGCTCAACATTGCGGAACGCAGGAGTGTCCAAATATTTTTTTAAACCAATCCAACGCAGCACTTGTGGGCCACACATGCGCACCAACCAATACATGGTCATATCCCCGGCAATATTACCCAAAATAGCACTGAACAGAACATAATAGACATTGAGAAACCCTTGGCTCGCAAACGCCGCTGCGGCAATAGTGCTTGGAGCCGCCGGAAGCGGGAACCCCATACATGACAGAAAATTAATCAGAAACAGAGTTGCGTATCTGTATATAAGTAAATCGGAAAGAAGATTTTGAAAAAACGCGCTCATTGATTCAGTACCCCTGCATGATAGCGACTCACTGCCGCTCGCACCTCACCTACAAACACAGTGCTGTCTTTGTTTACTTCTTTAGCATATCGAGCAATTTCTATATTAGGATATTTTGCATCCTCAATGCCTAGCTCTTGCTGTAAATACCCAGGAGGTAGACTGAAAACTTTATTTACATAACGAAAAGTCATCCAACCAGCTATAGTGGAGAGCTTTGCGGTTACTCCGGTAGTATTTTTTCTCACGATTGCATTGCGGCGGGAAGAAAGCAAACCCGCATCTCGTAAGCGTTGCACCTCTCGCAATACCCGCGCCAACACTAAAAGACTAACTATGCACAACAGCCCAATAAAAACATAGGTAAGATACGCCAACCGAGGTTTTTTACTTCCAAACTGTTTCATACAATGCTGTACTATAAGTGTATACTCTCTCCCCTGCCACCGCAACCGCATACGCATATATAAAAAATAAATATGGTATACTAAAAATAATTAACATACTAACTATGAGAGAAACCAAAAAACAAATGTCAGAAGATATGCCGCTATCTAGTTGCTCAAATTGCAACGGGCGAAACGCATGTAATATGTGCGGTTCGTACGCCTGCAGTACAGAGCATCACAAATACATACTCCTCCGCTGGTTACTTGGCCTCCTCATTCTCGTCATGACTTTCTGGCTGGGTGCAAAAGTTGGAGAATTTAAGAGCATATATATGAACAATGCCTTTGATAGGGGCTATGGTAATCATGGTATGATGACCCGATCGTATCCGAATATGATGTTCTCAACCGGACAAACAGAGTTGGCAAACCCCGGTGCGATTGAGCTACACACCACGACCCTCCCTGCTCCTACGGGTAAGCCTGCGACTCCTACTAAAGTAAAGTAATAAAACACCCCGACCCTGAGTCGGGGTGTTTTATTATACATAACGTCTAGTGAATGGACTGGAGGTCGTCCAATATTTGCCGTGCAGCATATACCCAATTCTCGCTTCCGGGCTGATTGTACACTCCATTCATTTTTTCTAACGACCAGTTTTTATAACGCTTCTCTATGAGCTTATCCAGGTCCTTCGCCCATTCAGCCTTAGTCTCGTATGTTCGCCAGAGCCGATGCCCGGGCATCACACCAATCCCGCTACAATTATTATCCGCACACCTCCGGCCTAAAGAGCTTTCCGAGTTAGAAATAGCCAACACTAACCGCCAGTGCTTTAGTTTTGCTATTGTATCTGCAAAAAGCGCTAACGGAGAACCCTTGCTTTCCAAATATGTTTTCAACTTCTCGATTCTGACACGCAAAGTTTCTGCGGCTTGTTTTTCAGGGGTTGTGGTAGCAACTTGCAAGTAATTTTCTAATTGCTCCATGGTCATGGTAAGCACATTTTGATCAGACACCTTATCGCTCTCCGCAAGCAAGGGAGTATTGCTTTGTATAGGTATAGAGCCGGGCATAGGAGCTATGTTCTGCGAATCTGACCCTGCAAGATTTGCTTCGGAGCTACGAGCAGACCAGGTAAACCAGGCGCCAAATACGAACGACGAGAGCACCAATACGACTGTTGCATATACAGGTAGAGGATAAATTCTTCGCCTAGCCACCCGCGAGATTACCGTCCGTTCTTCGTGAGTAGCAACGACTGTGTAATGAGCAATACGGGGACCACCATGTGTAGGTACAACTGCGCGGAATACTGTATGTGTAATGTGTGCATCGCTACTGGATTGTTTTCGCGCTCTTGGAATGCGGTGTGTGCTCTGGATTTTCATCTCTATAGTATACAAAGTTTCGCCAGACTACGGAACAGCACCATCGTGACAGGAAGCTGCATATTTGCTAAAATGGGGTACATCATACGAGTATTTATGGACACGTTCACTATCATACTATTTTATAAATATACCCACATTGACGACCCTGCATTACTCGCCGAAGAACAACGAGCTCTGCAAACACGACTCGAACTAACCGGCAGGACACTTATTGCAGAGGAGGGCATCAATGCCACCCTTGAAGGGAAGACCGAACACATAGAAGAATATCTTCGTGTGTTTCTTGCCGATCCACGTTTCGCCACCACGCACATTAAAAAAAGCGTAGGAACAGGCTCGGCGTTTCCGAAATGCATAGTGCGGGTGAAGTCGGAGATTGTTGCTTTAGAGTTAGGCGCCTGCGATGTTGACCCTACTACACAAACCGGCATACACTTGAGTCCGGAAGATTTGCATACGTGGATTCACAGTGACAAAGAGTTCTATATAGTGGACATGCGAAATGCATATGAACAACAAATTGGACATTTTAGAGGTTCGGTACTACCCCCTATGGATAATTTCCGCGATCTGCCCCGGTTTATTTCCTCCCTCGCTCATTTAAAAAACAAGACTGTGGTCACGGTATGTACCGGAGGCGTACGCTGCGAAAAAGCATCCGGGTACTTATTGGCCAATGGTTTTACCGACGTATACCAACTCGACGGTGGCATAGTGAGTTACATGGAACGCTTTCCCAACGAAGATTTTCTAGGCAAGCTCTACGTATTTGACGCTCGCATGGCTATGGGTTTTTTTACGGATGACCCCAATCACCAAATTGTAGGAACATGCACTGTATGCAACGCACCATGCGAACGATTTACTAACTGCGCCAATGACGACTGTCATAGACAAACTATCGCCTGCGAAACATGCGAAGAAGCGAAAGGTGAAAATTTTATCTGCCCCCAAGGCTGTAAAATTAAAACCCGCAACAACGCCATCGCGCGAAAAGGAAAAGTCAAACAAAGCTCATACCGCACATACCTTCTAAGCAGGCTCCTCAAAGTATTTGGGTACACTAAGTAATCAAGTTTTATCCCACACCATAATGACTAAAGCTCGCGCTTCTGTTTATATAGTCACCGGCGGAGTGCTCATCTTGCTTCTACTTGGTGGATTTTCGCTGTACGCAAAGAAGAACCAAAAACAAGCGTCAAAGACACCAATACCGCACACATCCACCACTCCCACAGAAATCCCAAACACACCGCCCAACCCCACGAACAACACACAACAGATGACCAATGCGTCGCCTTTTACTCCCCCACTCAACAGGGCCAAAGAGCGGGTGACCAAAAAACCATTTGGTATTCATATTTCTCCAACTAATTCTCCGGTGAGTCCGGAAAAATTTACTGGCATTCACACAGCCACAGACTTTGAAACATTTCCCGAAGAAGCAAACACGGATGTGCCGGTTATGACTATTTGCTCCGGCCCACTTTTACGAAAACAACAGGCTCGAGGCTATGGGGGCATGGTCGTGCAAGCATGCACACTCAACGATAACCCCATCACGGTAGTCTACGGCCACTTACAGCTTGCGAGTATTAACTGGGTAGTTGGTAACCAACTTGCACAAGGCACTACGCTGGGCATATTAGGCAAGGGCTATAGTCCAGAAACAGATGGTGAGCGGAAACACTTACACCTCGGAGTACATACGGGCTCTCAAGTAGTCACGAATGGCTATATAGCAAACCAGGCGGACTTACATAACTGGTTAGACGTCATGCAGTATATACAATAATCCCCCGGTGTCCACCGGGGGATTATTTTTTTGGCTTTTTTAGAACGAGCCGCTCCTTCGCGAGTTTAGACATTCGCTTAATCGCCGCTTCCCGCTGCAGAGCTGCCGACCATGTGGCACATTGCTCAAAATATACGAGAAAGCCACCACCTCGGCTTCGGACATACACGGAACCCTTACCGGAATTATGCACCTGCTCCCGTTTCTTAAGGTCAGTTGTACTTCCCGCGTAGAGGGAGCCATCTTTGCATCTAAATAAATAACAATAGTATATGTCACTCACTATTTAGTTTTGACTAATTGTGTATATAGCTGCACGTATTTACGGGCAGTATGGTCCCAGGAAAAATCCCCGATCATGCCATTTTTTACTACATGCTTCCAAATGCTTGGTATAGCATATACCTGTAATGCGGAAGCAAGCGTCACTATAAAACTCCAGGTATTTTTGCGTACATGCAAAAAACCATTACCAGTCAATGTTTCTGGGTTAAATGGCTGCACTGTTTCAGAAAGCCCGCCGGTATCAGCGACAAGCGGCACGCAGCCATAGCGGAGTGCCTCCATAGCCACTATACCACCCGGCTCAAATGTACTTGGCATAAGCAGTATATCGCTGCCAGCAAATATTTTTCGAGGAAGAATAAAGTCTCCATGCAACACAGCCGCAATTTGTTTGGGATGCTCTTTTACCAACTGCACAAGCTCACTCCGAAATATATCGTCGCCGCCCCCTAAGAATATAAACTGCGCTTTCGGTAATGATTCCAAATGTTCCAGCGCAGCAAAAATATTTTCGATACCTTTTTGTATGGCAAGACGACCAATATAGGCCACTACGGGAATGGTGGGATCTATAGGTAACTTAAATAGTTTTTGCAATGCAAGCTTGTTTGGCTTGCGTCGCTCCAAACTTTTCACCGTATAATTAGAAACAATATTCTTATCTGTAGCAGGGTTCATAGCTGTTACGTCTACACCATTCGGTATACCAGAAAACCTGCGGCCCAACTTTTTTAAATATTCCTGCAATCCTTCACCAAACTCCAAAGTTTGGATCTCCATAGCATGCGTGAGAGATACAGTATTTACCCTATCCGCAGACAACAGGCCCCGGAGCATAGGGTTTTGTTTTTGCATTGCCGGGTCAAACATGGGCAATAACGGCCCTCTACCCGTAGAGGGCTTTGATGCATACTTAAAATCGGAGTTTCCCTGATGCTTGAAATTATGTATTGTATACAAAACTTTTATATGTCCAAGCGCTGTTTTATAACGCTTTTTTGTTTTAAGCGCATTAACCAGATAGCCCGTATGCCAGTCGTGAGCATGAATAATATCAGGTAACCACTTACCCTCTCGTTGTTGTTCCAGCAACCATTCCAGACAACCCATACTCAGCAAATAAAAACGAATATGTTCATCCCCATACCCATATACATTCGCGCGAAGCTCGTAGTACTCTCGATTTTCCAAAAAATAAGTAGGGACAAATATTGTATCATCCATGCGACGCAAGACATTGCAGAGAATTTTTGTGGGGAACTTCCCTCTTGGATGACCAGTAGGGACGGACAATGAAAGCATGTCTACTTCCATTGGGTACTTCTTGGTTTTGATAATTCCGTATTTAGGCATGAATACTCGAACATCATGTCCTTGTTTCTTGACGGCCCGTGCCAAAAAGGATACCGCCTGCGATAATCCTCCAACTTGCGCGTATGGAGCGTTTTCTGCTGCCACAAATAATATTTTCATATAAACCTTTTCCTCTCATTACTAGGAATCCACCGTTAGGGGGACGTGATAATCACTCGCTCAAAAATTAATGTTGCCACGCCGGCCACCTGGCCGACCCCTCTTGAGATATTATAGTGTGGGATATCAATCTGACTCCTGTAATATAGGTGCGTATAGTCGTTCTATATACTGCCGAATCATCCGGGTCGAAGAAAAATCCCGAGCCACAACGGTCAACGTCTCCCGCATACGACTAATCCACTCCTCCGATAAACCATCGTTGTTAGTTTTATAATACAAAGGAACCACACTATGCTCGAGCAGGTTATAAAAACTCGTCGCTGAGTCTATAGGGCTAATAGAAAAACCTAACTTTGGCAAATCAATCTCATCTGTCCACCCATCAGATATGGCAAATTGCAAACCTCCGTTAACTGCCGACTTCATACCAGAAGTACCACACGCTTCCTGACCCTTGATTGGCGTGTTCAACCAAACATCACTTCCTGCCACCAACTTACGCGCGACGGCTAAATTATAATTTGGGACGAACACAACATGCTCTCCTAAACCATGCTCTTGAATTAAGTGCAGTAGTTCAGTAATCATACCTTTCGCTGCACTGTCCGCCGGATGCGCCTTACCAGCCAACACTATTTGTACGGGCTGAGTGGCGCTAGTAATTATGGTCTTCAGTCGAGCGATATCAGAAAAGAGCAATAGCGGCTGCTTATAGGCAGCTATGCGCCGGGCCCAGGTGAGTGTGAGCACTCGTTCGTGCAGAACTCTACCCGTTGTTTTACGTATGTACTCAAATAATTCTGCCTTATACTGCATGTGGATGCGCCACACTTCAGCATCCTCAACTTCCAGACCTCGACTCAACTCATCACTTACTCCTTGCCACATAGAACCTTGCCAATACGGCACATACACACCGTTTGTAATGGGAGTTAGCACGGCATCTGGCCATGTCACACGAGCAAATTGAGCGTGAGTTTTGCTCACCGCACTCACAAGCTTACTCGCTTTCAGGGCCAAATGAGTCATAGAAAAAAACTCGGGTTGACCGGGAACTGCCCCCATTCCAATAATTTGGTCTACCGGAAAGCCTAAATGCTCAGCGTACTCACCCAAAAGACGACGCACCACATCACTATTAAACACATCATTTCCTGAGGGAATGAGCGTATGATTTGTAAACACTGTATGGTCGCATGCATACGCAAGCGCTTCAGGGAAAGCCACGGCATTATGCTTCATATGTTGATGGGCAATCTCTAAAATAGCAAAAGCCGAATGCCCTTCATTGAGGTGATACACGGACGGAACTATACCCAACCTATTGAGCAACTTTACTCCACCTAATCCCAAAACAATTTCTTGTTGTATACGCCACTCGTTCTCAGTTGGATACAAACTCAATGTAAGCCTCCTGTCTAAATCTTGATTATCCGGTACATCGGTATCGAGCAAGTATACAGACACACTCCCCTCTTTGTATTGCCACACGCGAACTTTTATAATTCTATTTGAGACATACAGCTTAATATGGAGTTCACTCCCATCTGGATTCAACACTGGTTGAATAGGTAGCCGAGTCGCGTCATGGTATGCCGGCAGTTCGTCCTGTACTCCTGCCTCAGTAATAACCTGGGTAAAATACCCCTCTTTATAAAACAAACCCACCCCCACCAACGGCACACCCGAAGCCGCAGCTTCTCGTATTACGTCTGCGGCAAGCACACCTAAACCCCCTGAATATATAGGCAATTCATCGGACAGCGCATATTCCGCACAAAAATATGCTATGGGATTCTGCTCAAGATTGACCGTCTGAGGCCACTCTGCTTTTATTTCATCAAAAGTCATACGTATTCTGCTAGTTTTCTATACTTTTAGGATAGCAGAAAGCCCTCTCCCTCGCTATATCCAAATAAAGAGACTCTGCGGCCATCACAGAGTCTCTTTATTTCTGCATCCTAATAACTTAGAGAGTGTCTTCTTTTTTCATAAGCAAACAAGCACCGTTTATACAGAAGCGCTTACCCGTAGTCGCAGGACCATCGTCAAATACGTGGCCTAAATGGCTTCCACACTTTGCGCAGACAACTTCCGTTCTGCTCATACCATATGCACTATCCTCATGCATTTCGACACTACCGGGAATAGCCTGGTCAAAACTTGGCCAGCCCGTACCACTATCAAATTTTGCCGTTGACGCAAATAGTTCATTGCCGCACACAGCACAATTAAACATTCCACTCCCTTTTTCCTCAAGCAAGGGGCTGCTAAACGGCGCTTCGGTCCCCTTCTCTCGCAAAATATTGTATTGCTGCGGAGTGAGTCTCTGCTTTAGCTCTTCTTCATCAATAGGCATTTTTGTATTGTTATCCATATACGCATCCTTTCTTTAGATGTATCTACTATACTGCACTAAAATGCACATGTCAAGTTAACTTAACATACTCATTTTGAAAAATAAGGCCCTCCTTACGAGTCCCCCGCCTCATATGATTAAAAACCCAACTCTTTGAAGAGTTGGGTTTGGCCATTTTATGCTTTTACTAAAACAGCTTTATTTAATTTTAATTTTTAGGGCATTAAAGACATTCAACACGCTATCCCAGAGGCCACTTATTTTCACCTTCACGCCAGTTGTTGCATCTGCCGCTACGGTACCAGTAGTTCCATCTTTTTTCACTACTTGGGTATTAGCATCAGCATTCACCGTCACCGAAGTGTTGTTTTTTGTTTGTACAGTTAAGGTAGTTCCGTTCACTGCAGTTATAGTACCCTTACCCACTGCGGGCTTTAAGTTTGGCTTTAAATCAAACACCACACTTGCATCTATAGTGCTTCCGTTTACCGTGCCGGTAACGGAGACCTTATCGTTTACCGCAATATCGCTCAAACCAATGGTAGTATGGGGCAAACGAACAATCTTCGCATTTGCTGTGTTAACTGTATATGCACTGTTTCGAGGAGTTTGGAGGGTAAAACCCGTAGTTGATACAGCGCTCACGGTGCCACCATATGAAAGGCCCCAAAGCCCAACGCCAAGCCGTGAGTCGTCCTGAACTCTCACGCCAAAACTGTTTACTGTTTTAGATCCATTCTCTCGATGCTGGCCTTTGCTCTCGCCCTTACTATGAGCCAATGCCATACCCGGCAAAGCGAGAACGGCTACAATACTAGCTGTAGCAGCCATAAAGATCGTACGTGTTCTAAAATTATTCATAATTATTCCTTTCTTTTTTAAATATCTGTACCCCCTGCACAGTACATCGCCCTAAAAAGCCAAACGTTACTGCAACAAATATGCCTTATATAAGCAAAAAATATGCACAGTTATATCCAATTTTTACCATACTATGACTAGTGAAACGTACCGGAGTAGTATACGATATATAGTATGGTGGATGCAGAGCTTAAAAAATTAATACATCGAGCGGCAGCTGGAGACGAAGACGCCTTCGGACACATATACGACGAATTTGCAGAAGCTCTCTACAAATTTGTAAAATTTAAAATAACGGACGCTGAACAAGCAGAAGATATTTTACAAGATGTATTTGTAAAAGCTTGGCACGGCATTCCTAAACTCCCTCTCACCGACCTTAACTTTTCTGCATGGCTCTATACCATTGCCGGAAATACAGTGAATGATTACTTTCGGCGCATCTATCGAAGACCCCAAACCGTCACACTGAGCCCAGACTTCGAAATAGCCTCATCGCACGATACTAGCAGGGCCACGGAAATAGGAATTAACACAGCACACATACACGCGGCCCTCAATAAACTTTCTCCTGACTATAAACAAGTGCTGGAACTGAGGTTTATTCAAGAATTTTCTGTAGAGGAAACCGCACGTATTTTACAAAAAACCAGCGTCAGTACGCGCGTGCTTCAATACCGCGCCATCAAAAAACTCGAAAGCATTTATAAACATCATCTACACCCATGAAGCGCGATACGCTTATACAATTTTTAAAAGATACTGACTCAGTAAAAACTGGAGCTTTATCAACGCAGGCTAAAAGCCAAATAAAAGCCCGCCTGATGAGTACCATACAGAACGTACCGGTAGTGCACGCAGAGCGCGCGGCTAAAACATGGACATTTTTCTACACTAAATTTGCTCTTGTCGCTGTATGTATTCTTATACTTTTGACGGGAACAGCGTACGCCTCTTCTTCCGCCATCCCGGGTGACGTGTTATATCCGGTAAAACGTGTAGTAGAAGACACCCGAGTTATATTAGCATCGACCTCAGAAACCAAAGCTCAGTTGCAAGTAGCATTTACCGAGGAACGCTTACAAGAGTTGGAAAAAGTTGAAAAGAAGGCGCCACTAAAGCCTATAGCTGCTCAAATAAAACCTGCAACTCAAACTCCTCTCGCCACAGGCATAGCACCTACCCTGCTCGAGCCCGAGCCTGAACACGAAGAAACAGTAGCAGAAAACTCAGCCAGAAAAGAGGTATCCAAGGCCTTACGCACGTTAGAAAAAACTCAAAAAGACCTACAACAACAAGGCAAGGACTCTATCGCAAACGACTTAGCCAAGACTATACGCATTCTCAATGGTCGGATTAGTAAAAAAAATAGAGAGAGCTCCGAAGCAAAAACCATCAATGAAAATACTGACCAAAAAACACACAGGGAGCTACAAACCGATACTAATAACGACGACCCCTCCCCTGACGTCAATCGCTCTGGTTCCTCTAAGCGGCGCGGCAGCGGAAATTAAAGCAAATAAAACACCATGTACATATGGTGTTTTATTATTTCGACACTATATAGGTAAAGGTATAGATAATACCTCTAGAAGACGAACGTATTCGAGCCATCTATGGCATGGGCACTACTCATGCAAAAACCCTTGTTCTCCACCGAGAAAACCCCATGCTTGGAAGAAAAGTGTACGTCATTATAGTGCAAGAAGCTCTCGGTTTTTAAGACCAACTCAAAACACCCCGCATTGCGGGATGTTTTAGTAGGCACATGCGACTATAGGTGTGTTACAATTTGAGTAGCATACATCCTTATTTTTTCCTGACCCTTACTACAACTCAATGTACGACTACAGTAAAAAATCCACGCAAGACGGTGAGATTACCCACTTGGGCGTATGGCACCAAGCTGTGCTGAAACTCCACGCGTTTGATGATCAATCGGTCCTCGATATAGGATGTGGCAGTGGCTCATTTCTGCAGGCAGTGGCACCAAAAGCGCAAAAAGTATTGGGAGTAGACCCAAATCCGCACAATATTGCTGCTTTGCGGGAACATAACATTCCTGGACTGTTGGGCTATTTAGAAGACAACGAAGAAAACTGCCAAGGTTACACTATTATCACTTGTTTTGAGGTTATTGAACACTTATATAGTCCAACCGAGCTCTTTCGCACCATATATAACCTACTTCCTCCAGGTGGACAAGTAATAGTCACAACGCCTAACGCTTTTCATCTCTTACGCACACTTCGCTTTGCGGTGAACCAAGAGCACCACGATCCCCTGCTCGACCCCTCTCGCACAGAGACTCCGGAACATATTCGGCTGTGGTCATCCCGTATGCTGTCCCGGTCACTTACCCAAGCTGGGTTTACCCATGTGCAGAGCTATGGCGTAGCTCACCTATTTGGTTCCATGCGCATTTTTAAATCTCGTCTACTAGTAGAAAGGCTCAGCCAGCACCTTATTAGTATAGCCACCAAATAATAGGTATGTATGTACGCCCCCATTTCGTGTACAATGAAACTAATTAATAAAGAACCATATGAAACAAATGACTTGCGCCCAGATGGGTGGACCAGCAACCTGTGACTTTGTACTCACGGGCAATACCGCCGAAGAAATGGTAACTAATGGCACGAAGCACGTTATGGAGTCTCACCCGGACATCGCCGCCCAGATGGATGCTATGACCCCAGAGGCCAAGGCTAACTGGATGACCGATTTTCAAGCCAAGTTCGATATCGCGCCCGATATGCAATAACTTAGAACCCCGCTCCGGCGGGGTTTTATTTTAATTGTGAACCAACCCAAGAAGCTTTATAATTACTGTATGCGGAAAACAAAGATCGTCGTAAAGGCTGAAAGACGTGAACAAAAAAACCGGAAACGAATGCACCTTTCTGGTGGTAGCCTGCGTAAACCTACAAAATATGGAGGGCTATCTATTATTAAAAAGAAACAAAAATAACCCCGACTCTAAGTCGGGGTTATTCATTATCCGAAAATATACGCTATTTAAACAAATAACTATACTGAGCGTACCCAGCAGTATCCAAGTCCGCTACGGGAATAAACCGCAAAGCGGCTGAGTTCATGCAGTACCGCTTGCCGGCAGGCGGTGGACCATCGTCGAACACGTGGCCTAAGTGAGACTTTGCTATTGCGCTGACTATTTCCATACGAACTTCCCCCAACGAGCTATCGGTCCGCTCTTCCACAACTGTAGGTGAAATAGGTTTGGTAAACGAAGGCCAGCCTGTACCAGAATCATACTTATCTCGAGAAGAAAAAAGTGGCTCGCCAGAGACTACATCTACATATAAGCCCGTCTGCTCGTTGTGCCAATACTCGTTTTGGAACGGAGTCTCTGTCCCCTGCTCCTGAGTTACGTGGTACTGCAGCGGCGTAAGCTGAGCTCTTAGTTGGGCCTCGTCAGGTTTAATATACCCCCCAGTTCGAATGTCTGGAACAGCAGGAGAATGAGAGACGCTAGACTTAGGAGCTACTGCATTATCTGTAAGCTGTGACGGCGGTAACAACTTGGAACTAAGCAGGTCGTTCTGCTTTGCTTGCCGCGTTTGATTTATAAGCGATGCTGTCGACGATGACGTACTGGAATGGACTCCCCGCTCATACATGTATACGCCCGCCACACATACTACCAACGCCAATCCAATAGCCACAAGTATCTTTTTCATATAACAAATGAATTATTTACTTAAGGTATCAACATCATGCTGATACTTCTCCGCCTGAGCAACAACACTATTTCCATAAAACGCATATTTCTGGTTAGTGCCACCTGAAAAATAACGCATTGCGGCTGCCCACTCCCCTGATTGACTTGTGGCACCATCAGCACCTAGTTTAATGGCCGCGGCAATAAAGGCATCACGAATATCCCACGGGTTAGCCGTCTTCCCAGTTATGGCTGACACTTTATCTTTATAACCCACCCAGGTGGAAGGGATAAATTGCGCGGGGCCCATTGCTCCTCCCCACCCCAGCTGTCTGCCTTTAGAGTCCTTCATGGGGCATGACACAGGCGTAGTCTCGGGATTTAAACCCAAGTCTGCTGTAATCTGCAAAAATGGTTTTTGATCTCGGTCCGGTTTCATGACTACCTTCCAACTTTTCTCCGGCGGATCTCCCACTCTGTTACACGTTCCCACGTTCTTACCTAAACTCGATTCTTGAGTTAATACCGCCAATAAGAAAGCTGCACGGACCCCAGTCTGCGCAGAGACTGACTGCGCAATAGACACCGCTTCCCCAAAAGTAACCTGTTTACCCCCACCCACTAAATCGTAGAGCCGGTTACGAATTTGTGCTGCTTGTTTTTGAGTATCACTCAACACAGCCTGATAATTCGACTCTTTACCTTTCGTTTGTTTGAGCAAACTGTTTTGCTCGGTCACGGACCCCGCTAGCTGCTGCTGTTGCAATGCTTTAACTACAACTATATTCTGAATTTCGTCTTCCTGAGCAGCCAGATTATTTTTTTGTTGCACGAGGTCATCCTGCGCTACTCTAGTCTGCGCTACAAGTCGATTAAGTCCTTCGGTAATTTTTGCTTCATTCTGCATTTCGTCAAATATATCGGATAACTTATCGTTGGTGACTAACGAATACACAATCGAACGAGTATCTTGCTGGTGTAATAAAACTATAAACTGGGCCAGCTGACCTTTTAGCTCCACAATAGTCGCTACCTTTTTATCAATTTCCATTTGAGTTCGACCCATTTCCGTTTCTAGATTTTGAATTTGCAAATTAGCTACCTCAACCTGTAGAGCAAGAGCTGCCTGCTGATTCTGTAGTTGCTTCACTTTATTTTGCAAGGTATTCTTCTCCCCCTTAATAACGGAGAGTTGCTGCTGGTACTGGGCAATTTGATTTTCGATGTCTTGCAATTGCCGCTGCAGCTGACTTTTTTCATCTTCCTTTTGCTGCGACGAAGTGGAGGCGGTCTGAGCAATAACTCGAGAGTAAAAAGAGGCTCCCACCAGCAGGAGCATAATACTTGCAATTATTATGTAGCCACACTTCATACGCATAACTTAAGTATATCACTGCCCAAATGAAAACTCTGCGTCATAGGTAATGGTAAAAAAATATAGTGTATAGACAAAAAACCGAGCGAGGCTCGGTGTTTTGGCTGGCAGGAAAGCTGTGGCTAATCCTGTATATGTTTGTTAATATAGTTCCGCGTTGAGACTCCCAAATAGCCAGTTCCTTTTGTTAAGCGGAGAGGTTTTAAAATATCTGCGGCGTGATCTTCTTGATATTGTATCAGTGCGGCTCGAGTCGCAAGGCTAAATTTTGTTGTCTCTTTCCCTGGCGCACCTGGGCCCGACTCTGCCACTTGAGCGCCGTGTGTATTTAAAAATTGCTGTAACCGAAGCACGTCTTTATGGACTGCACCAATCTGCAAATTTTTTAGAAAGGGTGAAGTTGCCTGCTTTGGTATAGCCCTTAGTTCAGAAGATGGAAAATCGAGCGTAATTGCATCCGACACTACATCGGAGACATGACCCCAAGAATTGTAAAACTTTACATACACGGTCTTTTGTCCCGCTTCAGAAAGCAAGGTCCAGTTTTTATTTTCAACGTACGGTTCTATGCCAACACTAGCAAAATCCGGGTTGTTGGATATTGCCATTGACTTCGCATCAGCACCCCCCACAAAACTCAGTACAACGCTTGGAGAGCTAGTCGTAGCAGACCCTTTATTTATAGCTACAGAAAACCCTTCTGCAGGAGCTACAATTTTATCATACGCTACCGGCGGCAAACCCAATCCCCCACTATTTGCTACAACCGCAGAGGCGGGAGATCCGAACAAGGCAAAGACTGAAAAACTAGGTGTAGTACAAGTGATGCTTCGAACACTTGTATTGACATTGCAACTATCCAGGCCGAGCCAACTCCCGCCGTGATAGTGATACAAGCGAAGACTCGACTCCGCAAACCCAGCGATGTCTGTGTTGGAATAATAATACGTAATAGTTACGGGTGCATCAAAGGAATCTAGTACTGTGGTTGAATTAATTATTGCTTTCACATCGAACACTACACTCCCCACAGGCTGCACACTAGTGGACGGTTGCCCAATGTTTGCAAGCACTGGCGCACCGCTCAGTGCCTTGACTTGTATAACTACTGTTGAGGCAGCAGATGTAAAATTACTCGGCGTAGTAGCAGTGAGTATGGTATTGTTTTCAGTCAACGATGCAGATCCACCGCTACTTACGGTAATCGGACTCGTAGTTTGGACCGACGGAACTTCGCTCGCGGCGCAGCCCGTTGTAGTAAATGTTCCATCAGTTGATGACGTGCTATTTGTAAAACCATCTATAGAAACTACCTGGTAGTGGTAGTGTGTGCAGGCCACAAGACTGCTCAAGGTAATGCTATGGGAAAGCACTCGAGGAGCAGTGTCAGTCTCTGCTGTATTAAGTACATATACTCCGCTTACGCCGTAGTTTACCTTAGAAGAAGCCAGTTCATTAGTTGTCCAGGTTATATTCGCAGTCGTAGACGCCGGGGTTGCTGCTACGGCGCTTATAAGGGGGGCGGTAAAATCACCCGTAGTAAAACTCCACACGGTGGTAGAAGATATACCGGTATAAAAATTGTTGGACCCGTCCTTAAAAGCCGTCCCCGGAATTGTTACGTAATACTCGGTCCCCTCTGCCAAGGTAGTGTTAGGGTTTATGGTTATAGTATTCGTTCCGCCGCCGGTTACTTGCCCACTCGTGACATCGATTGTCTCTACGGTACTATCATTTAATGTCCGCTTAATCAGCACGTTACCATTCCCCGCTGTAACAGTTCGGCTAAAAGTAAGCACTAGATTAGCAGTTGTGGTTACACCGGTTGCGTTATCGGCAGGGCTTAACGTGTTAACTACGGGCGCATCGGTCGTGGTGATAGACACATTTTTCGCTACCACTGTAGGTAATGTCCCAGGGGCTCCAAATTCTACTACATATCCACTTACGGTAGCCGTGCACGGTAAGTCATTCCAGGAACCACTAGACACGTATGTTTCTGCGCAGTCTTCATCGCCAGACTGGTTAGGCTCCCCGCCATTCCAATGAGCATAGTTACCGTTTACGGTGCTCCCACCGGCAGTACCCGACCAAAACTGCGTACCCGACTCCGGCCCGGCAGCCCATCTCCACGCACCTTCTACCGCTGAGTCACTACCCCCAATCCATCCATCTCCTGTGAGGCGACCGGACACAAAATCGTTCTCTTCTTGAGACGTAATAGTCGCCAAATACCCGGCCGCGCCATACGCAGTTAAACCTTCAGCGGCGCTTTTGGCGCTATTCCAATTTATGTTACCACTAATAAATTTATATAAGTGGTTATTTGTCGTAAAAAATACCTCCCCCGGATTTACCAAAGACACCTCCAGTGTATCTGTCCCCGTACTGGCCCGCGTATAGGTCAACGTAGCCAGTGCCGCGTTTACATTTGCGAGGCTACCACTAAAATACAATGTGGAGCCAGTCTGCCCGCCAGTAAACGTAAGTCCGGTAGTGGTAGACATTTGCAACGTACCACTCGTCACAAACAGTTTAACCGGTACATCTGTTACACTCGTCCCGGAAATTTGCACATCACTAATAGGCAAAGCCACATTTACTGTGGTGGAAAGACTATTGCTTCCCACTATACTCAAACTGTCAGCTGTTGCAATACGACTCGTGCATAGCAGCACTATACTGCAAATACCCATTACGCATAGCCAACGCAAAATTTGTTTCATGTAGATAGTATATCAAATAATATTTGGTCGTATAAAACATTACTGAACTATATAAAAAAACGTCCGTGGAATATTATCAAAAATATCCCGGTGAATAAGAAAATACTCTCCGGAAATAAATCCGGAGAGTATTTGTAGTTACTACACTCACCCTTTACTGTACGATGAACGTAGTAGCGGTGCTTGTACCTGGAATTTTTGATCCATCCGCGTGAGCTAAATACCCACGAATGGTGTGTGTACCAGGGAGCACATTCTCAAACTGATACGAACCACCAGTTGAAGTGTTAATGCGCACCGCAGTTTGTGAATCCAGTTGCAACACTGCATAGTCGGTAGCCAATATTTGTTCTGTAGAGTAATACGACACAGGAACAGACCTACCCGTTATAGTTGCGCCATTCGCCGGCGAGGCAATGATAAAGGTAGGATTAGCATCTACAGGACCACCCTGGAATGCAGGATCGGCTCCGGGCGGGGTGGCTCCGCCCGCACAGGTGATAGCTAACGGACTCCCCGTGAGAAGCTGGTCGGTGTTTTCTAGTACATACGCGTAAATCTTATGCGTACTCCCTGCAGCAAAAGTACCTGCAGGAATGGCCCAGCTAAAACCGTGTGTGCCGGTTATTTTAAAAGTCGCATTTATGTCATCACGTTGTACTGTGGGTGTTACTGAACCAATTTTTTTACCCACACCTACAAATCCATCAGCGTAAAACTGTACGGTAACAACGCGATTTGTGTTAACTGAGTCCAGAACCCAACCAGACAGGTTGGTACAAGAAGCACTTTCAAATACTCCGCTTACCCGAAAAGTCTGTCCGGGATTTAACCCTCCGGAAGCAGAGTTACTGCTATCGCCAGGCCCACAAACGAATAAAGCAACACTGCTGCCAGGCACTACTGTCTGACTGTCTCTATACCCCCCGTTACAACATGCACCGAAGTTTGGCTGCGTTGATCTGTATCTGGGATGAAAAGACCCGGCGTACGACTGTCCGTCTGCAAGACAAATCTGTCCGTTTGCGCCCACTTCATAACCCGGGAGTAAACTACTATAATCCGGTACCCAATTGGAAGGGTGACACGCCTCACCACCGGCTACGAACATGCGAACGGTGCCGGGAGGACACGGCACACAACGAATGGGACTTGGAGCATCCCTATGATACTCAATCCCGCTTTCCACTTGACCTGAAGGACAGAGCCATGTGTGATTAGTCGGATTGGTGAGACTTGAAGGAGGTCCACATCTTATTGTTGGCGGTGTTGTAGAATTGTCCGTACCAAGTATAATCTGTCCGGCTGGACAAGTTGGAGGCGGAGTCGGTGTAAGTGGCGGAGTCGGTGTAAGTGGCGGGTTCTGAGCAGATGGAGTATTGGGCAGCGGAGCGCCATCTGGGCAGCTGGTTGTTCCAGGTAGGAAACTATAACCGCACGTAGGGCTGCCGGGAGCACCACACACAAACAGCGCTACACTGCTACCATCTGTTACAGTTTCGCTACTGCGGGCGCCGCCATTACAGCACTCGCCGTAACCAGGATAGGTAAACCTATACCGAGGATGGAATGAACCTGCATAGGACTGTCCGTCAGACCGGCAAACTTCTCCGTTTGTTCCAATTTGGTATCCAGGTGGGACGGCACTATAATCCGGTACCCAATTGGAAGGGTGACACGCCTCACCACCGGCTACGAACATGCGAACGGTACCAGAAGGACACGGTACACAGCGAACGGGAGCGCCTTCCTCGCGCCCGGTCAAACCACTTTCCACTTGACCTGAAGGACAGAGCCAGGTGTGATTAGTCGGATTGGTAAGATTGGAGGGAGGACCGCATCTAATTGTGGGCGGAGTAACAGAATTATCGGTACCCAATATAATTTGTCCGGCTGGACACGTATTGGGTGGAGGAGGTCCACTAGGGGTGGTGGGAGGAAGGTTATTGGTTGGATTTTGACTGGTGGTATATCCACCGAAAGCTTTCCTAAGAACAGAAAGCATATCTGCCTGGGCAATTTTGGGAGTGTTAACGACAACATACGGCAGAAGACCAACCATAACCCCCACGGTTAAGAACGCCGCTAGTGCTTTTTTAAGACCGACAGGCGCCAGAAGTCCACGCCAGAGGACTGAACGCTTTCTATTGTGCGCTGTAGACGTAACTTTTTTAGAGTTCATGCTGTTGTTCCTTTCCTACTGCCCGATTACGACTATACTTTGAATCATTCTGCCCACGTACGGGTATGCAACATTACCATTCACTTTAAGGTGTATGTAGTCCGTTCCCCGATACTGGATAGCAAGACCTAAGGTCGGCTTACCGGAAGCATCAATATACGTGGCAAATGCATACGGCACGCCCTTATCTGTAAGCGCAGTCATGGGTGCACTTACATCTTTCGCGCCTTTCGAGTCCGATATCACTTGAGCAGAGAGAGTTTTGGCGGTCATTGGACCAACGGTAAAGTCCATTATGACATCGTCTACCTTGCTACCTTCTGCACCCTTACGAGAGCGGAGCACAAAGTGTGTATCGCCATTGTCTTCATCACCCCACCACGTAAGCGGGAACAATAAATTAAACTTCAACACATCGCTTGGGTAAAAACGAATCCAATCTCGCTGCGGGTCTAGCTCTGCCGCCGGCGCTGGGACTTTGGCAACAACAGAATCAGCTGCCGGCGCAGCAGCCGGATTTGGAGCTTGAGGAGCTTTTGAGCAACCGGCAGCGAGAAGGACTACACCGGCGGCCAATATGAAAAGTTTTTTCATATGCATATATTTATTTCTTGCAAACATGTGCACATCCAACATAACGCGGTAACCGGTTATATACCATATACCTATTGATAGATGCACATTGCTGCTTTAATTTTAGACTAGTCTTTTCAATTAATAAGCTTTTGCGCAGTCAAACTGACCAAACAAAGCGCATATACCAAAATCTAGCATGTACAATCATTTTACCTTTTCTTATATACAAGGGCAAATGAAATTACCGCATACCAACAACTGTAAAATCTAGGTCCATCCTATAAGGATACTCTCATAAAATGAAATTTAACCACAACCCCCAATAGTTGCTTTTGCCAGTCGGGACAAACAAAAAACACCCAGATAGGGCGAGTGATTTTTACTGGTAGCCCCACCCTCCTCCGCCAAGGCTTCGGAGGGTCAGGCGGGAATTGGTCACCCACGGTGGACTTTCAGCTTCTTAAGGCTTCAGCCCTTGGATTAAATGTTCTTTCTTTATACGTGACCATTTCTTTATTTGGATTTCGCGTTTTCGTGCTTCGGGGAGAGTATTGTAAGGTTCTGTATATACAATTTGGCCTCCACCATGGGCAGTAGTCCAATTGCTACCGCGAGCACTGTTGTGGCGATTTTCCCTGTCGGACAGATTATGTGTTACGCCTGCATAAATGGTGTCATCGGGTGCATGGAGAAGGTAGAAATAAAACATGCATATATTATAAATCCTGCCCCTCGACTCGGGGACTCGCTCGGGACAAATTTAAAACACCAAGTAATTACTTGGTGTTTTAAATTTGGTAGCCCCACGGGGAATTGAACCCCGATTCACAGCTTGAAAAGCTGTTGTCCTAACCATTAGACGATAGGGCCACGCTCAGCGTGGCTATACCCACGCTGAGCGTGGGGGCCGACACTTTTAGTAAGTGCTTAGTGCCCAATGCTTGAGTTGCAGCAGGCATAGAATGCTCGCTTATAGTACTACAAAACAAGGAATAAATCAAGGGCTTTTTAAATACAAACAGACTCTCTTGTTCCGGCAAAACAAGAGAGTCTATAAAATGGATTGCGTGCAAAGCGTAAAACAAAACGGTTATCGGGTGCCGAAAGTATAGATGGTGGTTGAATTGAACTCACCTGTCGGCCACAAAGTGACGGGCGGAAATTTTGGTTCGTTTGGACTGT
This sequence comes from uncultured Candidatus Saccharibacteria bacterium, assembly GCA_964556325.1. GTDB lineage: Bacteria > Patescibacteriota > Doudnabacteria > UBA920 > UBA920 > JAEUSE01. Next base: position 27,119 of record CAZKVS010000010.1, read on the forward strand.
TCGGGAAGTGCTGGGCCTCAAAACAAAACCCCGGTCGCTTTCGGTAACGAACCCCGTCCTTGCCGTCCACGTCGGTCAAATTTTCATTGGCCGTAAAAAAGTGGATTGATGGTTCCGTCGTCTGAACCTTCACCGTCCGCCCCGACTGTGGGTCATATGCCTCAGCCCGAACTTGATCTGACACCCAAGGTTTAGGTAGCAGAAACGAGTGGTCAAACCCGCCGACGAGGTCCAATTGTGGATGTTCGAGATCCGCAACAAGACCAATGGTTCGAGGCGTGGTCAAGTCAAATGGCGTACCATCCACCAAGAGAAAGTTGCCGGTCGGAATAAGTCCTGCTCGAACTTCAGCGAACCGGCTTGCATTGATATGCACCATGTGGTGATTAACCGATCCACTCGTGTGGCCCCCGAGGTTCAAGTACCAATGGTTCATGGGATTAACCACCGTAAGCTTGGTGGTTTGCGCCCTGTACTGCATAGTTACCTGATTCAGTTCGTTAAACGAGTAAATTACCCACAGGCCCAAACCGCCCGGGTAACCATCCTCGTTGTCCGGACTGAAGTAAAACAGCTCCACATGAACAGCATCATTTGCCTCCCACACCCGCCGGACCTCCCAAAGCTTAGTGTGAAAACCTTTCCCGCCGTGCAAATGGTTAGGGCCGTTGTTGGCAGCCAGAAGATATTCCTCTCCGCCGAGGTTAAAACGGGCGTCGGCGATGCGGCCACAGACCCGACCACCCACGCCGGCCATGTTACGGGTAGACGTGGTGTAATCTTGCCAATTTGGATATCCAAGTACGACATCATCGAACCTACCGTTACGATCCGGAACGAGCAATGACAAAATGTTTGCCCCAAAGTTGGTAAAAGAAAAGACCGATCCCGCTTCATTGGTAATTTCGTAACATCTAACTTCGCCGTCCGGCACATCGCCGAGACGTTTTTGTGCAATCTGCATCTTTGGCCTCCTTGAATTGACCTCTGATGGTAAATAAACCGACGCTTTTGGTATGCAACACCTGCACAACTCGAGCATCTTGTCTGGGCGGAGAATATCAAAATTTAGACGTTTTGTCCATCCTTTAGGAGACGCCATGATAAGATGAAACTATATTAAAGACTAAAGAAACATGAAAGCTATATTTAACGGACAGGTAATTGCGGAGAGCAATGACACTATTGTGGTGGAAAACAATCATTACTTCCCAGCGGAGTCAGTGCACATGGAATTTTTGCAAATTTCTGGAAACCATTACACCTGCCCATGGAAAGGGGTGTGTGACTATTACAATGTAGTGGTGGATGACAAAACTGCAGATGACGGTGCGTGGACATACCCGCAGCCAAAAGAGCTCGCCAAACACATTACCGGCCGCTTTGCCTTTTGGCATGGTGTAGAGGTCACTGAATAACCTCGCGTAACGCAATGCACTATTCGTTTCAAAAACTCACTCGGCAACCACTCCTCCTGCTTTCTGCCAGCGCTACTACTACCGCCCTCCTCGCCCGAGCCACGCTCTGGACTACGGAGTATATAGGATTTAACCACTACGTATACGCAGGCGGAAGCCGCTGGCACCATGCGCAAACCGGACTCATACTTATAGCTCTGGGAATTTTATTTTCCAGGTTTACTAAATGGTACGTAGTGGTAATTGGCATTGGCCTGGGTTTAGTACTCGATGAACCAAACATTGTGCTCACTTGGTTTGGTCTAGCTGAAGTCCCCTATTGGCAGCCTATAACTCTACTTACCAGTTTAACGTCACTTATGAGTCTACGTATTTTCACTACTTACATAAGTAGGCGCAGAATAAAATAATAGTTAGAATGATTTGGGTATGTATGCATAACATGCTATACTACCCATATAGTCAGTAACATCTCAGAAACCCATATGATAAGCAAGCAACAGTTTGAGGCGAGCGTCTTTGACGAAATTCGTATTGTGAAGCACTTAGCCACCAAAGTCCTCCCGGGAACTTTGGACTGGCGGCCCACCCCTAAGCAGCGATCTATGTTGGAACTCATGCAGTACCTAAGCCAAAGTGCAGCTACTTTTACAGAAGTGATTTTAGAAGCCAACACCGGCATTTTTCAGGAACGGGGCGAGGCTGCCAAGTCGGTCACACCGGAAAACTTTGCTGCAGCCATGGACGCACAAGCGGAAAAACTCAAAGAGCTATTGGCTAAGTTTGATGACGCAGAACTTGTAAAAGAAGTAGACCTCTGGGGCAGCGGACACTCTCAGACCAAAGCAGAGCACCTATTTAACGGTATGCTCAAAGGTATGACTGCCTACCGCATGCAGTTCTTCCTCTATATAAAAGCTTCCGGCCGAGAAGATATTGGCACCAGCGACGTCTGGCAGGGAGTAAGCGCAAGCGCCTAGTAAACAGTGAAAAGTGTACAGTGAACAGAAAATACAAAAGACCCATATGGGTCTTTTGTATTAGTATTTAACTGTTCACTTTCCACTGTTCACTGCATTGCACTACTCTGCGCTGTCTGCCGAAGGACCATAAATAGACGGTACCATGCCGCCCATAGGACGGATATACGTGGAGAGCTGACCGCGATGATGGATAGCGTCGAGTATAAAACCCCAGGCCATGCCACCTCGAGTGGTGTCCCAACCCGACTTGCCGCCCATCATCATTTGAGCAGGCTTGGCCCAGTCTTCTTCTGAGGTTGCTTGGGATTTTTCGTGGGCTGCTTTGAAGCTATTGACCAACAAAGTAGTTGCATCTGTCAGAGAACGTTTTTCTGCCCAGGAAAACTCGTCCATGTTTACTACCCCAGTATCTAACATAGGTATAAATGTAGAAGCTTCGGTGGCAAGCATGTTTACCAACTCGCCTGCACTTTTACCCTTGGCGTCTCCTGGATGTTTATAGTCCAGCTTGTCTTCCGGCAAAGCCTTAAATACTCTTTCAAAACGAGGTATTTCCCCTGCCAACGTTTCTATAAAAAACTCTCTGTCTGTCATATATTTTGTATATTATTAATAATTTATATAAGTACTATACCACCTTTAACCAATGTGGTGGATTTATAAACTCAAAATTTAACCTCTCCATTTAATACCATTTCCCGAGCTTCGCTCCAATGAATTTGTAAATATGCACCCACCAGCGAGTACCACATGTTTTTATTGGCCGGATACCCGGCCCCCAATAACTGTGCAAATACCCGCTTCGGCCCAAGCCGTTTAAGGTCCGCGTAGGTGTACACCCCCACCCCGCTCAGCCACTCCCTGCCCTTGGGGCCTATATTCAACAGTTCTTTCTGTACGGCCATACAAGCCTTTTACGCGCTTTTCCCACTTGAGTGGTTGCGGAACAACATAACAGCCACCGGTACAGCAACGAGTATGGTACCCACAGACCAAACCACGGCCAGAAGCGCGTGGTTCCCTACCGGTGCACCAATCATATATGCCCGCACGGCTTCAATAACATGCGTAATGGGTTGATTTTCGGCAAATATCCGCAAACCTTTCGGCATGCTAGCTGTGGGCGCAAATGCCGCGCTGGCGAACGTGAGCGGAAAAATAATTACGAACCCCATCCATTGCACCGCCTCTATTGTGTTAGCTATAAGTCCCATTATGGCCGACAGCCAAGAGAGGGCGAAGGTGAACAGCAGCACTATGCCCGTAATAGCAAACCAGTCAGCGACACTCGCCACCGGGCGGAAACCTACCAGCAATCCCACCAAAACCATTACCACAGAAGAAAGTATATTACGAAACAGGTCTGCTACCACATGCCCCACCAGCACGCCGACGCTTGTAATGGGCAAGGACTTTAAACGGTCTATTATGCCCCGCTGCAAATCCATGGCCACCCCGTAGGAGGTAGTAAGCGCTCCAAACGCGGCCATTTGAACCAAAATACCCGCCATAAGAAAATTTACGTAACTGGTAGATCCCGTACTAATAGACCCACCAAACACATACCGGAACAAAAGCAAAAACATAATGGGTTGAAATATGGCACCCATGAGTTGGTCTGTGTTCTTTACAATATAAGACATGCTCCGCCGAATCAGCACTAGGGAGTCGCTCATTACCCAGTACAACGAGCCGTGCTGTTCCGGTGCAATCGGTTTAAACGTAACGGTAGATTGTTCCATAAAGAGTTAGTTATGTTTCAAGTCGGACTGAGCAGCCTCAACTTCAGCCGCGGCGCGTCCTGTTAAGTTTAAAAATACGTCATCCAAAGTAGGTTTATGCAGAGACATAGAATCTATCTCCACCTGGGCTCGCTCCAACTGGTCCAAGACTCGCTTTATCTCTGCCACAGTACCCCCGGTAGCGAGACTTATTTTCCGCTCCGTCGGATCGACCCGCAAAGACTCGCCGGACATGCTCTGTTTTGCGACGGCAAAAGCTTTATCGTCGGAAAACACCAACTCCAAACGTTCACTACCAACCTTTGCTTTAAGCTCGTCTGCGGTACCCTCGGCAATTACTACCCCGTGGTCTATAACCGCTATCTTGTCTGCCAGTTTGTCGGCCTCGTCCAAGTATTGTGTAGTAAGCAAAATAGTAGTGCCTCTTTTTTTCAGCTCAGCCACAATGTCCCACACTGCCAAACGACTACGCGGGTCTAAACCCGTGGTGGGCTCGTCCAAAAAAATTATAGGTGGCGTGGCAACCAGACTTAAGGCCAAGTCTAAACGACGCTTCATGCCGCCCGAATATGTTTTGGCCGCGCGGTCTGCCGCTTCCTCTAAATCAAACTGTTTTAATAACTGTTCCGCGCGCAGACGTGAGTTTTGAGCGCTCAAGTGGTAAAGCTGACCCATCATCACCAAGTTCTCCCGCCCGGTCAAATACTCATCCACCGCCGCATACTGGCCGGTTAAACCAATGCTCGCCCGCACTGCATCGGGATTTTGCATAACATCAATCCCGTTAACCTTCACGAGTCCGAAGTCTGGCTTTAGAAGCGTACTCAATATACGTACCGTTGTGGTCTTACCCGCTCCGTTGGGTCCGAGTAAACCCATCACGGTCCCCCGGGCTACCTGTAAATTAATACCTTTTAGAACCTTTAAGTCCTTAAAAGACTTCTCTAAGTTTAAAATTTCTACTGCGTAATCTTGCATATGTATATTTTCCTATTTGCAAATTCTACAACAACCGACGAACAATCGCAACCCGAATATGGCTGCAAGTTACCCAAGGCTGTGCGTAGCACGCCTGAGCTCTTGGCGTAATACTTTATAATTCGGAATGCTCAAACTCACCAGCTGCCAAAATTTAACGGAATGATTCATCTGCTGGGTGTGACAAAGTTCATGCACTAGTACATAATCGCGAATGGCCGAGTCAACAAACAACAACCGGTAGTTAAAAGACAGCGTCCCCGACTTGGAACAGCTCCCCCACCGAGTTTTCTGGTTGCGTATGGAAACTAACTTATACGGAAACCCATACTGTACATTTAACTCAACAAGTCGTGCTGAAATAAGCCGCTGTGCTTGCAGTTTATATTTTTTATATTCAGCAGCCGTTCCAAGGTTTGCCGGCGTGGGCTGCACAAGCACTTTTGCTCTCGCCCGCTCAATCCAACTTTGTTGCTTCTCCACAAACTGCACCGCCACGTACTTTGGCGTGCGCCACGGAGTAGTTACCACCACTCGCCCACCCGGCTTCACAGAAATACGCAGGTACTTGGCTTTCTTATATTTTTTTATCTCGTACTCAAATCCACCCATAGCGCATCCACTCTTTAATAATTTGAGCGCTTTAGCATGCTAAAGCGCTCAGGTATGCCAATACAATACTTTTACTGCGCAGAGCCCGCAAGCTTGGTATCTAGCTTTGCTTCTTTCACTCGCTGCGCTGCCTCACTATCTGCACGGGACCAGTAGTAGTCATTATAATCCACAAATTGCATAGCCTCCGCCCGCCATGTGCTCTGCTTCGCAACTTCCGCATGCATGCGTTGCGCCGCCTTCCGATAACTGGGGTGGCCTTGCGGCGTACTACGTAACTCAAACATGTGCATGGCTGCTCTATCATTTAACCCTATGGTCCAACGGATAAGATGACCATGCAGTACGGCGTACTGAGCGAGTTCCGAATTATATTTTTCCATTTCCGCAAATAGCGCTTGGCTTTTTTGCACGCATGCCAGTACTTCTTCGCGCTTCCCTATCGCAACTAACTCTTCCGGAACAATAAACCCATGCGCCGTAGTAAATAGTTGCCGTTGTTGGGTGGCCATACGATGACGCTGCAAGTCCTTATACACGCCAAAGTCCGTTAGTAAATCAAACGTATAAGGATACCCGTCTTCTAAAGCTCGACCGGGCCTGTCTCTTCGGTGGGCGCGCGCGCCCAAGTAAACTTGGACAATTTTCTGACGAGTTTCCACACTCATACTTGCTACGCTATCAACAATGGATTGCAAAGAACATGCTGCATATGGATATATCATGGCCGCAATAGTTTGGATATCCTGCGCTTCCACTATAGCCTCCCGCACACTCCTACCTTTGGCGACTAACTTCTCTACCACTAAAGTTTTGTCTAGCAACACGTACTGCGGTTCGGCGCTCGTATCCGCTCCTGACAAATCCAGCTGTCCCACCTGCTCGCGCATAGCATTCCGGATACCTGCCAAGTACTCGCTCCGTTTGGCTCGACGTACGTACATGGGTATTACTTCCCCGAGGGCAGAGAGCACCCCAGCGGCAATGGTTTGGTTTTCTGGTATGTCTGTAGTCTGTAAATAGGAAATAAGATTTTGGTAAAATCGCCCGTTGCCAAACATGCCCACGTTCGTAACAGTGCCTATAGGCAGTAAGTAGCGAAGTATATCGCAGGCCTTAGCACGAAGCTCAAAGGTGTATGTCCGCGTAAAATCTTTTTTATGACGCTCGTCAGTTAATTCCGAAAAATGCTCTTTTACCCCATCCCCATTAATGTCATATTCAGCCTCCTCTAAAGGCTTTTGTTGTTCTAGGTAGGTTTTCAATGGCTCTACTAATGAGGCGTACGTCTCAAATAGAAAGTCCATTGTTTCTATATACAAAGAACCAAACGGAGCATTTAACAACTCCTCGCCCCGATAGTACAGCCAATTCCCTTGCTCATCTTTTTGGTCATATAGCACGTACCGAGTAGACTGCTCAATAGGACTCCCCCCTATACGTCGGTCTTCTATCTCTTTTGCCGCCAGCATGGTCACCTTCTCAAAGCTCACATGTGCGCCTTCCAACTCCCCCACGCTATCATCTCCATACGCAATCAAAATACGCTCAATGAGCCCCCCTGCATGCAACGGGTCTACAACTCCTTCTTTTATAAACTCCTTGAGCAACGTTTCTCGAAAGCCGCCCTTGGCCCGAGAGTAGCGTGCGTAGGCTGCGCCGGCCATGCCTTCCATACCTTTTACCGCATACACGTTCGCTTCGGTAGAGGTTACATACTTGCTCAACAACTCTTTTTCTTCGGGGGTAAACATGGGCGTATCTAAATTAACTTTTTAATCCTTTGCCAAACTAACTCGTGAATCTGCTCAATAGACAGTAACTTATTGTCCGGCGCACATTCCACCAGTTCAGTCTTTGGGAATAACTTCGCAATCTCTAAATATGTTTCCTCAGCACGTTTCAGATGATGCTTATCCTTCTCCGCAAAATCACGTTTTTTACCTTTTATATAGGTGCGGGTACTTTTGTCTTTTTGCCCAATCAATTTATAGGCTACTTTAGTAGGCACATGCAGTATGAGTGTGAGGTCCGGTCTGGGTAAACCTATAAGTTTAAACTCTAGTTCCTCTAACCAGGTAAAAAATTTACTTCGGGCTGCACGGCTGTTTATTTTTGCACCCTGATGCCCGGCGTTTGCTGTGGTGTACCTATTCGCCACTACTACCCTACCTTCAGCAAGCGCCTTGTGAATACCAAACGAGGCGTCCAGCCGATCTACTGCATACAAGAGTGACGCTTGGTGTGGGTTGAGCATGCCATACTTACCATTCAGCAATTCCTCCACCGGCCCGGCAGACTTTTTACCGTACTGTGGGAAGTCTACTAAGTACGTTTTATACCCTTCTTTCTTCAACCGTTTTAAAAGCAAGGCCACCTGCGTGCCCTTCCCGCTACCATCAGTCCCGTCTATGACTATCAACTTCCCCTTTTGTTTTCGCATTGCATTAGACATTAGAAATTAGACATTGGTAATTTCGGCGTAACCACCCGTACTCCCTATACCGCCCCGACTCTCCTCGCGAATCTGCCCTACTTCTTCCCACTCAACTTGATTGACCGGTAAAAATATTCCTTGGACTAACCGTTCTCCTTTAGTTACCGTTACCGGTTGATTGGTAAAGTTATGTAAAATAATTCTAAACTCGTCTTCCGGGCCGCTAAAGTCCCGGTCTATAGTCCCCACGCCATTGGCTAAGTGCAAACCTTTTTTGGAAGACAAGCTACTCCTGCAGGTTAGCATCATAAAGTAACCATGTGGCGCTTCTATAATTAACCCCGACCTCACTTTTGCCACCTGACCGGGCTCTATAACTACGTCTTCTCCCGCGGCAATATCAAACCCCGCCGACTCAGTGGTATGGTACTCGGGTAGTGGTATATCTGCTATAACTCTGGTAATTTTCGCTTTCATAATAAGTACAATACTAATCTACGAATTTATGCGAATGATACGAATCGGCTAATTGACGGACTAATGTGTATCAAGTACGAATTAGTATTCATTCGTATTATTGGTACTCATTAGCATATTGGTATCTGTTATTCAGTTAACTCATGTACATACATCTTAGCAATGTACGTTCCCCGGCGCATAACCAGGGGGTGATCGCTTTGGTTTTTCAGCTGCAGCCACGGCCGTGTATCTGTGCCCGGGTCTAAGTGAGCATCGGTCAAACTAATTTGTAAACCAATGTTGGCCACTGCACCATGCGTTTCCATCCATCCCAAGTACCCAGCGGGCATGCGTACATGTTCCAAAGTCTTTGCGAGCACAAGCTGGTTGGGCAGTATGTGCAATTGCTCGGCATCTATTTTTACCGGAGGCGGTAAACTACGCAAACCGTCTAAATCGATTTCTTTACCCTGCACTATTTGGTACCAATCACCCAAGTGCAGCTTTACGGCAGGACCGTGTATTTCTTCTAACATAGGTTCTATACCTATGGTTCCGTCGGCAATAAGAGCCTGAAGTTTTTTTGCTGATAACATATATCTCCACAGATACACAGATAGCACGGATTACGCAGATTAAGGTGCAGCAACTGAAACGAATCAGTTATCTGTGTTATCTGTGGAATCAGTGTATCCGTGAATAATTACTTAAAGTCTATCCACTCGTTATTTTTTGTAAAATTTTTATAGTACTGACTCGCCTTAGGCTTAGTATCGCCGTAGTATTTACTGTTCAAACCTGCGGTCGCGTACGGCACATCTACCGGGCTGGAGAGTTTTACAAACACCGCCTGTGCTACGGGCATTTTGTAATACAGCTTTATGGGCAAATTAGCCAAGTTCACCAACTCTAAAGTTATCTTCAGCGTGTTGCCTGGGTCTATATACCCGGCAGTGGTGTGTACTATGAGTCCAATGCGGCCGAGGCTCGACTTACCGTTTAACTGCAACACCATGTCGTGTGGCACGGATACTGTTTCGTACGTCATACCTAGCGCAAACTCACCTGGGTGCAAAATAAACTGTTTGTTTTCATCTATAACCACTTCCTCCATAGTTTGGTCTAACGGCTCACGGGGGTCCAAACACACATGTTGGTTATTTTGAAACACTAAAAAGTCACCACCTAAGTGCAAGTCTATACTTGCCGGTTGAATGGAATTGGGGAACAGCGGGTCTACTTTTATATGGCCCGCATCTAGAGCTGCTTTTAAATCTCGGTCTGAAAGAATCATATAGTGTATTTTAGAACTATAGATATTTTAGCACGGTCACAAAACCGCTTTATTTTATTGGTGTTTACGAAGAGTGGAAAGCATGATAGCATGCCCCCATGTTGCTTACTAAGCACAAAGCAATATGGTCCAGCTTTAACAGCTCTCCCACCCCACACGCGTAGGGCGGTTTTTCACGAACCCACCTTCGCGGTGGGTTTTTTATTTTGGACAAAATAAAGGAGGGCTCATGCAGTTTCTGTCGGTAGATAGCAAAATCGCGTTTCATTTGTCAGACATACCTGCGAGCGAGAGCCAAGTTTTGCATACCCTCTCGCAGCTGGGCTTTAGCCCGGTTTTACCAGACCCAGCACAACTCACACAACTCGCAAAGACGTTTATTGGTGCTCCGTACAAATATTCCACCACCTTGAATACTGCGCCACACATATTTAACTGCACCACACTCACTCGATATGTATTCCGGCAGTTGGGTATATGGTTACCCCTATTTGCCTTTGAACAAAAGGAGTACGGAATAGGCGTTACGGAAAACAACATACGACCCGGTGACCTTGTGTTCCGTACGGGACTGTCGAGCAGTAGGTGGAGGAACACACCGGAAGAGGCCATTGGACATGTGGGTATAGTGCTGGGTCCAGACTCTATACTTCACGCTTCGTTTAAAAACAGAAGTGTATGCGTAGACACGTTGCAAACCTTTATAGACAAGCAGCTCTTTCAAGGAGTGGCACGCATTCTCACTCCGGACATGGTAGTACTCACTATTCCGGCACATATGGAAGTGGAACGGTCCAGCGATGTGGCGGTTCTCCTACAGAAGTATTTCTAAAAACGTCCGTCGTGCTTTCGCATGACGGACGCTTTTCTCTATTGCGGTCTTGCTGGGTCTATATTTCAACAACAAACGTCTCCGCCGGCATCAATTCATCGGCATCATTATTCTAGGCGTCATTACTCTCTCTTACTTTTCATAATCGCTCTTTTCAGAACCCCACTATACACCCGAAAAAAATACTTAGAGCTATTTCTGACGGCCGTCAGAAATAGCTATAAGCTTATTAAATTACTGCAACAAGTTTAATCCCGTGTGTTCATCGTGTTGACGACGCAGCGTTCCGGGAAGGACACGAAGTACGACTTCACAGGTGGCAGATACTATCAGCTGTTTTACATGCCCGCCAATAACAGAAAGGTCGGGTCGGGAAAATGTTCCGTGCATGTGAATAACCGGCACACCATCGAACAAAGCCAAGTTACCTATTACGCCCACTACTTCTAAGTCTTCCGTTATTTCATGATTTTGATACTGTTTGGTTTCTAGGTTGTAATAGGACAGAACCACCTTTTGACTGGCGCCAATTACCGTAAGTGTTGCCCCCTCTACCCGCTCCTTCGCTGCCCAGTTCTGTAGCTCAGCGAGCACATCTTCTCCCTGGTCAAAGCGAAATACAAACTCATTTTTTGTTTGAAAGATTATATGCATACTTATTCTTCCTTGAGCAGCTTAGCGAACTTCTTTTCGAACTTCTGTATTTTGGGAGAAATGATTAACTGGCAGTAGGGCTGCTGCTGGTTTTGATTGTAATAGTCTTGGTGATAGTCTTCCGCAGAATAGAACCCTTCCAACGGTACGACCTGAGTAACTATAGAGTCTACATATTCCCCTACTTCCGTAAGCTTTTGTATATATTCCCGAGCCTGCTGCTTTTGAATATTAGAAGTGTAAAATATAGCCGAACGGTACTGTGTACCTACGTCATTCCCCTGCCGGTTTAAGGTAGTAGGATCGTGGATGGTGAAAAATATAGCCAGTAGGGTTTGGTAAAAAATAACATCTGGATTGTACTCCAGCTTAACCACTTCTGCGTGACCGCTATGGCCACCGCCCACTTGCTCATAGGTCGGGTTATTTATTTGACCGCCGGCGTATCCGGAAAGAACTTTAGTAATACCGTTGACTCTTTGAAATACTGCTTCCAAACACCAGAAGCACCCACCTGCGAAGACTGCTGTTTCCATACAAAATGCTAGTTAGTTATTAGTGCTTAATAATTGGCAGAAAACTACTCTGTAGTTACGCCATCAAACGGTTGCTCAGTTTCTATGGCGTCAGCCTTAGTAGGTTGTACTTCGCCGTCTTTGTGGTCCGGTGGACCGTACAAGGTATACAACTTCATAGGCTCGCCACCGGTGTTTATAATGTTATGCTTGGTCCCTTGTGGTACCACCACGGCAAAGCCATCACTAATGTCGTGCTCTACACCATCCAACACAGCCTTGCCCTTACCTGCGTCCACGCGAATAAACTGGTCTAGCTCGTGGACCTCAGAGCCAATTTCTTCTCCTGGCATAAGGCTCATGAGTACGAGTTGCAAATGGTGGGCGGTATAAACTACCCGACGAAAGTCTGTGTTGGCTATAGAGTCCTGCTCTATATTTGTTATGTATCCGTTCATATTAGTTAGTGCCTAGTACTTAGTAATTAGTTGTTAGTAATAAGATTAGTTTAAGACTGCGTTAAAAGAAGGAAGGAGAAATAGATGAGACAAAGTTGCTGGAGGAGGAGCAAACCAATTCCCAGAGGAAAATATATTTTATTGGTCTTGTGCCGGAAGGCAAACAAACCCAAGAAGACACCAGCCGAAGCAAAGAACACCGCCAGAAAAAAGAAATACACTTCCGGCACACGCTCGCTATGTGCCACGCTTCGGGCCTTATCCCGCCCGACTAATATAAAGGAAATAATGTTCAGCAGAACAATAACCCCAACCAATAGTTGCCAATTTACTTCTACCATATAGGCAGTATAGCAAAAAGACCGTGTTTTGAATTTGTTACTCGCCCCGGGATAAAACGCCAAACTGCTCCTGCAAAATTTCAATAAGGGCAGTTTTCTCCAAAATACTCATGCGGTCCATGTGTGCCTCGGTTTGTGAGCGCACCATATGCTCGGCCGGCAAGCAATGTAGCAGTTCAGAAAGTTGTTCATCTACCGTCTCGTCTACAATACTCCCCTCATAGCCAAGCGAGGCCACTTCCGAAACCAGCAACTCCAAAAACTTAAGTGGCTGCGTACCCGACTCGACCGGGACTATATCTGTTTGTTTTAACCTTGTGTGCGTCGCCACAAACACCAAAGGCAACTGAGCAGCTACGGACTCCACGGCTGTTTTGAGCGCTGGATCGATATCGGAAGCAAACTCTAACACACCGGTAACCGGACTTACCGCCACACTACCCACTTGTGCATCCTGTATGAAAAAAATAGCTTTCATGTTCGTTTTTAGTTTACTCGCTGAGCTGAAGCATTAGTTGAGACCATAGAGCGTACCCGCTCAAGCTCTAGTATTCTTTTACGCTCTTCCCGAGCCTTTATAGGGTCAAAGTTGGGGTCGCGCTTTTTTACCCAGTCGTCTACCAAACGGTAGTCTTTAATATTCATGTTTTCTGGATGCTCAAAATACTCTTCCGTTATTTCTGCCCAATACTCAGTGCTCTTACACGCAAGTTCCAACTTTTTGTCTTTGTTGTTTATACTGTTCACATACCAAGAAGCATACCTGTCGGGTGACTGCACCCTAGACGCAACTTCTAAAATGAGCGCCATACGCGTACTTACATCCACCTCCAACACGTTGTCCCAACTGTTTTCATGGCCCAATTCATGCCCTAGACACTCCAAGCCCTTAGCCAAAGTTTTTTGTTTTTGTGGCTTGAAAAATACAATCTCCCGGGAACCGGTAGCGTGCGCCCAGGCTTCCGCACCGGCTTCTAACCCATACGCCGCGCCAATGGGCTGAGTTCGGTCTTCATACCGCACATCCGCCACTTGTCCCGCATACCAACCTTTCGGGTAGGTCTGGCGGAGTACTTTATCCAACGCTTCTTTTGGCAAGCGGCTTTCCACTCCGGGCGCAAAATCCCCTTCACCCTGCACACCGGGTAAGTCCGAAGACACGCGACTGTCTATGAACGGTTTACTATTTCCACCTTCTGGTACATTTATATCACCAGACACATAATGAGCAGGCCACGTAAGAGGATTCATCTTTGCTATTTCAGCTTCCACTTCTTTAGATTGTTCATAAGCCGACTCGAGAGCAGCACCCTCTACGTCACCAAACTTAACATGGTCACCGAATAGTTCTTTAACTCGTTCCGCCCTTCTCTCTGGATCCACCACCTCAATCGCCTGCTCTAAAATTTGTCTCTTCTGCCGCAGCTTCATGTACTGCGAAGCTTGAAACCCCTCATAACTACCCAACGCGCTCACGAAAATGGCCGCACCTAAAATTAAACCCGTAGAGGGGTTTTCTGCCCACCGAGGAAGCCTTTCTCGCAAGTTCTTTACCAACCTGGCAGCGGCACTAGACTCCGGAGATGCATCCGCGTCCTGCCCAATATTGTTTTCCTGTCCCGTAAAACGCTCTTTCATATGTCTATAGTATACAAGACTCCTATCATAAGAAAATAGGAGCCTTTTACTCATATGCCTAAAATGTGCTCCTAACCTCCTACCTGCCAGGTAAAATCACCCTTATTGGTCTTCACTTGCAGTAGCTTTAAACCGGGCAAATGCCGAGCGAAGGGGCCAGTAGAATCTTTGCCTATTACTGTAGTATCCTTCCCGCCATACAGCGCATATATAGTAAAGTTATTTCTTGCCGTAACTTGCTGCAACAAAGTCTTTAGCTTCTGCTGCTTGTCTACGGTCCAGGCAAACTGAAACAAGGTTTTAGAAATATCCTGCACCACGCCATTGTAACTAACGCCAATCAGTTTGGCGGACAAACTTTTCCGTCGGTCTTTTTCTTTAAAAGTTAACACCGTACTATTGCCCGCCTTATCCTTCAAAGTAACCAGAACGCCATTTTGCACCGCCGTAGGAGCAGGGTCAAGTATGTCCGACGCAGCAATATCCAAGTCTTTGGTTTGGGAGTTAAATTTAAACATAGCTTCCGGCGCGGTCTTATCTATAGTAAATTGTATAGTTTGTACGGGTTCGGCATTCCCCGCGTTATCCGTAGAGTAAAACTGTAACGTATGTTGCCCCTCTGTATTTATTTGTATAGGGCCGGCACACACTTTCCACTCTTCACTATCCACTTTACACTTCGTTTCGAATACCCCCGACGGAATAACCCCACTCTGTGCGTAGTCAGTCGCCGCCAAACCCACACTTACGTTGGACCGATAGTACCCTGCACTCCCCTGTGTACCAGTAACCGTGGCCGTAGTTACTGGAGCGAGCTCGTCAGTCGCCTGAGTCGCATCAAGCACCGCAGTTGGTTGCAAAGTTTGATCTACAACTCCGTCTGAATTACTGTCCAAAGACAACGTAGTAGTACCACCCAAGTTTACTTCACCGCTCAGTGCCGGCGTGACAGGTATATTGTTAAATACCTGTGTGTGGGTAGTTATACCATGCACCACGGTTTCGTCGTCCAAAGCAAAGGTACCAGTACCTGTTCCTTTCAGGTGTATAGAATATGTTCGACCGTTGCCGCTGGGTAAAAATAAATACTTATGTTCGCCCCACACTTCCATGTCCGCTCCGGGAATGTCGTTCTGTAAAGAGCCGTCCTCTACCAACCCTAGCACATTACCGTCTTGGTCGGTGACAGAAATAGCAACCGGACTTTTTACTTTTATAGTTTCGCCGTCTAGCTGACACTTCTCCGGGTGTTGCTGTACATCATCATGAGTTAAAATACTACTTCCGGTGTCTAAGCTACTTCCTGTGAGCATGTTCACTATAGCCTGACGACCACCATTGCTGCTCATCATTTTCCCATGCTCCGCCTCCACATAAAAGAAAGTATGATTTGCATCTACCGGTAAACTGTCCACACTCCCAAACGGCACAGTGCCATCACCCGTAGCAAAGCGAGGAAAGTCGAACAACGGCGCCTCTCCTCCATGTCCAACCAGTTCGCTAAACTGGCCAAATGTACCCGACTTGCAACCTACTAGGTTGTATAAGTTTATACCCGCGGTACGTAAGTCAAATGTATCAAACGCCGTGGTGTGCAAACTCTCGCTGTTGGCCAATGCCTGGTCGTTTATTAAATGCTGCGCTTTAAACTCCCCGGTGGCCTCCGCGTAACCTGCGTCATGATCCACACGCGCGTAGCCTCCACCACTCAAAGGAAAAATGTCTACACTCCGTAAGAATGGTCCGACTTGATGTACGTACTCTTTGGTAGGAGCAAGGTCGTATGCTACCGGCATATTTTGTGCAATCTTTTTCATTTCCAAACCTTCTAAACCAGGGATGTCAAAGTTGTCCCCCTGGATGAGTGCCTTGTACGCCTTAGGCGCACCCAAGTTGGGTACACCAACAAAAACGGCCTTACCAATATAATGGTCAGCCGTGTGTTCTATGACATATTTCTTTGTAACTAACCCGCCCGTACTGTGGGCAACAACATCTACCCTACCCGCCGCCTGCCCCGCTGCAGTCTGGTTCACAATATAGTCTATCTGCCCCTTTAGCTGATTCACCGTCTCCTCACTAACCCCCTTCCGCCAGTCATATGGAAACGTAAATAAATCCTGCCCTTCTACGTACCCAAAGTCGGCAGAAGTTAGTAGATTGATTAGTCCATCTGTGTAGTCATAAAGAGGCTTCTTCCTGATTACCCCGCTCAAAGCAAGGCTGGTATCTAGGGGCATCAAATCAGATTTAAACTGCAAAGGGTCCATAAAGCTGTCATCGTTTAATGGGTTCACCATTCGCGTAATATCCGCCCACAATAATGTTTGACCCTTACTAATATCTGTTCCAAATAAACCAGGAACAATCAATATGGGTGTTTTGTCCAATTGCTGAGTGTTAGTAAAGTTACACGTTACAGAAGAAAATGGTTGTGCCACCATCCTCACCCCATTTAAAATGGGCGCGAAACTAATGGACGAATTGCTACTACTACAAGAGGCGCTTGTTAGTGCCCAACCAGGCGCGATGTCTTCAGTAATTAAATAAGTGTCACCACCGCCCGTAACTGTGCCGATGAAAGCACTCCCCACCCCACCCTGAGTATCTATATTTGCATCTTGACTAAAATACGGCACGCCATTGTTATAACCCTGTATATGGAAATCAAAAGCACCATTCCCACCTATCGAAACTTTATTGATTGTGATATTTAAGAATGGAATCAAAAAAAATCCTTTTACCGGCAGCGTAAAAAAGAAAAAAGTAATAATTATGGAAAACACATATAGCTTCTTCATTGATATAACGCTTAATTAGTACACCAACCCTCAAATAGTTGCTGTGACTACACTATGGAGAGGTTAATTAATTCCGTGCCTACCCAGAGTAACGGAAAGATAGAATAGAAACCATGTCGCCATCCCAAGTAGTATCAATAAAATCAACCCAATCCACACCGTCCATGTTTTTTTTGTTGTACATAGGACAAATATTAAAAACAAGATTCCCAACCCTTGTAAAAAAAGCACGCAATTTAATGACGTAATATTATCCGGGTTCGTTAAAAAATTTTGCCTTAATGATTGAGTTTTGTTGCTACTTTGAGTAAACTCGTAAATAATATTAACTACCGGACTCCACAATATTTCTGGTATCGCAAATAATGCGGCGCCAATCCATAGCCATAATTTTTGATTTTTTGTCATTTGATAGTTCTTTTCTTTATAAAATAAAGCACCCTTGCGGGGCGCGTAAAGACACTAGGCCTTAATAAAAGTTAGTTGTAAGTTTACAATTTGTATCCTTGCTAAGAAGCGGCTCATATATTAATTCTTTTTGCCATTGTAGCACTTTGGTATCTTGAGGCAACGAAGTTATCCACCACCCACATTCTCAATACCACACTTTTCGCGGCCACGAAAAACGTGGTACTTAGAGAATGGCGCAATAAATTATTTTGGCAGAAATACTACATATAGTATAAATACAAATACCTTTTACCAGCTTTTAACATGAGGTGATTTATGTAAATACAACGTTTTTCGCGGCCGCGAAAAACGCACACTCCTAGTGCGTACTGAGCCAAACAAAAACCCTGCGTAAGCGAGGTTTTTGTTTTTCTGTCATCCCGGTTTTCGAACCGGAATCCAGACATGAATACCAAAGATGGATTCTCCGATGGAGTCCGAAACGTGCTCATGCGGAGTCTTCGGACCGGATTTCCCGCACTCAATGACTCATGGGATTGCTCCGACGCTTCGGTCGGAGTCCCGTACGCCCCTTGGGTCGTCGGGATAGAATCCGGAATGACAGGAGAAGGACGGGATTTTATTTTGAGTACTTAAAACTCCTACTGTTATCGTGTCATCCCGAGCGAGTCATCCAGTCAAGAGATCCCCCCACTGCGTAAGAACTACGGTCGGGACGACAGAAGAAGAGGTACTAGCTGGAACTCAGCAACACGCCAATAAACACTATAACGATTAGAATTGTAATTCCAATGAGCACACCCTTTACAATGCGCTTGCCGGAACCCTTTTGTTTTTCTTCTTCAGCTTTTTCTGCAGTGCTCTGAATTTTATTTCGACGAGCAAAGATTATGTACAATATCGCAAACAACGCAAGCGGCGCTGGCCAGAGTG
>CAZKVS010000011.1:0-27328 GCA_964556325.1 uncultured Candidatus Saccharibacteria bacterium
CGCAAAGCCCAACGGATAAAAGTTACTCTAGGGATAACAGGCTGATCCTCTCCAATAGTCCACATAGACGAGGGGGTTTGGCACCTTAACATTATCGGGGTGCATGAGGAGTGATCCTTTTCCTAAGTCTTCGTCCGTCTCATCGTGTTTCATAGCACGATGGAAAAAATCGAAGCAAATAAATTCGGCTTATAACGGTGAACCCGTAATTACATGAGTTGGAACTATGTATACATTCGTATACAACATGTAATCGGCAATACCGTGGGAAGTCGTGATTAGTGAACAGTGACTAGTGAACAGTGAACAGGAATGCAATTTGTATTGACTGTACACTTTCCACTTTCCACTTTCCACTTTTTACTGACCCCGTAACGACTGACCCGAAAGGGGAGACTTTGTAAATATGACTACTTTGATAGTCGCAAGGTAAAACGCCGACTCTTATCGCAAACAAGCAAGACCATGGTCCCTGACCTGACGGTCGCTGATAAGATGAAGATATAGTCTGCCCCAATAGAAATATTGGAATTATGTACGATGTCGGCTCATCACGTCCTGGGGGTGAAGAAGCTCCCAAGGGTTAGGCTGTTCGCCTATTAAAGTGGTACGCGAGCTGGGTTCAAAACGTCGTGAGACAGTTTGGTCCTTATCTGCTGTGGGTGTACGAAATTTGCGTGGGCACATCTCTAGTACGAGAGGACCGAGATGTATGGACCTCTGGTGTACCCGTTGTCCTTTCAAGGGCATGGCGGGGTAGCTAGGTCCAGTTCAGATAAGCGCTGAAAGCATATAAGCGCGAAGCTGTCCACTAGACTAGATTTCGTTGTGTAGCAATACACGAAAGGTTCGCGGAAGACGACCGCGTATTTTAACTAGTGAACAGTGAATAGTGGAAAGTGAACAGTAGCAATACTGTCCACTGGAAACTGTAAACTGTACACTGGTTCTATAGGCAGCAGGTGTAAGCACAGCAATGTGTTCAGCCGAGCTGTACTAATCAACCGAAAGTTCTTTTGTATTTATACCTCGCTTCGGCGAGGAACGTTGACTAGCAATTGGTGACTGTGGTAGTATTGATAAGCTGTGATTACACGTTTAAAAATATTTGCCGCTTTTGCATCGTTCTTCTTAGTTTTAGCTGTTTGCTTCTATCTTTCTTCGCAATTTATTGTGTTTTAAGTAGAGCTGGTTATCCAGTTTAGCGCAGAGCAGTGCTGCTATGCATTAGATTGGGTGACTTTTACGGTGGGGTTCGACCTGATCCCTTTCCGAACTCAGTCGTCAAAACCGCTCGTGCCGATGATACTCTAGCATCTGCTAGTGGGAAAGTAGGTAGTTGCCCTTTATGTTAAAGCCTTCGTTATGCGAAGGCTTTTTCTTTTGGTTTGCTACAATATGAATATGCCCAGTAGAGCTTCTTTGCACGGCTTTCGTTTGTTCGTTGCATAAGTAGGAACCTCTGACGGGTAATTAAACATTATATGTGCGCGCATGTTTGTTTGCCGTAGGGTTAGAACAAATGCAAAGAAGTCTTACTGGGTATGCCCAGTAGAGCTTCGGATGTCTTACTGGGTATGATCTTATTTATATTTCTTCTCGGTGTTCTCGTCGGAGTGTTAGTCTTATGTTTTGTCATTAGCACCTCTTTTTGGGGTTTTTGGCGCACCCGAGTCCCGTATGTACGGAGTAAGACGGCAGATACGTTAAAAGCCTTGCAGGCGGCAAACTTACAGGGTGGACAGGTATTTTATGAGCTGGGCAGTGGTGACGGTAGAGTAATATTTTTAGCAGAGCAGTTAGCCAAAGTAAAGTCGGTGGGTTTTGAACTTACACCGTGGGTGCACATGATGGCAAAGTTTCATGCGTGGAGGAAAGGTTCAAAAGCTCGGCTTTTACGAGAAGATTTTTTTGCTGCATCATGGCAGGATGCAGATGTGATCTATTGTTATTTATATCCACCGCTCATGCGCTCAGTAGAGGAAAAGTTTTTACAAGAAACCAAACCCGGCAGTGTGCTCATTTCTCGAGATTTTAAATTACCAACACTACTCCCTATAGAGGAAGTAATTTTTGATGAAAAGCACAATGCTTTTATATACAAGAATAGTAATTAGTAAACAGTAAGAAGTAATTAGTTGTATTCGCTCTCTTCTTATTACTAATTACTCCTTACTTATTTCTGCTTACTGTTCTATTTACTTTTTACTTCAGCTATGCTATAATAGATATGTAAGGTTCGAACGAACATCTTTTCTGGGCAAAAAGCCACAGAGAAAGAGAAACAAAAATTAACGTTGTATGGGCATAAAGCCTGTACGCGAAAAAAGGAATATATGTTCGAAGGATTACGTCAGTTCAAAGCAACGGACTGGGAAGGTGGCAAAATTGATGGCACTATGAATACACTGCACGCAGTGTTGCATACGCCGTTTAGCTCCACCATAGGAAATTCGTTTTTGGCGATGGTAGGAGCATACGCCATAGTGGTCATGTTATTTGCCACGCAAAACGCAGTCAATTATATTGGCTCAATGAGCTAGTATAATAGGATTTATATAAACCACCCCGGTGTTACACCGGGGTGGTTTATTCTTCGCTTTTATTGGCCATTCTGTGGTACTATACTTTTATAAACCCTTTATTATATGCTAAAACGAACGAAAATTGTCGCTACTATAGGCCCAGCCTCGCAGCCTGTCCCGGTGTTAACTAAGATGATTCAAGCCGGTATGAACATGGCTCGTATTAACTTTTCTCATGGTACCCATGAGAGCAATTTACAGAGTATAGAAAATGTTCGCATAGCCAGCAAGAAGCTAGGAACTCCAGTCGCTATTTTAGCTGACTTGCAAGGTCCGAAAATTCGCGTAGGAAATATTGATGCCCCTATTCCTATTAAGCCTGGTCAGAAGATTGTGATCGGGGAAGATTTTAATATGGACTTTGATATTACTACTTCCGTAAAACCTGGTGAGCGCTTACTCATAGAAGACGGTCTTATTGAATTTAAAATTCTCAAAGTTACTCCTACCAAAGGAAAAGTTCGCGGTAAAATATATTGTGAAGTAGTAAATGGTGATGCAGTTCGGGCTCGAAAAGGTATCAATATGCCCGACACACATACTACTTTTCCTATCATGACGGAAAAAGACATGGATGACTTGAAGTTCTCGTTGAAGCAGGACGTGGACTATGTCGCTCTTTCATTCGTTCGCGGGCCGGAAGATGTGGTGAACTTAAAGCAGCTCATGAAGAAGTATTTGCCAAAAGGGCTGACCATGCCTAAGGTAATGGTAAAAATAGAAATCCCTGCAGCTGTGGCGAAGTTTGATGAAATTTTGAAAGAGACCGACTCAGTTATGGTGGCTCGTGGCGATTTAGGTGTAGAAATTCCTGCAGCAAAAGTGCCCGTGGTACAAAAGATTATGATTCGTAAGTGCCTTGAGGCGGCCAAGCCAGTTTTGGTAGCGACGCAATTCTTGGATTCGATGATAAAAAACCCAAGGCCTACCCGTGCAGAGGTAAGTGATGTGGCTAATGCAGTTATAGACAGGGCTGATGCGGTTATGTTATCCGGAGAGACGTCTACAGGAGCTTATCCAGTAGAATGTGTGCAAACTATGACGGATATTATTCGTGACGTAGAGGCTTCGGAGTTTATGGGACAAGAGTGTTTGTTTATGGGTGAGCAAGAGGAGTCTCATGCGGCAGCTATTGCCGGTTCTGCGTGTGATTTAGCTCACGGAGTACAGGCCGACGCCATTATAAGCGTTACCGAAAGTGGCTTTACCGCTCGGTTTATGTCCCATCAGCGCCCCCATGCCCCGGTATATGTGCTTTCTACCAATCCTTCCGTCTGCAGGCAAATGGCTCTTCTTTGGGGTGTGCAGCCGGTTATGAAGAAGTGGTATAAGGACCCGACCGCTTTACTTGACCATGCGGTTGATGAAGTAAAGAAGGCTGGCTTTGTGAAAAAAGGAGACCGGGTAGTGGTGGTGGCCGGGCGTCCGACCGGTTCCCGTATAAACATTGTTGAAGTAAAAGTAGTTAAGTAGCTCGTAGTATATTAAAAGAGCGCCTTTAGGGCGCTCTTTTTTATTGTGCTATTTCAGTTGTTTTTGAGTATTTTTGAAAAGAATAATAACCCCGGCGCCGCAGAGCCCGGCTAGTATATCCTCCATAGTATCGGCAAGGCTTGGCTGCATATGAGTGCTGGCAATATGATCTAAAGTAAACTCTAAGAATTCCCAACTTACAGCCGCGAGAGCGACAAGGCCAAGTACAATGGTGGCGGTTATAAGTCTATTGGATATTTTAAGTTCTCCACCAGTAGTATAAAAATCAATCACAGCAAGACCACTCAGGGCTATGCTCATGCCGCCGAGAACATGCATAATTTTGTCTACATGCGCCCACCAATAATAACCGCCAGTTATGGTAAGGAATGTGTGTAGCGCCAGTACTATGACTGGCCAGAGCAGCATGTATTTGATGTGGTGGGGCATGTGGGTCCTAGTTTAAGTTATGCGTTATGTGTATGTGAATCTTCTATAATATCTAATACGCTTTTTCCCGGCAGGGCGTCCTTCCAGGAATTGACGAAATCAACTAGTATTGTTTGAATAATTTGATCATTAGATCTTTGAGCGATTGATGTTAGCACTGCGCCATTGCTCTCTATGTCTTGCGGGAGCAGTTTCCCCATTCGATGTTTGTTGAGGAGCACCTCAGTGTAATCTGCTATCTTGGCTACAATAGACTCATTTGTAGCTTGGGCTTCCATTTCCTCTACTAATTTTTGATATTCACTAGGTTCGGGAAAGAAGCGACTTAAAAAGTTGTTATTTTCATGTTCAAATTCTTTTGCTAACTTTCGTGCCGTGGGGTTTGCCTTGGCGTAATAAAATGAAATATCGCTTCCGAATAGTTCGCCAAAATCGTGGATCATGGATATTTCCATTACCCTTTGTACATTAAGCTCTGCACCTGCCTGTTGGATTGACGTTGCCAGTTGCCAAGCTATAAAGGTGACTAAATATTGATGTTGGGCCAAGTCCGATAGCTCACTGCGGTGTACGCCCGCTAGGTTGTAATCATATTGGGGCTGGTCTCGAGTTACCTCTGCGAGCTTAAATAAATCAATCAAATTTTTCATACGACATTCGTTAGTAGCTGTATTTTCCCATAAACCACAAAGCCCCGCAATGGCGGGGCTTTATAGTTTAAGCTTCTATTCTCATGGCGGAGAGAGGGGGATTCGAACCCCCGAAACCGGTGAAGGTTTACTCGCTTTCCAAGCGAGCGCACTCGACCACTATGCGACCTCTCCATCATGAAAATACAAGAAATGTTGAATTGGGAAAATGCAGGAAAATATGGCTCAGATATGCTTTAAATGGCCCAACCATTGTACCATTAAATATGATAGATTGTCGAGTTGCCACCTGGCCAAATTTTACATACAGTAAGTATATGAATGAAGAAAAAACCCTTGAAAAAACTAACCTTTTCGGGCCACCTATCTTAAAAGCATTGGAGTTTGCTGCGTTGGCTCATCATGGGCAGGTGCGCAAGGGGGTCAGGGAAGTGCCATACATCTCTCATCCAGCCGCTGTTGGTCTTATTTTAGCCCGAGCAGGTATGAGTAGTGCAGTTGTTATGGCAGGAGTCCTGCATGATACGGTAGAAGATACTGAGGCCACGGAAGAAGATATTCGCACTGAGTTTGGAGAGGAGGTTGCTGGATTGGTGGCAGAAGTGACGTTGGATGCGCGCTTGCCCCATGACGAACAGAAAAAGAAGTATTTAGACCATATACGCGGGGCCTCGATAGACGCAAAAGCAATAAGTGCGGCAGATAAAATTGCCAATCTTACCAACGTGATTTTAATGCATGAAATGGGCGAGGCAGTTATGGAGAGCGTGTTGCGTCGAGGAGTTGAAATAAACCTCGCAATTGCTCGTGCTCGAGTGGAGGCGGTGTGTGAGAACTTTGACCATCCACTTGCGCAGGAGTTACAGCAGGTTTTGCGTCGATACGAAGATGTGTGTGCACAGTATGTGTAAAAGTCTATTCATATGGCGGACGGAGTTATACAAGAAATTAAAGATCGGTTGAATATTGTTGAGGTTATTGGGTCGTATATTCAGCTCAAACAAGCAGGCGTTAATTGGAAAGCGAACTGTCCTTTTCATAATGAGAAAACTGCCAGTTTTAATGTAAATCCATCGAGACAAATTTGGCACTGCTTTGGCTGTAACGAGGGTGGGGATGTGTTTACGTTTGTACAAAAGCACGAGCATCTGGATTTTGTCGAAACATTAAAGTTGCTTGCCGATAGAGCTGGGGTCACCCTTCCAGATAGGCGGCAAGAAGATGCAGTTTTTAAAGACCAAAAAGACCGCTTGTTTCGGGTGAACAACTTTGCTGCAAAGTTTTATCATAGTATGCTGCTGGGGCCTGCAGGAGCAGCGGCCCGTGAGTATTTACAGCGTCGAGGTGTTGAGGAGAACACCATTACTTCTTGGCAAATTGGCTATGCTCCTGAGGGGTATCAAGTGTTGGAGAAGCCGCTCTTGGCTAAAGGCGCACGCAGGGAGGACTTAGTGGCCGCCGGAGTCTCCGTGCAAGGAGAACGAGGTACCTACGACCGGTTTCGAGGTCGCATAACGTTTCCTATTTTTAACCCGCAGGCTCAAGTGGTTGGATTTTCGGCGCGTATTTTGGTGGACGACGGCAAGTCTGCAAAGTATATAAATAGCCCTGAAAGCCCTATTTACCATAAGGGTGCAACCATATTCGGTTTAAATTTTGCACGGAATGCCATCATACAAAGCGGGGAAGTAGTGGTAGTAGAAGGGCAGATGGACTGCATTAAACCGCAACAAGCTGGTTTTCTCAATACAGTTGCCACAAGCGGCACAGCCTTTACAGAAGAGCATTTGCGTATATTGAAGCGGTACGCGTCTACTATTTTTTTTGCTTTTGACCAAGATGAAGCCGGACAAAAGGCATTATACAAATCAGGCCAAATGGCTTTACGGTTGGGTTTTGCGGTACGGGTTATACGGTATACAGGAGCAAAAGATCCTGACGAACTTATTAGTAAAAATCCTGCGTTGTGGGAAGAAGCAGTGAAAAAAGCTGTATGGTTTGTTGATTTTTTTCTGCAACGAGCAGAAGCAGAATTTCCCGCTCGGAGTTTAGAGCAACGCAAGTTTATTTCGACGACTGTTGTACCATTGATTGGCCTACTCACTGACTCACTTGAGCGAGACTATTTTATAAAAAAATTGGAAGAAGAGTTTGGTATGGAAGGTAAAACAGTGCGCGCGGCTATTCAAAGTGCTACCACTGGTGCGCCGTTGCAATCTGCTTCGCCTGTAGAATCGTATGTAGAAGCAGAAGAGCTGGTTTCAGCGGTCGAAAAAAATATTCTGGGCGCGTTGGCGTATAAGCAATTTAGGGAGCTTTTTGCAAAAGAGGGTACACTTGCAGATTTTACCCATCCTGATGCCCGTGAACTTGCCGGCTATTTGTTGCGGGGTGAGCAAGTTCCAGACCGCCTTCAGAGCCTTGCGCAGGAGGCTGAGTTTATGGTAGAATCACAAAGTCAAAACGACGGAGAAATGGTAAATTCTTTTACAGATTTACAAAAAACTTTTTATACTTTCCGTCTCTTGAGTCTCAGGACCGCGCTCCAAAATATAACCCCCCTCATGCGTCAGGCAGAGCGGAG
The DNA here is from genome assembly GCA_964556325.1 of uncultured Candidatus Saccharibacteria bacterium. Taxonomy (GTDB): domain Bacteria; phylum Patescibacteriota; class Doudnabacteria; order UBA920; family UBA920; genus JAEUSE01. Next base: position 7,743 of record CAZKVS010000011.1, read on the forward strand.
TGGTAATACGGACGCCTTGCGTGAGCTGCAGCAGCAATTTGCCCATGCGTCAGCTACACGACTTGAGTTAGAAAGAAAAATACAAGACCTCTAAACTTATTTTTTAAAGAAAGCCTCCCGCTCGTACACTATGGGCGTTGTTGGCTTGTTTTAGTCACTTAATAACCTTAGTTTAGTTAGGACTTTCACATTTGAGTCGAGTTCGAGGCAAAACGCGAGCAAAAGTCGAGGCGTAATACTCTTACGGTAAGACCTGGCGGAGCGTTTTAACAAAGAAATCGGCCAAACGGAAAAGTCCTATCAGTTAAGTAAGGTACATTTTACATACATGGTAAAGAAGAAAGATAAGAAGAAGGCAAAGCCCGTAAGTAAAGTAGTGAAGGCAAAGCCTCTCAAGAAGAAGGCAAAGCCCGTAAGTAAACCAAAAAGCAAAGTAAAGCCGGCAAAAAAAAGCGTTGCCAGTAAATCAACTCGTGCCCGAAAGAGCAAAAGTGTTGAGGTGACTACTGAAATTGAGTCGCCCGTAGTGAAGCGCGCTTTAGCCGATATTTTAGATAAAGGTGCCTCCCGTGGTTTCGTAACGGAGGCAGAAGTTTTGCATGCGCTTCCAGAGTTTGAAGATGATATTGTTTCTCTTGAGCTGGTTATGGACGCCCTTGACCAGCGTGGTGTAGAAATTGTTGATCAAGAAATTGCTAGTGTCTGGCAGCAAAATAAAGCCCCTGAGCCGACGGATACTAAAACTTCGGGTAAGCGCAAAGAAGAAGTGCCGGAAGCGTTTGATCTGAGCGACATCTACGACGACTCTATTCAAATGTACCTTCGTGAAATAGGTAAGGTGCCTCTTTTAAATGGAGAAGAAGAAATAGACTTGGCAAAGCGCGTGACCAAAGGGGATGAAGCAGCCCGCAAGCGTCTGACTGAGGCCAACCTTCGTTTGGTTGTGTCTATCGCCAAGAAGTACATGGGCCGTAACTTGGGTTTGCTGGACTTGATTCAGGAAGGTAACTTGGGTTTGTTCCGTGCGGTAGAAAAGTTTGATTGGCGAAAGGGATACAAGTTTTCTACCTATGCCACCTGGTGGATTCGTCAGGCAATTACTCGTGCCTTGGCCGACCAATCTCGCACTATTCGTATTCCGGTGCACATGGTGGAGACCTTAAATAAGTACGCGCAAGCTGAGCGACAGTTGGTGCAGGACTTGGGTCGCGAACCGCTGCCAGAGGAAATAGCCGCGGAAATGGGAATAGAGGTAGAAAAAGTCTACCATCTGAAAAAGATTTCCCAAGAGACGGTCTCTATCGACGCTTCGGTAGGGGATGACGACAGTGAGGATTCTACTTTGGGTGACTTTATTGTAGATGAAGACACTACAAAGCCCAGTGACGCAGCCGGTAGGCAGTTGCTTAAGGAATATGTCCAAAATATTCTTCGTGACCTGGAACCACGAGAACAGAAAATATTAAAAATGCGCTTTGGGTTGGAAGACGGTGTTACACATACTTTGGAAGAAGTAGGAGAAGAGTTTGGCGTAACTCGTGAACGTATTCGTCAAATTGAGGCCAAAGCCTTAGAACGTATAAAAGAACATCCGGAAATTTATCGGTTGCGAGATTACTAAAATATTTTTTATAAAGCTCCGCGACGGCGGAGCTTTTATGTTGTGGATAAAGTGTTTGTTGTACAGCTTTGTTTTTGGCATACTGAAAATAAGATTTAATTTAGACTAGAGTCACATGTTCAAAAAGAGTAACGGCATACAGGTTCAAGCATATCTAGTGGCTTTGTTGTTGTTTATTTTTATTATCTCGTCTGCTTACGTAATAATAAAGGCATACCGTATACAAAGTCTAAATGAACAATTGCGTACTGTTCGGACAGCTGCTTCAGGCGGGGCGTATAACCAAAATGAAACAAAAAGAATTTCCTCAATGTTGCGTGAGGCGGTAAGCGAGTTTAAGCCTAGGGCGCTATCTGCTTATGCTGACGGCGGCCCTGATATCGGGCTTATTTTGTATTGTGGGTGGTTAGGAGATCAAATAGCAGATGGTATGACTAAGAATATACTTATTGATGAGGCCGGTGTCGACGAAATCCACGCTGACGTATCGGGGCTCGTAGGGCAATTTTTAGGGGCGGGATGTTCTAGTGTTTTTGGTTGGGCCGAGTAATTTGTTATCTTTATGAAAAATAGATTATTGATTATTTTGTTGATAATAGGCATTATGTCCACTTGGATTTATAATTTTTATCAGCAACAGAATTTTGAAAAACGTGTATTTATGGGTGGGCAAGCAATGCGTCTTTTTAAGGCAAATATTGCCGCTCAGGATCGCGAAGCGTTTTTGAGGCAAGTAGTTCTAACACTTAACAAAAGCATGCGTTCTAAGGTAACGCCTAGTATTGCTCGTGCCGATTCAGACTGCACCTCTTTGGTTGCAGATGTTAATAATTCCCTGTACCAGGCATCTCACGCTCAAATGTATACAGAGATGTTTGGAGGAGATACGTTCGATTCTGAGCTTGAAGACTCATCTGAGGCTTATGTAAATGGTATATTACAATTAGCAATAAACGGTTGTCTCAGCTACTAATTGCCCAGCAATTTTGGTTATAAATTTGCATAGGTCTTATTCAAGTCCACTTTTATATTTTTAGGCTTTTGTAAGAGCGTGTATGCATTATCCACCGTTTCTGGTATGGACGAGTAAACTGATCAGGTGTAGGATGGGAGCAGAAAGGAATATTAATTGATGGTTACACAGTACAAAGCCCTGTACTAGTCTCCGCCAGTTGTGAGCATTAGGCCGTGTTCGGCCCGTATAAATCTTTATAGATATATAAAATAGATCACACAATGAGACAGTACACGAATACCTAAACTCCCCTGCGCCGACGAAGGCAGGGGAGTTTTTGTTTTCAGTTTTCAGTTCAGTCTGCTTTTGCGTAGGTCTTGCACTGTAAGAGGGGGCCAGTAGTCGTGGTCTTCAACTAGTTTACTAAATAGGCTGGCGGTGCTGTCGCTGGAGAAGCGAACCGCCAGTTTTGTGTCCGGCCTCTCTTGAAGGGCCTGTAAAGTATGAGTAATAAGTGTGCCAAGATAGTCTCCGCCGAATCCTTCTATGTCCAGGGTAATATTTTTACAGTCCTTATCTTGTGCATACTCCTCCACAAGATGAAGCATCTTTTCTAGCTGTTCGTTTGATGTATCACCGAAAAGCTTTCTTTCACCGGCAAACGGCAAAATAACAACTGTGTCATTATTCTGTGGTTCTATCATAGTTCGATCTTCGTGAAGATCGTATGGTTGCAACGGTCTGAGTTCGCTCACTGTTTTATTCAAATTCTATTTTAAACTCTTCGAAGTTTTTTAACTCTTCAGTGGAGGCGTAGTCTACTTTGTCTATTTTGCAGCCTTGGGGGCCCTGGTGGCACCAACGTAAGTATTGTTTGAGTATATCTACTTCGCCCTCAACTTCAATCTGAATTTGATTTCTGTTCAGGTTCTTTACAATTCCTTTGAGTCCGAGCTCCAGTGCCTCATCAAGCGCGGAGTAGCGAAAGCCTACCCCTTGTACTTTGCCGGTAATAGTAATGTCTACGTGTTTAATCATAATAGTTAGTAGTATGTTGTAAGTTGTAGAGTTGTAAGTTATCTCCTCTGGAAGCTTCAGAAGCTAGGAAGCTAACGAAGCCAGGTCTTTCAGTACTTCTTCAGCGTGGTTGGCTGGTTTTACTTTTTCATAAATCTTGGCCACCTTGCCCGCTGGGTCTATGAGGAAACTGGTACGAAGTGTACCCATGTACTTCCTGCCGTACATGCTTTTCTCTGCCCAAGTACCATATTTTTCCACCATCTCTTTATTTTCGTCAGCGAGGAGGGTAAAGGGTAGCTTGTACTTATTTACGAATTTGTTGTGACTCTTTACGCTATCTACTGAGACCCCTACTATAGCAGCCTTACCCTTTTTAAATTTAGGTAAATTGTCCCGAAGGCTACAGGCTTCGGTGGTGCATCCCGGTGTGTCATCCTTGGGGTAAAAGTATATAAGGAGCCACTGGCCTGCATAGTCTTTCAGTTGGCGTAGTGTACCATCTTGGTCGGGGAGCTTGAAGCTCGGGGCCTTTTGGCCAATTTTGAGATTCATATATAAAAGTATGTAATATTGTGAGCGGGAGTGCAAGCCATGCTATGCAACTAGCTTATTCTGGATAGTCGTGTTACGTGCTTGGCAATATTGGTAGGCGGACGGTTTTGAAGTCCTGGTTTTTGTAAGATGCATTAGACTTGGTCCATAAAAGTTTTATACTGCCACTTTTACTGAGCAGCGAGGTGGTTTCCCGGTGTTTCCGTAAGTACAGCTTAAGTTTTTGAGGTATGAGCTCATCTTGTGAAATGACTTTTACGGTTTTGCCTAAGAGAGTTCTAGCAGTTTGTTTGAGGAGGCAATAGTGGGTGCAACCCAAAATAAGTGTGTCAATGTTCTTGCCTGTAAAAAACTGTAGGTATTGCTTGAGTGCAAGACTGGCTTCATTCATTTTGCCCTCTTCAAGTAGGGGGACCAACGTGGGTGTCGCGCGTGCATACAGTGTTGTATGCTTACTCAGTTTTTTGAGTTCTGTAGCGTATACCAGGGAACGAACAGTGGCTGTTGTTCCAATGAGTCCTACTCGCCGAGCACGATTTCCGACTACTGTTTCCATGGTGGGTACTACTACGCCTAAAATACGCCGGTCTGGGAAATGCTTAAGCAAATATCCGCGTTGCAGCTTGCGGAGGGCTTTTACCGATACTGTATTGCATGCAATAACAACTATTTGGCAGTTTTCTGTGCGAAATAAGTAGTCCACCACCGTCTTGCTCCACTGGTAAATGGTCGCCTGGTTTTGGCTACCATAGGGCACATGTTTCGTGTCCCCCAAATACACGTAGTCGTATTTCGGTAGGGCCTTCCGTATGCCCTCCAACACTGCCAGTCCGCCCAATCCTGAGTCGAATATTCCAATCTTCATGTGTAATACCGTGCCATTTGGCTTATATATGATGTTTATATAGACACAAACAAGGTCTTATGCCCTTGTCACTATCTATATTTAAGCATAGAATAGTTAGTCGGACCACCATTTCACCACAGCGGTAAATAGGTGGTACGAAACATAAAAACAATATGGGTTCTTTGGAGGAACAATGTTATCACGAATCGATCTGGCGTTTCTCCGGGCTATGCGCGGTCCGGGGTTGCCGCTCCAAGATTGGGATTGGGGTGTTCTTCGTGGCCAGAATCTGTCAAAGATAGGCCATATTTTCTGCAGTGATGCAGATCAACGACCGGGTTGGGTACAGTATTTGGGAATTGAGCTTCCTCATCCCCTTGATCTGAGTGGCGGGTCGTTACTCATACCAACTCAATCGCCATTGAACGATGGCGATATATACGGCAGGATATATCAACACCAACTGTGGCTAACTCTTACCAAGGCCAAACCGGACATGGACACCGTCCTGATGATGCATCATCTGCCATGCGGAGCAGCCAAGCTCGCTGATATTAAATTGCCCGTACAAATGTTACTGGGCAAGATCGCCAAGGAACGAGTGCTGGGCTGGACCAGGGCTATTAAGTCTGGTGTGGCTGTCACAGGCTTGGTTTCGGTAAATTACGCGTTAGTTGAGGGGAGCGGGGAATTAACGCTTCCCAAAGAAATGCGGACTTACCACTCTTGTCGGGCAGCGATGATAGATTGGTACAATAGTATCGGTCTTCGGATGGCCCGGGATTTATACGGGTCACAAGTAGGCGATGAATGCCAACGCCTGCTTGCCGCGTTAACGGCAGCTAAAACGGTTGGTATTTAGCCGTTTACTGCCAGATCGTTTTTTTGTCATAGATTCTTGACCGACGTGTGTTGGTCAAGAATCTTTTGTTTGACATCATGGCGAAAACAGGCGTAAGATAAGCAGGGAAATGCGAAATTATGTATCAATTATTACACAAAATTGTTAAGACCGGATGGCCTACGGTACCGGTCGAGGCTTTGCAGAAAGCGGAAGCTGCCGATGTAGAAGTATTAGGCAAACAGCTAAAGACCGCGGTAAATAGTTACTTTAAGGGTTCTCTGGCCATTCGGGAAGTTGACGCTGGTTCTACCAATGCTTGCGAGCAGGAATTGGTGGCGTTGTCTAATCCTTACTATGATATTGAACGGTTTGGTATCCACTTTGTGGCATCGCCCCGACACGCAGATATGCTTATGGTCACTGGGCCGGTTTCACGGAACATGGTAGAAGGTTTGAAGCGTACGTATGAGGCTACTCCAACTCCTAAGATAGTGGTTGCTGTGGGCGACGACGCCATTTCCGGCGGGATATTTCGCGGATCGTACGCAGTACTGGACGGAGTCCAAGCCGTGGTGCCGGTCGATTTTCACATTCCCGGAGACCCGCCATCCCCAAAAACTATTTTGGCGGCATTGCTCTATATTATAGAAACGGTCGGTAAAAAAGATATTCGTTGATTATGACACTTCTTTCATTTATCCTTGAGCAAGGCTTGCTCGTTACGTTTTGTTTGTTCGGTCTAGGTGCGCTCTTGTCCCTTGCCGCTGGAGTTGCACGGAATGAAAAATTTGCCAACATGGCTGGCCATGGTTTTGCCATACTTGGTTCGCTTGCAGGGGTAATATGTGGCATGACGGTTCTATTGACCCACCATGCTCTCTCATTCTCTATACCAGTTGCATTCCCTCTGCTTACATCCGGACCCTCGGTGTATATAGATGGCTTAGCTGCTTTTTTTATTACTACTATCTCTCTCGTTGCCGTGGCAGCTTCGGTTTACGGCGTAGGCTACGCACGGCAGTACTACGGCAAGTATTCCTTGGCCAGCCTAGGCTTTTTCTATAATGTTTTCATTGCGAGCTTGCTTTTGGTGGTAGTTAGCAACCATGCCTTGCTGTTTCTGTTCGCCTGGGAACTGATGTCCTTGTCTTCCTATTTCTTGGTGATTTTTGAACACAAGCACGAAGAAAATGTGAAGAGTGGTTTTTTGTATTTTATTATGACCCACGTGGCCACTGCGCTGTTGTTGGCAGGTTTTCTGTTGTTGTATAAATACACTGGTTCCTTTGATTTTGACGTTTTCCGTTCCCATAGCACACTGCTACCACTAGTGGTAAAGAATGTGGTCTTAGTGGCTGCGCTGCTAGGCCTTGGTACGAAAGCGGGTATAGTGCCGCTCCATATATGGCTGCCCGAAGCGCATCCAAGCGCGCCATCCCATGTGTCCGCACTTATGTCTGGCGTTATGATCAAGACAGCTATCTTTATGCTTATCCGCTTCTTTTTTGATTTTGTTCCCGGCGTTGCATTGTATTGGGGTTTGTTATTGGTTGTGTTCGGAGCTATCTCTTCCTTGCTTGGTGTACTGTATGCGCTCACAGAGCATGATATTAAAAGATTGCTGGCGTACCATAGTGTGGAAAATATCGGCATAATATTACTTGGTGTAGGCAGTGCGGTTACCTTCAAAGCATTGGGTATGCCGGTCGTGGCTTTGCTTGCTTTGGCTGCGGGGTTATACCATGTCATAAACCATGCCACCTTTAAAGCTTTATTGTTCCTAGGCGCAGGCTCGGTCATATCAAAGACCCATACCCGGAACATAGAGCACTATGGGGGGTTGTTGCGCGTCATGCCGTATACAGGTCTCTTCTTCTTAATCGGTGCCGCTGCAATTTCTGCCTTACCTCCATTGAACGGTTTTGTCAGTGAGTGGCTCACGTTTCAAGCATTGTTCGCTGGTGTTGTCACTGCTGGCCTTCTGGTAAAAAGCGTGTTCGTATTTGCGGTCATTGCCCTTGCGTTTACCGGCGGTTTGGCCGCGGCCTGTTTTGTAAAAGCATTTGGTTCTACTTTCCTAGCCCGACCTAGAAGTGAGGAAAGTGCTGCTGCTCAGGAATCGGGCCCTGCTTTGCTTATTGGTATGGGTATGTTGGCAGTGCTTTGCATATTGCTTGGCCTTGGGTCCGGTTTTGTTTTTCCGCAGCTGTATACTATTGCGCAGGAAGTGTTGGGTGGTGCTCAATATGGGCTCGAGCCTGGGGCGGCATCGATACGTATGGCTACGACTGGTGGTGTGCCTATCGTCGCAGTCGCATTGTTGGCAGGCGTGGCTATTATAGTGGGGGTCTCTGCTTACTGGGCGCGTCGGCAGCGTGTCACGGTATCTCGAACCTGGGACTGCGGCACTGAACCTACTCCTCGTATGGAGATTACCGCCACGGCTTTTTCCCGTTCGCTTATAACCATGTTCAGGGGAGTGCTCCGGCCTGAGAAACAGACCGCGGTAGAATACCACGACGAAAGCGTTCCATATGTGACCAAGTCCCACACTGTTACAGTAGAACTGCCAAACGTATATATGCAGTACTTGTACGGCCCCCTAGCATGGTTCGTTCTCTTGTTGGGCCAGACCTTTAAGCGAATCCAAAATGGCAACGTAAATACGTACGTACTCTACATCTTTGTCACCCTTATTGTGCTACTTGTGTGGTCGGTTCGTTAATTTAGCAATATGAAATTATTTTTTATTACGCTTATACAAATAGTCTTGGTTCCGGCAGTATCTCCGCTTTTGGTTGGTATAGTGCGGAAAGTTAAGGCTCGGTTGCAGAACAGGCGCGGAGCTTCCATTGTGCAGCCGTATTGGGATCTTGCGAAATTGTTCCACAAGGACGAGATTATTTCCCGCGACGCATCTTGGCTGTTCCGAATTGCTCCATATATTGTATTTGGAGTAACTCTAGTATTGGCGGCGGGTTTACCTAGTATGTTGGCGGTGTCTGGTGTACCGGTATTGAGTGATTTTATATTATTCGTATACGCTGTGGCTCTCGGTACCTTTTTCCTAGCTTTGGCCGGTATGGATACTGGCAGCGGGTTTGGTGGATTTGGGGCAAGTCGTGAGATGACCGTAGCTGCGCTAACTGAAGGTGGTCTCTTGTTCTCCCTCTTGGCTGTCGCCCTTGCAACAGGCACGACCAATTTTGGAGATATGATTCTGCGGTTACAGGAGTTGCCATTTACCCAATATTTGCCTATTGTTTTAGCTTTTGTGAGCTTTGTTATCGCGCTGATTGCTGAGACGGGCCGAATTCCGGTAGACAATCCGGCTACTCACTTGGAGCTGACCATGATTCACGAAGCCATGATTTTGGAGTATTCCGGCAAACGGTTGGCACTTATGGAGTGGGCATCGGCCAACAAGCTTTTTATATTCATGACGTTAGGGGCGAATGTATTCTTCCCGTGGGGTGTTGCAACACAATTGGATTTTGGCAGCCTGCTGGGTGCGCTGGGTTTGTTGGTAATAAAGTTATTAGCCTGCGGTATTGGCGTTGCAGTGTTGGAATCTACCATTGCGAAGCTTCGCTTTTTCCGTTTACCAGATTTATTGTTCACTTCTTTGGTCTTAGGCGTGATTGCCGTGGTAATTATAGTAATTTAATTCTGTCAGCGTTGAGTGTATGACCCAACTTTTTTTCTTCCTCATTATTTTGAGCTTCGTCTTGACCATTGTGATGCACATGGTAAAGAAGAACGTGCTATTTGTCTGGGCCTATGTTCTGCAGTCGGTCGCGCTTTCCGTGGTGCTTGCCGCATTGGCTTTTCAGACGCACGAGTTGAATTTTTTTATTGCGGCCCTTCTTACTATTGCGGTTAAGGTAGTATTGGCGCCGTGGTTCCTATTTAAACGCATCCGCATCCATCAGGTCTACTTTACAGCTAGCAGTTATATTAACACCCCACTTACGCTGGCTGTTGTTATGTTATTGATTATATTTGCCCATTCTTCCGTGTTTGCTCCCGTGAGTATGGTCATGGGCGGGGATGGTCCTATGGTGGGTTATGTCCCTTTGATTGTAAGCAGTGTATTTATTTCGCTTTTCTTGATGGTGAACCGCAAGGGCGCTTTTTCTCAGATTATTGGCATGTTGTCTTTAGAGAACGCGATTATTCTTTTATCGGTGTTTGCTGGTTTAAGCCAATCGTTGACCGTGGAGCTCGGTATTGCCTTTGATAGCGCTATCTGGGTGCTTATTGCCAGCTTGTTCTTATCGTTGCTGCATCGTCACTTTGGTTCGTTGGATGTAGTAGAATTTGCTCAATTAACCGAAAAATAGATCTATGATCATCTTTGTTCTCCTATTGGGTATACCTCTGTGCGCGGCCATTCTTTCGCACATACTTCCTTCGTCCAAGCAGCGCATGCTTGAGGTTCTGGCGGTTACTGCTGCCGGCTTAGAGCTTGCCGTAGTGCTTATCGCGAGTAGGTCCGTGATGGCTACCGGTACCTACGCAGCCGGACAGGCATTTTTTATAGATGGCTTAGGTCTGCTTCTCCTTCTCATTATTACGAGTATTGGTTTGGCGGCCAGTATCTATTCGGTAGGGTATTTGCGCGAAGAGCAAAAGAAAAATATAATCGATTTTACTCGATTTCGTACATACTTTAGACTTTTTCATGCGTTCATATTGGCAATGATTGTGGCAGTGGTAACTACGAGCCCTATTATCATGTGGATTAGTATAGAGGCGACCACATTGTCTACGGCCTTTTTGGTAAGTTTCTACAACAAGGCCTCCGCCAGTGAGGCTGCGTGGAAGTATCTGATAATCAATTCAGTGGGCTTGTTGTTGGCTCTCTTGGGCACTTTGATGTTCGTGAGTATAGCTGGCCAGTCCGGTTTGGGTACGGAATATTTAAGCTGGCAAGCATTTTGGGCGGCAAGTACTGACTTGCAGCCACTTGCCTTAAAAGTAGCCTTTATTTTTGTATTGGTGGGCTTTGGCACTAAGGTTGGTTTTGTGCCCTTGCATACCTGGCGGCCCGATAGCTACGCCAAGGCGCCAGTCCCTGTTGCGGCTTTGCTCTCTGGGGTGTTACTCAATGTATCGTGGCTAGCCATACTTCGCTTTAAGTTGGTAACCGATTTGGCCATAGGTCCTGTATTTAGTCAGAAGTTATTACTGTTTTTTGGGGTCATATCCATCATAGTAGCTGCCGGTATCCTGCTTGTTCAAAAAAATTATAAGCGCATGCTGGCTTACTCTAGTACTGAGCACGCTGGTATCATTGCTCTTGGCTTTGGTTTTGGGGGAATTGGTATGGCGGCGTCATTGGCGCACATGCTCTATCATGCACTCGTAAAGTCATTACTCTTTTTTGCCGCTGGTAATATATTTTTGAAATATAGTTCAACTAAGATTCAGAATGTCCGCGGTGTGCTGAAAGCATTGCCTGTAACCGGTGTAATATTCTTTATAGGCATTTTGGTCTTGGTGGGTATGCCGCCTTTTGGTATTTTCTTTACCAAATTCGCTATATTGGCTAGTGGAATTAAAGATCATGCCTGGGTGGTCATAGGGGTGGGTGTGGCTTTGGCAATCGTCTTCGTAGGGCTTATACGTCATACCGCGAGCATGCTCTTTGGTGCAGTGCCGGAAGGTGTCGCACAAGGAGAAGGTAATGCATGGACCCTTGTGCCAGTATTCTTTGTGCTAGCACTCTTAGTGCTTGCAAGCTTTGCTTTGCCGCAATCCTTTATACAATTGGTCTTACAATCTGTTTCTTCGACATAACTTTTACTAAATTCCATGGATATGACTACAGCACATGCAACGTATATACCAACCGGTGCGTCGGTAGACACTCAGGGGAACTGCTCAATGTTCCCGGTTGCAAACAATGAGATAGTGCAGATCTGCGATACTTTATTTCGCGTGCATTCGTTGCCCCTTAAGACCATTGTGGCCAGCGACGAACAACGTGAACGAGGCGTATTTCGGATTTATTATGTGTTTGGCGTACCTCGTGAGAATGCGTATATCGTTCCGTTCATTGAGTTGCGCGATACCGTTGCTTTCCCCAGTATTACCAAAGCAGTATTTGAAGCTGCTGGGTATGAGCGGGAAATATATACTATGTTCGGTCTTACTCCTGAGGGGCATCCTGATTTGAGGACTTTAATCCTACACGATAACTGGCCTTCCAATGTATATCCCTTGCGAAAAGATTTTGCCTGGAATACACGTCCAGCCATGGCTAACCCGGAAGAAGAGTATGTATTCAATCGGGTAGCAGGGGAAGGTGTATATGAAATCCCTGTTGGTCCAGTACATGCCGGAATAATTGAGCCGGGTCATTTTCGGTTCAGTGTGATGGGTGAGGAGATAATTTCGCTTGAACCTCGGCTTGGATATGTTCATAAAGGAAGTGAGAAGTTATTTGAGGTACTACCGTTGGCAGATACAGTAAAACTATCCGAACGTATTTCTGGGGATAGTTCATTCCATCACTCATTGGCCTTTTGTCAGGCAATGGAAATTCTAACCGGTATTGAGGTGACTCCGCGGGCAGGGACTTTGCGTGTGGTGTTTGCCGAGCTGGAACGTTTGGCTAATCACTTGGGTGACATGGGGGCTATCATGCTTGATACCGGTTTTAGCTTCGGTGGTAGTAATGGATCCCGACTGCGCGAGCTGGTTATGCAGTTGAATGAACGTTTGACAGGTAGTCGTTTCTTGCGGGGCGTAAACCAGATAGGCGGTGTTTCCAAGGATATTTCTTCGGCCGATGTTGCTGCTGCGCTGCAAGACATCAAACTGTTGCAGATAGATTTTACCGAGATGCTGGATATCGCCCTGGGAAGAATATCTCTGCTTAACCGCTTAAGCGGTACCGGCACGTTGCCCGCAACTGCGGCTGCACATTATGGAGTGCTTGGTGTTGCCGGACGGGCAGTAGGGAGAGCATATGACGCACGGGTGGATTATCCCTATGCGCAGTACTCGCGCATGCCGGTCGAGATTGCGATAGAGCAGTCTGGAGACGTACAGGCGCGATTCACTATTCGTGCTAAAGAGGTAGTCAACTCCATTGCTATAATTACTCATGCTTTGCAAACTCTTCCCGCTGGGGCAATTGCATCAGCCCACATGCCGACCGTGCCCCAGAACAAAATGGCAATTAATGTAGTGGAAGGTTGGCGGGGAGATATCGTGTACGTGGTCATGACCAACACTGCGGGTGAGATTAGCAGGGTAAAGGTACGTGATGTTTCATTCTTGAACTGGCAGGCAGTTCCGCAGGCAGTGACGAACGACATGATGCCAGATTTTCCTTTGATAAATAAAAGTTTCAATTTATCTTATTCAGGTAACGACTTATAATTTGATGGTGCTTAACCGGGGTGCTATACTAGAAGGGCAATTTGAAACGTGAACTATGATAGAGCGCTTCGGTAAAAAATTTGAAATATTTGCCAGCTTTGTTTTTTACCGCATTGCGAGTCGGCTTATAAAATAGTGGACAGTGGCTAGTGAAAAGTGAACAGAAAAGATTTAAAAACTACCTCGGCATTATGCCGAGGTAGTTTTTTCTGTACACTTTTCACTGTTCACTACTCCTAAAACTCAAAACTATCCTGGTACTTGGGAATTACGACTTCCGTGTTCGGTAATTTTTCTTTCAGGAGGGGAGCAAAAGTGGTGGCTTGCAGTTCTTCTGTGTGCACGAGGAATATTCTATCTAGGCCGTGTAGCTGAGTAATATATTCCAGGAGCTGTTGCTGATCCGCGTGAGCCGAAAACTCATTAAACTTAACAATGTGCGCTCGAACGTCTGTGGGGTGGCCGTAGATATTTACCACGGTTTCACCTTCCAATATTTTTCTGCCCAACGTGCCCTCTGCCTGATAGCCGGTGAACATAACAATATTGTTTGGGTCGCTAATATTGTTTTTCAGGTGATGTAAAATTCTTCCCCCTTCGCACATACCAGAGGCGGAAATAATCATGAACGGACCGCTTAAGTTATTGAGTTGTTTGGATTCATCTACTGAGTGGGTATATATGAGATTGCGAAAAGCAAGTGGGACATCGCCCCGGTGGCCAAAGTCATGCCAGGTCTCCGTGTTGTACTCTTCTTGGTGCTTATCAAAGACCTCGGAAAGGTTTACTGCTAAGGGACTATCCACGTATATAGGTAACCGAGGGATTTTACCGCTATCGGTGAGTTGATGCAAAATATAGACTAGCTCTTGGGTTCGCCCAAGCGAAAACGAGGGTACTATTATTTTACTCTTATGTTGAAAAGCAACTTTTACTATATGGGCCAATTCTTCCATAGCCGCTTCTAAAGACTTGTGGTTGCGGTTACCGTAAGTGCACTCGGAAAGCAGCGTGTTGACTGGCTCTTGGATAATTTCAGGGTCACGAAGCAGAGGTGTATGGGTGTGCCCAATGTCGCCAGTAAAGGCCAGGGTTTGTGTCTTCCCTGCTTCTGTAACTTCGATTAGTACTATGCTGGAACCAAGAATATGTCCTGCATCATAGAGCTTGAACCTGATGTTATCATTGAGTCTTGTCCATTGCTTGGTGTGCCAATAGTAGGGAATCGGTTCAAAGTATGGGACCATAGCTTCCACATCTTCCATGGTGTATATCGGATAAATAGGGTCCTGGCCAGGCGGAAGGTGGTCGTTATAGTAATTAGCATCTTGCTCTTGGATTTTAGCACTGTCCTTGATAATGTAGGTCGCTACGTCGCAGGTGGCGGGGCTGGCATATATGCGCCCTCGAAACCCTTCTTTCACGAGCAACGGAAGCATGCCACAGTGGTCGGCATGGCCATGCGATAAAATAACCGCGTCCACTTCTTTAGCTGGAAAGGGGAGGCTGCGATTGAGTTCGTTGACGTCGGCGCGCTTGCCTTGGTGAAGGCCGCAATCGAGCAAGAGTTTAAAACCTTCTACCTCTATGAGGTGTTTTGACCCAGTTACGTTTTGAGCGGCGCCGTAGAAAGTAATTTTCATATGTCCACAGATGCACGGATTACACTGATAACACAGATTGCTCGTGCTTCTTTATCATACCATGATGGGGGAATGTGTATGTGGTGTCCCGACGTAGTTTTAATTGGGGATTTCGCGGATTTGTTTGTTTTCAAGGAGTAGGGTGCGGTTAATTCCTATTTCTTTCAGGAAGTAGCGGTCGTGAGAAATAACAAGCATGGCACCTTGGAACTTTTTTAGCGCGTCTTCTATAATTTCTCGAGACTGAATGTCCAAATGATTGGTTGGTTCATCAAGTATGAGTAACTCACATGGGTCGTGCATGAGCTTTGCCAGCATGAGCCGTACCTGTTCGCCGCTCGAAAGCTGCATGATGCGTTTATACCGGTCCGCGTCAAAGAAACCATATCCTGCTAAGAAACTCCGAACATTGTCTGTTCTCATTTTATGGCCTATGGTAGTGAGTACCTCTTGTTCTACGGTATGCTCTGGATTGAGCGTATTATGTTCTTGGTCAAAATAGCCGACACGAACACTTTCACCTGTTTTTACTATCCCTTGGTCGGGTTGTAGAGAACCGGTGATGAGCTTCGTAATAGTAGTCTTACCACTGCCATTGTTACCTTTGAGTAACACATGTTCATTTCCCCGAATTTCAAATGATGCGTTGTCCAACAACAACGAATCTCCCAATTGCTTTTTAATCTCTATACCTCTCACTAGCAGTTTCCCCCCATGTGTACTTCCCTCAAATTGTAAGCTTTTTATGGCAATGGTTTCTTTGGGCCGTACCATTTCTTGGTTGTATATTTCTCTGTCCATCCGTTTTTTCCAGGCACGGATGACTGCGCCGTCGAGCTCGTCCCGCGCACCGAGGATTTGCATTTCTTTGAGTTTATTTTCCATGCCTTTCTTTTTTGTTTGGTAGACTTTATAGAGTTCTTCAGCGCGGGCGCGGCGGACGGTACGTTCTGCTATGTATGCGTCGTAGTTTCCCATATAGCTGTTGATATTTTTTGTTTGTACATCAAACTCCACTATTACATTCACACACGTATTGAGAAAAGCTCTATCGTGGGAAACAATTATGACTGCCCCGTTAAATTCCGTTACAAGCTTTTCTAACAGCACAATGCCTTGCGCGTCTAAGTGGTTCGTGGGTTCATCGAGAAGTAGGGTGGTGGGACGCTCCAGCAGTACCTTTGCCAACGCGAGCCTTGTTTTTTGTCCGCCACTGAGGGCTTGTATAAATAGACCTGTGTCTATATGGGACAATCCTACCTCGGTAAGTGCATTGTCTATTTGGTGCGGTTTGTAACTATGCAGGTAATTGCTCACCGTTTGCATTTGCTCCTCGTGGGGGATACTTTGCTCCAGGTATCCAATGCGCTCCTTTTCTAAGGTTATTTCACCTTCGTCTGGGAATTCCATGGAGGCAATCATTTTAAGCAGGGTAGACTTACCCGCACCATTGGGGCCAACAATGCCAATGCGGTCGCCCCGGTGTACGGTGAGGTTTATATTTTGAAAAAGTGGTTCGTAGTTAACAAGTTTGGTTAGGTTTCGAATAAGAATCATAGAGTTACATTGTCCAAAATTGAGCAAGATTGATCAAAATTGTCCAGAATTAATTA
This sequence comes from uncultured Candidatus Saccharibacteria bacterium, assembly GCA_964556325.1. GTDB lineage: Bacteria > Patescibacteriota > Doudnabacteria > UBA920 > UBA920 > JAEUSE01. The sequence goes on from CAZKVS010000011.1 coordinate 24,230, forward strand.
AAAATAAAAAGACCCAGTATTGGGTCTATGATTCTTAAGCGAAAGTTGTGTCTATGCGTTAGAAGTCATATTTTTTACCCAATACAAAAACAGCCCCTGCGTAAAAACCTTTTCGTATGCCTATTTGAGAGAGTATTTTATGCTTCACAATATGTGTAAAAATATTAACTTACATATTATACCATGATAGTATTGTTAGTGCAAGTTAGTTGGTGGGTGCTTATGAAAACACTCTGGTTCCGTTAGTAAATCCGGCAACCAGAGTGTTCGAATGATTCAGCAAGGATACCTCTTCATTCTCGCTTTTGGTGCGAGCATGTATGCTGACGTAATTGTCCTTGTGTGCCCTCAGTACCACACTTGCATTGGTAAACTCTTCTTCCAAGTTTGCCTTTACCTGTGTCTTTGACACGGACGCCATGAATAATTCGGGTTCGTTTCGCCATATATAGTCCTCCGTTGGTTTGTTGTACATGCGATCAGTTATTGAACGCATGAAACACGCTCCCATGAAAAAACATGAGGTTCTGTTTTATGTATTCAACTAAAACAAAAACCGCCCCCTATGGGGCGGTAGAATTTGGTGTGACCAAATAATCCAACTACCCCAGCGGGTGGCGGACTACGACGATATTTTGAGTATGCGTCAAAGGTAACATGCTAGTAGTATAATGCGTATATTAGATTCGTCAACAGATGTCGTCCCAGGTATTTAGAGTGCGAATTTTTCGAAGTAGATGCGCTGCTTGTTTACTCCAAGGGCGGTGAGTGATTGTACTAGAGCGTCCATCATGGGTGGGGGGCCACAGAGAAAAGCCTCGCGGCCTGCTACATCAGGAACTAGCTGGGATATGAGTTCTGGGGTTACAAAACCGGATGAGAAGCTTTCAAAGCTGTTAGCTGTTAGCTGTAAGTTGTTAGCTTCTACGTTGCTTAACACGTGGTGGATTTTGATCTTGTACTTTTGTGCTAGTTCTTCTAGCTCTTTTCTGAGTGCTATGTCAGCCTCTGTTTTATTTCCATATATCAGATGTACATCTTTACCTGCCTTGCCGAGATCTTCTAGTATGCCGCGGAAGGGGGTAATGCCTATCCCACCAGCAATCATGAGTATTTTGTTGGTCTGCGATTTGTGCGCTGTTAGGGTGCCGTACGGTCCTTCAATATATGCTTGTGTCCCTACGGGTACCTGACCTATAGTTCGAGTAAAATCTCCACTTGCTTTAATGGACAGGCGAATGTATGTGTCATTTGGGTAGCAGGAGAGTGAGAAGGGGTGGGCCTGCCAGTAGTATCCTTTTGCTAGGAATCGAATAATAATGAACTGTCCAGGTATAAAGCGAAAGCGTTCCATGTGGAGGCCTGATATGTATACAGACCATACATCCGACGTTTCATTTTCAATCCTTTGTACGGTAAATCTGTGTATTCCATAGTTCCAGAGCGGTTTACAGAACCTGTACCAGGCAAGATTGCCAAATACAAAGGCATAGACGGCATACCAGTAGAGGGTGAACCAGGTGAGTTCGGGGTAATTTTTGAATATAGCACCACTGCCTAAAAAGTCTCCGCCGACACTTGTCTGGTGTCCAAAGGCCAGGAGGATGGCTATATATACAGAGAGGTGCGCCCAATACCATTTCTCAAAGTCCCATTTTCGTCGGGACATAAGTATGGAATATACAATGACGAACAAAAATAAGGCAAAACCAATACTTGCGTGCCATACGTCTTCAAAGGAAACTTGGAAATCCCACAGTTGTTGCAAGAAGTTTACGCCGGTGAGTTTTTGGTATCCCAGTACTAAGAAAATTGGATGAGCGAGTAGGAAAATGCTAATCCACTTGCCAACGAAGCGATGCACTTTGGCAAGCTTGTCTAGTCCGAACACGCTTTCAAGCCATCGTGCTCTACCCATGAGCATGACTTGCAGTAAAATAAAATCTACCAATAGTAGGCCCGACAAACGACCTATCGCCAGATATGCGTCTGTGCTGCTTTGAGTTATGTGACTACCTGAGGTTTGTAGCCAGAAGTAGGTAGTAACGACCAGGTGTATGGTAAAAAGGGTGTAAAACCAGATTTTTTTATTCATATATTGAGTATACATGCATAGGTAGAGAGTCCGCAAAACTGTGTACGATTCTTGTATATGGAGTTATACCTAACTTATGATAGAATAAATCTATAAGAAATAGACTCATCGTTACTTAGATGAAGCTCTCCATTGGTCCCTATATATTTATGTTACCCAAAAGACCTGTTCCCTTGGTTAAGTTTTCGTATGCTCCCGGTTTTACGCTTATAGAATTGCTGGTAGTTATTGCTATTATCGGTTTGCTTGCATCCGTAGTACTTGTTTCGCTCAACTCTGCTCGGGGCAAATCCCGTGATGCAAAGCGGCTGGCGGATGTACGACAGCTTGCCAGTGCAGTAGAGCTGTATCTAAACGATAATGGCACCTATCCACCTACGACCACCGCATTGGTTACTAGCTATATTGGTGCGTGGCCGCGTTATCCTACCCCTGTAGACGGAGCAAGCTGCTCAACTGCCGCGTATGCCTTTGCCACGACGCCCACTGCTACTTCGTACGCTATTCCGTTTTGTTTAGGGGCACAAACAGGGGGGTACGCTGCCGGACCACATACCATGAGCCAATCAGGTATTCAGTAGTGGATACCTGTCTATACATATATAGCTCAATAAAATAAAATGCCGCATATACAAAAATTGAAGAATAATAATTCCGGTTTTACGCTTATAGAATTGCTGGTAGTTATTGCTATTATCGGTTTGCTCGCTTCGGTGGTGTTGCTTTCTTTGAACTCTGCTCGGTCAAAGTCCCGAGACGCCAAGAGGGTTGCAGACGCGAAGCTTATTGCTAACGCCATGGAGCTTTATTATAACGACAACGGGAGCTATCCGGCGCAAACTACCAACCTGGTCCCAAGTTATTTAGGAACATGGCCAAAGTATCCCTCTCCATCCGGTGATGGGAGTTGTGGTAGTAGCTTGGTATACCAGTTCACCGGCACGCCTACAGCCACCACCTATGCTTTAACTTTTTGCTTGGGTGCTTTAACCGGTGGGTATGGG
>CAZKVS010000011.1:27428-32479 GCA_964556325.1 uncultured Candidatus Saccharibacteria bacterium
CCTGCGCTGGAGGCGTATCCCAAACCTCCGACAATTAAAATCCATGCAACATTTCCGGGAAGGTCGTCTATTATAAACTCTTTGAGAGGAAGTTTTAACGCCCCAGCCTTACAGATGATGGCGTGGTTAATGCCATATAAAAATTTTGAGAGAAATAGGCTCCGTTTTGGCCGTTCCAATAGGTGCGGTGCCAGCGGGTCGGTAATTTTTTTGAGCCACCTTACCAGCCGATTATCTTTCCCCTGTAGGTAGGCACCGATTTTGTACCAAACAACATCACCCAGTACGCCTCCTGCTAACAACCATAGAAAGACTAGTATTGGATGAAATAGACCTTGGTGGGCCAGAAAGCCGGCGGTAAAGAGTACGGCGTCTCCCTCAATGAATATGCCAAACGCTACAAGCGCGTATCCTACAACCTGCCATTGTTCGCTTAATCCTATTACGAAGGGGGCAATATTATGAGAGTGAGGTAAGAAATGCTGATATTTCATCTTCAAATTCGTTTAAGAGCACATGTAAATCTTGTGTAAAACCTGTAGGAAGTTTTTCCATTTCTGTTTTAAGTTCATCAAGGCTGTAGTACAGCACGCCTTTTGCTTCTCGGTCGACAGGTCTAGTTCTGCCATCGTATAAGCCAAAGTATACGTGTACTTTGTTTGCTATTGGGATTATTTCATTTTCAATGAACTTGTCGAGTATAAGTATTTTACTCTCAGTGTGTTTTATAATAGCGATGGTATCCAGGTAAGGGCTCAGTAAGTCCGTGGTCTTTTTAAAATCTGCCTGATTTCGGAGCACGATAGATGGTGTTTGCAGTTCCTGCACTGTTTCTATCATAACCGTAAAGTCCGCCGAGTCGTCGTAACGTACATGTCCGCCGATAGATTTATCGAGTAGGCCCGGATTGTGGGCTTTATTAAAAGAGCGTTTTTGTAACAGCAGTTCCTTGTGACTATTGAATATAAATATATCTATAATGTCTACCGCCCGGGTTGGCTTCCCAGTTTTTTTGTATTCGTTAATCTGTTCTATATAAAATTCCTGGCGATCCATGGGGATGAGGGTTCCCGGGTCATCCAGGAGGTATGTATTTACAATTTCTGACATGGTGTGATGGACTGAAATCTGCTTATTCGGTAACTATTTTATATTGTACCTGTTTTTTGGAAAAGAAAAAAGCGCTTACTAGAGCGCTTCTTTACATTAGGTGTGGCGGAGATGCTTTTCGTAGTAGTCCATGTCAGCATCCGTTTTCTTGTGGGGGTTAAATATATTGAGAGGGTCAAAAGCTTTTTTAACTTGTCGGAATAGTTCTAGCATTTCAGGGCCATACATCATTTCCAAATACGGTCCCCGTACTATGCCATCGTTGTGCTCTGCTGTTATGGAGCCTTTGTATTCCATAACCAGATGAAATACTTCGTTCGACAGCCGCACTACTGCATCTCGTTGGGTTTGGTCAGTCAGGTCCATGAGCGGCATTATATGAAAGTTGGCATCGCCCGCATGGCCGGCAATGGTGTACACGAAAGATGGATAGCGGGAGAAAATTTGATTCAGTTTTGGTAAAAATTCTGGTAACTGGTCAGGGTGCACAATTATGTCTTCTATAAAGCATGCAGCCATTCTGTTTTTGGTATGCTGCCTGAGCAAGTTATAGCTTTCTCTGCGAATGGTCCAGTATTTGCTGGCTTCTTTCTGGTCTTTACAGAGGTGGGTTTTGACTTTAAACTGCGCGAGGATGGCTTTCTGTGCTTCTAAAGCTTTGTCTTCGGCTATAGCAGGAGTTCCGCCTGTAAATTCGGCTAGTAATACCATGCGGGGAAGTCCGCCTGTAAAGGACATCCAAAGTTCGGGCAGAAATTGCATGAAAAGATGTATGCTTTTGCCGCCCATTTTTTCCATTATCTCTGGTAAAAATTGTAAAGCCAGTTTTAAGGTGTGATCGTCATACAGCTCAAAACTTTCCGGCCGCAAGTGTTTTATAGAAGCCACTACATTACCTAACTCATGCAAATCTTTCAAAAATACCACCAGCGTACGTCGGTGTGGTTCAATCGGGGCAAGTTTAAATGTTATGTCACTTATTATTCCCAGGGTGCCCTGCGAGCCAACCAGTAGTTTGGTCAGGTCGAAGTGTTTACCGTCCCAGACCTTCCATAAATAGTAACCGGCCGAGTTTTTAGACGTGGAGGGTTCTGCTTTTTTGATTCGCTCATGGTTGGCCGAAATAATGTTCCAAACTTTCCTGTACAATTGTCCTTCAAAAGTGGGTTCTTTAATTTTATTTATTAGCTCGGGTTCGGTCAGGGGGCGAATTTTATAGGTTTTGCCGTCGCTGAGGGTTACGTCTAAACTTTCTACCCAGTCTACGGTTTGTCCGTAGGAAAGGGATTTTTCTCCACCTGCGTTATTGCCTACCATGCCACCCACGCCACAAATTGCTTTTGAAGCAGGGTACGAAGGCATGAGTAAGTTCTGCTCAAGAGTTACTTTTTCTAGGTCTCGATAGTAGGCTCCGGGTTGCACCCGTATTGTTCCTCCCCTTTCAAACCCGTCTCGTTGAGGCGTAGCCGAGGTGGGGGGGAGGCTAGGAGGGGTGCTGTCTTTGGCTGGTTGTCCGGGTAATGTCTCTATTTCGCCTATCTTATTTAGATATTTAGTGAAGTCAATAAGTATGCTTTCGGTGATGGAGCCGCCGGTCATGTCTGTACCGCCTGCTCGAGGGGTGAGAGACATATCGAGTCCGGCCTGCTTGGCTGCTGTAACAAAGTGCACCAACTGTTCTATGTCGGCGGTATTTTTTGGTTGGACAATTATTTCTGGTGTCGCTTCAAAAATGCTTGCGTCGCGACTAAATTTTTTCTTGCTTTCATCGTCCGTTAAAACATCGCCACTAAAATTTTGTTTGAGTTTTTCTATGTCTATCATAGTTTTATTATAGCAAGCTTTTGTGAGTTTTAACCAAGGTAGAAACGGAGTATACTACTTATATATTTACATCTATTACTATGTCTCTATTCGCGTTTATCGGTTTCCTAGTTTTTTTGGGTGGAGTCGGTCTCGTCGCCCTCGCTATTAGTAGTCGTATGCAACGAAGTACTTATCAAGATAGTTTTGCCCGAGGTCAAGTCCCGCAACCTAAGCTCGACGGTTTTTACCCTGGTATTTCTCATGTTGCCTTTGGTTTACCCGTGCCGTGGTTGGGTAAACGGTTTACGCTTACACCAGAAGGGGGTACAAATATTTTTTCCGACTTGGGCGGAACCTTGGCTCGTGTGCTGACGCCTCGGTATAAACACTTTGTGCACGAGTCAGACGGCACGGTGTCCGGATATAATTTTAAAATCCTTACGGGCGCGGGTTTGCGTGATCCACAGGTTCAGGTGTTAAAACTCGATTATAATCTGCCGGAAAACCCGGGTCTTATTCGTATAATCTATGACGAGTTAGTCCAGGTCGATCCGGGTCGCTATTTGGGGAAGGTGTACGTACAGTTGCTTCCGGGGTGGTTCTTGTTTGTAGGATTTTTTGAGTTGAAGGCTAGGCAAAAAGTAAGTGTGGAGCCAGCGCCTGTTGCTCCTGTTCCCACAGCAGCGACTCAAGCGGCCCCAGTGCAATCATCGATGGGTACAGCGACGGATTTGCGACCAGTATCGTCAACAACGCCTCAGGCCGCTACTCCAATAAAACAACCTTAATTCAGACGAAGCATGTATGGTTAATAATAAGGATAGGGAAGAGTTTAGGGCTGAACTCGTTGAGGTTCTGGCGGGAGTGGCCAAAAATAAACAGCTTTTAGCTAAGTTTTTGCATGATGTGTTAACCCCGACGGAGTTTGATGAAATAGCCGCCCGGTGGCAGATTGTGAAGCTGCTACATGCGGGCGTACCGCACCACGAAATTGCCAAGCGTACTCATACCGCGGTAGCCACCGTGACTAGGGGATCGCGAGAAATGAAAGACCCACAAGGTGGTTTCCGACTAGCTTTACGGGCTATGAAGCTATAACTATTAACGCCTGCCAAGTTTACTCTTGACAGGCGTTTTGATATATACTATCGTACTAGTACGTTAAATATCTGTATGTCGAACCATATTCTTAAAACCGATTTATTTTCTATTTGGTGGCAGGCGAGCACTCGTTTGGAGACTCGTCACGGTTTTGCTATGGCTACTAGTTAACTCTGTTAATTCAGCCGAGAAAAATCATAACCAGTCCCTAAGCGGGGACTTTTTTGTTGTGTGGATTTCTGCACAGCGCCCACAATCATTCAGGAGGATGCTATGGTTAGAAATATCTGGTCGAGTTTGGCTCATACTTTATCCGGCGAGGTAAGAAAGAGGAAGCCACAACGTCAGGTTAAAGAAGTAATTGCCTGGCTCCGTATAATTGCGGATAGTGGTGGTGAGTACAGTAAACCCGGTTTGCTTCCTTTGGGTCGTACAATGCTGTTTTCGCCTGCCCCAACAATATTGGCACCATGTTGTCCCGACTATGGCCACAAGGACGGGCAATACGATTTTTCCGGGCTTCGTGGGGATGTATCCCTATTGGCTCAGCGGCAGATTGAATTTTTGATGGGTCTTTCAGCACAAGGGTTGGAACTGCCTGTCCACTTAATCTATGCAGACCAGGAAGCAGAAGATGGGGAACTCTGTGGAGTTGTGCAACAGACCCGCGAAAGCTTTATAGGTCTTGTTGAGTCATCCATTCGTGAGACTTCTCTGATTGTGCCAACCGATTGGCAGGTCAGAAAGTTTTCCGAGATTTTACCCCATCTATCCACGGATGAGGGGGTGGAGGGGCAGAGGTTGCTGTGCGAGGAAGAGGCGGTTATTAACCGGGACACCCACGCGCGGAGAGCTATGTACGAACGCATTAATCCTCGGTTTACCTGGGAGCAAATGCAACACCGAACGGCGCGTACTGCTGCGCAGTATCTTATTTTGGGTCGATGGGCGGCTCAGAATGGATACATTATTTCTAACCACACCACTGTAAATTTGCAGTGGTATAGAAAGACCGAGGTTGGATTGATACACAA
>CAZKVS010000011.1:32579-41188 GCA_964556325.1 uncultured Candidatus Saccharibacteria bacterium
ATTCTAACCAGCTTGCTAAGCGGCAAGCTGGTTTTTTATTGTCCTCGCAAAGTTACTTGCGTAGGCGTTTTAGGTGTATTCAAAATCCAGTAGAGGAGGAATTATGTTTTCACTTGCGCAAGAATTACGCATGCGGCGAGCATATGAGTTGGTGTGCCGGCAATTACTGCTCGCGGAGGGTGAGTATGTACAGGCGGGTAATTTAGTCGGTTTAGAAACCGAGGTAGGTCTGTATGCTCCGACCCTGAGTCATGACCAAGTCGGAACTTTGCGGGATGGGGTCATGTCCCAAGTAGGAGGCACGTATGAGTTGGGCTTGCACCAGCTTGAGGTGTCACCCTTACCGGTCAGTCTTGAGAGTGGTTTTTGGGCTGTGGCTGAAGGTCACCGTTCCGTGTCGGAGAATATCGCACGGGCATGCAGGGAACGTGACGTTTGTCTGGTGCGTTGCGGCACTAATCCATTTTTGGATGGACTGCAACCGCCCCGTACTAACACACCCAAATATCAGCGGGTGCCGGACTTCCAAGACTTTCACCGTCGGAAAGATTTGGCGTGTGTAGTTGGTGACGTTGAGATTGATGCGGCAGTGGTTTCGCTGTGTCAGGCGTTTCAAATTAACGTGCAGGCGCAATCGTTTGAACATGGGGTCAACCTGCTCAACTACTCGTTCATGGTTGGGCCATACTTGTTGTCTCTGGCCGCGAACGCTCGCTATGTGCAATGCAGCGACACTGCATTTGCAGATGTACGTATGCATGCATGGCAACTCACGCACGACACGCGTACTCGGCGTCAGTTGCGTAAGGGTTACGGTCCTCGCGTGGGCTTACCCGAACGCTACTTCGATTCTGTGCAAGACTACTTGTGGCGCATTGCTCGGTTTCCATTTATTTTGGATAACCAGGACGCTGCGTTGCAGATAGCTATTGGCATGACCTGGTTGGACGCTCGTATAAAGTTCATCGAACAAAGCGCGGTGGTTGAGTTGCGCAATCTTCCTACTCAGGCTGAGTGGGAAGATGAAGTGGCTCTTACGGCGGCGTACCTAGGTATGCTGGCGTACTGTGAGCACTATCGACTTTTACGTATGCCAATAGATCGGGTCGCTGATAATCGCATGTCTGCCATGCAGCACGGGCTGAACGGCAGGATGTGGTTAGACGGCGACCAGGCCAGCGCAGCACATGCGACGGAAGTTTGGTTGCGCCGGGCCGAGGAAGGGCTGCGGCTTCGGGGGCTGCACGATGCATGTATGTGGCTCGAGAGGTTGTATAGCCGGCTGAGGGTTGGTTGTCCATCCGAGCAACTTGCTCGGATGTTGGAGTGCAATCCGAGGCCGACCAAGGAACAACTTGCTACAGCCATGCAAGCGCTCAATATGCTGCAGTGAATAACCGGGGATTATCATAACGGTATTCATGGTAGTATACATAGAGGAGAAACAGTTATTTTGTTTCTCCTCACATTTTTTATGAAACCATATATATTAAAAACTAGTTTACGTAGTCCTATATTGTTAACCTGCGAGCATGCTTCTCCGCGGATCCCAAAGAATTTAGATAAGCTTGGGTTGAGTGCCGCAGAGCTTCGAGGCGCGAAAGACCTGTTCGACCCAGGGAGTGAGCAGCTCACTCGAGCGCTTGCGGAAAAGTTAGGGGCTAGCATGTTACTGTCCACTACCTCTCGACTGGTTATCGATTATAACCGCCGACTAGACATGCAGGGGATGGCGGGTAACGCATATCATGCGCCGGCTTTAAAAACTGAACTACTGACTGAGCTGGATGGTCAAGAAGTAATCGTGCCTATTGTGGCTAATCAAAAAAAATCCGCGCAATTGGCAGTTACGCGATACAAGCAGCATGTCCAGCCATACCAGACCGCAGGAATAGCACTTGCACAACGGTTAGTGGCTACACATGGCCATTGTCTGGTTTTGTCGGTGCACTCATTTTATCCCGTGTATAGGGGTGACGTACGCAAGACAGACATTGACGTGTTGTACGATGTAGCTGTTCGTGAGGGTAAGGGGTTCGCACAAGTAGTAAAAAAACAAACGTCCCTGGTAGTGGCAGAAAATAAACCATGGGGCATGAAGGACGTAGATGGAGGAGTATTTAATGGTTTGCAAAGTCACGCAGGTGTAACTTTGTTGGCTGTTGATATTAATAACCGGTTACTCCAAACTGGGAGAGCGATACAGGTGATGGCTCAAACTCTTGTCCCGGCAATACGTATGCACAGCTAAAGTTTTTAGGCTTTATTGCGAAGTTGCAGAAGTAGTAACTCCACAGAAATAAGTTCTAAAGCTTTCCGCAGTCCGCTGAGTAGACTGAGTGGCTCATGACTTACGCCAGCAAGATTGGGTAAGGTTTGGGTAAGGAGCCAGAGTAATAGCAGGCCAGTGTTAAACAGTACACCGAACAAAAAAATCTTTCGCGAAGGTCTGCGTACGAGTGCGAGTGCGTATAATATTTGTGCAATACCTAAGGCAATAAAAAATATACCAAAAATGATGTGAGCCTTCCATCGTTCAGGGGTGGCCGCAAAATGTAATATACCGGCAGAGAGCATGCAGAATGCAACAAAGTTGGTCATCGTGTAAATAACTCGGTTATTGTAGAGTATCTGTATCATATCCTATGTACGAGTCATAGAAAAACCCCGACTTGAGATCGGGGTTTTTATTTGCGACAGGTTACCGCCTATTGGTTTTTCGTTCCTGTTTACGTTGTTGCGGCGGGCTTGTTTGTGGCGCACTCGTGGTAGTAAAAATTGCATCTTGCGTTACGGTTTCGTTGCCCGCTGCGTCAACACTGCGGAGTCGGTAGTGGTATGTGGTAGAAGTTTGTAAGTTGGTTAAGCTAACGCTATGACTGGTAAGGAGAGTGGTGTCGAGCGATGTTGATTGACCATAGGTAGCGGTAGGGCCGTACTCTACCTTGGTACTTGCTGACTCACTCGTGCTCCAGCTTAGACGTGTGGTGTTACTCGTTGTAAGAGCGGTGATGTTTTGAATGGTAGGCGGAGTGGTATCGGTAGTAGTTGGCGCCGGTGATGGACTTGTAGCAGGCGCAGGAGCTGCAGTGCTCGAAGCGTTTGCTCCAAAGAGCTGGGACAGTAGCAAACCACGGTCATTTATGGAGTAGACCCCATTGGTCGTGGTGAGAATGCCTTCACCTGAATTTTCCCAACCACCCCAGTAGTTAAACCCAGCCAAAATACCTTCGTTAGAAAGTTTTTGGAACATGGCATACATATCTTGTATATATATTTTTCTACTTGCAGCATCGAGCGCGCTATTCCAGTAGTCGCCCCATTCTTGCAAGAATACTTGTTTGCCCTCTCGTTTCGATATGGTCCGTAGGTCGCTTTCCATTTCAGTTACGGTGTGGTTTATGCCGTAGTGGTCTATCACAATTATACCTGCGGCGTCGTATAGGCTGCTGGGTAGCCATCCACTTTTTACTTCACTAAAGTTTTGAGCTGTCCATCCGGTTTGCACTCGTTTGCCGATAACCGCAAAAGCGGCTGCTGATACTTTTTGTAAGTCTATAAAAAAGTTAGCATAGTTTGCTTGAATTCCGGCTCCGTCATAAGGTAGAAATGAGGTGGCGTCTTGAAAAATATTGCTGGTGCGCTCGGGGAGCGCGGCCCAAATATCGCCGTCGGCAAAATAACTGGGGTGGTTTACTATATACGCATAGGTTTTGCCGAGCCATGTGGTGTTGCCATCTGTAGGGGCACTGGCAACGGTTCCGGTAGGAAAGCGGTTCTTGCCTACGCGAGCGGGAAAGTTATATATACTTTCTATGCCGGACCACGTACCGCGCCAGAGGACTCGAGCGCCGTTTGTGTGAATAGTATTTGCCCAAGTTTGAGTAAAGCTTTCTGCCGTTCGAGGGGAAGGCGTGCTTTCAGGAGGGTAGTCAGCAGTGGCATCCAGCGGGGTAGATATGGCGATGTGTGTTGGGTGGAGACCCGAGGTAAGCGCTTTTACAATACTTTGTATTGTTGCGTCGTCGGGCTGATTGGCAATGGTGTCTTTGGTGAACTTCATAACGTCCACGCTTTTTAAGTCGCCAAGGCGGTACTGAGTACTGAGCGCGTTGGTTTTACGCACGCTAAAGGCAACAGTTAAGGTATCATCCGCAATGTGTAGTTCTGTATCTACCAGAGCGAGGTACGGTATGAGTAGTGCTCCAAGTAATACCATGCATCCCAGCGCCAAACCGCTGTGTATGCGTGCGTGGCGAAGTGAGTGAAGTTTAGAGGGGGTGCAGGGTGCAGGGTGGGGGTGGTGCCAGATGAGAGTACGCATAGGGGTGCCCTTAAAGCGCAAACAAACCTTTTACATGAAAAGGTCTGAGACGGCTTAGAATTAGTTTATTTTTTGTTTGTGTTTCAAGCTGAAGCTTTTAACATAGGTATTATAGCATGGGTGAGCCACGTGAGCAAATTTGAAAGAACGTGGAATAGTACTCTGTAGAAACATAAAATGAAAAAATTTCATATGTTCTTCATCTGCTCACGCCATACTGCATTTGTCTATTCATTAGTTTGCACTTTATCGTATAGCCTAACGCCCAAGTGAAGGCATACAATACCTGCGTCTAAGAGTATACTAAGTTAGCAATAATAATTAGCTAGTGAATTCTATGAAAAAAGCACCTCTCATTGCTTTGGTGGTTGTTATATTAGTAGTACTGGTGGCAGTGGTATACACTCGCACTTCACCCACTACACAGGTAGCCAACACTGATCAGACTCAGTCTCCGGCAGATAGTATGACAGATACCGTTGACGGTACCCTTCCGGTAGCTACGGATTCCATGACTCCCGCAGCAGCTACGACCCCTTCCAAAGCAACTCCTAAATTAGCCTACGAAGAAGCCGTAAAACGGTACGGTGCGCAGCGTATTCAGTTCAATGCTCAGTGTCAGGCAACCCCGAATAGCTCTACATTTAAGAGTGGTTTGGAAATTATGCTCGACAACCGAGCAGGTGTTGAACGATCTATTGTCTTTAGTGGTAAAACATACAAAATACCGGCCTATGACTACGCAGTAGTCACATTATCTGCCAAAGGTATTATCTATGTGGACTGTGGCACTAGCCAGAACGTGGCAAAGCTAACAGTGCAATAAGCTGGTTTATTAAAACACTCTCCGGTAACCCGGAGAGTGTTTTTTTGTTCTAACTCGTATGCTTTTTTAATATTTCTGCCAATGCAGGGGCAATATGGGTTTCCACTTTGGAGGAGTCTATACCGTGATCGTCATATTTATTTTCTAAATCGTGTAACCAGGTACGTATGTCTTCGCAACTAATAGTTTTATCGGAATGTTTGAGTGACAGCGCAGAGGCCTCGCCTTCTAGAAAGATGAGCTGTTCACTGTTCAAGTAACCATCGCTTCTTAGTTTGTGCAAGCTCGCAATAATTTCTGCTATTGGTAACCGGGTGCTTGCATGAGAAGAAAATATGCCTAAGTCCATATGTCTATAGTATTAAAAATGTGAGGCCATAGTTGGGGGTATATGGGGTCCGCTACTCGTGAGTCCGCCAAATTTCTGACTAATAGTCTTTTCCAAATGCTCCATGTGGAAAATATCTGAGGAGTTATGGTGGGTGCGTTTTATTTCGGTAAAGACCCGATCCAGCTCTTTTTTCTCAATTTGGCTGGAATGATGCGTGCTGGCTAGTTCTTTAGTCAGCCGAGCCTTGAATGTTGGATCTACCGGCATTTGGGCTATAAGCTGGTGTAGCTGGGACGCCGGAATGCAGGGCGGGCCATGAGGGATTGGTGTTGTTGGTACTTCATTCATATATAAAACGTACTATCCAAGAGCAGCTTTGTCAACGAACAAGTTTGAGTTCAGCCATGGCCCAAGGACTCCGCTTGGGTTTCGTGGATAAGTGGGGACTGTGCATTGTTTGCTATACTATACTGGTTACTAATTTTTTAGAATCGATGACAAAGAATAAGAGTGAATCGAAAGCAAAGGTTATTATTCAGCCAAAACCTTCCAAGTTTCGCCTTGTGGCCAAACGAAGCAGTGCCGGACTGGGTTTGTATACCTTAGATTTTATAAAAAAAGGTGAGCAAATTATTCAGTACGGGGGATACAAAATAACCAACGAAGAAGCCGATCGAGTAGGCGGTAAGTACTTGTTTGAAATTTTGAAAAGCAAGTTCACTATTAACGGTACTCCCCGGTGGAACTTGGCCAGGTATGCTAACCATGCATGTAAGCCCAACGCAGAAGCGGTTTGGTATGGGCAGGAGGTATTTATTTGTTCTCGGAAGAACATTCAACCCGGCGAAGAAATTACTTATAATTATGGCCGCGTGTATTTTACCGACATCATTGGTGGCGAGAAAAAATGTCGCTGTGCGGTGCATCATCCGCAGAAGGGTCACCTGGGCAAGCTGACCGAGGCTGAAATGAAGAAGTACGCTAAGCGATAATTTCTAATACCTAATATCTAATGTCTAATACATTACGGTCAGTACGGTTTTACAAGATTATCTCAGTTTAGACATTAGGAATTAGTAATTAGACATTCTTCACAAATATGTTAAAAGGATTTCGAAATTTTATTATGCGGGGTAACGTAGTTGACCTCGCGGTTGGTGTGGTTATTGGTGGTGCATTCGGTACGGTAGTGGCTTCTTTGGTAAAAGATATCTTAACTCCGCTGGTGGGTGCTATTGCCAAGGTGCCTGATTTTTCTGGTTTGGTGTTCACTGTGAACGGTAGCAAGTTTACCTACGGGGCTTTTTTGAATGCTCTTATAGCATTTGTATTGGTAGCCGCCGCAATTTACTTCTTTGTCATAGTGCCTATGAATAAGTTGCTTGCTCGGGTAAAAAAAGGCGAAGAGAAGACAGAAGTTCCTGCAGATATTCAGCTACTGACAGAAATCCGAGACTTACTTAAGAAATAATTTATGTATAAAAATACCCCCGGTGTTATACCGGGGGTATTTTTATATTATGCATATACACGTGCGAGCAGTAACAGGAGCAGTGCACTCGTGCAGAACAAGATAATGGTCCAAGAGAGAGACCCCCGATAGAGACGGGACCCTTCGGGTTCTTTATGCGTTAAGAAAAGCGAGGCAACAAACTCGTCCAGCACCAAGCCTAGTCCTATACCTGTCGGTACTAAACTGGGCAGGCTATTTGAGCTGGCTATCATAACCAGAATGCCCAGCGTAAGGAGTAATATGCCGTAGTGATGGTGGTGGGTTCGCCAACCTGAGGTTTCCCAAGGTTGACCTCCTGCAACTTTCCGAGCTCCGCGTTGGAGGATGGGCCGCAACACCAGGAGTGGCAGAAAAAAGCTTATGAGAAATGTTGAAAGGGTCTCTGTCATGGTTGCATTGTACCTTTAAAATAGGTGGTCATTTTGACGTAATCTTGTTTTTGCTGGTACCCACGTTGTATCCATGCTTTCAGGGAGAGTGGCGGACTTTGGGAATGGCATAGAGCACGTGATGCATATACTAGTCTGCCGTGGCGCATGAGCAAGAGTCCTAGATACAGATCTTCGGCGAAACTAGCCAGGCCCAAAGTAGTTTTGAGCGCGTAGAGAGAACTAAAGCCTCCTACTAGTTCAAAATCTTTTTTACGAAAAGCCATACTTGCTCCCCAAAAGTAAAACGGTCGTTTCCAACGAGTGAGTGGTGTGAGAACAAAATAATCAAAGGACATCCAACGGCCAATAAAGCCGCTAAACCACACAAGCCCACCGACGCCGGATATTTTTTTGTCGTGTAGTGGAGCGGTGAGGTGCTCAAGCCAATCTGTGCGTGCTACGGTATCGGCATCCGTGCAGGCGATAATCTCGCCAGTCGCATGGGCAATGCCATATGCTCGTGCATAGGGTTGGCCCATGGGTCCGTTCAGTTCGAGGATCGTAACGGTAGGGTGTTGTCTGGCTATAGAGATAGTGTTGTCGGTGCAGTTGTGTGCGACAAAAATAATCTCTGTAGGTATAAGCGTTTGTGCGGTAAGTGCCTGAAGGCAGGCGCCAATAGTCTGCTCCTCGTTGTGACCGATTACGATAACCGATATAGATTGTGAAGACGCCATAGGGTTACGTTTTACCTCTTCGATGTCTTCCGGCTGTTCGGAGGTTTGTAGCATTTTTCTTTTCTCGACGGTTTTTATCCAGCCGCGCTTCGTAGCGAACAGTGGTACTGTGGTGGGAGAGTTCTTGCTTTAGTTTCATGTAGCTTTCAAATCGTGCAGGGGTAAGTACACCAGTCGCAATGGCCTCCTGCAGCGCGCACCCTTTACTCTGATAGTGGTCGCAGTTAGTAAACTGGCACTGTTGAGCAAGTGCTTCAACGTCCGCAAAGGCAGCATCAAGCGATGTCTCGGCTTCGCCCCAGAGCTGGAGTTCGCGCATACCGGGAGTGTCTATAAGTATGCCACCGCTTGGTATGAGCAAGAGCTCTCGTACGGTAGTGGTGTGACGTCCTTTTTGGTCGCCCTCTCGGACTGCAGCGGTGGCAAGGGTATCTCCTTCGGAGAGAATGTTAATGAGGCTCGATTTGCCGACGCCTGATGGCCCAATGAGCGTGGCTGTTTCTCCGG
>CAZKVS010000012.1:0-37984 GCA_964556325.1 uncultured Candidatus Saccharibacteria bacterium
TTTACCAGCGTGACTTGGTAGATTTTAAACTCAACCGCACAGAGGCCTATCCTATTAATTACGATTGGGGCGAGAGTAGTCCGGACCCCATTGTCCCCATAGACAACTTTAGCGCCAGCTTTCTTGGGCAGTTTACGTTTAATGCCGGCAGCTACGACTTTACCGTAACCGGTGATGATGGCGTGCGGTTGTATGTAGATGACGTGTTGGTGTTGAACAAGTGGGTGGACCAAAGTCCCCACACGTACGCTCTTACGCATTTAATGACCGCCGGTGTTCATACCATAAAACTTGAGTACTACGAAAATGGCGGTGGTGCGGTAGCCAAGCTGTCTTGGGTGGAAACCGGCAACACACCTCCGCCCCCACCGCCGGCTCCGGCAGTGTGCGGCGCTCCGGGTGTGAGTGATTTTACAGCCTGCTATTACAACAACAAAGACTTTACTTCTCTTGCGCTTAGCCGAACAGAAACCTACCCGCTCAGTTTTAATTGGAGTTTGGGTAGTCCGGACGCGAGTGTTGACCCCGACACTTTTAGTGCCATATACAACGGCCAGTTTACCTTCGAAGCGGCAGACTATACGTTTACCGTAAAAGGGGACGATGGTTTGCGTTTAAGCATAGATGGTCAAGTTGTACTCGACAAATGGATGAACCAGCTTGAAGCAACCTATACGGTAACCAGAACGCTTACCGCCGGTATGCATGAAGTAACGCTGGAATACTACGAAGACTACTGGAAAGCCAGTGTGGGTTTGTCTTGGGAAAAAGTAACCGTTCCACCGCCACCGCCGGTGAGTTTGTCCTGTACCGCGCCGTCTTTGAACGCGTTTACCGGCTGCTACTATAATACAAACCATTTTACCGACTTTGTGCTCGCGCGGTTTGACCCCGGACTGAACTTTGACTGGGGGCTAAACAGTCCAAGCCCGGTTGTGCATGCCGACAATTTTAGCGCAACGTGGTTGGGTAATTTTACTTTTGCCACAGC
The DNA here is from genome assembly GCA_964556325.1 of uncultured Candidatus Saccharibacteria bacterium. Lineage (GTDB taxonomy): Bacteria > Patescibacteriota > Doudnabacteria > UBA920 > UBA920 > JAEUSE01. Next base: position 992 of record CAZKVS010000012.1, read on the forward strand.
AGGTGACTACGACTTCACTGTAACCGTGGACGATGGCGTGCGGTTGTATGTAGATGACGTGCTTATTTTAGACAAATGGTTGGATCAGCCTGCTACGTACACGGCACGAACTGTGTTGACTGCGGGTATGCATACCATTAAAGTAGAATACTTTGATACTTATGGTTCTGCAGTTGCGCAGTTAAGCTGGCAAGCTGTGGTTGTACCTCCGCCTCCTTCAACGCTTGTTTGTACTGCGCCGGGAATAAATGCATTTACCGGCTGTTACTACAACAACATGGACTTTACCGATTTAGGTTTGGTACGAACCGATTCCGGTATTAACTTTAAATGGCTTGAAGGGAGTCCGGATCCGTTTATTGGTCCTGACACCTTTAGTGCCCACTGGGCAGGTAATTTTACTTTTGCGGCGGGAGATTATAACTTTACCGTCATAGCCGATGACGGCGTGCGACTGACTATAGACGGCACTGTGGTACTGGATAAACTTATAGACCAAAGCGAAAAGTGGTACACCGTACCCGTCACTCTCACCGCCGGTTCTCACTTGGTAGTTCTTGACTACTACGAAAATGGTGGCGACGCCACCGCTAAACTTTTTTGGGAATAGGCATTGTTCAAATGTAACCTATACGTGGTGAGGGCACGGGATATTCCCCATCTGACTCAGCTGCCGAAGCGGCAGATTCGCATATGTAAAACATCCCATGTCCCTGAACCCCTAAAAATTCTAAAAAGAGACTCTTTGCACAACGCAAAGAGTCTCTTTTGCTTTTGTATATGTGCGCATACTCCCTTATTTATGCGCTATATATGTATTGCTTTTATATATAAAATATGGTATAGTACATAATCGTGTTTTAAGCACGGCTAGCTCCTTTCACAAAGCAAAAGGGGGAAACTTTTGACAAACTGAACACAACTTCTTGAAGGAGAAGTATGTTCAATAAAATTGCAACTCTCGAAAATACACGGCGAGCGCTCGTCGTAATTATTCTCTTGGTGCTTTGCGCACCCGTCACCACAGTCGTAGGTGATCTTAACCGCAGCTCGGAAGTGGCTCATAAGTTGAAGCCTGACTGGGATTACCCTTGCCTGTTTTCCGTCCGTGAGGAGATTATCGCTCGGTATACAGCAGATCCCACAGACCCAGTTGAGTACTATAGGGTGCTCACATTGGTTCACACATGGGAAGCGGCTTTAAGCAAGCATAACTCATCTCTCTGGCGAGCAAAGGGGCAGGAGATTCAGGACCGACAAAAGCTTCAGTCAATGGCGGGCGGAATGATGGGCCTTATTAATGACGCTCGGCAACGCTACGATAAGACCTTTGGGCAGACAGGTATGTACGACGCAGGTAGGTTGTGCGAGAATTCTGCTTTGGCGGCACCTTGGGCACATGTTAGTATTCCATTCACACCAGGGTTGGGCGGGCAGTTTTTGGCCGCCCTGTTCTGGATGGGTATACTTTCAGTCTTCTTCACGTTCCTGAAGTTTTGGGACGAGGGGAACGTTAATGCGTTCTTTAGAAGGTTGCCACTCATCGTCCCCATGTCGTTTACCATCGGGCCTCTTGCGGCTCGGTACGCCTGTGCCGACAAGCAGCTTATCCAGAGTGACGTTTGGCTTATGACATCATTCGCAACAGCAGCAGTTGGGGTGTGCATGCCGGGTTCTGCAGTTTTGATCAAGGCACAAGCTCCTTCTCCCGCTAAATCCAAACAGTCCACTGCAAAAACTTCGAGTAATCAAAGTGACGGCGCTGAAAGCTTGGGTGAGAGTATCAATAATCTTCCCCGAGTTCTCAAACGGATTGGTTTTAGCCAGGTGGATGCGGAGGTGTTACCTGGTGCCGGGTCAAAGCTGAGAGAATTTGCCTTCGAGGTATCTATCAGCCGCAAGCTCGGTGAGGATGGTAAGCTGGGATTACTCACAGACTTCTCGTTTGTGGAACTCAGACAAACTGTCTTCCAAAACAATTCATTTGCATTTTTCCTGGGCGAGCAACGGTTTCTTGCACCGGCTGGTGAAGTTGGCTACAACCAAAGCGCGCACGCTGGTTTTCTGAGCGTGGGTGGGAAGGTTGTACTGAGTAAAACTCCGGGAGTAGGCAAGGGCGTGAAAAAGGCATTTGACTTTGCCGCTCTCTCATACCTGCATAGGGCAAGCGGAGCCGCCCCTACGCAGCAACTCGTCTTTGTGTACGATACGCGCGCTGTGCGTATTGGTCACTGGGTGAGAATTGTCGGCACCGGTTTTTGGCGGTACCGTATGCGGACCGCTATCAATTACGGACAGCAGACAGTTCGTATCCAAGTGGGGTCTTGGACACGATTTGAGCCGATAGTCCAGTTCGATACCGCCGGTAAAACGGTTGGTATCAGCGCTGGCGTGAAACTCTACCTGTTTCCTGCTCGTTAATCTAACCCGTTCGGTTTGTCAAAAAAGCTTGGCGCAGAGAGAGTGTTACACTCTCTCTGCGCCATTTTGTTTTTTTTTAATGCTGGTTAGTCGTACATGATTTAAATACACATGGGCACTATGTGCAGTGCATATGTGCACATGGTGCCCATGTGTACATGTTTATGTGAGGTTTGGGTGATATACTAAAAACAAATATATTTCTATATGGAAAATCAAGAATCGCCGGTACTGCCGGTAGTGCCAACACCAGAGCCGTTGCCTGTGAGTGCGCCGCAGCCAACACCAGTTATTGACCCGTTTGCTGCAGCTGCGCCTCCTCCCACGGCAGCACCGCAGACAGCCGAGGTGTCAGTTAAAAAATCTTCCCCGCTCTTGTGGAGTATTGTGGGCGTAGTAGCCTTGCTGGTTATTGGCGGTATGGTATACATATTGCTTCGCATGCCCAAAACCGCGGGCCGCACTGCAACCCAAGTTGCCCCGCCAACTTTTTCAAGTAAAAATTTATTTACCATACAACCAGGAGAAAAGTTGACTAACCCCGTACTCTTTCGCGACGCTGCATCAAGTTATGCGGTGGTGGTAGACGATAAATATGTTTTTACCAATGGACGGAAGTCGGCCAGTTATAGTCATATAACTAACTATGGCTACAACGCGAAACTTGGCCATCTTGGGTTTATTGCCGATAAAGCCGATGGCTCTCAGGCGGTAGTGTATAACGGAGAGGAAAAGTCCGTGCCTGCGGGTGTCAGGGCCTATGACATGGCCATGCCTTATGAAGGAGCGCAACCTCGGTATGGGTACGAAATAGAAAAAGACGAAAAGTATGGAGTTGTTATAGACGGTGAACAGAGTAAGTGGTATGACTCAGTAAACCGCGTACAGTTTAGCCCGGACGGTGCGCATGCCATGTACGAAGCGCGTGAAGGCGAACAAGAATTTGTAGTGTTTGATGGCAAGGAAAGCAAACGGTATGGCCGCGTCACTTTGGTGCCGGATAGTTGGGCCGGCGGGCGTAATGCGTTTCAGGCAGAGAGCTACTGTCCGCAAGACATACCTGGTCTTGCGCAGTCCTGCCCTGTGTTCTTAGTTGTGAATGGTACAGAAGGACCTACCTATAGGAGCATAGGCGAGTTTTCTACTAAGGCATCCCCAGACAACACGAAGTTTGCCTATGTAGGCATAAAAGAAAATGGTAAACAGGTCCTGGTCATAGATGGAGTGGAGGGTAAGGAATATGATTCCATTGACGGTAAGCTGAATAACTACGGGGTAGACTTTTTTACTCCGTTTGGCAATAAACTCATTTTCAAAGCGCAGAGGGGTGATAAGTCATTTCTCGTGGTAGAGGGCAAAGAGGGGAAAGCGTACCAGTACATTTCTACAGTGTTTGCAACTTTAGACGGCGCTCATGTGGCTTATGTAGCCGGGGAAGGCTGTGCTGAGGACGATATGTTCATGTTTGGTACCGGCACATCGTCCAAGTGCACTATATATGTTGTCCGCGATGGAACGGAGACCAAAGTTTCTGGCGTACCGTATAGCTTGGCCATAGCTCCCAACGGTTCAGTCGCATACTCGCTCGCAAGTAACTGCAAAAGAACATCCAACAACGCGGAAGAGTTTTATGGTATGCAGTGTGATACACAGGTAGTGGTAAACGGTAAGCCGGGTAAGGTGTATACAGACGTTCTCGAAGGTTTAAGCTTTTCTTCGCAAGGTAAGCATGTGGCCTACTTGGCAATGAATAGAAAAACAGAAAAGTCTTATTTAGTGGTAGATGAACAAGAATACGAAATTTCAAGCGCCATATCGAGTTCAAATTTGCTCAACCAAATATTTTCACCCGACGATGAACATGTATTTTTTACGCTAAACGCAGGTGGGAAGACTAGTGTAATTATAGATGGTGCACAAGTACAAACGCACGATGAAGTGTACGACCACAATTTTTCCGATGACTCTAAAACACTGACCTACTTATACCGCGATGGCACGCAAGTGGCTTTAGGGACATATACATTTGAGAAGTAGCGAGGAGCAAGCGTAGTCGGTTTAGTTATATAAAGCAGGTAGAAATGATTTGAGCCGGCAACATTCAGAAAAATGTTGCCGGCTCGGTTGTTTTCGTCTAGGCCTTGGTGGCCTTTGCCTTTGTGGGTCGGCGGCGCCGATGGCGTGAGGTCCTAACTGTCTTGTTTCCGTTGAAATGAGTGACCGAGGAAATTTGAGCAGTTATCCCTACTCCTCTAACTACTTTGCTCTTCACTTTTACTTTCAGCGGACTGCCCATGCCGCAAACTATTTGATCGGACGCTTTGCTGTTTGGGTAGCCATTCAACCCGTCTTCTTCAGTTCTGTCTTCCTCGCGCGAGCGTTGACGAATCATCGTTATTTCTCCTTTGGAATGGATTTATCCTTTTACTAAACGGCGCTCCGTACTTCTGAGCAATTTCAGTAAAAAGACTTACTATAGTAGCATAAAGCACTCATTTTGTCAATGTAATAATACTTGACTAAAACAGCTTAAAAGTGCTATAGTAAAGACCCTAAAAACGAAAAGTAGAAACAAAACCCGCCTGTATATAGACCTTTAGCGCGGTTTTTTTATTGCCTATTGGGTTTGTCCATCCTGGGTCGTTACATATTCCATACCGGTTCGGAGTCGGGAATGACCCCACTCAAGAGGGTGGTAAAACGGGTAGCCGATAGATATTTTTCGTTCAGACTTTTTACTTATAACGCAGACGCTATGCAAGATTTTCAAGTAGTTATATTGGCAGCTGGAAAGGGGACTCGCATGAAGAATGACGCCCTTCCTAAAGTGCTCCATGAGTTAGATAAGAAAACGCTTATAGAGCATGTGCTTGGTACAGCGCAGGCAGTAAGTAGTGTGCACAAACCTATAGTGGTGGTTGGCTACCTCAAAGAAATGGTTATGAGCCAGTTGTCGGACGGCTGTTTGTTCGCCGAACAAGCAGAACAGCTGGGTACTGGCCACGCAGTCTCTTGTGCATTGGAAGTTGCCACCGCTCCGCACATAATGGTTCTATTGGGTGACATGCCGTTTATAAAAGAAAGCAGTTTGGTGGCTATAGCTGCAGAGCATGTGGCTTCGGACACTGTTATGTCTATGTTTACCACTACCGTGCCTCACTTTACTGGTCACTACTCTGGCTTTGAGCGCTTTGGACGCATAATACGGAATGCAGACAAGCAAGTAGCAGGTATACGTGAATACAAAGATGCCACACCGGAAGAGCGGGATATAACCGAAGTGAACCCCTCCATTTACGTTTTTCGCACTGACTGGCTGAAAAAAAGCTTAAGAAATTTGAATAATGACAACGCGCAGCAGGAATACTACCTTACTGACTTAGTTGCACTCGCTATGACCTCAGGTGAGAAGATAACCACTGCTCCTATAGCAACAGCTGAAGTTTTCGGCATAAACTCGAGAGAAGACCTTGAACATGCCCACACCTATTACATTGAGCAGGGAGACATGGTGAGCGCATAGGTGTACGTACACACAGCAGCAGCGCGTATGTTTGGAAGGTAACGCGCTCCGTAAGCCTGAATAGTCTGTTATACTAAAATAAAGAATAAAAATAACCGCGGAAGTATACGGTTATTTTTATTTCTCTCCGTAACACCCTTACACTGTATGCGTTATACTCAGTACCGGTAGGGAGTGATGAAACCACTCTTCCTGTCATTCCGAGTGAAGAAGGCTTTGCGACTGAGTCGAGGAATCTTATATCAATACAGATCCCTCGACTCGCAAAGCCTCGCTCGGGATGACAAGGGCTCGCTGATTACGTAAGGAATGGTTGAAATAGAAATTTTTAAAGATACAATCTGTTTATTTCCCTCTATCGGGTACGGTGGGATGACTGATACGGGTGAAATGCATCCCTTCGTCTGTTTACTATGAAATTATTTTCTACACCACACGTAATACCGTTCTCCGACCGTGCCACTCACGGCCGAGGTTTTATGGTGGCCGGAAAAAAGTTTGTACATCACTCTAACTTAGGTTCGCACGAAAGTGCAGCGGTGAGCATACTCCCAAGCCAAAAACTATTCGCACTTGGGTTTGTGGTAAGTATTGCGTTACTCCTGTGGCTGAGCTGGTTTTACACCATTCTTATAGGCATAGGGCTGGTAACTTTGTTGTACTTTGTAGACTTGCTGTTTGGGTTGTTCTTGGCTTATAAAAGTTTTTCGCAAAACCCCGAAGTCAGCATAAGCCGGGAAGAGTTGGCAGCACTCAAGACTACTGACTTGCCGAGCTATACCATTTTTTGCCCACTCTATAAAGAATGGCGGGTGCTGCCTCAGTTCGTGGAGGCTATGAACAACTTAGAGTACCCGAAGACTAAGTTGCAAATAATGCTGCAGCTGGAAGCAGACGACACCGAGACAATAGCTCGAGCAAAAGCTATGCAGTTGCCGCGGCATTTTAAAATAGTAGTCGTGCCTCATAGCTTACCCAAGACCAAACCGAAAGCTATGAACTATGGCTTAAAGTTTGCTACGGGTGAAATTATTACTATATATGACGCGGAAGACGTGCCTGAACCGCTGCAGCTGAAAAAAGTTGTAGCTGCGTTTTTAAAGCTGCCTCCAGAAACAGTCTGTGTGCAAGGTAAGCTCAACTTTTATAACCCGCACCAGAACTTACTGACTCGCATGTTCACAGCGGAGTACAGTTTATGGTTTGACCTAATTTTACCTGGTTTGCAGAGCATTGGCGCACCCATACCTTTGGGTGGAACCAGTAACCACTTTAAGAAACTCATGCTGGAAGAGTTAGCCGGGTGGGACGCGTTCAACGTAACCGAAGACTGTGATCTTGGCTTACGCATAGCTAAGCGGGGGTATAAAACAGCTATAGTAGACTCTACTACACTTGAAGAAGCGAACAGTGGCTACCATAACTGGTACCGCCAACGCAGCCGGTGGATAAAGGGTTACATGCAAACCTACTTGGTCCACATGCGGAACCCGCGCAAAAGCGTTCAGGAGTTTGGCTGGAAAAACTTGTTGCTTATGCAACTTACCGTGGGTGGCAAAGTGCTGTCCATGTTTGTGAACCCGTTTTTGTGGTTGGTGACTATTATATATTTCGTATTTCGCGCTCAGGCTGCGCCAATTATAGAACCGTTCTTCCCACCAGTCGTGTTGCTTATTGGGGTGGTGAGTTTAGTTTTTGGTAACTTCTTTTACGTATACGCGTACCTTATAGGCTTGGCTAAACGCCGAGAGTTTTCCGTTATGAAGTACGTGTTCCTTGTGCCTGTGTACTGGTTGTTCATGTCTGTGGCCGCCTGGAAAGCGTTGTACGAACTTATAGTAAAACCTCACTACTGGCAGAAGACTGTACATGGTTTGCATTTGGCACAGCAAGGTGCAGTTGAGGAGACAATTTCCAATACCCAACCTGCCTCGGCGATAGACGGGTTTCCAATTTCTAATGAAGAGGAAGCAGAGCCGGAAATGCCAATTGCTCAGCCGGTGGCCGCTGGGGTGTTTGCGACTTCGGAGAATAGTGTACAGCCTCTGAGTGCAGGACTTAAAAAACTTTCCTATGCAAAAAAAGTAGCAAACGCACCGCGAGTATCTGCATACCATGAGGAACCTAAACCAGATAGTTTTATGACCCGCGTGCTTCGGCAGCTTGGGCTTGAGCACTTAACCAATGGCGTGTGGCTTGTAGGTGCCATGATGTTAGCCAACGTGCTGAACTTTTTGTTTAGTGCCATACTTGGCCGCACCTTAGCCCCGGAAAACTTTGGCACCCTCAGTTTGTTTACCACCATCATTTTACTCACGAGTATAGTTACCGGCGCACTCGGTGGAAGTATAAACTATCGTGTGGCTCGGTACGTGGGCAGTAACAACCGACGGCTTATGCGACCGTTCATTCGCATGGTGGCGAGTCGTGCGGTTATAGTGGGCGGAGTTGTGTTGGTGGGCTGGCTTATAGTAGCCCCTACGCTTGCGCACTTTTTTCATATTCAGCAAACTTTTTTGGTCCTTGCTTTTGCACCTATATTTCCTATTATGCTCAGTCAGGGCATATGGGGTGGTTTTTTGCGGGGTGACTTTGCGTTCAAACTCGTTGCTTTGGGAACCTTGGCTGACCCGGTGGTAAAGCTGCTGGTGGGCGCGTTGCTTATAGCGTTGCACAGGCAAGACCTGGCGCCCGTGGCTATATTTGCGTCCGTAACTGCCGGCTGGTTAACCTTGCTGCTCGCGGGACGGTATACACTCTTTAGCGAGTCACAAAAAGCAATTGGTACAAAAACACCTACCGAAGAAACAAGTGTTTCCTTTCCGCAGAAATATTTTTACTCTGCGGTGTTGGCCGGAAGCGCGAGCACGCTCTTTTTGACCGCGGATGTTCTTTTGGTGAAGCACTACTTTACACCAAGCATTGCAGGAAGTTACGCCTTGCTTTCTTTGTGTGGGAACATGATTTTTTACCTTTGCAGTTTGCCGAGCGTGTTTATAACTACGGTGGTAAGCAGAGAGCGGGGAGAAGGGGGAGACGGTCGTAAAAGTTTCTTACCCCTGTTCCGCTTAGTCATAGCTGCGGCGGTTGCGGGTTTTATAGGTGTGGGTTTGCTTGGGCATTACACTATTCCGCTTTTGTTTGGTAGCCATGCGTTGCCCATAGTGCCGTACTTGCCGGTGTATGCAGCTGCCCTTTCCTTAATGGCCATAAGTAGTAGCTACATAGCCTACCGCTTAGCGAAAGACGACTACGGCTATGCTTGGTTTGGTGTGTTGGGTGCAGTTATTATGGCTACGGGCATTATGTGGAAGCACGCCACCATGGGCCAAGTGGCCTATGTGGTATTGGTTGCGAGTGCTACCACGGCGTTCTTACTCTTTGCCTGGCATGCCGTTACTCGCCATGGTCGGTTTGTGTTCCGCAACTTAATAGACTTCCTAGACGTCTTCGCCCCTCTACCTGCTCTCACGTCTCACGTCTCAAGCCTCACGTCTGCTTCGTCTGCGAAGCGTATTCTCATTTTCAACTGGCGGGACATGAGACATGTACACGCGGGCGGAGCTGAAGTATATGTGCACGAAGTAGCAAAGCGGTGGGCTGCGGAAGGTAACACTGTAACACTGTTTTGTGGGAATGACGGTAACGCACCTCGGTTTGAAACTATAGACGGTGTGAACATTATTCGCCGCGGTGGGTTTTACATGGTCTGGTTTTGGGCTTTTGTGTACTACATGCTTCGGTTGCGAGGAAAGTTTGATGTTATTTTAGACAGTGACAGTGCGCTCCCGTTTTTTACACCGTTGTTCGTGCGTGAACCGGTGGTGTGTTTAGTGCACCATGTGCACCAGCAAATATTTAAAGAACATTTGGTGTGGCCGGCGGCAGTGTTTGCTCGCGCGGTAGAGCGGTACTTTGTGCCGTTCGTGTACCGCCACACGCAGCTCATTACCGTGTCTGAGTCCACCAAAAAAGACATGATAGCCTTAGGCCTAACTGGTAGCGGCATAGAAGTTATAAACCCGGGTACGAACTTAGACCAGTTTGCTCCGGGAGAAAAAGACGCACACCCGCTGGTGGTGTACGTAGGCCGGCTCAAAGCCTACAAGTCTGTTGACGTGCTCATACGCGCGTTTGACTTGCTGCGTTTAACGCACCCGCAGGCGCGGCTCATAATAGCCGGTGCAGGAGAAGAGGAAGACAACTTAAAAGACTTAACCAAAACTTTGCACTTAACTAAGGCCGTAAGCTTCTTAGGAAAAGTAGAAGAAGACTTAAAGGTATGGCTCATGCAACAAGCGTGGGTGTTTGCTAACCCGAGTAGTATGGAAGGGTGGGGTATAACCAGCATAGAAGCAAATGCGTGTGGTACGCCGGTAGTGGCCAGCAACGTCCCAGGCCTCCGTGACAGCGTGCAAAACCCCCACACCGGTTACCTAGTCCAGTACGGCAACCCCGCAGCCTTTGCAGACAAAATAGGCTACCTGCTCTCAGACACCAAGCAACGCCACTTTATGGAAAGCGAATCCCTCCTATGGGCCCAAAACTTCGACTGGGACATTATTGCCGAAAAAAGTTTAAATGTAATAACTAAAGCTTAATATGTATACAAAAAAGTTTTTTGAAAACCAGCAACAAGGATCAATCAACTCCGCAAAGGTAGTTGTGCCGTTAGTGATTGACCTAGTCGCCCCTAAAACCGTAGTTGATGTAGGTTGTGGTACGGGAACATGGCTATCGCAATTTATAGCCAACGGTGTTCAAGACGTGGTTGGGGTTGATGGGGATTGGGTAAAAGTAGATATGCTGCAAATACCTAAGGAGAAATTTGTATCAAAAAATTTAACGTGGTCTTTGGATATAAACAGAAGTTTTGACCTGGCCATGTCCCTTGAAGTTGCAGAACATTTAGATGCTCAATACGCTGACGTCTTTGTGCGTTCGTTGGTAAAGTTGGCGCCGGTGGTGTTATTCTCCGCCGCCATACCTCACCAAGGAGGTACGCACCATGTAAATGAACAATGGCCCGACTATTGGGTCAAGAGATTTGCCGACAATGGCTATGAGGTTATAGATCCTCTAAGAAGGAAGTTGTGGAGCAATACCCAGGTGAGCTCCTGGTACGCGCAAAATATTTTATTTTTTGTAGACAAGACAAAAGTCAGCAATTATCCTGCTTTGGAAGCTGCTCGCGCATATACTTTTGTAGACCAGTTGTCTTTGGTGCACCCCCGGAATGGCAACTACGGAGTGGGCTTACTGGAAATGTGTAAACGGCGAACATATGAATATGTGATTAATCCGATTAAGAGTTTAATTGGCAAATAATAATATGATTAGAGTTTCAGTTGGCATACCTACATATAATGAGCAGTCTAATATTAAGGACCTGCTGGTTGCTCTGCTTTCACAAAAGCAAGAAGGTTTTGAATTGTGCGAGATTATCGTACTAGATGATTGCAGTACAGACAACACAATCGTTGAGGCAATGAGCGTAAGCGACCAACGAATTATAGTCAAGAAAGCAGATATGCGAGGTGGTAAATCTCCTCGATTCCGTGATCTTTGCAAAATGTTTAACGGGGATTTATTGGTGCAGTTTGATGCAGATGTTAGATTGGCTAATGATAATATTTTGTCAGCGTTAGTCTTAACACAACAGAAGGAGCGGGCAGATTTAGTATGTGCGAATATTAGTGCTTTACCTCCCAGAACCTATATTGAAAACTTATCCTACTTTGGTAATCAGATTTGGTGGGGAAACGTAAAAGATGCTTTAGGAGAAAATGCCATCGTATACCGTTGCCAGGGTAGAGGTAGATTATTTACTCGCAATTTTTTGAGTAAATTTGAACTCCCAAATACTTCAGGAGAAGACGTTTTTAGTTTTTTTTACGCCGTAACTAACGGGTATAAAGTGTCTTTTTCTAAAGAGGCTTTGTTGTATTTTAGACTACCCTCGACTTGGCAAGATTATTGGAGGCAGTCAAAGAGATTTATAGTTGGGGAGAGTATTCTAATGAAATATTTTAAAAAAGAAGTCGTCGATAAATATTATCGACCAACAACCCGGCCAGTTAAATTAAAAGCGCTTTGGAAGAGCATCTTAGAATATTCCCCATTAGTCTCAATTGGCCACATATCAACACAGGCCGCAGCACATTATTTTGCGACTGCCGGTGACGCAAAATTTATTTGGGCGGATGTGCCATCGACAAAAATACTTAAATAATATTATATGCATACCTTATCAGTAGTTGTACCTGCCTTCAACGAGTCAGCAAATATAATCAAGCTTTTAAATTCAATTTTAGAACAGAATGACGAAGGGTATGATTTTGAAAAGTTATTTGTCGTTTCTGACGGTAGCAGAGATAATACTGCCAATCTAGTAAGATCTATTATCGATAAGCGTATAGTTCTCATTGAGCATACAGAGCAAAAAGGAAAGTCCATTCGTCTCAAAGAGATTTTTGAATTAAACGCCAGCGATATTTTGGTTCAATTTGACGCAGACGTTAAGTTAGATAGTAATAACCTGTTATCATTGACTGCCCAAGCATTCGAGTCCAGCTCGCCTGATTTGTTGTCTTTTAACGTGGCCCCTGTAAAGCCCACTACGTTTGTCGAAAAAATTGCCCATTTTAGTATTAGTTACTGGCGAGATGCATTAGATTTGCTCGGAGATAAAGCATTGCTACATCGTAGTATTGGAGCCGGGAGAGCTTTTAGTAAGAATTTTGCAAAAAAACTCGATATTCCTCCCGATGCCACCGTAGGGGAGGACGTGTTTACGTATTTATTTGCTCGTAAATATGGTTTTAAAATTGAATACGCTCCGCAGATTAAGGTATGGTATCGCCCCCCAACAAATATAAAAGATTACGTAAAGCAGATGAGGAGGTTTTTAAATACCCCCGCGATGCTTGGACACTATTTTGGGCCTACGGCATTTAACGAAGAGAATCATATGAATTCCGCCGTACGTCTAAAAGCGTACCTCAGAAACGTACTAAAATATTCTCCTATTATAGTCGGAGGGCATCTAATATTGCAGCTGTATGCCAAATATTCAAAATTTGACGACAGAGGCGGAGTAGGATGGGATAGCGCTATGTCAACTAAAAGCTTTGATGAGATTTAAGTTCTTCTATGAAAATTATATTTTCAAATTACGATGATGTTAAAAATCCTTACTACGGAGGAGGCGGGGCTTTTTCCATACATGCGATTGCAAAAAGACTGGTAAGCAAATACGACGTAATTGTTATTACTGGGAAATATCCTGGTAGTAAAAATGAAGAACGTGATGGCGTTTATTATGAGCGTATAGGCGTGTCATTCGGAGGGCCTCAGTTTGGCCAAGCCTTGTACCAAATATTACTGCCTTTGTATGTTTTGCGAAAAAAATTTGATGTATGGTTTGAAAGTTTTACTCCACCTTTTTCGACAACTTGTTTGCAAATATTTACTAGAAAGCCAGTTATTGGCGTTATTCACTTGCTTGCTGGCAGGGAGATGGCTAGAAGGTATAAATTACCGTTCCACTGGTTGGAATATTTAGGATTAAAGACGTACAAAAACATCGTCGCCTTAACTGAAAATTTAAAAGAGCAAGTACGATATAGCAATAAAAAAGTTAATATAAGCATCATCCCGAACGGTTTAGACAATGCCTTATTACAAAGGGGCCCCGCGGTGAAAGATAATTACATACTGTTTTTGGGTAGGATTGACTTTACCCAGAAAGGCCTCGACCTTCTGCTTGAGAGTTTTTTTAAGATTAAGGATTTAACCACTGCAAATTTAATAATTGCTGGCAGTGGAGAGCAGCAAGAAGTTGACAAGCTTAATAACTTGACGCAAAAGTTAAATCTTAGTGACAGAGTTCAATGTGTTGGCAGAGTTGAGGGGCAGACAAAGGATGATTTGTTGGACAAAAGTATTGTTGTCGTAATGCCTTCACGGTTTGAAGCAATGGGTATAGTGGCACTTGAGGCTTTTTGCGTGTTTTCACCGTTAGTCGTTTTTGATATTCCATCATTTGAATGGGTACCTAAAGACTGTGCATTAAAGGTAGGGGCATACGATACTGACAAACTAGCTCAAGGCATGCTTAGTTTATTAAACGATGCAACATTGAGAGATTCAATTAGCTCTAGAGCAAAATCGTTTGTCCAAAAGTTCAACTGGGAGAAAATTACTTCGGATTACAATGAGCTTATTGTTGCAGTCACTAAAGCATGAATATTTTACTTACAAATGCATATAGTCGGCACAATGGGGGAGACGCGGGTATAATAGCTGCGCAATTGCAGCAAATACAACGCGTTGCGCCTGGCTCCGTAGTCACCATAGCAAGCATGGAAGCGGAGGAAGAGCCTTTTGAAGGCGCGGCGGTTATGCGTTCATTCTTTTATTATGCAATTTACCAGAACAGTAGTGCTATTGGACGATTTGTAAATAGTATTATAGTTGTGGCGAGTACGCTGGTCTGGGCAGTTATTTATAGATATACATATAGGGATGTTGTGGGGATATTACCCCGACGTTTGAGAAAACTAGCCTACGCATACGCAACAACCGATAGAATTATAACTGCAGGTGGCGGGTATTTGGTTGGTGGGCATGGACTGCGCAGCCTTATGAGTATAGGGCTTCACTTGCATGCTATTGCTATAGCACTTATTTTGCGAAAGCCTGTTCTTTTACATGCTCAGTCTTTTGGTCCGTTTCCAAATATAATAGAGCGATGGCTCATGCGCTTAGTTTTAAATTGCGATTTAACTATATTTGTACGCGAAGAAATTAGTTCGAGTATCCTTCGCAATACCGGTATTGCAAAAGCAAACATACTGTTAGTACCAGATGCAGCGTTCATGTTGAATCGCCCTGAGGTGGAGGCAGTACAAGATATACAGAATAAACTCTCCCAAGCCGGCATTGATACTACTAAACCACTAATAGGCATTACTGTGGCGAATCGATTCCAGGGCGAAGTGCAGGGCGCATACGAAACAGCAATTATAGAGTTTGTTCGACAATTAGCCAAAAGGGATGTGTCCATACTACTTATTCCTCAAGTAACGGACCCGCTGCATAACGATGATGACAGGCTTGTACAGAATAGGATTATGAATCGGCTGGGTGACTATAAAAATGTCCACGACTTACGTAACCAGTTTTCGTACCAAGACTTGTTAGGTTTATACAGCCTATGTGGCATTTTAATAGGCACGCGCATGCATTCGGTTGTATTTGCCTATGTGGTTAACACTCCCACTCTTGCCATTGCGTATGAACATAAGACACAAGGGATTATGGCTGAGCTGGGTCTCTCGGAGTGGGTGTTAGAGGGCGGTAAGTTTAAAAGTTCGGAACTTGTGAGTAAATTTCATGATTTGGAAGGTCATCATAATGTTAGCGTCCAGTCAAACTCCGTTGCAGCTAATATAAAGCACCAGGTTAATGCTAGCGAGCAAGTTATAAATGCATTTCTCAAATAATGAACTTCAATAACACAACAGATTATTTATTTTTGCCGGAGCACTATAGCGCGAAGAAGCATTTGACTGCTGACACGCTGGTTTTTGGTTGTGTTGTTTTGGGGTTGGGGGCGGTGGTGCTTTTACTTACAAAGTTTGGTTTAGGGGTGTCGCTGGTGGGTGCTGTGTCTGTGTTTGTAGCGGTGTTTTACTTTTTGCTTTTGGTGTTTAAGTTGGCCGCGGTGTTGTATGGTTTTTCCGCAAAGTTTATAGACTTTTCCGGAGCAGAAATTGCGCACCTCAAAGACTCAGAGTTACCTACATACACCATTCTCATTCCTTTATATAGAGAAGAAGGGGTTATACGGCAAATAGTAAAAGCCATGACGGCCATAGACTACCCGGTAAGTAAGCTGGATATAATTATTACCTTGGAAGAGTACGACACTCCTACCATAGAAGCTATAAAGCGGGTCAAACTTCCTCGCCACATTCGTACGCTCATGCTGCCCAATGTACAACCCAAAACTAAACCTAAAGCACTCAACGTAGCATTCTTACAAACCAAGGGCGAGTTTTTGGTTATATATGACGCAGAAATAATTCCAGACCCGGACCAGCTTAAAAAAGCAGTCTTGGCGTTTCGCAAGTTTCCAGACATAGGCTGCTTGCAAACTCGGTTAGACCACTACAACGCCAGACAAAACTGGATAACCCGTTTGTTCAACGCAGAGTTTTCTTTTTACTACGACTTGTTGCTGCCTGGTTTGCAAAAAATAGGCTCGCCCTTACCGCTGTCCGGACACAGCACGCACTTCCGGCGGGAGCTACTAGAGCGCATAGGCGCGTGGGACCCGTATAACGTAACGGAAGACTGCGACATAGGCATACGCTTGTACCGCATAGGCTACAAAACCGGTGTGCTTAACTCGCTGAGTCGTGAAGAGGCCACCACTACGTTAAGTTCCTGGATAATGCAACGGACCAGGTGGATGAAAGGGTTTATGCAAACGAGCATAGTGCACCTACGGCACCCGGTGCGTTTTAAACGCGAAATAGGCGGGTGGAAAAACTTACTGGTGTTTTTGCTTATGGTTCCGTTCATGGTGCTAGCAAATGTGCTTAACCTGTTTTTGTGGGTGCTGCTTACCGTGTGGTTCAGCACACACTCTCCGTACATACAAGCGCTTTTCCCCGGAGTCATATTGTATGTGTCTGTAGTTTCGTTTGTGTTGGGGAACTTTATTTTCCTCTATTTAAACGCAATTGGCTCTTACAAGCGCGGGCGCTATGACCTGGTAAAGTATAGTTTGCTTTCGCCGTTGTACTGGCTCATGCTTTCTACAGCTACAGTCCGGGCCATGGTGCAAATGGTAACCAAGCCGCACCATTGGGAAAAAACCAAGCACGGTACACATTTAACGGAGTCGTTAGTGTTTGGTGGGGCTGGATTAAAGCCTGCTCGTTTTGCCACTGTGAAAGAGAGGGTGGACGCGTGAGTAAATTGCATTGGCTAAAAAAATACCAACTTGAGTTGGTACTCATAGGCGTAGCCGGGCTGGTAAGTATACTTGCTACCATGTACTTTTACGCGCAAGAGGTGACGCTTGCAAATGGAGATGCCGTTGCGCACTTAAACATGAGTAGGCGAGTGGTAGACAGTCTTAACCCGGGTTTTGTCCAACTTGGGTATGTGTGGCTGCCCGTAAACCACTTGCTCATGCTGCCACTTATATGGGTAAACTCCCTTTACTACTCTGGCATGGCCGGTAGTGTAGTTTCTATGCTTGCGTTTGTAGGAGCAAGCCTTGCCATGTATAAAACAGCCGCACTCCTGGCAAACAACCGGCTTGCAGGGCTGGCCGCTTTTGTGGTTTTTATAACCAACCCCAACGTACTGTATATACAATCCACCCCGCTTACCGAAATGCTCTACGTGTGCACGCTCACCGTTGCGGTGTACTTCCTGTTACTCTGGTTTAAAAAGAGGCGAGTATGGCACTTGTCATTGAGTGCGTTTTTCTTGTTGGTGGGAAGCTTATCTCGCTATGACGGCTGGCTCATTAGCTTTGGTATTTTTGTACTTTTAGTTGGTTTTGAACTGCTGAAAGGAAAGAAATGGGCCAAAGCCGAAGCGGTGTCTGTAATATTTGGACTCATGGCATTTATGGGGCCTGCGCTTTGGCTGGTGTGGAACTGGGTTATTTTTGGTAACCCCATTTACTTTGCTATAGGTAAGTACTCGGCAAAGGCTCAGCAGTTGGACCTGCTCCAGCACGGCCAGCTTCCGTCTTACCACAACCTTTGGAACTCGGTGCAGCACATGTTTTATGCCGGACAAATGATGCTCGGCTGGAGTTTACTGTTTGCGGGTGCTTTGGGAGTGGTGTATATAGTAGTGAACGCCATACGAAGTAAGAACTATTATAAAATATTCTTTTGTGTTTTGGGTTTGCAGGTGCTGTACTATATAGCAAACGTGTACGCGGGTAACGGAGTAGTCTTTGTTCCACAGTTGGCGCCGCACAAAATGTTTAACATACGGTATGCGCTTACCTTTGTTCCGCTCTTTGCTATAGCTGCCGGAGTACTGGTAAGTCGTGTGCGCGTGCTTGCCCTGGTAGTACTTGTAATTATAGTGGGGGAGTACGCGTGGGTAGCTCATGCGAACACTGTTATAGCCGTAAACGAGTCCGTGTATGGCTATGCAAGTCTCGCTTCAAACGCAGACCGCATAGAGGCAGGCAAGTGGCTCGCGACACACTACGACGGAGGCTTAGTTCTTGGCGACACGTTTGTAAATGACACAACAGCTTTTTACAGTAAAATACCGCTTACACGCTGGATAGTAACCGGAACTACAGATACGTATACTGCAGCTTTGCGTAACCCTTCCGCTGTGGTGAGTTGGGTGTTGACCCGTAATGGCGATGAAATATCCCAAGCGTTTAGTCCGCAAGACTTGGAGTCAGATAATTTTGGTATAGTATATGCAGAGAAAGGTATAACCATTTACAGAAAAGGTGCAAGCATAGCAGAAGAAGCAACTGTACCGGAACCGGAGATAGTGACGGAGCCAGTAGTTACGGCATCACCTGAGCCAGAAGCTCCCACCACTCACGTGGTAGCAAGAGGAGAAAGTTTGTGGGATATAGCCGCGCTGTACTTAGGTGACGGAAAACGCTGGACAGACATTGCCGAAGCAAATAATTTAGAAAACCCAAATTTCATTCCTATCGCCGAAACGTTAGTCATACCTCGTTAGCATTTTATATATGAAAAATATTTGCATTGCAATTTTAATTTTTACCTTTGCAGCGGGTCTGTATGCTCTTACTTTACGGGGTGGATTTGGCAATGCCACAACTCTCTCGGAAGCTAATAAGCTTACCCAAGTAGGGCAGCCGTTTGAGTCCTCGCATGAGCGTTCTCCGTACGCTTCCATGGTTGCTCTTATGCATGGTCGGGTAGATCTCACTACAGAATGGGCTAATTTTGCTTCGCCAGATGTAGGATATATTGGCGGTAAGTTTTATAGCTTTTTCCCGGTTGGTATCCCAGCTCTTATGTACCCCATGTACACTTTAGGAACCCCATATAACTTAGGCCTACTTGGTAGCTATTCAACAATGGCAATTTTAAGTCTAGTAAGTTTATGCTTGCTTATGCTTATAGCGCGGCAAGTTTTTAAGCTTCCTTTTTGGGCTTCCGTACTGTGTGGGTTAATCTTTGCTTTTGCTACGAGTTCATGGAGCTATGCTGTGACTATCTATCAGCACGCACCTACTGTGACATTTATGCTGTTCGGCTTTTACGTTGCATGGCGGTATGCTAAGAGCAGTAAGTTTAGTTGGCTTTGGGCAAGCTTGGGCGGTGTTAGCTATGGCTTAGCTGTATTTATTGACTATCCAAATGCGTTACTGTGCGCACCAAGTATGGTGTATATGGTATTGTCTTCTATACGCATTCGAGAGTTACAGCAAAGTTGGTCGGTTAAGTTTCGTGCTTCTGTTTTGGCGGGGATTTTATTATTCAGTTTAATTGCTGCTGGACACTTGTACTACAACATACAAACATTTGGAAGTGCACTGCAATTTCACAATCCTGCTCCGCGCTACACTCCCGAGACTTTTGATAAGCTTTTGGAGCAATTACAGGATAAAAAGACGACCAATAAACCATCGGCCCTTAGTATATTTAACGAGTTTTCTCTTGGAAAAGGCGTGTATGAGTTGACGGTAGCACTCGATAAAGGATTATTTTTCTATTCTCCGATATTTTTGTTCGCCTTGTGGGGTTTAGTTAAGTTTAAAAATAAATTTAAACTTGAACACGCAGTTTTTATTTGCATGGCATTCATTAACTTTGCTATGTACGCCAGTTTTAGCGATCCTTGGGGAGGTTGGGCATTTGGTCCGCGGTACCTTATTCCAACCATGGCAGTGCTATCCATTTTTGCCGTAATTCCCATAGTTACGGGAGGTGCAATAGTACTAAAAAAGATGCTAATGCTAGTATTTCTCGCGTATTCTGCAGGTGTTGCAGTTGTAGGCGTGCTGACCACCAACCTCGTTCCGCCAAAGATTGAGGCCGACTATTTACACTTGAAATACAATTACTTGCGCAATCTAGATTATATTAGCAGTAACACCACAGGTAATTTTATATACAATACATACTTGAATCAGCGCATAACTTTATTGCAGTATGCAGAAGTAATATTCGGAGTAGTCATATTATTGTTTGCATTTATTTTATTCGTCCTACCGCTATTATATAAAAAAGAGAAGTATGCCGGCCTTGATGGTGAGGTAGGAGCAAATCGAAGAGGGGAGGAGCATGTTTAATATTGCCGTTCAAAAAAAATCTCTTACAAATATAGGGGCTTGGTTTGAGGGTTTGCCGTTGGAAAAGATTATTGCCGGGCTCGCGTTTGCGTGCGCAGTGGTTGCTTTGGCGTGGTCGTATTGGCATGGGTATGTTGTTGTGTACGGGGACTCTGAGTCGCATTTAAATATTGCCAAGCGCGTGGTGGACTCCATTACTCCTGGCTTTGCTCAACTCGGAGGTATTTGGTTGCCGCTCCCGCACTTGCTTATGGTTCCGTTTGTGTACTTTGACTTTATGTGGCGTTCGGGACTTGCGGGCTCAGTTGTATCGGGGACTGCGTTTGTTATTGCGACTATATACCTATACCGCCTTGCTCTGTTTGTAAGCAAAAGCAAACTCATGGCGTTTGCCGCAAGTGTAGTATTTTTGACCAACCCAAACATTCTCTATGTGCAAACAACTCCCATGACGGAGATGCTGCTTATAATGTTCTTTATACTTTCCACGTACCACTTTGTACGTTTTATAGAGGATCAGGACAACATAGCCGCGCTGGTTGCGGCGGCAATATTTACTTTCCTAGCCACACTGTCGCGCTATGACGGGTGGTTTTTGGCCGGCATGCAAGTTGGAGTTATTGGGCTTATATACATGCCCTGGGGCAGACTCCGTAAAGGCGTGCGCAGTACGTTGGGTTTTTTCAAAACAGATGAGTGGAAGAACCTGGAGGGTAGGCTTATTATGTTTGGCGTGCTCGCTTTCTTTGGCGTAGGGTTGTGGCTCCTGTGGGATGGGCTTATTTTAGGTGACCCGTTGTACTTTACGCACAGCGTATTTAGCGCTAAGTCCCAACAAAATGAATGGCTGGCCCGTGGGGCGCTGCCTTCGTACCAAAACCCCTGGTCATCGTTTCTGTATTACACCGTTACTGCCATGAGTACGAGCGGCGTGCTTATATTTTTGTTGGCCATAGCCGGCTGTGTGACTTTTATAAAACAAAGCAGCAACAAACATAGGTACTACATTTTACTGATACTGTTAGTGCCGTACATATTCAACATTGTGACACTGTTTATGGGGCAGTCAGTTATATTTATTCCACACCTTACTCCTGTTGGCTTTGAGTGGCGGTTGTTTAACGTACGGTACGGAGTTATGTCCGTTCCTTTGGTTGCCTTTTGCGTCGGGTATTTATTTTATAGAGCACGGTGGGTGGTCCGGTTGCTTGTGGTAGGTTTATGTTTTGCCCAAATAGGTTTGTACGTAATAGGCTATTCCAAAGTTATAGTTTTAGAAGACGGACTTCGTGGGCTTTCTAGTGCGGTAGCGGAGCAGCCAGATGCGCAGCAGTGGATTACGACTAACTACGACGGCGGACTCTTTTTGCAAGACGACTACGCGCGCACAGTGAGTGTTATAAGAGCGGGCGTGCCCATGGAAAATACTATTTATATAGGTAACAAACCTTATTGGGAAGAGAGTCTGAGAGAGCCGGAAAAGTACGCTCGGTGGATAGTCATGCAGAAGAACGACGCTATATGGACCAATATATACGATAAGCCGGACGTACAGGGAAGACTCTATAAATATTTTGTAAAGGTGTATACCTCGCCTGATATTTTAATTTTTAAACGCAACGAAGCTGTACCGGCAGGGCAGTAGGGCAGCATTACATGAAGCCTGTTATTTTGCTACACTACACACTACTATGAACCAAATTTTTACCTTTATTGCTATAGTTTCCCTGCTGTGTGCGCCGTTTGTGGCGCATGCGGAGAGCGTGCAGCTACCGGACGCTCCGGCGGGGCGGTTATGGCATTACCAGTGTATAGACACTATGAAGGTCTCGCGCGACTCCGCTCGAGAGTTTTTAAGTAAGCCCGCCTATGCCGACACATTTATAGCCAAAGAGGTTGCTACGGTAAAGTCACTGGGTGCGAACTGCATAGCCTTGGGCACGCCATACGATGAAGAGTTCATCCCGCTGCTCACCAAGTGGGTCCAGGCAGCCAGGCAGCACGGTTTGTTGGTGTGGTTTCGGGGTAACTTTGCCGGTTGGGAAGGGTGGTTTGGCTATGCCAAACTCAAGAACGGCGCAGAGCACTCTGTTAAGCTTGCCGAGTTTATAACTAAACATGCGGACCTTTTTGTAGAGGGTGACATTCTCAGTCCCGCTCCGGAAGCAGAAAATGGCATTTTGGGTAATCCCTGGCGGAGCGATGCAGCCAAGCAACAGTTGAAAGACTTTGTCTGGCAGTCCAGCGATACTTGCCAGAGAGCCGTTATGAGTATTGGCAAAAAAATTCACTGTGGCTACTTTAGCGCCAACGGTGATGTGGCTCGGGATGTCTATAACCACGATGTCCTACAAAAAGCAGGCGCGGTGACGGTTATAGACCACTATGTTTCTTCGAGCCAGCGCATGGGTCGGGACTTAGATGCATATGTTACTAAGCAGAACTTACCGGTTATGGTAGGGGAGTTTGGTGCGCCCATTCCAGACATAAACGGCACCATGTCCGAAGCGCAGCAGGCACAGTTTGTAGATGAACTATTTCGTGAGTTTTATACCCATAAAAAAACAGTCATTGGCGTAAACTATTGGGTCTTACGGGGCGGCTCAACGTCTATTTTGAATGACAACGGTACAGAACGCCAAGTGGCAAACGTAGTTCGGAACTACTTCATGCCCGGGCAAATTGCCGGCAAAGTAGTAGACGGTATAGGCCGGCCGGTAAAGAACGCCACCGTTTCTACTGGTGATGGCATCACACGCATTACAGCAGGCAGTGCAGGAACTTTTCTCATAACCGCACCGGCGGGTGGGGTAGAGCTCTCTGCAACTGCCGATGGGTACACGTCTACTAGTCTGCGCACGGAGTCGGTGCGGGGCGGGAAGACCACCGTAGAGTTACGCGTGGACCCCCTTAAACCCAGCCTGTGGTACAAGATTCGCGCAAAGTTACACATATAAAAGTTTTGCGCGCGTGAAAATGGGTCAGAGGACCTGTTTTTCGTTTTATTTATAAGCACTCAAAAGCCTAGGTAACGCATGGGTAGAGACTATGTTACATATGAAAAATAGATTATACTGAATATCCGCTTGCTTTGTAGGGATAAAATAAACTCACGCTTAGACAGGGCAAATATGGCTAAAGTAAGCAGTTTTCCCCAGGTTGAGCATGATACTATTATATGTACGGACCTGCTCTCACAGACCATTAAGAATTTATACTGCAGGTCGAGACATATCACATTATGAAAAAGAAATTATACATACTTGGTGGACTACTTACATTCGCTCTGGTGGGCGTAGTTGTCTACGGAGCAGTGCAGCTCATAGCGACTCAAAACGGCAGTAATGCTTATGAGCCTGTAAGCAAGCGCCGTGCTTTAGAACGACAAGCAAACAACTTGGCAGTAGTGCAGCAAGAGCCGGGCACTACTACTATAACCGTGCCCCCTCTAGCTACAACGCTTACCACTCCCACCTCCGGCACTACCGCGTCCGTTACAACCGCAACGCCCCCGGCAGTGCTAGGTGTAAATAGTGTATTTAGCCTGAGCGCTCCCGTACTTGAGTGCGTGAATGGAAAATACAGTGCTCGTCTTGGCTGGGGCGCACTCGCCAACGCCACCGGTTACACGGTAGAGCGAAAAGTTACTGGTAGCAGTGACTCTACGTGGGAAGCGCTTTCGGGCAAACTGCCGGCTACTACTGTAAGCTTTACCGATTCCAACGTAGCTATTGGCTCGTGGTCCTATCAAGTTCACGGTTTTGTAGGTAAGAAAAATATGTATACCGATGAAATTACCGTACAAGGGCGTACCTGTATGAGTACTGCTACAACACCACCGCCAGCTCCGGTGACTCCTCCTCCCGCACCCGCTCCAACTCCAACCCCCACTCCACCCGCTCCTGCAAGTACCACCAAAATGAATTGGGGGGCGTATGTAGGATGGCGCACTTCTGACCTGCCAGCCTTTGAGGCTGTAGTGGGTAAGCAAGTGAATATGCAAGCAACTTTTGTGCATTGGGGTAATGAAAAAGATTTCCCAACAGAGCTTGCTGCACCCCTAAAGCCTGCTGGTAAAACTCTAGTCATATTTTGGGAGGCAATGGACTACAACTTAGACCCCACCAACCAACCAGCTTTTAGCTACGACAAAATACTTGCTGGAAACTATGATGCTTATATAAAGCAGTTTGCCGCCCAAGCCAAGGCCTATGGTGGTCCGGTCATACTTATACCATTTGAAGAAATGAACGGCGACTGGTACCCCTGGTCCGGAACTCTGAATGGTAACACTCCGGCCAAGCATATAGCCGCTTATCGAAAGGTGCATGACCTTTTTGCCGGTGTAACCAACGTAAAGTTTGGCTGGTCGGTCAACAGTGACTCCGTGCCGGAAACCGCGGCAAACAAAATAGAAGCCTACTACCCGGGTGATGCATATGTGGACTATGTGGGTGCAAACGGCTTTAACTTTAGCAACCCCTGGCTTACCTGGGACGAGGTATTTGGTCCTGCGCTTACCAAGCTTGCCCTGTACAACAAGCCTACCTATATATTCTCTGTAGCCAGTGCGCCGGGAACACAGAAAGCTGCCTGGATTACAACCGGGTTCGGTACAAGCCTGAAAAAGTACCCTAAAGTGGCTGGCTGGGTCTGGTTCAACGAGAACAAGGAACGCGACTGGCGCGTAAACTCTGACGCTACTGCTCTCGGTGCCTTTAAGGCAGTACTACCACAATAAAGAAAATATACACCGTTCGGTGGACCCAAAACTCCTCAACATACGTTGGGGAGTTTTTTTTATGAGAGCGACAGTTCATTTTCATATGGAACGTGTATACTTTTTTTATTGTTCATTTTATGGGTAAGTTGGGAAAGAAGCCTTGATGCTTGTGTATAAGCTTCTGGCAATATATGTATTACACCATAAAAGTGCTTATTTGTAAGAAGATATTTATTTTGACAAAAACTTAAAAAAGTTTTACTCTAATACGATAGCTTTTTAGCTGTTACACAAAGAACAAAGCTGTTTTTTTTTATCGTCAATATTCTATATAGACCATGACAGACGAAACTCAATTAACTCCAGAGGTAGGCCCTGAGCTGAGTATCGCGGTTCCCTTGGAAACCGCTCCGCATAAGCAAAGCATTACCATACTCATTCCTTGCTGGAACGAAGAGGCAACCATAGAGCGTTGTGTTTTGTCGTGTCTTGACCAAACTCGACCGGCCGACGAAATAATAGTTATAGACGACTCTTGCACGGACTCGAGCCCGGCTATTTTGGCACGCTATGCAGATAAAATTACTGTGGTGCGCACGCCAAAGAACAGCGGCAACAAGAGTCATGCGCAGGAGTACGGTTTGGGTTTTGTAAAAGGGGACATAGTAGTCACCACCGATGCAGACACCCAGTTGCACCCCGAGTTTGTGGAAACTATTTTAAAAGATTTTGATGACCCCAAGGTAGCAGCTTCCGGTGGTTACGTAGTGAGCAGGCAGCACAACTGGCTGACGTTATGCCGCGCGTTTGAATATTGCATTGGTCAAAACATTCATAAACCTGCGCAACGATTTATAAACTACATGTTCGTTATACCCGGCGCTGCGGGAGCGTTTCGAACTGAAGTATTTAAGACCTACGTGAAGTTTGATCACGACACTATTACGGAAGACTTAGACTTTACCTACAAGTTGCACAAACAAGGTTTTACGGTGGAATATAACCTAGACGCTATTGTATATACCCAAGACCCCGCCAGCTTGCACTCCTATATAAATCAAATGCGACGGTGGTATGCCGGGGGCTGGCAGTGTTTGCTTAAACACCGAGACATAATTAAGCGGCCGGCGCAGGCGCTGGAACTTTCGCTTATGTACATAGAAGGGCTCACCTTTGCGCTGCTTATATTTATATTGCCCATTATTAACATTCGCGCTGTCGGGTATTTTTTGGTTACCTATTTTATTACCACGTTTGTATTTGCCATTTACACTGCCATTCGCGAACGCCGGTGGGCTTTGCTCATTGTACCCATACCGTATTTACCTATAGTTTTTATAAACGCCTATATATTTATTGAACAATTTATTAAAGAAGTCATATTGAGACGAAAGCACTTGGTATGGTTTAAACCGGAGCGCATACACATATGAGTTTAATTCCGTTTATTGGCATTTCTATGACTGTACATTTGGTTCTTATTGCCGTAAAAAAAGGCCGCGAGGCATATGCAACCTTTAAACGCGGCCGTGTTAAAAAAGTAGCACTTGCATGAAATACTTATCATTTTTAATTATTATAATAGTCGGGAGTCTGGTGTTTGGAGTAGCGGGAACCATTATTTGGATGAATGTGGCCAATAGTCACTCTACCTACCGTGTTCTGCGGGCAGAAATAGAAGAGCACAAGCCGTTTCAAACCTTCCAGTCAGATGTAAACGCAGCTGCTCCACCGGAAAAGCCGAGTACGGACTTGGAAGATGAGGCGCCACCAGCCCAGCCAAATGTAACAGGAGCAAGGCTCCGTGCGTTACGTTGTCAGGAGCTTAAGCGGTGGGATGACGTAAACCTCATTGCCTACCTTCAGGCTTCCGGAAGACGTACTTCACTCTCAGAACGTAGGAATTTGGCGGAATTTTACGGTTTTACGGAGTATCGGGGTACGGGACCGGAGAACATAAAACTACTGCAAGTCGTTCGTACAGCAGATATGCAAAGCGCTCATTGTATGCAATAATACATTTTAACCTCTATAAGTAAGTCTATTTCTATGTTTTTACAGATATTTAAAAAAGCCAGTTTTACGGCCTTTGCCCTCTGGGCAATAGCAGCTATGGTTCTGGTCGGAAGCGGTCAGGCTTTTGCCGCAAGTCCAAATCTTATTTTGAACCCCTCCTTGGAAACTGCGTCAGGCAGCTTGCCAACCAGCTGGCAAAAAGGTGGGTTTGGGACTAATAACGCAGTCTTTACCTACCCTGTCGCAGGCGTAGACGGTGCAAACGCCGTAAAAGTTGCCATGACTACTCGAAGCAGTGGGGACGCAAAGTGGTTCTTTAACGACGTGGCAGTAACCGCCGGTAAGAGCTATACCTTTTCCGACCAGTACAAGTCTACCGTGCAGACTAAGGTGGTAGCCCGGTATACAAGCTCCAGCAATGTGCTTAGTTATATAAATCTTCCTAACGCTGCGTCATCTGCGGGACAGTGGGCTACGTATTCTACTACCTTTACGGTGCCGGCTGGTGTTACCAAAATGACCGTGTTCCACTTATTGAACGCAGTAGGGGAGCTTACTACCGATGCATATTCATTGAGCGAAAATATAGTTGCCCCAACCGATACCACTGCACCATCCGTAACCTTAACCGCGCCAACTGCCGGTAGTACCGTTTCCAACACTGTTGCGCTCACCGCAACCGCTACTGACAACGTAGCCGTAACCGGTGTGCAGTTCATAATAGACGGCGTAAATTTGGGTGCTGAACTTACCACAAGTCCTTACACAAAGACCTGGGATACAAAAACAGTGGCCAATGGAACCCATACCGTAGCAGTGAAAGCACGCGATGCAGCCAATAATTCTACAACTACTACTCCAATATCTGTCACCGTGAGTAACGTTGTTTCAGATACTACGGCGCCAACAGTTGCGCTGACTGCACCAGCAGCCGGTGCCACCGTATCTAACACGGTTACTTTAAGTGCAACCGCGAGTGACAATGTAGCCGTAACCGGCGTACAGTTTATACTCGATGGTGCTACCAATCTTGGAAGCGAACTTACCACAGCCCCATATACATTTGCCTGGGATTCTAAAACGGTAGCAAACGGCAGTCATACCATAGCGGTGAAGGCTCGTGATGCAGCAAATAACTCTAAAACTACCACACCTATTACCGTAACTGTTACCAACACCGTAGCGGACACGACCGCGCCAACAGTTGCGCTGACTGCACCCGCAGCAAATGCATCTGTCACCGGTACTGTTCCGCTTACCGCAACTGCTACTGATAACGTAGCCGTGACTGGCGTACAGTTCATAGTTGATGGAGTAAATTTTGGAAGCGAGCTTACCACAGCGCCCTATAGTCAAAACTGGGATACCACAGCCGTTACAAATGGCGCTCACACCGTATCGGTAAAGGCGCGTGATGCGGCGAATAACACGACTACTACTACACCTATTACGGTAACGGTAGCTAATGTTATAACCCCACCTGCAACAAACCTTATTGCAAACCATTCTTTGGAAACTGCTTCTGGTGCGCTTCCAGCAAACTGGCAAAAGGGGAGTTGGGGCACAAACAACGCAGTCTTTACCTATCCTGTTGCTGGTATAGACGGAACCAAGGCAGCCAAAGTTGCCATGACCACCTATAGCAGTGGGGACGCCAAATGGTTCTTCGATGACGTTATAATTACTCCCGGTAAGAACTATATTTTCTCGGACCAATATAAGTCCACAGCACCAACTACCGTTATTGCCCGGTATACATACGCAGACGCGAGCGTTACCTATTTTGGGTACGCATCTCTCCCTTCTTCTGGGGGAGTCTGGAAAACCTATAGTCACGAGTTTACTGCCCCTGTGGGTGCCACCAAGGTGACAGTGTTCCACACCTTAGGTGCTGTAGGGGAGCTGACCGTAGACAACTTTGCTATGGGCGACCAATCCGATAACACTTCCGCGTTATTCTCTCAAGGTATAGTTTCGTTTACCTTTGACGATGGATGGACATCTCATTTTGATACCGTTCGTCCTATTTTGAACGCAGCAGGTGTGAAAGGTTCGTTCTACATTATTACCAACCCCATGAACGAAGTTGTAGAGCCAAACAAAGTGCTCAACTCCGGTCTGGAAACGGACAACGGCGACGGAACGCCCACCAACTGGCATAAGAGTGCGTGGGGCACCAACAGTGCAATTTTTACTTACCCAACGACTGGTAAAACCGGCAACGGCGCTAAAGTTGCTATAACTACGTACACCGACGGTGACGCAAAATGGTACTTTGACGATGCTGCCATAGTGAGTAACGCACAGTACCGTTTTCGCAATGCGTACAAGAGCACAACTCCTACCACCATAACAGCTCGGTTTACTATGGCCGATGCTAGCATTGTCTACCGTGACCTTGTTGTCTTGCCTTCGAGCGCTAATGCTTGGGCAATAGTCGACATACCTTTTACCGCTCCGGCCAACGTGCAAAGTGTAACTATTTTCCACCACATTTCCAGTATCGGGGAACTAACTATAGATGACGCGTCTTTAACTTTGTACGCCATCTATCTTACTCCGCCACAAGTACAGCAGCTACAAGCAGAAGGGCACGAAGTAAGCTCTCACACCAAAACTCATCCTGACTTGACCACGCTGACTATTCCACAGGCAACGGATGAAATTACTGCTTCCCGAACCGCGTTGCAGAACATTGGCATAACGCCACTCAACACTTTTGTGTACCCCTATGGTGCAACCAACGCATCACTAGAGCAAGTAGTGAAGAACGCAGGGTATCTTGCAGCTCGTACTGTAGAGCCTGGGTATAACACCAAAGCAACCAACCGGTATGCACTCAGGGTGCAAAACGTGGGCGTTGGCACCACGCTCGACGACGTAAAAGGCTGGGTCACTACCGCACTTGCAGACCATACCTGGCTTATATTGGTATTTCACCAAGTAGACTTGAGTGCGGACGCGTACGGTACAACTCCGGCTTTGTTTCAGCAAATGGTTGACTATGTGAAAACTCAACCCATCCAAATTCGGACCATGGATAGTGTGCAGTTGGAACTAAACCCTTAGGTCAAAATTTTATACCGCTCTACAATTCTGTAGAGCGGTATTTTATTTGGCTAACACGGGATAGGGGAAT
Source organism: uncultured Candidatus Saccharibacteria bacterium (assembly GCA_964556325.1). GTDB lineage: Bacteria > Patescibacteriota > Doudnabacteria > UBA920 > UBA920 > JAEUSE01. The sequence goes on from CAZKVS010000012.1 coordinate 31,146, forward strand.
GGTGTAATTACCTGCATTTTTGTAACAATTTAAATATTATGTCGCTTATATAAGCGTGTATGAAATTTTTACTGTCAATATTGCGGAATATGCTGTAAAATGCTATAGTTATAGGCTTTACTCTTGTCAAAAAGATGTAGGGTTATGTTTATTATTTATTAACTGGCTCACGTTGAGCCAACGAGTATTATGAAGTATTTATTTGTAGGAAAGCTTCGAACAGCTTTCACCATTGTGCTTGCAGTTGCACTCGCATTGCAGGTGTCTTTTGCCGGCCAAGTGGCAGTAGCAGCAGATGAGGTTACGGATTTAGATATCGTAACTGACTTTGTGGCCCATGACCCCAAACCAACACCAAATGCGGACTTGAGCATTACCAAAACGGTGGATGAGCCTGAACCAAATATTGGCGGCGCTATTACCTATAGCCTTACCGTTACCAATAACGGTCCTGCCGATGCTACCGGGGTGGTTGTAACCGACGTGCTTCCTGCGGGTCTTACTTTTGTATCTGCAGACCCAGCAGCTGAATACAATAGCGGAACCGGCGTGTGGACCATAGGTGACTTGGCTAACGGCGCGACTGCTTTGTTGGACATTAATGCCACAGCAAACTTGGACGCAGGTGATACTTCTCCTCTCAACTCAGCAACAGTTTCTGCGGATACGACCGACCCTGACATGAGCAACAATACCGCTGAGGTAAAAGTAGACATAGGCATACCTGCAGCTCCGGAGCCACTTGCTCCTTGTGTAGAAGGTCCTGCGCATGTCAATGAAGTAGTAAGCAGTTCTCAGGGTACTCTGAACAATGGAAGTGCAATTACTGACGTAACTCGAACTAACCCGGCCCGAACTTTGGGTGCGGCGGATGGTGTATTCTTTTCTTTAGGTAAAAATGGAGTAGTTGTAGATTCTGTGGCCGGATATGTTATAGACATACCCGGTGTAGACCTAAGCATTCATGAAATAACCAACGGTCGCGACAGCTATCCGGAAGAACGAGCCAAGGTTGAAATAAGCCAAGATGGCGCAACTTGGTTTGTAGTTGGCACTGCAAGCGGCAAAGACGCTGCCGGTGTAAGCGGTTTTGACATAGCACCGACCGGTTTGACCTGGTTTACGCTTGTGCGGGTAACCGACACTACCAACTTTGCTTTACATGATGCAACTGCCGACGGCTTTGACCTGGATGCTATAGATGTAACCTACCAGTCTTGTGTGCTCGTAGTGCCTACCAAAACCGCGGCGTACGACAGTACAACGGGCAAGCTTCACTACAGCATTGCCTGGAATGTTGCAGGCGGTATAGCAAATGTAACTATTACTGACCCACTTCCAACCGGTATTACCTATGTAAACGGTTCTGCCGATAACGGTGGGGTATATGACAACGGTACGCGCACCATTACCTGGGCGCTTGGTTCTCATAGCGGTGGTGACAGCGGTAGCGTGAGTTTTGATGCAACCTTAGATGCAGCGTTGGCGCTCAACACCTGGGCAAGCAGCATTAAGTCCTTTACGCAAGGAAAAGATGCAGACTTAACCACAGCAGTAGATGTAGCGCGAAGCGACTCTACCAAAGCACTTGGCCCGGCGGAAACTACCGGTGGTTTGTATGATAACCCGTTACCAGATTTTCTTAACAAATTTGTTTCTCTTGGATTTACCAGTGGCGCAACCGGTGGTCAGCTTGTAGTAGCATTTGACCAGCCCGTGTATAACGGTCCTGGTAATGACTTGAAAGTGTATGAAGTTACCAGCGGTGATAACTATCCAAACGAGCAGGCTCAAATAGCCGTGAGTGACGACAACGCCATTTGGACCGATGTTGGCGTATGTGTCCGAGACTGTGTTATAGACCTGGGTGCAGTGCCGCAGGCAAAGTATGTACGCGTAACCGATACTTCTAACAAAGCACAGTTTGAACCAACCGCAGATGCCTTTGATGTAGATGCTATACAAGCACTGCAGCTGGTACCGAACATTTGTAAAGTAGTCAACACAGCACAGGCCAGCTGGACTGTATTTACCGATAACGTTGGTACTACAACATCTATCTCTACAACGGTAACGACCGTTATAAACCAGACCACCTGCGATAACGGAGATACCGGCGGTAGCGAAGGTGGCGGCGGTGGAAGCGGTGGCAATACGGGTTCCATAACCGGTCTTGTTTTTAACGATGCGAACAACAACGGCGTACTCGACGAAGGCGAAGCTTCTCTGTCCGGTTGGGTTGTGTACTTAGACACGAACGACAATAGCGTGCTCGATGAGGGTGAAGTTTCCAAAACAACCGCATCCCCATACTTGTTTAACAACCTTGCTGACGGCACCTATACTGTACGGGAAGTGACTCAGCCGGGCTGGGTTCAGACCTTGCCAACTTCCGGCAATAGCCTTAAATACACCGTTATTATTTCCGGTGGAAACGCAGTGACCGGCAAAGACTTTGGTAACTTCCAGACTCAAGGTGCCGGCGGGGGCTCAGGCGGCGGTTCCGGCGGTGGCGGAGGCGGTAGCAGCATTACTACAACCTCAGTGGGAAGTGGTGGTGGCGCAGGCGGCGGTAGCGGCGGCACGCTTGGTGCTCCAGACGCTCGAGTCTTGGGCGACGCTACTAACAGCGGTACCGGCCCTGCATTGGCCATGCCTCAGGTGCTTGGCGAAGTGACCGAACTTCCTCGTACCGGAGCAGGTGCAAGCAACATTGTCATTTCGTTGCTCTTTGGACTCTTGGTGGCAGGATACACCTACCGCAAGTTCTCCCTTGCAGCGTAACAATCAATTTAAAAGCCGTGGGACATCCCGCGGCTTTTTTATTTTGTTAGTCGTCTTTTTTCGTCGGCACATATTTTAGCAAAGTGGGCTGGCCGCAGTTCATTCCAATAGAAAGCAAATCTCAAAATTAGTAGAAAGATAAAAATGATTGCCTAATATTCCTTAGATTTTTATATATGTGTAAATCCTATGAAGGAAATTGATTCTCAAAATCGTTAATTACGGTAATTAAACTTACTATTGTTTTTTCGTCTTCCCAATCAACTTCGGGTGGGGTATATCCTGGCGGGCGGAAGTCAGTCATCCGTTGGTATTCCGCCTCGTCCATGGTAAATTCAGTAGCGTCCAAGTTCTGTTTTATGTGTTCTCGATGCGCAGACATTATCATGGGGTAATACCGTAAATGACTCATCCAGTTCAAAACTATTTGGTTCTCAGTTTTATTGTACTTTTCGGATAGCTCTTTAAGTAAATCCCAACCTAAACCAGCAGTTTTATTACGCCTTAATGGTCTCCAGATAATGTTGGTAACATTTTGTTCTGCGCATAAGTCTAATACGCGGTTGTCTTGCAATGCACGCACTTCAAAACTCACGTGTCCTTCATGAGCAAAAAATTTATCGCCAAACTCGGTTTTAAAATCTTTAACACCTTGAGGATGTGAGTTAGATAGGCTGACATATCTGGTTTTACCAGACTCTAAAAGTTCATGCAGAATAGGAAAGACGACATCTTTTCCGAAGCGTCTAATGAGCGATTGAGTTACCAGAGTAGAATCTGCATAATCTGTTTCCATTACTTTGTAAAATGCGCTGACATCGCTTTGCAGAGTATCTATGGATTCTAAGTCCCGTGGATAAAAAGAGTTAGTTAAAATAACATCTTCGCGGGAAATTGAGCTACTATTCAGAGCATGTTTAAAAAGCCTAAGGCTATTGCCATGGCCATAGCCAAGAGAAATCTCGGTAAAGTTTATGCCGAGTTCAAGCTGATATATGAGTGCGTCGATATAATATAGAATCATCGAGCTTTTCCGTAAGCCCTATATCCCTATGTCCAAGCCCGCCAATGCCATAGCTTCCTATGCCTATTTTGGACATTTGTTTTCCAGATAGTGTTTTCATAAATCAAGCATAATTCAAACCCCGTGGAGGGTCAATTTTATACGTATGTCTCAACTCGAGCAGGCGAGGGTAGTTGAATTGTTCCCATGTATATTCATTCATATAGACAGAGTAACAAAAAACGTTAGCGGGTGCTAACGTTTTTATAATGCTTATGTACTTATTGCACTGTTGCTACAGTAGCGTTTTCCGGTGCGCTATTAGGGCGCTCCTGGTTGCCGCCGAGAGCTACGAGGAGCCAGAGTTGGCTTTGCTCGGTAAAGGCGCTGGAGTCCCTCCAGGAGGCCTGGCTGCGGTCGAATAGGGCATTCATGAGCAAGGTCTGGTATTGACTCGCAAAGCGGTCCTGCAGGCCAAGGCTTGCCGCGTAGTAAATAGGTGTATGTTCTGCCGATGCAAGCTTAAGCTGGGCTAAGACTGCTTGCGCGGTAGGGGACTTGTACGTAACCGCATCAAAGCTTATGGACCAGACTTGGGAAAGTTTGTAGAGTTCATTTCCTCGAGGGAGAATGGTAGTCATTTCTATTTTCTTCAACGGTTCCAGTAGACGTACGCGGTTTTGGCTTATGCCCGTGTATGCGTTTTCTGCTGTATCGTTCCAGTTATGTGTTGTATCCAACTCAGCAAAGGCTCGGTAGTGACCAGGTGCAAAGGTGCTCGGGTCTATAAGTTTATAACCGTCGGGTCGCACAGCGGTAGATGCGCTCAAGTTTACGTGACCAGCTGCGTCCAATACGCCCAGTGCGGACCAGGTACTCTGTATTATGGTGAGTGCGTCGGTGGTGTACTGCTGGCTATGCCACTTTTGACCTGCGAGTTGCAGTGCAAGTGCAATGTCTTGGTTACTTGTCAGCTTTGCTTCGCTGTCTACTGTTTGGGCTTGGCCGTTTGGTCCCATACCCCAGCGTTCGGAAATGAGCTTATCTTGGCTGCGGTATTGTAAGTGGTCGCGAGTCCAAGACCACAGTCCGTCAAAGCCAGTTTTATCATCGGCGTAGACTGCGCGGAGCATGGCTAAGCCTTGTTCACCGGCAGTAGTTTGAGGCCCGTTTACAATTTGCCCATAACTCTGAAAGCTTTGTTCTTTATCTTTCTGCCACGTACTGGCAAGGAAGAACTGTGTTCGGGAATTGACTTTGTAAATGCGCATCCAGTCACCATTGGTGCTAATCATAGAGGCAATGTTCAAATATGCGCCGCCGTTGCTCCAACCTTTTACCGGTTCCATATACGGTAACATTTGACCAATGACTTCAATGTTGTGGTAGGACTGCTGTATAACCATTTCGTGGCTCAGGGCTACATAGTCTGCGTTTAACCAGTCATTACCGAGCGCAGTTTTGTACACTTCCGGGTCTTTCTCCACTTTCCAGAACCACTGGCTATTTGGAAATTCTGGGTCGCCGGCAAACCGTGAGTCTCGAGTGTCTACAAAAAGCGCGTTGTCTATAATAATATTTGAGTCCTGTGAAAGGTTTTGCTTTATCCAGTTCAGACTATCCAGCATGGGGGAAGTTTCGTTTGTTGTATAAAGCGAGAGTGGCTTGGTCAAAATGGCCAAACTTAACCCAGCCAACACACATACAAACAACACCGGACCGAACATATGTCTGAGTTTAAAGAGTTCGAGGTCATGGTGCAGCACTCCCACTACAGCGCCGTAGGTTTTTTCAGCAATGAGCGACATGAGTATGGCTATGAATGGTACGAGGGGTAAAAAGTAAAAGTTAATAACCAGTCCTCCGCGCATGAGGAAAAATACCATACCTAAAGTAAAGAGTAATGGTTCTCGGAAATTCTTCTGCCAGTAGGCAAGGATAATGCTTATACCAATGGCAATGACCGCGCCATATATAAGAAACGGGTCACGGCTTATCCACTCCACCATGTTCCGGTATATGTCACTGTTGGGGTTCCAAAAGTGTAAGCCACTGCCCCGACCTGCCTGTTGTTTAAGCGATTCGATTAAGCTTACATGAGCAGTCGTGCTGCCCAAGAATCCCATGGGAAGGAGTTCGGACTTTATAACTGCATAGAGTACGTACAGGCCACCCACGAGTCCGGTTATACAAGCCCACAGCGCTAAGCCCATGCGGCGATAGGTTGTGTGAGAACGGGTGTAAATGGTGTACACCAAAGCGGGTAAGAAAGACACCGCGTTTTCTTTGCTCAATGCAGCTATGCCAAAAGTCACAGCAGACAAAAGAACATGGCGTAGCTTAAGCTTTTCTCGGACGAGTAACCAATACGAGAGGAGTGCCCAGAAGGTCATAATGTTGTCCAAAAGAACGCGTCGTTGGAAGTATATGGCAAGCGGAGAAATAGAGAACAAGAGCCCTGCGAGCGCTGCTGGCCAGAGTTTATTGTTGGTCAGTTTCCGGGTAATGCTAAACACCATAGCAGTGGACAACAGATGCAGAACGAGCATGAATACCCGACCAGAATTGACCGACGCGCCAAAAGTAAAGAAGCCGCCCGTGAGTTTTGCCCAGACCGCGATGAATAACCACCCTGCAGGTGCATGGTCATACCAATAGGTATACGGAGCAAGGCTGCCCATCTTTATAACCGACCAGGCTTGGGACATGTACACGCCTTCATCGTTTTCGTAGTACGGGAAGTTGAACATGTTGTAAGCATGAGCAACACCAGCCACGACTAAAACAGTCAGGAGTACCAGACTTGCTTTGTGGTGTATGCAGAATGTTTTAAACTTGTTGAACATTTTGGGGGAATTAGGAGTTAGCTTGTAGCTGGTAGTTATTGCGAGTAGAATTTTTTATACTTAGCACTTAGCACTTAGCACTTAGCACTAGGCACTCGGCACTTAGCACTAGGCACTAGGCACTTCCTGCGTTTGCGCGGGACGATGCGCCCCTATGTGCGTGGTTTTTTCCCAGGTCATTTGTCCGGTTATAAGTCGGAACATGG
>CAZKVS010000013.1:0-11697 GCA_964556325.1 uncultured Candidatus Saccharibacteria bacterium
ACAAGACAAACTAAAAACCCAAGCAAGAAAGATAAAAAAGTTCTTCGAGGTGCAGGGGCAACAACGGGCGTAGGCGTATTTGTTTCCATGTTATTTGTTTCCATACATTTATTTTTTGTACTGATACCGGACCCACACATATTTCAAAGGTCCAATGGTTAATGTAGATAAAAGAAAACCTGCGACCGGCACGACTGCTTTGAGCCAAACATTAGACTCGTGAATTACGATAAGCCAGCATACCGCAACAATATAGGTGACGACCATTATAAACAAACGACGGGTCCAACTTCCTTCCCAACCCTTATCTGCCTCGACACGTAAGTTACGCTTTTTGAGTTGCCCAATTTCCTCTTCGATGTCCATAATTGCTCTTATCTTAACACAAATTCAGTAAGTCACTTAATTGACATATAGTATACTATATGTTATAGTATACAGTTATTACTGGCAGTTAGAATATGGGTTACAAGCCTCCATTGCAACCCATATTCTGACTACTAATCAGTGAGCCCACAAAAAAACAGGAAACTTTACATACCTGGGCCCAAGTTTCCACACTAGATTATAGCCAGAGGAGGCCACCGAGTGGCAAAAAAAGTTGGGAAGGCAACACACGAAAAACTTGCACAAAACCGCTATAGAATGGTAGTGGAGTGCGCTGAGATTCTCTTGGAGGATGAAAACTGGACAAGCGGGGCAACCATCCCCGAGTTAGCAACAGCAATGATGGAGGAACTAAGCTTCAGAATTGACCAAGTATATCTATTCAGAAGTCTACGGAGCAATTCCAAGACTTTTTCCCTCCGGGAGTCCGGACAGACATATCACGTCAAGCTGAAGCCAGGGCGAAATAAGAAGAAATAGCCCAAAAATAACCCTGGAGAGGCCAATCTCATGCAAACAGGGCGCACTACAGCGTAAATACTTAGGGTGGCTTTGCATACACCCTACTTTTTTTCACCGCAGAGCGGTTTTTATTTTACCCATTTTTTTAGTACCTTGCATAACATAGTACTAGTGTGTATACTACTCTTATTGAAAGGGCCATCGCATTATGGAAAACGAATTCAACATAGATAACGCCAAGGCGCAAATGCGCAAAGGCATTCTAGAGTTTTGCAGTTTGCTCGTTATAGCCCGCGGACCGGTCTATGCCAGCGATATTCTCAAAGAGCTCAAGGCTGCAAACTTGCTCGTAGTAGAAGGAACACTCTATCCCCTGCTCTCCCGACTCAAAGGTGCTGGCCTTCTGACCTACTCCTGGGAAGAATCTAAGACAGGTCCGCCGCGTAAGTACTACGAACTAACTACAGAAGGCAAAACTGTCTTAAAAACATTAAAGGCCTCCTGGCAAGACTTTAATACTTCTATTCAAACACTTATTGAACAGTAAATAGCCACGAGCTTTTTAGCTAGTTAGCTGCTTAGCTTTTTAGGGAATACTTAATACCACTCCTTAGCTCTCCCCCTATTAAACTACGGGCAAGCACCATAATTAGGAATCAAGAACAAACCATATGCAAAAAACTATTAATGTAAATTTAGCCGGGCGCATCTTCTATGTAGAGGAAGAGGCGTACGCAGAACTAGACCACTACCTCCAAGAGGTTAAGCAGCACTTTGGTAAGTTTGAAGATAGTGCGGAAATTTTGGCAGATATTGAGGCGCGGATAGCCGAACAGTTACTTGAAGGCGCGAAAGAGACCAGCCCAATAGTCAATAAGCAGGCCATTACCCAGGTTATACACACTATGGGCAAGCCTTCAGATTTTGCCGACGCCGAAGATGGTTTGAAAGAAAAAAATTCGGAAACCCAACACAATTCACACACCGGCGGCCAGAAACGTTTTTACCGGAACGAAGACGACCATATTTTAGGCGGCGTGGCGAGTGGGATAGCCAGTTACTTTGATACGGACGCACTCTGGATACGGTTGTTGTTTGTAGCAAGTACCTTCTTGGGTGGGTACGGCATATTGATTTATGTAGTGCTTTGGATAATTGTCCCCAAAGCCACTACTCTTTCCGAAAAACTAGAAATGAACGGTAGCCGCATAACCCTAGAGAGCTTAGAAAAATCAATCAAAGAAAAAATAATTCATAACCCCAAAGCAAAACAGGGAGCACGACAAGCGGCCGAGGCATTTCGTCCGGCAGCAAGCAAAGTTGGACACGGACTCAGTTGGCTCGTACAAGTTTTACTGCGCACGATAGGCTTGGCGTTTGTGATTGCGGCAACTGTGGGCATGATAGGCTTGCTTATCGGTGGCACCGCTTTTGTGACCGGCAGCACATCTGCCTATACAGAGTTTCCACTTCGGGATTTTCTTGGCCTGCCGCAATTTTACGCCGCAATTTTTGCCATATTCTTCATTGCGTTCGTCCCCCTCTTGCTTTTACTATTGGGTGGACTCAGCCTGATAGCGCTCAAGTCTCGCTTTAGCCGACCGGCCATTATTGCGCTTATAGTACTCTGGGCAACTGCTGCATCGGTTGCCGCCGGACTGGCTGCACGTAATGCGCCACGCTTTGAGGCCTTCATGCAAGACCAGCCAGCCTATCAAGTAAAGAGCACCACCAGAACCGTAGATAGCTACACAAAACTTTCGGTCAGCAATGGGCTACAGGTGGAGCTTGTACAAGCAGCAGCCCCATCCCTCACCATCTCTGCGGTACAAGGCGACCAAGACCGCATCCAGACCTCTGTTGCAAACGACACTCTCACTATTACTAAAAAGGATGCTCAGAACCGCTGGTGTTTCTTCTGCATGCATCCGCGACCCCGAGTTACCGTAACCGTACCATCGCTCAGTGACATTCGTCTCGAGAATGCAACGCGACTGCACACTGCGGAATTTAAAACCCCTCTTCTACACATAGCTGCACAAAATGGCTCATCGGCGGATATGCAAGGCTTAAACAGCGACACCATAGAACTACTCGCAAGCAATGCGTCTTCCCTCACGCTCAGCGGTACAACCACACAGCTTACCATACAGGCTCAAAACGCCGGCGTTGTTCACGGGGAAAACCTCAAAGCTGAAACGGTAAAAGCGCAAGCCGAAAATGCGAGCCGCATTACTGTCCAACCGACGCAGCGTTTAGAGGCGTTCGCGCAAAACAGTTCACGCATCTACTACGTTGGAGCACCGAGCCAGATTACCGGCACTGCTAGTCCTGCCCCGTATGCAGACCGTATACCACCAATAGAGTGGAATTCCACATCTGAGCCCAGCCCAACACCACTCTCGCCTGAGCCACCAAAGCTCAAACCAAATAGCAAATAATAACAAAGAAAAAATGCTACCAAGTTTTGGTAGCATTTTTATATCTCAACTAATCTTTTGCGCTCATTTCCCGCATGGCTTTAATACTCCCCTGCATCAGCCGCAACCGGGGACCGAGTTCCTGACTCGCGTACTGCAATAAACCCAACAACTGCTCTACTTCATTACGCGTCGTGAGCACCCGCGGTGCATATACATATAACTCAGAGCCAACAAACTCCAGACTAAACTTGGACCATACTGTATCCAACTTTTCCAGTAGGGTGACATTCATAATTTGCAACGCTTCCAGCTCAAAACCAGACTCAACATAGAGGCCAACTCGTTTTTCAAATAACCCTTCGAGCGGAACCGCGCGAAAATTACGCACTCGACCGAGCACTGCGCTATCAAACCGGTCTTTGTCTACAGCTAACAGCACATGGGGCACCTGGTGTAACAAGTCCAGCATCGCGACCGTATTGGTATAGCGGTGAGCAGACTTACCTGAACCAACTGTATACTGAAAGTTAGCAATAAACGCACTTGCACCACCTGCAACACCGCTCATCATGTTGCTCAACAATTGACTATGCCCGACCTTAAACAATGTAGCCGCATAATTTGTGGGCACAGAATGCGCGCCATACTCCCACCTCCACGCTGAGGCAATACCTTGGTAAAACAATGCTATGCCTTGTGTGCGAAAGTACCCCCACACCAAGACAGCTATCATTACTGGTATCCACAGTAACTGCAGCCATGCTCGAGCTGGATCTTCCTCAGCAAAAACCGCCCAGCCGATTAACGCCACCACAATGAGCGCAGGCACAACCAAAGCTCGGGCGTGTTCTGATACCCACTTGGAAGCATAGGCCTTGACCGCTTCGTCCACGTTAGCGTACGGCACAGGCTGAGTGAACGTCTGAAATTCTTCTTGCATATAGTCTCTATAAGGGCACTTCAATAACTAGCACTCGGGAGTTGGCCAAAGCATGTATATCTACTAACTCAGTGTCCCACACTTCAAGCGCATCACGTCTCGCCAAACGTTGACCCGCAACTTCTACCTCTCCGTCAATAACAAATACATATACTCCATGACTGGCAGCGTGCACACCATACGACTGTTTCATGCCAGCGTCGAGCCATATCTGACTAAACCACGCTTGTTGGAAAATTTTGAAACTCTCCGCTTCCCCACTCGGAGATACCAACACCTGCCAAGCACCCGGTTGGATTGCCGGGAACTTTTTTTCTTCGTAGCGCGGGGGCAAACCTAACCGCTCCGGTAACACCCATATCTGCAACAATTCCAATGCTTCGGTAGTGGATGCATTAAACTCTGAATGGGTCACGCCTGTCCCTGCGGACATAATTTGTACTTCACCCGCGGACACCGTTCCCTTCCCTCCACTACTATCCTCATGGGCCACTGCACCCTTCAAAGGAATAGTTACAATTTCCATGTTCTCGTGCTGATGCGGAGGAAACCCACTTCCGGCAGTTATAAGGTCGTCATTTAACACCCGAAGCGCACCAAACTGCACCCGCTCAGGATTGTACCACTGATTAAAACTAAAGCTGTGTCGACCCACCAGCCACCCAGCAGCAGTCAAACCACGTGATTCACTTTTATGTAAAACTGTTTGCATACGTGAATCATATCATGCCAAAAAGAGAGCTGGAAATCAGCTCTTTTTTTTACAAACTCGAAATAATATTTTACTTTCCGCTTGGCATATCCACCAACGGCGAAGCACAATCGGGATACTGCATAGAATCCCAGACAGTTACTATATCCCCACGATTCACACCCCAGGCATCAAGCACATCCCAGCTTGCATATCGTTTTTTACAATTACTATTGTCTAAATAGTAGACTGCATCGTTGCTCGTGTATTTAAACGTAGTTCCCACAGCTACCGGAAATGATGCACCGGCTGGCTGGGCTATAGGAGCAGCGCTAACTACAGGAATAGTACTGTTCGCTTCCTGGACGGTTACAAAACCAGGCATGTCCGGTCGGTTCGCGAGAGCGGGGTCGACAGGTGACGAAGTTCCTTCATTAACTGAGGTGGAGGCAGTGGCTGCGCCATTACCACACTTCTCGGGGAAGAAACATTCCGTACCTGCAAAAGACCCGTCGGCATTGAACTTAGTAACCAACCCTGTAGTCCGATCTACGTGTACACCTACGTTATGCATACGCACACCCCGGCCGTAGTATTTAAAGCCATAGGCGGAGACATCTTCGGGATAACACTGAGGAGCTGTAGTGCTGCTGTTTCTATCTGCTTGATTCCATTTAAAATTACCAGTGCTTGTCTGTTTACCCGATTCGCTCGCGGGTAAACCCGGAATTATATAGGCGCAACCTTGAGGCCACGGATTTTTATAGCCAATAAAACTACCACTGGAGTCGTACGGGCACTCAGTATCTGCGGGACAACTAAAATCAGCGGCAGCCGGACTAGAAGCCGTAAAAAAGCGGGTCGCATTTAGCGCGGCAAACGCGAGCAAAACTACCCCCACCCCCAGCACCACCTTTCGACGATTGAATACTTTTCCTAATTCCATATACACCTCGCTCTGTCGAACCTATAGTAAGCGCACAAAGATGCAACTGCGCTCAATTCACGCGCGCACATACATTCGACTTAATAATATGCAGTATAGACTAGGCACTTTAAAATAATATGAAATTAAAAAACCCTCCTTTCGGAGGGTTTACTGCTGTTCAGACCGATTACTGAATTGGGTCCCCTACGGTGTAGAGTCCAAATTCCGCTGTGCGAATGACGTACAACTTAGCATTTTGGAAACCGCTGGAAATGAGCGCTCCAAGAGAAGTATACGGCCGCATAACCGTCCCTTCTATATGGTAAATAGTTGGCTGACCACTTACCTGCGCCCAGGTGTTATTGGGCAACTGCACAAAGTTTGGATTGCAATCGGGATACTGTTCCGTAGTAGGGATAGTCACAATACTACTCGTCGCCACGCCCCATGCTCGTAAGGTTACCGTGCTTGGATACGTTTCTTTACATCCTGCAGCACTCAAATAATAAATAACTCTTTGGTTGCTGTACTTAAACGACGTATTGGCCGGTCGAGCGAGAAGCTCAACAGTCGGTATGGCGTCTAATGCTGCTTGGTCAACTTTCTGCACCTGGTTTAAGCTATACCCCCGACTGGTTAAATCTTGCAAGGAAGTAAAGCCATACTTCTTACATTCCGGAGTAATAACGTACACCGTGCCACTCGTACCCACCACTACCTGACCGGGCAAGATAGTAGCACACGGATTATCTGATACGCCATCCGCAATTTCAAACGGAGCACTCTCCCCGACCTTGCCCGTACTAGCATTTGTTATGGTAACAGTAACCGGGCCAACAATGGTAAAATCTTTCGGAATATTCCATTCATATGAGCCCGTGTCGGGAGCAGATGGCTCAATAACTACAGGCGCAGGCTGGGCTACAGCACATACATAGGTGGAATTATGCAAGCAGGCAATATACCGAGTTGCTTCTACCTTTACTTTAGTGTTGGCAACATTTGGAGTCCAATATATAGTGTGAGTCTCACCTCGATGCCACACATCTTCTTTTGTAGGAGAGGTAATTGTTATACCCCGAGAGCCATCTACTCTAGGCAAAATAGTAAACGATTCGCTTTCATCCGAGACCCCGCCCACACTCACGGTGACGGTATATAATCCGCTTAACGTGCTCGGTACCGACCAGGCATACGTACCGGTATTGGGAGCACTCGTGGTGATGGGCACTGTTACTAAAGTGTCCGGTAAAGCACATGGTGGTTGCACATCTCGGCAGGCAGGATGATTTGTATAGTTATAACTAATAGTAGCCAACAAACCCTGTGTATCTGCCAATACATTCCATACAATATTTTTTACATCTCCTGCGTATACTTTATCCCCGGCTGCGGGGCTCGTCACTTGTAAAGGAGAAGCGCTCACACTCCCATTTGTAATGGCAAATATACCACTTTGGCCCCAGAGCACATAGTCGACCCCGGTGGCAGATGTCTCAATATACACACGATAGTTACCAGGAGTGACGGTAGTAGGGATAGTCCAGTTGTAACCTGCACCACCATAGTTACCTGCGATCAAATACTCACGGGGTAACGTAGCTGGACAGATACCAACAGCTTCACAGTCTCGACGTTCAACTAATTTTATGGTTACAGGCAAGTTATTACTACCGGTCCAGGCTACATTCATGGTATCGCCAATCTTGAGCGCCGCACCCTTAGCCGGACTCGTAATTACAATCGGACCTGAAGCAATGGTAGTATCGGCAATAGTAATAGGAAACTTCGCGGACTCGCCTAGTTCTATAGTTACGCCGCTATCTTTTAACTTCGCTCCGACCACTAAGTACATACCCGGAGATAGGACCAATCTTGGATCAGCCCGAAAACCAAGTGGTTGAGTGATTGCGTACCCATCGCCAAAATTCGTGCGAATCCACTGCTCAGCGTCGGTACGAGTCATGGTAGGACACACATCTTGAGTGAACCGATCGTTGTCGCTTGCCGTGGTATTACGTTTATAGGTAATAGTGACACATGCGCCGGTCTTTGTGGAATCGAATGCCCATCCTTCTACCCGCTGACCCGTAGCTACATCTACATACCCGGTACGCACCACTTTATCGGTTTGACCAGTGACCGTAATAGTAAAGGTAGTTTCTTTCGTACGACCAGCCGCGTCAGTAACTCGGAATGTCGCGGTCACACTGCCAACACGAGTCGGTGTTCCTCTGAAAATAGCCGTATCGTATGGATTCACGCAAGGTGTCGTAATACAATTGAAGGCTGGAAAAGTAATATTAATACCGTCAGGCACAGCGCCATAGGTTTGTTGCCACTGGTACGGCGCAGTTCCGCCACTAACTGAAAAACTAGCGCTAAACGCCTGGCCGACCGTAGCCGACAAATTGGTTGGTTGAGTAATTACTAAACCACTGTCTGTACTCACCCCATTTACTAAGAGCGTATAACCTGCGGAACCCTGCTGACCTAGGCTATCTTTCACTCGCATGACAAAAGGAAAATTGCCCGATGCAGTTGGAGTACCAATCAAATGATAGGTTGGCGGCAAGCAGTTAGCCGGGCCTTCGGCTGGCGGAGCACAGGGCGGAACAACTATCTGCAAAGACATACCACCCGGCACAGGACTATCAATGCTGGCAGTATAAGGGCTTGTTCCCCCAGTAATAGTAAACGAAGCATCAAAGGGCTGACCAACGGTAGCCACAAGTGGATTTACATCGGAAGTAATAGTTATATCTGCTGTGCTTGATGCAATGCTAAACACCGGACTTAGACCGGAAACATCTGAGTTATCCAAAGTTACTCGAATCCGGTTTGCTGTTCTATATCGACTGGGTAAATCATTTGGTATATTCCAGCTAAAACTACCACCCGCTACACTTTGCACTATAGTATAAGCTTCTGGCTGAGCCATTCTGCAAGCCACCGGGGTAGCGTATAAACACGCAATATAAGGCTCAAGCTGCAAAGTATACTTTCCCCCGGTTGTATTATTGCCACGGGTATCCACCCAAGAAATAGTATGTTGAGTGCCAACCTGCCACTGCTCCCCGGCTGTAGGGCTAGTCACTGTAAGTACACTAGAGGTATCTGTTCCGCCGGACCATTGACACTGTTTTGGAGCCCCGTCCAACAAAGCATTGGAAGACCCAGACGTGTCGGTCGTGTCTATACCATAGACATAGACGGTGTGAGTTTGGCCATCAAATAATCGCTTTGGGGCTGACCACTCAAACCCATGCTTCTCCCCTGCTGGTCGGTGGTAGGCAGCATTTACGTCATCCCGAACCACGTTTGTAGTAAGAGTCTCAACAAAGCCACTATTATTATCTACTCCGGCGGGCTTATCTACATATACATGTACATCGATAGACTTGTCGGGGGTGTTAACATCTAACGCCCACCCAACGACACACGAATCCAACCACCCCCGAGGAGGAGTACTGGCGGCTGCTCTCGCTTGGTAGGGCACCAAGGAGACAGCAAAGACGATGGCCATGGCGCCATAGAACAATTTGCGATAACTCATATATTACTATGTACTTTGTTTCTTAAAGACTTTTTGAAGTTATTCATATTATAGCAAAAAACTGCTTAGTTGTCCAATAATTGCAGCTCTGTTATACTACCAGAAGTTATAAAAACTATATTCTGGCTGTCACCAGAGTCCTCCGTTTATAAAATCGGTTTTAAAACGGAGAAGTTACAGGAAGAACCTGTCGCGAAGCGACAAGTCTAACGTCAAAAGTCATCAAGTCGAAAGTCGAGCCCCAGAGGTTTTAACTTTAAGACTTTAAGACCTGAAGACATTCGACTTGGCGCCTCCGGCACCACTAGACCCTGTCGGCTGCTTGCCGTAATTAAGCCAAATTAAGCACCATAGTTTCGCGCTGGCACCTCTCCGGTATTACACCGGAGGCGCAAACACCTAAGGGTGTTTTTATTTTATGAAAGAACCAAATTTCGACAGCAGACCGGTCACAAACGAGGAAATAAATCCTCAAAGAGGCACAAGTAACCCAGAACGAAAAGATATAGTCGGAAAATCGGAAGCGGAAGAAGCAGTGACTCGAGTGGGTCTTATTCTGGAACACAAAAACTGTGAAGTTGCTCCATTTACAGTTGTAAAAAAGGGCGAGCCAACCGCCCAAGGCATTGCCTGTGTGAACCTTGAAACCATGTTTAAAAGCCCCGACGTCAGCGACGAGGGTAGAGTTGAAATGCTCGTAGCCGACCTGGAAGGCACTATTGCATCCGCTCGGTATGTTGAGTTAAGAAGGAATAAAGTGAAAAACCCCACAGAACTACACGCATCGGGAGAAATAGCAACCTTCCTAAGAGGGCAGGGGTACGCTACCGGATCTGAACTCGCGTTTTTAAAAACAATGCAGCATATTGCCGATAATCGAAATATAGTAGTCCGTTGGACAATCGCCAACGCAAACTTAGAAGAACAACATGAGCTGGAAGAAAAGTTAAGGAAAGCGAAAGGAGAGGAGACTGCAACCCTTCAAGCACAAATCCAGGCAAAAATGATCGAGCAGGAAGCGTGGCAGAGCTTATACGGAGTAGGTGGAAAGCTTGGCATGGAAGTCATCGGTCAAGACAAGTTCGGCGATGTGGTTGGTAGGGTCTTTACACCAAACACACCCGCAGAAACTTTTCTAAATGAAACAAGCACCACCCCACTCGCCTTTCCTGACAATCCAGAAAGTCGAATGCAAAACCGACAAACAGGGAAAACCCTACTGGCACAGGTCAAACAACAAACCGGCATAAAAGAAATGAGGTTCTAAAACCGCAGAAAATTTTGCGGCACATCATATGGAAGAATGGCTCACAATAATTCAAAGGACTAGACTACCGTTATATAACTTGGTGCAACGGATAATACCAATTTCAGGGGTGGGGGTAGAGATTGGCTGTGGTAGTGCTGCGTTTGCAGCAACCTTGTCCAAACAAGCAGCTGTGCAACACATTACCTGCATTGATAACAGTGCCGACCGACTCAAAGAAGCAGAATTATTCTTTACGCCCAATTTGGGTGGTAATGCCAAAAAACTTTCTTTTATACAAGCAGACTTTCATTCACTTCCTTTTTCTGACCACACTCTAGACTTTGTACTTGCAGATGCTGCGTTACACCACACCGAAGACTTACCGACCCTACTAACGGAAATTAAACGGGTTTTAAAACCGACCGGCACACTGGTCGCGGCTAGAGAGCCTATACTACCCTCCCTACTTCCGTTAAAACTTTGGAGAAAGTTCTGGTTTGGTTGGCGACAAAGATTGCGAGGCGACACAGAATGCACGCACACCAAACAAGAGTGGATAGACCACTTCGATGGGGCTGGATTTAAACTTCAACTACAACCCAGCACTGTCCCGACTACACTAAAGGAAAAAATAGTACATGCGTTTGCCCGATACAACGGTATATTATTTGGCAGATATATATTAATCGCCACCCAATAACTCATATGCAACCACTACCGACAGAAAGCAACTACAGGTTTATTGCAATACTTAACAAAAAAATAGAACTGGGGCGACTCATGAACGCGCTGGGACACATGTCGGCGGGGCTATCCGGCGGCTACAGCGAGACACATAGCATGAGTTTCCTGCAGTATAAAGATAAAGACGGCGGCGCCCACCCCAACATTTCCTACTTTCCATTCATCGTCCTACAGGCAGACAACAGCAATCAAATTCGCACCGTCCGCAGCGAAGCGCTTGCTAGGAACATTCCGTTCACCGATTTTACTCACACCATGATAGTCGGCACATCGGAAGAGCAACTAGAAGCAACAGCTGCCACCCCGGAGGCAGAACT
>CAZKVS010000013.1:11797-29942 GCA_964556325.1 uncultured Candidatus Saccharibacteria bacterium
TCGGCACATCGGAAGAGCAACTAGAAGCAACAGCTGCCACCCCGGAGGCAGAACTAGAATACTTTGGTATTTGTATGTTTGGAAAGACCGACGAGCTCCGTGAATTTACTAAAAAGTTTTCAATCTTTAAATAATTAGTAAATAGAACTTAACTATATGCAATTTACAAAAAAAGAAGATGCGATCTTCGTATCGAAACCAGAAGGTACAGACGTTCGATATTACATTTATCCCGAATTCGAGATACACGCCAATGAGGTTAAGCCTGGCACCGTACAAGGGTGGCATCATCACAATGTTATTGCTGAAAATTTATTTATCCTGGAAGGAGAGCTCGAGGCTCACTGGTTAGATGATGATGGTAACAAACAAATACGAACCGTTGTGCCCGGGGACGTTATCCAAGCAGGAACAACCTCCCATACATTTGTTAACGTATCTGATACTATTTGCAAGTTTCTGGTCTTCCGGTTTGTACCTGACGGAACGGACAAACATGAACTTATAAAGAACGACCGTCACCCTGACGTGATTAACTAAGAACTAAACACTATTTATATGGAAGAATTACCAAAATCTTACGACTCCTCACAGGTTGAGGACGCCATCTACGAACAATGGCTCAACTCCGGCTACTTTAATCCTGATAAGTTACCGGACGCGCACCTCAAACAGCAATACAGCATTGTACTCCCCCCACCGAACGTAACCGGCAACCTGCACGTCGGTCACGCGCTGATGGTTGTTATTCAAGATGCACTTATTCGTTTTGAGCGCATGCGCGGCAAAAAAACTTTATGGATACCTGGCACTGACCACGCAGCCATTGCTACACAGTCTAAAGTAGAAAAAGAAATTTATAAAAAAGAAGAGAAAAGCCGGCACGACCTCGGCCGTACCGAATTTTTAAAACGCGTGGATGAATTTGCCGCTGCAAGCCACGACACCATAACGAATCAAGTAAAGAAAATGGGCGCGTCCGTAGACTGGTCCCGGGAAGCGTTTACTTTAGATACAACCCGAACGCGTGCAGTAAAAACCGCTTTTCGCAGGCTCCACGACTTAGGTTTAATTTACCAAGGTATTCGCATAATTAACTGGGACCCAAAAGGTCAAACGACCATTTCTGATGACGAAATAATTCGCGAAACCAGACCGGGCAAGCTCTACACCTTCCGATACAGTAAAGACTTCCCTATTCCCATTTCCACAACCCGGCCAGAAACAAAGATTGGTGATAGCGCTGTAGCGGTAAACCCCAACGACCCTCGTTATGCGCAGTTGGTTGGTCAAGAATTTGATGTGGAATTTGCCGATACGAAGTTGCACTTAACTATAGTGGCCGATGAAGGAGTGGACATGGAATTTGGCACGGGTGCGCTCGGCGTAACCCCCGCCCATAGCAGCATGGATTGGGACATTGCTCAAAAATACAACTTGCCACATAAGCAAATTATTGATGAACGCGGCAAAATGATCACAGACGTATCCTGGCTTGAAGGTAAAAAGGTGGCAGAGGCTCGCGAACTCGTAGCGGAATGGATTACCAACCAAGGACTTATGGAACAAGTTGAAGACGTCGAGCAAAACTTGGCCTTGGCTGAACGCACAAACGGAGTAATTGAACCACTCCCGAAGAAACAATGGTTTATAGATGTAAATCGGGAGTTTGCACTTCCTCACTCGGAGATAGAAGGCATCCAAGATGGTGAAATTGTCACCCTCAAACGGCTCATGCGCCATGTAGTAGAGACCAAGCAAATAAATATTTTACCTGACCGATACGAAAAGATTTACTACCACTGGATAGACAACTTACGCGACTGGTGTATATCTAGGCAAATTTGGTACGGCCACCAAGTGCCTGTTTGGTACGATACAACAGGCAACCACTTGCTGCCCGAAGAAAAAACAGTGTTTCTTGCCCGGCATGCGCAATGCGAAGACAACTCGCATAGTATTCTAGCCCGACCAGAAAGTGCGTTGAGCCCCCTCGGCGGTGACCAAGCCAAACAGCTTGCCGACAATCTCCGGGGCCAGGGTATTCAAACCATCATTGCCTCGCCCCTTCTTCGTTCTCAGCAGACTGCAAAAATTGTAGCCCAAGAACTCGGCCTTTCCGAAACAGCCATACAAACATGGGAAGAAGTTCAGGAGATTCATGTAGGTGAGCTTATTGGCAAACCAGAAGACCCCACCCTGCATGGTTTTGCGCAGGCTCAAAAAGCAGGCACAGGAGAAAGCTTGGAAAATATTGAGTCGCGCATACAAGCCGCTATCGCAAAACTTGAACAACTACGCACCGAGGGCCCAATACTGGTCATTGCACACGGCGGTTTTAATGCAGTGTTTCAAGCACACCTTGAAGGTCGGAAAAAAGAAGACTACGTGGACTACCGAACTAAGTTAGGCGCAATTGCCAATGCCTCATTCAAACAACTGACACTCATCCAAGACCCTACCGGAGAAAGCCTGACTCAAGACACGGATACATTAGATACGTGGTTCTCGTCCGGCCTATGGACGTTCTCCACCCTCGGCTGGCCTAATCAAACACAAGACCTGAGAGACTTCCATCCGACCACTGTACTCGAAACCGGTTACGACATTCTATTTTTCTGGGTTGCGCGCATGGTCCTGCAAACTACCACACTTACCGGCCAAGTGCCGTTCCGCACCGTGTATTTACACGGGCTGGTTCGGGATGCCAACAAACAAAAAATGAGTAAGAGCAAAGGCAATATTGTAGACCCGCTGGACATGATAACCAAATACGGCACCGATGCATTACGCTTTGCCCTTATATTCAACACCGCACCCGGAACTGACATTGCCCTAGCCGAAGACAAAATAAAAGGCATGAAGCATTTCGCCAATAAAGTTTGGAACATAGCTAGATTTGTAATGACAAATCTAGAAGTGGAAAGTGGAAAGTGGAAAGTGGAAAGTGTAGAACCAACACCTGTTACGGATGCAGATAAAGAAATTTTGGCAAAGCTCAATGCTGTGACTGCGGATGTGACAAAATCGCTGGAAAACTTTCAGCTTCACGAAGCAGCGCAAGCACTGTATCAGTTCGTGTGGCATGAGTTTGCAGATGTATACGTAGAAGCAAGCAAAACTCAACTCCAAGACGAAAAACTAAAACCAACAACTCTGCATATCCTGTATTACACGCTTAATACAATGGCAACGCTACTGCATCCGTTTATGCCGTTTGTTACCGAACACATCACAAACTTACTCATTGAACGAAATTTACGAGATAGCAAAACCCCTCTTATTATTTCCAAGTGGCCAGAAGTATAGCTGAACCTTCAGACGAAAGAGGCTCTTTGCAACAAAGAGCCTCTTTATTTCTTTATTAGTTACTGGCTTGTTAAAAACAATTTTAAAAACCAGTCACAACATCAAGCTGGCATTGCTTTTATTTGCTAGAATGTACTAAAGAGATATTTTATGGACACACAACCAAATTGGTATGAAATGAAAAGGGAAGAGGTGCTTACGCGTCTCAAAGTAGATAGTGGTGGTTTAACTTCAACAGAAGCACGTGATCGATTAAAAATATACGGTACCAACACTCTTCCTAAATCAAAACCGGACTCATACTTAAAGATATTTATTCGACAATTTGCCAGCCCGCTTATTTACTTACTATTTGCTGCAGCTGCCATTGTTGCTGCCATGGGTGAATATACAGACGGCACTATTATTGCCATTGTATTAATTCTTAATGCCATCATTGGTGCCATTCAGGAAGGACGAGCTGTTAAAACATTGGCCAGCCTGGAACAACTGGTTACTACCCAAGCCACCGCCTTGAGAGATGGCGAAGAGATCACCCTTTCGGACTCTGAGCTACTTCCCGGAGATATTATTGTTCTCAGGGAGGGCGAGAAAGTACCGGCTGATTGTCGAATATTAGAACAGTTTTCACTCAAGGTAGATGAATCGGCCATTACCGGCGAATCGGTACCTACAGAAAAACACACGGAACCAATTTCGAGCAGCGGGCCATATATGTCCTTACCCGACCAACGTAACATGCTTTTCTGCGGAACACTCATTACCTCAGGCAATGCAAAAGCGGTTGTGGTAGAAACTGGATTACACACGGTTATGGGTAGTATTTCCGGACAAATTGCTCATATTCAACGAGAGATTCCCCTGCAAGCCCAAATTCGCCACCTCGCGAACATTCTTATAGTACTCGTTATTGTATGTAGCTTCGCACTGTTTGGCATAGGCCTCCTTAAAGGGTTTGCTGTCCGAGAAATGTTCGGTATAGTTGTATCCCTCGCGGTCTCAATCATTCCTGAAGGGCTACCCATTGCAGTCACCCTTATACTAGCCAGTGGTGTGTGGCGCATGAGCAAACAAAATGCGCTGGTGAAAAAATTACAAGCCATAGAAGCCCTGGGCCAGGTAGACGTCATAGCAGTAGACAAGACAGGCACCATCACACAAAACGAGATGACTGCGCTGGGAGTTATTATTGACAATACACACTACTCATTTAGTGGCAGCGGATATGAAGAAGCGGGTGGAGCGTATTTAGACGGTGCCCCTATTACACCAAGTGAGCACCCGGCCCTGCTTATTGCCGGGCGTGTATTTGCCCTCTGCGGAAATGCCCGTATAACCAAAGACGCCGAAACCAACTCCGTTCATATAGTGGGCGACCCTACCGATGCTGCGCTGGTTGTGGCTGCCAAAAAAATTGGCATACTACGGGACGAGCTTATTGTCGAACACCCTCTGATAGAAGAAATTCCCTTTGATTACCGACGTAAGTACCACGCTACCGTTCATGAGATACAGAACCAAGCCTGGCTTTCGGCGGTCGGTGCAACAGAAAATATTTTAGAACTTTGCAGCACTACAAACAAAAGACGCATACTACTGCAAGCTGCGAATGCCAGTAAAAAAGGGCTACGTGTTTTGGCGTTTGCCTATAAAGAAAACGCCAAACACATACACTCGGGAAAACTGTCTGAGCTTACCTTTGGAGGACTTGTGATGCTCGCAGACCCTTTACATGCTGAGGTTCCCGAAGCAGTCAAAAGCCTTAGAAGCGCACATATTCGAGTAGCAATGCTCACCGGCGACAACGCAGCAACCGGCAAGGCAATCGCCGAGGCCGCAGGGATTTACACCAAAGGCGATACAGTGCTCACTGGGCCCGAGCTACATAAGCTCTCTCAGCGCGAGCTTACACATGCACTGCACGACGTTTCAGTCTTTGCCCGCGTCACCCCAGACGATAAATTAAAGCTTATTGAAGCATATGGCAGAGCGCGACTAACCATAGCCATGACCGGAGATGGGGTTAACGATGCGCCCGCTCTTTTGGCGGCCGATGTCGGCATGGCCATGGGCAAAAAAGGTACAGCGGTCGCCAAAGAAGCAGCAGATATTATACTACTCGATGACAACTTCACTACGATTGTGGCAGCAGTTGAGGAAGGCCGAAATATTTATTTAACTATAAAAAAAGTACTTCTGTACTTATTTTCTACATCCGCAGGAGAATTACTCACGGTCAGTTTTTCCGTTTTTATGGGATTGCCACTACCGGTCATTGCCGTACAAATTATTTGGCTCAACTTTGTAACCGACGGCTTTCTGACCATAGCTCTGGGCGCGGAGCCAAAAGAAGAAGGTTTATTGATTAAGCCTTTCGCAAAACCGGGACGTTTTCTTTTATCCGGATATGACTTATCTCGTATGAGCGTCATGGGGGTAATTATGGCGATGAGCACTCTATATGTATTTACTAGTCACCCCGGCTCACTCATCTACCGCCAAACCCTTGCACTCACGCTGCTCGCAGTCATCCAATGGTTCAACGCATGGAACTGTCGAACAGAGAAAAGTATTTTTGTGAGCAAGCCTTGGAAAAACTATTGGCTTATTTTTGCAACTGTCATAGTCGCTGGCTTACAATTACTGGCGGTATATTGGACACCCTTGCAAGATTTACTCCAAACGACGCCATTGCACCCCAGAGACTGGTATATCATCCTTTTATTCTCTGCACCGGTTATTGTGGCAGATGAGTTATTCAAACTTATAAGCACATTTAAACACAAGAAAGGCCGCATCGCCTAATTTGACAAAAAAGTCATGCTTCGGTACAATCGCTTTTATGCAACACTTCAACAAAGACTGGTTGCTGAGTGCAGCCAAAGAACATTTAGATAGGACGCGTAAGCGAATTACGGCCTTAATTCCAGAAACCAAACAGTCAATTGCCCAAAAAACGGCAGGACTCCCCTCTCTGGATGCAGATACCCGATACGCCCAAGAAGCAGTTATTGAGAGACTTAAACAAAAAATAGAAGATTTAGACTTACTCCATCCTTCTCCATATTTTATAAAATGCATTGTCCGGTTCGATACTGATAACACAGATCGGATTTTTTATTTCTCAAAACTGCCCCTCACAGAAGAAGACATCTACTCCTGGACCGCACCGGCAGCAGTACTTCGCTTTCATGAACCAGGCCAGTTTACTTACCCTATTCCGGGTGGTAATTCCCAGAACGGACAACTACTACATAAAGAACAATACCTTATTACCGACGGTCGCATATTATTCATGGCTGCAGAGGACACAGAGCATGGTCGTGAACTTATATACCAAGAACATTTCTCCAAACGCAAAACCGATTTTATCTTACCCGAAATTATAGAGCAGCTCGAAGCAGCACAAGACAAAGCTATCCGCACACCGGCCAACCAAAACCTGCTCATTAATGGACCGGCTGGGTCCGGTAAAACGACTTTGGCACTTCACCGCATTGCCTATCTACTCCAAGCCCCAGAAGTAGCGGAAAAGTTTAAAGCCGAAGATGCGATAGTGTTTGTAAACGATCACAACACTAAAAACTACTTTTCTGGACTCTTGCCACAGTTGGGCATACACCACGTAACCATTACCACTTTTGCGGACTTTGCCCGAGAGCAGCTAAAAATTTTAGCAGTACCCTACCGAGAGCGAGCAGACCTTGGTGAAGATGCCATTCCACTGTATGAATACGCCAAACTGCAAGCACTACAATCAAACGACTGGACACCATACATACCTGACAACCCATTTCTCACACTCAAACATATATACGGCCGACACTTACCCAGCGAGCAACTACGCACATTCATGGAACAAGTAGAAAAAGGCTATATAGACAGAATTGACATAACTGTACTATTCGCCTGCTCCATCTATACCCATGGCCCTTTGCAAAAAGACATCACTATACTGACACAACTCAAAGAGGGTCGAGTCAAACGAACAAAAAAACAAGTACCACTCCAATACTCACTTATGGTGCTGGATGAAGTACAGAACTATCTGCCAGAACAGCTAGCCCTGCTCCAGGGCATGACAAGTGCGTTTGGCTCACGCATGTACGTCGGAGACTTGGCACAACAGACCAAGCTTTTTACGGTACGCGATTGGGCCCAAGTCGGAGAAGTATTCACCGACACCAACACGGTTAAACTGGACAAAGTATACCGCTCGACGCAACAAATTCTAGAGTATATACAATCCCGCGGGTATGCAACGTACATACCCACTAACGCTCGGACGGGTAACCCAGTACAAACGCATACATATACTGGCATAGACGATTGCGCTGCCTATATAAATCAGGTAATTGAAAGTACACCTGACGTGAGCATTGGTATAATAACCCCCACGACCATCATAGCCACTCACATGGCGGAACGCTACGGACATTTCTCAAAAGTTAAAGTGCTCGGCATTCACGAAGCCCAAGGTGTGGAGTTTGATATAGTCTGTCTCGTAGACTCAGGCCGACTATTAAAAACACCCACCTCCAACTTTCCCACTAGCCTCGCTCAACGAGTACAGCAAGTCAACACGGACTTACTCTACGTTGCCCTCACCAGGGCAATGAATGAGTTGCATATTCTTGATCCAGTCGCATAGCGTATACTATGTATAGAGGTTAAGTAATATATAATCATGAAATATACTCTCATAGCGACAATCGCTGCAATAGGTCTTATAGTTGGTTGTTGGTTTATCGGCCAAGGTTTGGGCAAAATAAAAACCGGAGACAACACTATTAGCGTGACCGGTAGTACTCAAAAGACTATTACCTCTGACGTAGCAAAATGGACGAGCACCGTCAGTCGGAGCATCGCAGTGGACGCACTCAAAACCGGTAGTGACGAACTTGCCCAGGATGTATCCACCCTGTCAAAATATTTACACCAAAATGGGGTAAGCGACGGAGATATTATTGTACAACCCCTTACTATTAGCCCTACATATTCTTCCGATTATTCCAAAGGGCCAAATATTTCCGGCTATACACTCAGCCAACTGGTGATTGTAGAGGGAAAAGATGTACATAAAATAACTCAGCTCGCGGGCGGGGCGGGCAACTTAGTCAGCAGTGGCATTCAGCTCTCCAGCCAACCACTTGAATATTATTTTTCTGGTTTAGCAGACGTAAAACGCGACATGCTCGCTGAAGCTACAACCGATGCCAAGGCCAGAGCAGAAAAAATTGCTACAAGTAGTGGGTCTAAGCTAGGAACACTTAAGTCGGCCAGTATGGGCGTGTTTCAAATAACGCCGGTCAACTCCGCTTCCCTCTCCGACGAAGGGTACTATGATACATCAAGTATTGAAAAACGAGTAACGGCTGTGGTCCGCACCCAATTCGCCATTAGGTAATAAAACAAAAATCCCCCTGCGTGACAGGGGGATTTTTTATTTGAAAACTAAACTTCTTCTGTACTATCGGCATCATCCACTGTAGAAATAACCGGCTGCATGGAATCGGAGTCTGCGACTCCAGAGTCTAAGCTCACCTGAAATATTTCTTCAAGTTGAGGAATTGCTTTATCTGCATCAAAACCAGTTCCGGCAGGGATGATTTTACCGATAATCACGTTTTCTTTCAAACCACGGAGGTAATCGGTTTGTCCAGTTACCGCTGCGGAAATTAACACGCGAGTTGTTTCCTGGAAGGACGCAGCTGCTAGCCAGCTATCGGTATTCAAGGAAGTCTTGGTAATACCCATGAGCAGCTGAGCAAACTGAGCAGGACGCAAACCTTGATCACGCACCTGTTTGTTCATTGCACGTAACCGTGCTTGGTCCATAGTCTCGCCCACTAATAGGTTAGTATCGCCAGCATCAGTGATGCGCACCTTAGAGAACATTTGACGCACAATAACTTCAATGTGTTTGTCGTTAATAGGCGCACCTTGAGAAGAGTACACTTCTTGAGCACCCTTCACTAAGTAGCTCTGCGCGGCTTCTGTACCCCGAAGTTGCAAGACTTCTTCTGGGTCTAAGCTTCCTTCGGTGAGGGCCTGGCCCTTTGCTACCAAATCACCGTCTTTTACGAGCAAGCTAAAGGCAGTGGAGATAACATATTCACGCAACGAGTCAGACTCATGAATGACAATCATCTTATCTTTTTCTGCACGTACAATACCAGCCTCGGTAGCTTTTACTGACTTGCCAGACTCATCTACAAACAAGGTGTCACCTGCGCTTACTTTCTCGCCATCGCGAATACCCGAATGACCGCCCGCAGGCAATGCGTAGACATCTTTTTGTACGTCATCACCTTGGATGCGAACCAGATACTCTTTGTTGCTAGTCTTGGTAATGTATGCTTGACCGGCAATTTCTGCCGCTACTGCTTTTGCCTTTGGTACGCGGGCTTCAAATAATTCTTCCACACGAGGCAAACCTTGTGTGATATCTTTTTCTGAAGCGGATCCACCACTATGGAAGGTACGCATGGTCAGCTGAGTTGCTGGTTCACCAATACTTTGAGCAGCCACAATACCAGCGGCCGCACCAAGTTCTACCATTTTATTGAATCCAAGATCATACCCGTAACACTGCTGACAAATACCTCGGGAAAGCTGACACTTCAGCACGGAACGAACTTTAACTTCTGCCACACCGCTATCGGCAATGTGTTTAGACATGAGCTCGTCTATTGCTCCGTTCTTTGGCACAAGCACTTCCCCTTCGGGAGTGCGAATATCTTCTGCAGTAATGCGACCAAATAACCGGCGATCAAAAGCCCGGTTCATGGCTTCGCTCTCTGCACGGGTTATTATAATGTAGTCTTCTGTACCACACTCTTCGGCATTGATAACAATATCCTGTGCTACGTCCACCAAACGGCGAGTCAAGTACCCGGCGTCAGCAGTCTTCAAGGCAGTATCCGACATACCTTTTCGAGAACCGTGAGTGGAAATGAAATATTCCAACACTTCAAGACCTTCTTTAAAACCAGCACGGCACGGCAGCTCAATAACGTCGCCTGACGGGTTTACCACCAAACCTTTCATACCAGCCATCTGAGTTAACTGAGACACAGAACCACGACCACCAGAGTTGAAAATATAGTCAACGGAACTGTGCTCTTGCACGGTTTTTGCAACCAGCTTTGCTACGGCTTCGGTAACACCAGCCCAAATTTCGATAACTCGGCTATAGCGCTCGTCTTCTGTAAGCAAACCGGCTTCGTACTGCTGATACGTCGTTTGTACTTCAACATCTGCGGCTTCCAACAAGGAGTACTTTTCCTGCGGTATGCGCAAGTCATCCATACCCCAAGAAATACCGGACTTCTTCATGTAGGTAAATCCTACCCGCTTGATATCGTCAATCAATTCCGCAGTGCGGTTTGCACCGAGCAAACGATATGCTTCACGCACCAGTGCCTGTAGTTTCTTTTTATCAAACGCTTCGTTGCGATATCCAAGTTCTTTTGGCACCACGCGGTTGAAAATAAGACGACCAACAGAAGTCTCCAACATTTCACCTTCCTCTGTTCGCACTTTAATAGGCGACTGTACGTGCACAAAATTGTTGTTGTACGCCATGATAGCTTCTTGGGTAGAGACAAAGATTTTACCCGTCCCCTTCGCGCCATCATGTAGCTTTGTAATATAGTAACAACCTACTACCACATCCTTATCAGGAGTCATAACTGGATCACCCGACGCTGGTTTGAGCAAGTTATGAGCAGAAGCCATAATTTCTCGGGCTTCACGCTGCGCAGGCTCAGTCAACGGCACGTGCACAGCCATTTGGTCACCATCAAAGTCAGCATTAAAGGCAGCACATACCATTGGATGCAACTGGATAGCCTTACCTTCGATTAACACTGGTTGGAACGCCTGGAAACCAAGACGGTGCAAGGTTGGTGCACGGTTGAGCAAGACATAATGACCTTGCGTAACTTCTTCTAAAATATCATATACTTCCGTACGACCCTGCTCGATTAAGCGATTGGCACTCCGGACGTTATGGGCGTACTCGCGAGCTATAAGTTTGGAAATAACGAAGGGCTTGAATAGCTCCAACGCCATTTTCTTTGGCAAACCACACTGGTGAAGCTTTAACTCCGGACCTACTACAATTACGCTACGACCAGAATAGTCTACACGCTTACCCAGCAAGTTCTGACGGAAACGACCCTGCTTACCTTTCAGCATATCGGCCAAAGAGCGCAGCTTGCGTTTTTGTCCGGTGGAAGCAGTGACTTCTTTTCCGTGACGAATAGAGTTGTCGATTAACGCATCTACAGCTTCCTGCAGCATACGCTTTTCGTTACGAGTAATAACTTCCGGCGACTTGATTTCAATGAGCTTTTTAAGACGATTGTTGCGGTTGATTACACGGCGATAAAGGTCGTTCAAATCGGAAGCAGCGAACCGGCCACCATCAAGTTGGACCATCGGACGTAAGTCTGGCGGTATAACTGGCAGGTTACCAACCAACATCCACTCGGGACGCAAACCAGAAGCAATAAAGGACTTTACCAGCTTCAAACGACGCAAGGCTTTCTTTGCGGCCTGACCTTCTAGGTTTTTCTGTGCGGTTTCCAACTCTTGAGACAGTTGCTCAAGATTGATTTCTTCCAATAAACCTTTCAAGCCCTCAGCACCAATACTCGCTTTGAACACGGGGCCATACTTCAAGCTGAGGTCGCGGTACTGCAATTCAGAAATGACCTGTTGTTTGCGCAAGGACTTGAGTTCGCTTCGAGCTTGGTCTCGCACTGCTTCTAACGTAGAAACCTCTTTTTGCCACACATCTTTAAGATGCACCACCTCTGCGTCAATCCTCGCAGCAACTACATCTTGATCTTGGTCTTTACCTTCTTGCTGCAACGTAGTTCGAGTCTTGGCAATAAGTTGTTCATAGCGACCTTCAATCTCTTTCTTCTTCGCTTTGAACTCGTGCTCAATTTGTTCCATCATCCCTGTTCGGGCAGCGTCGTCTACATACGTAATAATATATGCAGCAAAATACACAACTTTTTCTAGCTCCTGCACACCCAAGTCAAGCATGAGTCCAATACGGCTTGGCACACCGCGCAAGAACCAAATATGAGCAACAGGAACGGCCAAACGAATATGGCCCATTCGCTCACGACGCACACTCGCCTTGGTGACTTCTACACCACACTTATCGCAAACAATACCCTTGTACCGAATGCGCTTATACTTCCCACAGTAGCACTCCCAGTCCTTAATAGGACCAAAGATTTTTTCATCGAACAACCCCTCTTTTTCTGGACGTTGGGTTCGATAGTTAATCGTTTCTGGTTTGGTGACTTCACCATACGACCACGACATGATGGTTTCAGGTGAGGCAAGCTTGATGCGCACACCTTTGAATTCTTCAGTCTGTGTTTGGGTAAACATATAAAATAAGTTAAACGTTATAAAGTTTGTAAAGTTTGTAAGGTGGCCCAAGATTGAGCCTACTCCTTTATAAACTTTATGAACTACTTAATTTTCGGTTTAGGTTCGTCATCAAACGACAACCGTGGCTCACCTTCAGGCGCAGGCGACTCCCCTGCTTCCCCATCCATAGAAAGTAAGTCTTGATTCACACCGAGCAAGTCTACATCGAGACAAAGGCTTTGCAATTCTTTGACCAACACGCGGAAGGATTCCGGTACGTTCGGTTTCATAATAGCCTCACCTTTTACAATAGACTCGTACGTTTTGCTTCGACCAACAACGTCATCCGACTTGATTGTTAACATTTCTTGCAATGTGTGAGCAGCACCATACCCTTCGAGTGCCCACACTTCCATTTCACCAAAACGCTGACCACCAAATTGCGCTTTACCACCCAATGGTTGTTGGGTAATAAGCGAGTATGGTCCAATGGAACGAGCATGCATCTTATCGTCTACCAAGTGATGCAGCTTCAACATATAGGCCACACCTACTGTAGTCCGCTCTTCAAATGGCTCACCTGTTTTACCATCGTACAACTGAGTTTTGCCATCCTCAGCAAGACCAGCTTTTTTCAATTCGGCCTTAATTTCTACTTCGTTTATTCCATCAAGCACTGGGGTCGCAACGTTGTAACCTAAGCTACGAGCGGCCATACCTAAGTGAGTCTCCAAAATTTGACCCAAGTTCATACGACTTACCACACCGAGCGGGTTCAAGATAATATCTACCGGGCGACCATCGGGCAAAAACGGCATGTCTTCAACTGGCACAATACGAGAAATAACACCCTTATTACCATGACGACCGGCCATTTTATCACCCACTTGAATTTTGCGGATAACAGCAACTGATACTTGAATAGAGCGAATTACACCAGAAGGCAACTTGTCTCCAGCGTCCCGACTCCACTCGCGAATATTCACTACTTTACCGTGCTCACCGTGAGGCAAGTTTAAGCTCGTATCTTTTACATCACGGGACTTTTCACCAAAAATAACACGCAACAGTTTTTCTTCCGGAGTGAGATCGGTTTCACCTTTCGGGGTAATTTTACCCACCAAAATATCACCGGCTTTTACCTGCGCGCCAATGCGGATAACACCATTTTCATCCAAATCTTTCAGTTTCTCTTCACCGACATTCGGAATATCGCGGGTTACAATTTCTGGACCAAGCTTGGTGTCGCGCACGTCAATCTTAAAGTCTTCTATGTGGATAGAAGAATAACGATCTTCGTGCACTAATCGGCTGGACAAGATAATAGCATCTTCATAGTTGTATCCATCCCAAGACAAGAAAGCAACCAATACATTTTGCCCTAAGGCAAGCTCGCCACCTTGCGTAGAAGCACCGTCGGCAAGCAAATCACCAGGCTTTACTTTCTGACCTTTTGATACACGTACGATTTGGTTAATACACGTTCCGCTGTTCGTACGTAAGAATTTCAATAACGCATATTCTTTTTTCTTACCCGCTTCGTTGGTAACAGTAATTTTATCACCCAATACCTGCGTTACTTCACCGGCTTCTTCGGCTACGATGACAGCACCACTATCGCGAGCAGCTTTACGCTCCATACCGGTACCAATAGTCGGTGCCTGAGGTATAAGACAGCTGACAGCCTGACGTTGCATGTTCGAACCCATCAACGCACGGTTGGCGTCGTCATGTTCTAAGAATGGAATTAAGCTTGTGGTGACAGAAATAATTTGCTTCGGCGATAAGTCCACACAATCTACTTCTTCTGCGTTAGCAATAGCCGGCACACCGTGCACCCGAACCGAAACACGACCGCCAGTAAAGTACCCTTCCGGACTGACTTCCATATTGGCCTGACCAATAGTCAAGCGCTCTTCTTCAAAAGCATCTAAGTACTCAATGAGATTGGTCAATTTTGGCTTAATCTGAATGGGGGCAAGGTCCGCAATGGCAGCAAGCTTCTTTGCACTACTTTCAGTAATAACCTCACCTGCTGGCACGAGAGTCTGCCCATTGTGCTGAATATCATGTCGGGCAATCTCGCCCACGGCGTCTTTACCATCGTTGTCAGCGATTCGCTTCACCAACTTATACGGAGTTTCGATAAAACCAAATTCATTGACGCGAGCATAGGTGGCCAAGTGAGATACCAAACCAATGTTTGGTCCTTCTGGTGTGGTAATTGGGCAGAGACGGCCATAGTGACTACGGTGCACATCACGAACTTCAAAACCAGCACGTTCACGGGACAAACCTCCAGGACCCATCGCGCTCAAGCGACGTTTGTGTTCTAACTCTGCTAATGGGTTCGTCTGGTCCATAAACTGGGACAACTGAGAAGAGGAAAAGAATTCCTGAGTAGCAGCTACTACTGGACGCACGTGAATTAACTGAGCTGGAGTAACTGTTTCCAGATCCGCCAAAGACATACGATCTCGAGCGATACGAGCCATACGAGCAAGACCAACGCGATAGCGAGTTTGAATAAGCTCACCCACGGCACGTACGCGTCGGTTAGATAAGTGGTCAATATCATCAGCAAGAGCTTGGGTATTATTCAACCGAATAACCTCACGCAAAGCAGCAACCATATCCTCTTTCGTCAAAATGGGGCTGGTGTTGTCCTGGGAAAAACCCATGCGCTGGTTAAACTTGTAGCGACCTACTTCGCTCAAGTCATATCGCTCAAAGTTGAAGAACATAGCAGAAATAAGCGATCGTGCGTTGTCTACTGTGGCTAAATCCCCTGGACGGACACGCTTATACACCTCTCGGAAACCTTCATCTGCATTTGTACTTGGGTCTTTGTCTAAAGTCTGCTGAATGAATTTAGTTTCTGGATCAGTATCTATATCTTTAAACGCTTCTAAAATTTCTTCGTTGCTGGACAAGCCAAATACACGCAACAAAGCAGTCACCGGAATACGACGCTTGCGATCAATTTTTACACCAATAACACCGGCTGCATCGGTATCAAACTCAAGCCAGGCTCCACGATTTGGAATAACTTTCGCACCGTATAACAACTTACCTCGATATGCTTCACTGCTAAAGAACACACCGGGCGACTTAATAAGCTGACTCACCACTACACGCTCTACACCGTTGATAATAAATGTTCCGCGAGGGGTCATTAACGGAAAATCACCAAAATACACATCTTGTGTCTTGGTTTTACCGGTCATCTTATTTACTAACTTAGCAGACACGTACAAAGGTGCTTCGTACGTGGTGTTTCGTTCGCGGGCGGTTACCTCGTCAAACTTAGGCTTATCAAAAAAGTGATCCGCAAAAGACAGCTCCAGGTTCTTACCTGTAAAGTCGCGGATGGGATTAATTTCATTTAAGAGTTCTTTCAAACCCTTATTGAAAAACCAGGCGTATGAGTTTAACTGAACCTCAATCAAGTTGGGGAGGTTCACCATCTCGTGCTTGCGCTCAAAAAAATTGCGCGTCACGAGCTCAGACCCTGGCGTGGCTGCGGTTTGCACCGCAATCTTTGGCTTACTGGGCATAGTCCCAATGCTTTCCGGAAAGTGGAAGGCGCGTCCACTGTCCAGAGCCACGCTATATATAGAGCGTGACCCTAATTAATGGTCGAAAAATCGGCCAGAGGAAGTATGGACTACCAAAATTCGTGAATCCCTGGGTTAGCCGGAACACTATTTAGTTTTTGACTGAGTAGATTTTTAGGCTTAAAAATGGACGAAAATCATTTTTAAACGTAAAAATACGCCTTTTCTGCTACTGCAAAAAAGGGCTCAAATTTCTCCTACTCAATCACGAACATGCGCATATAGGCACTTTATCTTGTCAAGTGCCCTTTGTCAAGTATTTTTCATATTTTTGCCCTGTCTATCCACACGCCAGAAGCAGCGCATATAGGCACTTTTAATTCTGGCAAATAGTATATGTAAAATACCTAATTCCCAATATCTAATTTCTAATGAAAAGCGGAATTGGTCGTATTTTGGTCCGTATATTAGTCACTAGAAACTGGATATTAGATATTTCTGTTATAATTTCATCATGATTGGCTATTTGGAAGGAACT
This sequence comes from uncultured Candidatus Saccharibacteria bacterium, assembly GCA_964556325.1. Classification (GTDB taxonomy): domain Bacteria; phylum Patescibacteriota; class Doudnabacteria; order UBA920; family UBA920; genus JAEUSE01. The sequence continues at coordinate 28,601 of CAZKVS010000013.1, forward strand.
GTAGTCTACAACTCGCCCAGCTATACCATCGTGAATGTAAACGGTGTTGGATATAAGGTCTTTGCGGTGCCTAAACTACTAGAAATACCTCAGGGACAAGCCATAAAACTGTTTATATACCATAAAAGCAGCGATGATGGACAGTCGCTATTTGGGTTCCCCGACACCCCCAGCCTGCATTTCTTCGAACTTTTACTGACTGTTTCTGGGGTGGGTCCAAAAATAGCGCTGTCTATCCTTGCCTCCGGCGACATGCCCACTCTTAAAGATGCTATTGCCCGACAAGATAGCGCATTTTTCAGTCAAATGGGGGGTATTGGCAAAAAAACAGCAGAGCGCATTATTGTAGACTTAAAAGATAAAATTGGCACGCTGGCAGGTGATGGCAGCAGCACAAGCGGTTCGAGCGATGTATTCGATGCACTCATCGGCCTCGGCTATAGCACCAATGAAGCACGCAAAGTACTGACAGAAATAGACCGTTCTACCCCCATGGAAGCGCAGCTCAAACAAGCGTTAAAGCTACTTAGTAAGAACTAAGTAGAATTCCCAATTTCTAATTACCAATTTCTAATGAAAATCCATACAACTATGCGACGCATCTCGGGTCTTTAGTTGGATATTGGAAATTGGATATTCCGCCACACACCAATGCACATAACGAGCCTCACAGAGAATGACAGAAATATCTACGAAACATTCGTCACTAAAAACGGCGGAAGTTTTTTGCAAAGTTGGGATTGGGGTGAATGGCAGGCTACCAATAAACGACCAGCAACACGATATATAGCACAGAACGACAGTGGTCAGCCCATGTTGGCAGCTCAATTTTTACGCTACGCTCTCCCACTTGGACAGGAATACTTGTACTGCGCGTATGGACCTGTGCGGGATGCACGAATGACGAACGACGAATTACGAGAACCGCTTGACGCGCTCATTGCGCACATTAAAACCGCGTATCCAAAAGCGTTGTTTGTTCGGCTGGAACCGACGTCTGCGCTACAACCTACAAGCTACAAGCTACAAGCTACTTTGCATATTCAGCCTGGCAGCACCATCCTGCTTGATATTCAAAAAACAGAAAACGAGCTCCTCTCCGACATGCACCCCAAAACCCGCTACAACATAAAAGTAGCCCAAAAACATGGTGTGGACATCCAGCTCCTTGCGCAACCAAACGACATGCACCTTGCCGCCAAACTCATGCGGGACACGCTCACGCGGCGAAAACTTGTCTCTCCCTCCGAAGCGTACTACTTCAAACTCATGAGTCATTTTTCAGAACCATCCGCGCTTTCCGCCAACACGTACGGCGCCTACTATAATAATGAACTCGTAG
>CAZKVS010000013.1:30042-34442 GCA_964556325.1 uncultured Candidatus Saccharibacteria bacterium
CCATCCGCGCTTTCCGCCAACACGTACGGCGCCTACTATAATAATGAACTCGTAGCCTGTGCGCTCACCCTGGACTATGATCAGACCCGTACGTATCTTTTTGGTGGATCTAGCACGACACACAAAAATGTTATGGCGCCCTACCTACTTCAATGGACTATTATACAAGACGCGCAAAAGAAAAAACTTGCAACCTACGACTGGTTTGGTGCGGAAGGTGCTGTGAGTGATGGGAGCGGCTTCGCCCGATTTAAACAAAGCTTTGGAGGACACATACTACAATATGTGGGAGCCTACGATATTGTGTTCAAGCCACTCGCCTACCGCGCCTACCAAACCACTCGTCACCTCAACCGCTGGCTCAAGCATCATTAAATTTTACTGAAAAGACCACCAGATGACGGTGGTCTTTTATATTCGAATTATATATTCTACTTGCTTATAAACTCACCGGCTTCGTTCACGTCTATGGTTACGTCGCCACCGCGGTCAAGTTGTTTAGAAAGCAGGAGTCTGGCGATGACAGATTCCACATGGTCTTGAATGTAGCGGCGAATAGGACGGCCACCCAAGAGTGGGTCAAAGGCTTCGGTTGCTACTTTCTGTATAGCAGCGTCGGTAAAGCCAAGTTTGATTTTCTTTTCGAACAAGTTCTTTGTAACCGAAGCCAGCTGCAAGCGGGTAATTTGCACCACTTCTTCTGGTACAAGTGGTTTAAACAAGATAACCCCATCAAAACGGTTCAAAAACTCAGGTCGGTAGTAGTTAATTAATATTTTATCTAATAGCTCCGACTTTATAGCGTCAGTGTTGCGACCCTCGCGAATACCCGCCTGTATTTCCGGAGTACCCGCATTACTCGTACCAATAATAATAGTATGAGTTAAGTCCAAGGTTTGTCCGCCTGCCGTGGTAATACGACCGTCTTCTAGCACCTGTAGAAATAGGTTCAATACATCAGGCGAGGCTTTTTCAAGCTCATCCAGTAAAAACAAACAAAACGGATAGGTTTTTAAATGTTCTACAAACGGAGTGCTATGCGTATCTCCGGGCATGCCAACCATTTTGCGCATACCGTCATCACCTCTATATTCAGACATATCTAACCGAAGCAAGTATTTCTCATCTCCAAAGTACACGCCCGCCAACGTTTTGGCTAACTCTGTTTTACCAACACCAGTCGGTCCCACAAACAAGAAAGATGCCATAGGCCGCTCACCGCTCGACAACCCGCTTCGCGCCCTGCGCATACCTTCGGAAACCGCCGTAACCGCCTCTTGCTGGCCTATAAGTCGGCGACCAATTTGCTCCTCTAAATGTAATAACTTTTCTGCTTCGTCTTGAGAGAAACTCGAGGTTGGCACATGCGTCTTTTCAGCCATGACCTCTTGAATAAGCTTAGGCGTAATAAGCTTTTGCGGACCTTTGGGCAAACCCTTTACGCGGTTCGCTGCTTCTTGCAGTATTTGAATAGCCTTTTGCGGTTGACCTACGTCCCTAAAAAACTGGTCGGTTAAACGCACCGCTTCTTCCACTGCTTGGTACTGAAAAAACCCACCGGTTTGTGCTTCCAACTGACTCGCGCGCATACTTGCGGCGAGCATAACTCCCGCACTATTTAAATCGGCCAACTCATAAGTCACAAATCGTTCATCAAAGTTTGCACTATCCCGTAACTTGGTTTGATAGTCTTCCGGCGTGGTGGTCGCAATTACTTGAATGCTGCTATTTTCTAAATGATTCACTAACAACTCCAAAACCGACAAGCCCTCGCTCCCCGTAGCTTTTGCAAGCTGCTGTACGTCATCGAGAGCAAAAATAATATTATTGGAATGCTCTGCCTCTTTAAAAATATTTAAAAGCGCCTGCTCTGCCGAAACCTTGCTGCCCAATATACCAGCCAACTCCAAACGAATGAGGCGTTTGTCTTCCAATGCACTAGGCACCTGCTCTGCTGCCATGCGATAGGCTAAATCTGCCAAGACCGTACTTCGACCCGTACCAACGGCGCCTTTTACTAAAACACTCTTTCCACTGGTAGCCAAAAGCTCGACAATTTTATCCGTGTCTTCATCCCGTCCTCGCGTAAGCGGTAGGCGGTGGTACTTAGCTTGAATAGTTAAATCCACACTAAACTGGTCTAAATAAGGCGTGGGTACTGCGGTGAGGCCTTTGTTAACCCCACTATCGCTTTTATGTCGCGCAAGCTTTCTAAAAATTCTATCTTGCTCGATAAGTAAATCGAGGTTAAACACCCATGCGGCAATAACCTCTAGCTTTTCCTTTCCTAAGTCCAAGTTAAAAAATACTTTCTGAATAGGGTGCTCGTCAGGCAGCTCCTCGACAAGCGCGCACAAGAGCATGAGCGGGTCTACTGAACGGTTCCGCAACTTGAGCGCTTCTTGTAAAGCCAAAAATGGCAACTTACCTACAAAAGCTGCCTCAGTTTGGGCATCTAAAACCGTAGAGCCAAACATTTCCTCAGCATGCTTTTGCAACTGCACAGGGTTTACCCCAAAACGATAAAACACCATTTTGATGGAGTCGCTCGTGAGAAGTGCTGCAAATATATGAAGCGTGTTCGCTTGCCCTCCGCCATGTTGAGCCATCAAACCAGGTACCAAATTCCACACGTCGTGTGCACCACGAGTAAACAGCCGAAACACATCCACCGTTGCACCGCTTTTTGACCACTGCGCTACATTGGCCCACGATAACACCCTCGTTACTTCGTACTCCGCCGCTTCGTGTAGACGCTTAGCCCAGACAAATAAACCAGCCAACACACCAACCCATGTAAATAGGTTGTACCAATGCGGGCGAAACATAAAGAAAGGGTCTTGTTCCTCCAAACCCAAACTCATAATACCGTAGGACAAGGCCACCAAACCGACCACGCACACCCCATATACAACGAAGTCTACTGTTCGACTTGCGGCATACATTGCCTTCTCTGCGGTGACACGGCCCGCGCTAAAATCTCCGGTAAAGACAAACTGTGCCCCTTCGCGACTCGCAGAAACCGGCCACACGCCACTCCCCTGACTAAATTGTAAGTCTTGATTTTCCATACGAGTTACAAAAATAACGAAAACACCTGGTACACAATCATAATAATGGCAAAGGGCAAAGCCAAAAGGTGCAGTGCAAAAAGAACTAGCACATACGCCAACCGAATCGCTGTCCACCCTATTACAAAAAACAGCAAAATAACGCGGATAAAGGCGCTAATTGCTCTCCCCTGACGGGTAGTGTCGCCATATAATGGCTGCGCAATATTTTTTAGAAAAATAAGTAGGCCAGTGGAGCGCATGACATACCGATAGCGTTCTTTTGCATGTGCCCAGGCAAGCTGCAAACCTTCGCTATACCACCACACCGGAAAAGCAAAAATGGAAAGCGGTTGATTATTCATATACATATTTTAGCACAGACGCTAAAATATAATACCTAATATCTAATTTCTAATATCTAAGGCAAAGAACCAGGTCTTTCCCATTAGAAATTAGGCATTAGAAATTAGAAATTCTAGCTGTTATACTACCCTCATGATTCGTCGCATAAAAAACTTACTCAGAAGACTCATACCAGCTAGCTTGTTTAAAATTGCTCAGCCCTATTACCACGGAGCTCTAGCACTTTGTGCCCACTACTATTATGGAAAACCGAGCGATAAGTTAATTATAATTGGCGTAACCGGCACGAAAGGCAAAACCTCTACCGCGCATATTATTTATCAGCTACTAAACAACCTTGGCGCTCCAACCGGACTCGTTTCCACCGCAGTAATAGACAATGGTTCAGGCGAGCAACTCAATTGGTTCCGCATGACCCAACTTAACGGACCTGTAACTCACCGACTTCTGACAGACATGCTCAAGGCCGGAAAAAAGTATGCGGTCATAGAAGTTTCAAGTGAAGGACTCGCACAGCACCGGCACTACGGCATACATTTTGATATTGCGGTCTTCACCAACTTAACCCCGGACCACGTGGAAGCGCACGGCAGCTTCCAAGCATATAAAGAGGCCAAGGCGATACTTTTTAAAGAAATAAGTAAGAGACAAGAGACAAGAGACAAAAAAGCCATAAACCCCAGGGTGGCAAAAACCATCATTGCAAATATTGATAGTGAACATGGGTTATACTACTTGAACTTTAAAGCGGATAAGCACGTTACGTACGCTATAGATAATCAGACAGCAAATATCGTCGCACAAAATATTGCATCCAGCCCGCATGGCTCGACCTTAGAAATTGGAAATTGGAAATTGGAAATTAGTTTGCCTGGTCGGTTTAATCTATATAATGTTCTAGCTAGCATCGCCGTTGCAAGTTCGCTGAAATTTGATATGGCAGCCATAGTACCGGCTGTTGGCAAACTTTGTCCAATACCCGGA
>CAZKVS010000013.1:34542-36303 GCA_964556325.1 uncultured Candidatus Saccharibacteria bacterium
CCTCAAGCAATTATTCATGATATCGCTGATAAAGCAGTAGCCGAAGGCAAGGTAATTGGACAAACACTATTCCGCAACCCCGACCGACGCGCAGCCATAGCCAAAGCCTTGTCACTCGCCCAGCCAGGCGACCTTGTACTTATCACCGGCAAAGGCGCAGAGCAGCGTATTGCCCGTGCCAACGGACAGTACGAGCAATGGGACGACAGAACGGCTACGCGAGAAGAGCTTGCCCGGATGCATGCGTAATCCAAAAACCACTCACTACTAAAATACCCCCCGCCAGAGGCGGGGGGTATTTTTATTCTTTTAGCTTAAATCGCCAAACAGTTAACGCAAGCATAAGTACCAACCATCCTAACAAAACTAACACAGGCGTTTGAATGGCGGCAAAAGAAAACGAGGCAGAGTATACAGCTCGTAGACCTTGCGCAACGTGCGTCACGGGCAAAACTTTCGAGACCCACTGGACTGCTACCGGCAAAGCGGTAATGGGGAAAAACATATTACCCAAAAAAGTAAGAGGTAAACCAATCCCAGCAGTAATAGGCGCAGCCGACTGGTAGCTACTGGCCATGGTAGAAATAAGTAAACCGAGCATGAGAAATATACCACCGCCTAAAACCGTAATAAGCAGGATAGAGAAAATGTTCCAATAAAAGGGTGCGTGGAAAAATACTACGCCTATTACCGTAAGCAACACTACCTGTACCAGCATAACCACTAAACGAGAAACCACGACTGCCAAGGCCAGCTCCCACTGCTTAAGCGGGGTAACTAAAAACCGTTTTATAACCCCCTGCGCGCGCATGTCTACCATCCAGTACCCGAGTCCATAAATACCACCCTGCATAATGACGTAGGCGATAATACCAGGCAACACAAACTGGGAATAACTAAAGTCCAACTGAAAAAACCGACCAATGGGCAACAAAGACAATGCGCAATAGATAAGCACCGGCAAAGCAATGGTCCAAAACAAGCCACCGGTGTCACGATAGACTATTTTTAAATTGGCTTTTAGTAATTCTATAAATGACATAGGTGAAAATCGTTAATCCTTTATCTTTAATCTTTAAGCAAACCCTGAAGTTGTCTGATCAAGGATTAATCATTAAAGATTAGAGATGCTTATTCCTCGTACTCCTTACCAGTTAACTGCAAGTATACGTCTTCAAGCGATGCGGTTTTTACCATAAACCCACTAAAACCGATGTTAAAGCGCTTCAACGCTTCTACTATACCGCCTATTACTTCGAGTGACTTTACTTCCAAAACCACCTTTGGGTTTTTGTTGTATACTCGCTCAATCTGAGCTTCGAGCCCTGTCCAAATACCTGAGGGCAATTCTGTACTTGTAAGGAATGATACCTGCGTAGTATGAGACAAGTCGTTTATAAGACGCTTGGGCTCATCAATTTTGAGAATTTGCCCATGGTCCATTATGGCTACCCGGTTGCATAAAAACTCTGCCTCTTCCATGTAATGGGTAGTCATAACTACCGTCACTCCCCGACTGTTAATGTGCTTTATCAAATCCCATATGTCTCTTCTCGCTCGAGGGTCAAGACCAGTGGTGGGTTCATCTAGAAAAATAATTTCTGGATCATTTACCAAACTCGTAGCAATGGTAAACCGCTGTTTTTGCCCACCGGATAAATTCTTCACCCGCTCCCCCGCCTTTTCTTGTAAACCAACAAAACCCAATAACTGCTTTGGGTCTTTATGTTGACCGTATAAAGAGCCGAAGAGGTTTAAGAG
>CAZKVS010000014.1:0-33583 GCA_964556325.1 uncultured Candidatus Saccharibacteria bacterium
TAAAAGTATTTAGTAACTCATCAGACAGACTATAGGCCTGCAAGCCTAACGGTTTTAGTTCATTAGCCACCCCATCCATGTACCGCTCATCTTCGGGGCCAACTCGCAACATATCCACTACGCAGCCGTCTTCATCTTTTACGGGTATGTTTAGTTTGGGGTTTTCTGTTTTGAGCCTCTCGAGAATACTAGATATAACTTGCCCATACTCATTCGGTAAAATGTCGGTAGCTACTAAATGGCCGTCATTAAGACTCAAAGTTACAACGAGCTGCCATTCAGGGTTGAAAATGCCGACAAATTTTTGTTTGTTCATGTGTATAGAATTCAAGAGTTCTTCATCGTGTCATTCTGAACGAGGGTTGTTTCGACCTGAGTCGAAAAATCTCTAGTTAAATAGATCCTTCGACTCGAAGACTCGCTCAGGATGACAAGGTAAACTGAAACTACTGGCCGCCGCCGTCTTCAATAGGTTGCATGCGAAGCGTGTAGCCGGCGCTGGAATTTATAAAACGCAAGGCCGCCTTTGGGTTTTGCCGACGGTAGTTCAGATACGTATCGTACACCGCAAATGGATAGAGACCGTCCTTGGTTACGACAAACAAAGTCGGATTACCATTAAAACCAACTATGTCACCTAGCTTTGCGGTCTTTGGTAAGACAGGAGGGAATGCATGGGTTGGAAAACCGAGGAGTTGCACGAACTGTGGCTTTACCACCCCATCCTTTGCCGGTTCCACGGAAAGTGGGTAGTCGCCCCACCATACGCCACTTGCCCAGTACGTACCGCCAACTACATTTGGATGAGTATCAACAATTTTTAAAAACGTTTTTAACACGGGCTGCCATGCTCGGTCCTGTGGCACACCATACTCAGTAAACATACCCAAGACTTGATTTGCTGCGAGCCAATCGGTAAATGGTTTTACCATAGGCGCCACTATTGCCGGATCAGGTTTTGCATCTTCCACTTTTTCTGAATATACACCGCTATTATCTTTGTCAAAATAAATGTGGGCGCTATAGATAATCTTATTGGCCGCGTCGTTTACATGTAGACTTTTGTTATTATCCTGCCAAAAACGAGCTGCCTGCCAGCTATAACCTGGCACAAGTACCCAAGGTTTGGTAGTCCGACTCCGTATAGCATCGGTCGCGGCCTGCGCGAGTTTATTCCATGCAGCGGCATCACCGGGCATATCGTGCGGTTCGTTCATTAACTCAAAGCCATACAATGCCGAATGGTTCCCAAAACGCTCCGCGAGCTTACTCCACACATCGGCAAACATTATCGTATCATTTTCTGTAAGAGGCGTGCTGTAGTAACGACCGTAGTTATGCAAGTCTAAAATAACCTGTAGTTTATTTGCCGCAGCTGCATCCAACACGGCAGCAAGCTTATCTACTTCTGTGGTTTTTAACGCTCCATTTTTTTCTGACTGCACGCGTTCCCACAAAAATGGGACACGTATCAAGCTCATACCGGCCTGAGCAAACGCTTTAAATTCTTCGGGATTGGTTGGATAGGTATAGTCGGTATCCAGCACGCCCGGTAGTTTATCCGCGCCAAACTCACCTCCACTCCTATTTACACCGTACAGTTTTTGAGTTACTAAAGCCTGAGAAAAAACGAGGTGTGAAATACCAACACCGGAACACACAATTGCCAACGCCAAAAGGGACAGGAGTGCCCGTTGCTGATTTTTTGTAAAAAATGTTTGTATATAGGTCATAGAGTGTGTTGTGAAGTAATTAAAAAAATTAATCTTAATACATTATTCATATCAAATTAATATGCTGTGTATGGGTACTGAAATAGCTATTTCAGTATATACCGCACAGCTGATGTGTATATGACGGAGAATGCATGCCCTTCCCCGTCATATACGTTGTTATTAGCGGTGACCGGCGGGAGTCACCGTTCCCAAAAAACCGTTTACTCTGCCACGGGTAGCCAAGTCGTACAACCGCGAAACAACCTCGTAGTTCAAGCGGTTATTGCATAACCGCCAAAGGTTTGCCCACGTACCATAGAGCAAGGCTTCGTGCCAGCGCACGCGCGGCACTTCTGTTGTTGCTAAGGCTCCAAGCTTCAACCGAAGGTTCAATTCTGGAAACTCAAACTTGAGCACTCGACGGTACAGCCGTCGCTGGTGCAGTAACACTTCAGGTGCATAACAAACCAGTGTTAGCTCCAGGTTACCCGCAACTTTACTTAAGTAGCCGAACACTGCCCTGGCATCGGTCAGGGCGTTATACGACTCCTTCGGCAAAACAGTAAACTGGAGCATTTGTCTGTCCATCTCGGCCTGCATGCGGTCACGTAAAGTGAAACCGTACTGCGGATGAGCCGCCACTTCGTTGTGAAGCAGTAAATTCGCTTGTCCGCTACGAGTTATACTTTCTGCCAGTGCTATACCAGCTAAACTAAAAATGCTTAACTGGGCCGGATTTTGTTTGTCAAAACCCTCACCAATCACCAGAACATAATGGGTATTCGCCATTTTTCTATCCTCCAAACTACCGTAATTATTTGCCTAGCCGAAGCTAGGCGCTTTCAGATTTTGCTTTTATTAGCTTAATTAAAGCACATTTTCTCACATCCCGCAATATTGACTATTTTGCTAATTTATGCCACAATACTAAGTTAATCTAACCACCAAATATGAAAGCAGTTATTGTTCTCCCTACATACAACGAACGAGAGAATGTACAGGTCATAATACCTATGCTTTTTGATATTGCCCGCACTCTGGACGCTCATTGGGAACTCCACGTGTTGGTGGTAGACGATACCTCTCCCGACAAAACCGCCGAAGTTATTACCGGGCTACAGGAACACTACCCCAACTTGCACTTACTCATGGGTAAAAAGCAAGGTTTAGGTCGCGCCTATATTCGCGGCATGAAGCATGCGCTCAACGCACTCCAGGCTGATGTTGTGTTTGAAATGGACGCTGACCTTTCTCATGACCCCTATAAAATTCCAGATTTCTTAGCCGCAATAGATGCCGGCGCAGACTTTGTGATTGGCTCCCGCTATGTTCCGGGTGGTTCTATCCCGGCAAATTGGCCGGCTCTGCGCGTGCTAAATAGCAAATGTGCCAACCTACTCGCTCGGTACCTCGTAGGTATTTACGGTGTAAAAGATTGCACAGGTGGTTTTCGCGCAATTCGTGCACAAGTTTTACGAGCAGCAAACTTAAGCTCTATTGGCATAGTAGGCTACGCGTTTCAAGTAGTCCTCTTACAACGGGCCGTATTACTCAAGGCAAAAATTGTTGAGGTGCCCATACACTTTCAAGACCGTACTATTGGTGTTTCTAAAATGCGTCTCAAAGACCAAATTGAATCGGTCATTAGTTACTTCCAGTTGCGAGTGCATAGTTTTACCGTCCAATACGGCCTCAAAGTCCTGACCATTCTCTTAGTCATGGGTTTTACAGCTATTATGCTACTGAGCGATGACCGCAGTAGCGCTTTTGTGCTAACTGTTTCCGGCGCATTACTTCTCCAAAGCCTCTTCAACATATGGCTCATGATATACGCTTGGGAAAACCCCCATCGTGACATGCAAGACAAGTCCCCCAGCGAATTTTTTCCAGCCCAATACTCCTTTACCGCACTTGTACCCATGCGCCACGAGGAGCTGGTGGCCCGGGATACTATTACGTGCATTGCCAATATCGATTACCCTGAACACTTAAAACAAACCTTGGTTGTCTGCCGCTACGACGACGAAGGGACTATTGCAGTAGTCCGAAAAACATTAGCCGAACTTGGCAAAGACAATGTACAGCTGGTCATCATGGATGGCTTGCCTATTAACAAACCCCACCAGATGAACGTAGCACTCCCCTACGCCACCGGTGATATAGTAACGGTGTTTGATGCAGAAGATCAACCACATGCCGAAATATATCATGTTGCCAACACCGTTATGGTGCGAGACGAAGCCGATATAGTCCAGTCCGGTGTACAACTTATGAACTTTGATACCAACTGGTACTCGCTCTACAACGTACTTGAATATTTCTTCTGGTTTAAGTCAGTACTCCCCTTCTTTGCTCGTCAGGGTGTTATCCCCCTTGGTGGTAATACCGTGTTTTTCAAAAAACACTTACTTGTAAATGAAGGCGGTTGGGATGAAAATTGTTTAACCGAAGATGGCGACATTGGTCTGAGGCTTTCATTAGCCGGAGCGAAAGTGCGCGTCGTATACGAAGAGCGACATGCCACCCAAGAAGAAACACCCCACAACTTAGGCGCGTTTATTAAACAACGAACCCGCTGGGGTCAAGGGTTTATCCAAATTCTCCAAAAGAAAGAATGGGCGAAGTTTTTAAGCTTAAAACACCAACTGCTTGCACTCTATGTGCTTGCCTGGCCTGAAGCCCAAGCGTTCTTGTTCTTGTACCTTATATTCTCACTTATAGCGGGTGTGTGGGTTAAATTCCCTGTCTGGGTTACCATGCTCTCCCTCTTACCGCTCTTACTCTTGGTGGTCCAATTCGTTATTTTGGTGGTAGGCATGTACGAATTTACTCGCAGCTACCAAAAAAAGTTCGCTTGGTACACCCCACTTAAAATGGCTTTGTTCTTTTACCCATTTCAAATTATCTTGGGTCTCTCCACTACCCGCGCCATGTTCCGACTCATAACCGGACAAATGTCCTGGGAAAAGACCACGCACATAGGCGCGCATAGGCCGAGTCCTGCCGTGGTGGCTCCCATAAGCAATAACTAACTAGTTTGAAGGGTTTCATTGTTACATTGCTGCATTGTTAAAATGCAGAACAATATAACAATGAAACAATGTAGCCGTAATTGTCTTTCAATGTTCAACAAGTTTAAAACATTCTGCATACGCCATAAAGCAAGCCTGGTTCTCCTGGTGGTTTTGATTGTGGCCGGTGCTGCTCATGCCTACAACATGTTCAACTTTCCGTATTACGAAAACGACGAGGGTGTGTACATGTCCCAGGCCTGGTCTGTCATAAAAATGGGCAGTCTTGCACCGTATACCTACTGGTACGACCATGCTCCTGCTGGGTGGCTATTCATTGCGGTTTGGACCAAACTTACCGGTGGCTTCTTTACCTTCGGCGCGTCGGTCAACTCCGGTCGGGTATTTATGCTTGTTTTGCACTTACTTTCCACCGCTATGGTGTTTGGTATTACCCGCAAACTCACGAGCAACAAACTTTGGGCCGCAACACTCGCCGCACTCTTGTTCTCTATTTCTCCACTTGCCATATACTTCCAACGCCGCGTGCTTTTGGATAACATAATGACCTTCTGGGTACTTGCATCCTACTGGCTACTCGTTCGAGAAAAGCTTAAGCTTCGCCACGTACTTTTGTCCGCGGTGACTTTTGGCATAGCTGCGTTGAGTAAAGAAAATGCCGTCTTTTTCTTGCCGGCACTGGTGTATACCATTTACACCCGTTCTCACTCCACCTACCGCCGCATGGGTTTGGCTTTGTGGACTAGCATTACCGGACTTGTGGGTGGCCTATACATACTCTATGCGGTTATAAAATCTGAGCTTCTACCCATGGGCTTCTTAGGCAACACTACGGCGCACGTAAGTTTAATTGAGTCTCTGAAACAACAAGCAGGCCGTGGAAGCGGGCTCCATTTTTGGAACCCGAACAGCGACATTTACCGGAACATGGTGGAATGGATAGGCCGTGACCCGTTTCTGATATACGGCGCGGTTATAGCAATTGTTATAAGTGTAATTCTCGCATACTGGCATAAAAACTTTAGAGAACCGCTCCTTTTTACTCTCGGTATGGTTTTTTTCCTTATGCGGGGTGGATTGGTAATTAACTTTTACTTTTTACCACTCGTTCCGTTTATTGCCATACTTATGTCACTCATCGTTGAAAAGACATACGGCGCTGTGACTGGGGCACTTCACCACGACCTTGAACTATTTAAACTCCGTCATATATGTGGACCCGTACTTTTTGCGTGTGTATTGGCTGGATTAAGCCTGGCAGTTTTAAGCAAGCCGCTCTCGCTGTACACCACAAACGAGACGTCCCCCATGCTGGATAGCTTGAACTGGATGAAGCGCAACCTCCCGCAAGACTCAAATATTATTATAGATAACGCACTCTTTGTAGATACTCGAGACTCACGGTTTGCAGGCGACCCGGAATTTCCTAACAGCCAATGGTTCTGGAAAGTAGAGAAAGATCCGGAAGTGTACAAAACAGCTCTGGGCAATGACTGGTTAAACGCAGACTACGTAGCTTTGAGTCACGAAATGGTTATTCAACAGTCCTACCATAACATTGAAGTGATTGGCCAAATGCTCCCGTACATGAAAACCGTAAAAGGCTGGAGTAACGGCGGCGCGTATCTCGACATTGCTTCCCTCATAAGCACGAATGGCGACTGGATGCGCATTTACAAAGTAAATTCAAGAACCCAGTTTTTTCTTGCAAGCACCTGGCAAAAAGACAAAGACCAAAGCTTCCAAGGCTACGGACAAATAGTCAATGGTCCGCAAACTACTGCCGGCGAACAAGGCTTAGCCATGCTCCGCGCAGTCTACGCCGATGATAAAACCGGCTTTGATGGCCTCTGGTCTTGGACCCGCGACCACCTACAATACCGCAGCCAAGATAAACTCATTTCCGAACGCTGGGGCATAGGACCAAATGGTCAGCCTCAAACCGTGGACAGTGAAGCAAAGCTCACAAGCAACCAAGACATTACACTTGCGCTTACACTTGCCGGCCAAAAGTGGAATAACCAGCAATACACCAGGGACGCGCTCACTCTAACAGAAAGCATATGGTCCGCGCTCGGCATAGTAGACGCCAGCGGTCACATGAATTTAAGTGCGTCTACCGCTGCCAGACCGGATGGGTACAAGCTGGTTGACCCAAGCACGTTTGCGCCCGGCCACTACCGCGCTTTTGCAAGCTTGGACCCCATGCACAACTGGAACGACGTGGCAGAAAATGCATATACCGGTATAAGTCAAAACCGTGTGCGTTTACTCGAACCACTCAAACAGATAGAAATGACCACAGTACTTCCTCGAGGCAATGAGCTCTATAAACTTTCCCAGGTATGGTCTATAAGCTTTGATGCGGTTACGTACAAGTCGCCTACCGCCCAAGCAGTTTTAGGTCAGCTCAAACTTGCATCCGCAGAAAACACACCTATTTACTACGCAGCGAGCATTGGCCTGCATGACCGCTTTGCCAGCCAGTACCAAACCCTACTCATGAACACGCTGTTTGACCGCAGCCAGGTGACCTGGAAAAACCCAAGCGTGTTCACCGAGCAAAGCCAACTCTGGTTGCTTATCGCCTTGGGCGGCAACCAGGAGCGCAATCATACTGCGCCGGAAGTTCCGGTGGTTGCACTGCGACAGTAGCGAAGAGTTAGAAGAAATAGAAAAGTGAGAAGTTTACACTAATAAAAACAATCCCGACTCTAAATCGGGATTGTTTTTATTGTAAATACCGTTGTTTCTCGTTCTTCTAACTCTTCTAATTCTGCTTTTCTACTATATTCCAAGCTTCGCTCGGGTCCTATACCACAAACTTGGTTTAACGGGTTCTATAAAAAACTTAACCGCGGTCTGCTGGCCTCGTGAGGTTTCTACGCGTTGGATGTTTGCACTGTACCCACTCGCTACAACTTGAAGGTCAACCGCACCTGGTGGAATACTTAAGGCAAAGTTACCTTTGGCATCGGTGCGCACTTGCTGTACGGTATCACCTGTACTTACGATTGCGTTCTTTACTGGCCTACCTATGCCATCCAAAACAGTGCCCACTATTTGCCCGGGCATGAAGTAGTCTCGTACGACTTCAGTTACTGCTCGCTCGCTACCGTCGGAGTTGAGTAACTCAGTAGAACCGCCGCGCAAGACCCAGTAGTTCAAACCTAGAATTTGTTTTTTGTGTGTATAGAACTGTCGTAAAAGCTCGCCTACGTATTGAGCCTGCTCTTGCTCATTGAGTGCACCGTTCAGGTCGAGTATGGGTGCGCCAAACTCTCCTATTACTATAGGTAAGCCATGCTTTTGTGCGTAGCCGTCCAAGTCTATTCCATACTGCACCACGCTAGGTATGTAGTGGTCAATCACCGTTACTGCACCAGCCTTCTGGAGCACATCATGCGTATATACATCGCGCGCTACGTCACCGTTTGCACTAAAGTATCCGCAGTTAACTTTTTTGTGTATAGCAGTAATAGCCCGCTGACACGTATCTGAAGACTTCCATGCAAAATCTACCAAGGCTTTGCGAGCTGAGCCAGAAGCCCATGGGCTACCGAGTAAACCGTTTTCCGCTTCCGGCGCAGGACTAAAAATGTCGCCCTCAGCAAAAAATTCAGGATGACTCGTTATGAACGCATAGGTCTTTGCGTGGTGTTCCTCCGCATTTTTTAGAAGTGGATAGTCAAACCATCCTTCCCACCCGGCGAAGTTTCCGCGAAACCACACCTGCATACCGGCGGAGTGAATAGTGCTTGTCCACTGTTGGAGCAAAGGCAAAAACTCGTCGTCGTACGGTGTACCAACCGATACACACGTAGCACCTAAAGATTTGATAATAGAAACTTCGTTGGCAATAAATGTTTGTGACCGTACAGGGTCGTCTAAAAACTCTCGGGCAGAATCCCGGGAGTACTTCATAGTGTCTACGCACTGAAAATGCCATAAGCGACCAAGCGGCGGTTCAGGTAAAGCTTTAGCCGCCGTGCTTGCCGCTTGTGGACTAGCCGTATGCGGGAACTCAAACGCAAAAACAGCAATAGCTATTAAAAATAGCACTGCTAAGCTCCGAAATACAGCTGAAACCTTATCTACCGCCATATGTATATAGTGTAGCAAATTGTTGGGGAATCGAAACATTAGTGAGTCGCGAACTCTAATTAAAGCACATAACTACATAATCGCACAATAAGAGAAAAAGTAACCCCTCACTTCACTGGCCCCGAGAGTATAAACCTAAGTATTTCTGTCATTGTGAGAAATGAGTCCGCCAGCTGGCGGAGACTGACGCCTGCCCGCCAATGATAGGGATGGTAGGCGGGTGGCAATCTCGGCTTGGGTAGCTTGGGTATAAGATTGCTTCGGAAGCCCTCGCAATGACCGTAAGGGTTTACAAATAAAACCCTTTACAAATAAGGGGTTTTACGGTATACTTCGCTCCATGAATACATTTTTATCCAACCATTGGCTCAAGCTTTTAGCCATTGTCTTACTCCTCGGCGCTTTGGGGAGTTACCCATTTGTCTACTATCAAATAATGAACTGGGTTGTCGTTGGCGCAAGCTTGGTGACCATACAACAAGCCTACCAACGAAATATTACCCCTTTGGGTTGGTTGTTTGCGTTAGTGGCAGTAGTCTTTAACCCACTTGCCCCACTCTACCTAAGGGCCGATGTCTGGCACGTTGCGGATGTGGCCGCTGCAGTGCTGTTTATATTTTCTTTTGCTTTCATAACTACAAAGAAACAACCTCACGTACGAACAGCGTAAATATATAACACCTAATATAAAAGAGCCCCGACCTCCGCGGGGCTCTTTTCCTTTGCATGTCTTTGACAACTTTTACTGCAGTTCCGCAGACCAGCTTATTGTGGCGTTATTAGGATTACTACTTGGAACTATTTGCAAGGACAGCAAATCTCCGGCAGCAAAACTAAGAGCCGTTGCACTACTACATGAGACAGTACTACTACCAGATATAGTACAAGTAGGAGCACCTGTGCTCGAACCATTTTTACGAACTGTAAAAGTCCATGTATTACCACTTCCAGCGGCACTGGAAACATGCACCTGCAAGTTGCTCAAGCTACCAGCTGGAACTGGTATTTGGACGCTTGCTTCTGTAGCTGAAATATTAAACGCTCCAAAAGCACCGTAATTAGTTGAACTAGTGCTAGGCACACCACCACCAGAAAAAACAGTATATCCATTCGTACCATTGGTTCCATTTGTACCGTTAGCACCAGCTGGGCCTTGAGGACCCGTTGCACCGGTTGCACCAGTCAACCCAATAGGACCTTGTGGACCCGTTGCACCGGTATCACCCTTGTCGCCTTTGAGACCTTGAGGCCCAGTTAGACCAATTGGACCCTGGACACCATCTGCACCAGCAGGACCTTGAGGACCCGTGTTACCGGTGTCACCTTTTGGACCCTGAGGACCAGTTGCGCCTTGGGGACCAGTTGCACCATCTGCACCTGCAGCACCGGTATCACCCTTGTCGCCCTTTAAACCCTGGGGGCCTGTTGCACCAGTGTCGCCAGTTGCACCTTTATCACCCTGAGGACCTTGGATTCCTTGGTCACCCTTTGCACCATCAGCTCCGTTTGTCCCATTAGTGCCGTTAGCACCCGCATCGCCAGTGTCACCTTTTAGACCCTGCTCGCCTTGAATACCTTGGTCACCTTTAGCACCAGCTGCACCGGTTGCTCCGGTGTCGCCTTTGTCTCCCTTATCGCCTTTAGCACCGTCGGCACCGGCAGGACCTTGAGGACCTACAGCACCATCAATACCATTTGTGCCATCTTTACCGGGAAGACCTTGGTCGCCTTTGTCGCCTTGATCACCTTTTATACCCTGCGGACCTTGAGGACCGGCAGGACCAACGTCACCGGCAGGGCCGGTTGGACCTTGAACACCGGCGTCGCCTTTGTCGCCTTTTACACCTTGATCACCGTCTTGTCCGTCTTTACCGTCTAGGCCATTGGCTCCGGCAGGACCGGTTGCGCCCATAGGTCCCTCTGCGCCGATGTCACCTTTTTCGCCTTTAGGGCCTTGGATTTGACCTACGTTCTGAAACGCAGAACCATCGCATACCCAGAGGTCGCCAGCAATCAAATATGCATCACCTG
Source organism: uncultured Candidatus Saccharibacteria bacterium (assembly GCA_964556325.1). GTDB lineage: Bacteria > Patescibacteriota > Doudnabacteria > UBA920 > UBA920 > JAEUSE01. Next base: position 10,883 of record CAZKVS010000014.1, read on the forward strand.
CGCTGCAGCTTACAGGTAAACTTGCCTGGTCTGGAAGTGAACCCATTATTTTAACACTCGTACCGTCCTTACCTGCATCGCCCTTAGCACCCTGTGGGCCTTGAGGACCGGTTGCGCCGGTGTCACCTTTTTCGCCTTTTGCGCCATCTTGTCCTGGAGCCCCGGCAGCACCGGTATCGCCTTTTGGACCTTGCAAGCCTTGTGGACCAATAGGGCCTGTTGCGCCGGCTGGACCCACGTTACCCTGCGGGCCTTGTGGCCCCTGCGGACCTACCGGGCCAATGGGGCCCTGAGGACCGGTTGCTCCAGATGTGGTAACCAATACGTCTTTGGACTTGTTGCAGTTGGACAGTTTAAAACCGTTCACACCTACAACATCTACTTCGCCGTCCTTGTGTACACACAACACAGTTGGTTGAGGAGGAGTAACCACAGCCTGTGCGGCCTGTGTAGTTACACCAAAACCAGCAACTGCTACCACTGCGGTAACGGCGCTCAAAACAAACTTGTTTTTAAGCATGGTTATAATTATTCATTAATTTCTTTGTAGTAACTAAGCCAAACAAAAAACCATTCGTATCGACCTCGACCCCTTATAACAATAGTATGAGGGATCTGCTTAGAATGGTTTTAGGTGTTTGTTTAGCCAATTAGTATAGCACCACACAAACGAAATACAAGTATTTTACCGCATATTCTTGCGAATAAAGCAATAATGTGGCGAAGTTTTCATACTATGTAACTCATAACGAATCTTCTAAAAATTTCAGCCTATTTTTTACTCTTTCAATACGCTCAGGGTACAGCTCAGGCATGTTTTTTGGTTTTAGTGCATCCACTGGGTCAAGCAGTATTAAATTAAGTTGGTCTTTGAACTGGCAAAGAACGAGGTTATTCTGCCCAAGTATGTCTACAACCTCTCCACTAGCATCTAACCGTTCCCTGGTAAGCATAGTAAACTTTTCGAACTGTACTTTAAGAGCAGGCGCATGAACAAACAGAGTGGCAAGTTCCTCAGGGGAAAAAGATTCAAATACGCCCTGCAACCCACGTCCTAAAAAACGCTGCTCGGTAACAACTGCGCACCGGGGTTTATCTAGAATAAACTTCCGCGGGTCTTGAATAAGCATCATATTTAGTTCGGGTATGAGAGTTGGCAGTGCTGCATAGTACAGCTTTTGTCTTTCATATTCCGCCTTTAGCTCTTGCGCTCTTTTTAGTAACTCTTCGTTCGTACCATACAGAGAGTCTACTTTTAAAACAAAAGAGGGAGTGTCTTCATTGAGTGATTCTAGTAAATAAACATCGCTTATCCCGCCGGCGGCAAGCCTGCCTTCAAAGGAGAACTCTTTGAGGTCAAACGGAAGTGACGATGGATCAAAAAAGAACTTCTAAAAGTCGATGCCTTTCACAAAAGACGGTGCTGCATTGCGCAACAGGGCGAGACCGGCCGCTAACTTATCAAGTTTTCGTACTTCAGGGTCTGCGAGTTTTGTCAGAAGCTCTACCGGTGTAAGGGCGGCAAGCTCTGAATCCACCAGCCCCATTTCCCCTGCTCGTAACATTTTATCTTTAAAGCCGTGTGCTTCAGGCATGTAAAATAGTAGATTATTATATGTTAAGTATACCACCTCAAAACACAGGTAACGCATTAGCCTGGCCATGCATGGCATAATATCCTGCGAGTACACATATCGTATTACCCCTTATTTTACTACACATTGACCCTGTAAAAGTTTGAGGCTATGATATATGCAATTAGCTAGTACGTGAAAAATCGATAACATAAAATATATGCTAACCCCCGAAGACATACAAAAGCTTACTGAGTATCAAAAAACAGTTTTCGTGACTGAAGCAAGTTTCAGCAAAGCCATGGCGGAACTAAAGGATAGTTTTTCTACCCTACAAACGTCCGTAGATACCATTGTAAAGGAAAAAGTTACGGGAGATACGGAAGAGGCTACTTTAGGCTATAAGGTGGGAAAAATTGAAACCTGGATAGACAAAGCTGCACCAAAACTTGATATAAAGTTTGAGCACTAAACTCTCAACCATAGAAAAAAGCGGACTCAAACTTCGAGTCCGCTTTTTCGTTTCAAAATCACAGTTCTCTCCTACTCCGATAAGAGCCCAGCGGCTCTAAGTGCCGTCAGAAGCCCCAGTAGAAAAAGGGTTAGCAGTGCACCAGTCACAATCATGACCGCAATGCAAAAGCAGATGAACCTAAAGAACATGGCAGCCTCCTTGTGCTGTAGTTACAGACCTTGCGGCCGATATTTGTTACTTCTGGAACGGTTCGTTCCAGTTCCGTAAAAAATGGTACGGTGTGTAAAGCCACACCAACTTTTCACGCAACCAGAATGTCAGTGCCGTCTCCGCTCGACCCTTTGCGCCTTGGTCATAGGGTCCAGGGACGTAAAGGGTTATAATTTGCACCCCAAGGCCACGGAGCGCCCACCGAGCAATCCACCCACACCTACGCGCGTGGTGCTTGTGCGCGCAGATGATGACTGTCTCCCAGCCATGCTCGATTACAAAATGCCTTAATCGTCGCATGTTCTTGAAAGTATCATCCTCCTGGCCAGGGGCTAACCCCCAATCCATGACTACGTTCCGGGCAGACTCGGGCAAGCTGGCCTGCATTGCCCTTGCTTCGGTCAAGTGTTCATTGCCATTAAGACTGAGCATGAGCAAATTTTTGGCATAGTTTGCATTTTGGACAGCCGCTGCGGTGCGGGCGTTTGCCGCGGAACGGCCACTAGCTTTGGTGCCCGTTGGGTCAAGACCAATACCAACGGCGACAGCGACAGTCCTATCGGGCAACGCACGAACATCATATAACTGGGAATGATAAGCTGCGATACCATTATTTTCAACTTTCATGCAACACTCCTCGTAGTTGCTGAGTTTTCTTTTTGTTTACCACCTCTACTACATGTGCAGCAGAAACGGATTTGAATTTGGTTTATAATTAAGGCTTCATGCGCGAAATGGTGAGCATGAGCCAAAATAGCATTGTGATGGTCAAACCCATCAGAAACAACAAATTTCTTTGCTCACGTCTTTTCACGCAAGGCCTCCTGGGGAAAGATTAATTACCAGAACTGCCGCGCGATGCGACAATTGTATTTTAAATTTTGGTGTTAAGGCCAAACTTACGCAAAACAAGCTCGGCCCACACACCAAACTTTTTGTTTTATCTTCGTTTTCAAAATTATCATTTTTATAACATATGTTATTAAAATGATAATTATATATTCTTTATTACTAACAGCTAGAAGCTAACAGCTGAAAGCTAGTTCGTAACCGGCACTGCGTCGTTGCGGCGGAAAATAAGAATTTCGTTAGAGGTATACTGCTTTATGTAGTATTTATACAGTTGCCCCTGCTTATATGGATCGTCAATTAAAGACTTCCACACCGCGTCGTTCTTTTGCATAATAATCCAGGTGGCCCACTTTTCCGGCGTGGCCAGGCTTTCTTCCCAGTAAGGCTTGTTTCCAATGTAAATAAAGTTCTTCATAGGCACAGGCGTACGGATAACACTCATGGCACGAGCGTAGTCGTCGAGCAGCACTAAACCGTGGTCATAGTTCTTACCAAACCAGTTTTGCGCGTCCGGAATTTTAGCTATGAAGCTGGACAACCCCACTCGCCCGTCTTCCAATGCCATTACTTTGGAGTAACCAACCGCATACAGCCCAAACTGAAACACAAACAAACCTGCGAGTAGTATTTTTGATTTCCAACTTACTTTATAAAACAAGTACGCGGCACACACAGCCGCCAGGGGTACCGACATGGCCCCATAGCGAACATTGAACAAACGCCAGTCAAAGCCCACAGGCGTGAGGTGTGGGATAAATATAACCGACTGGCCCATGAACAACGTTACCACGTTAAAAATGAATGGGACGAAGAGAATAAGTAAAATGTAAAACCGATGTTTGTTCGTGCTCTTAAGCATAAACCAAAACACACCAACTATGGCGACAAGGAATACCACCACTCCTACATTGCTCATAGCGGTTACAAAGTAGTACAAGAACGACGTCCCAAGGTGCTGGTAGGCCGGCAACTCACCCTTCGCCAACCAACTGTTTTGCTGACTCTTAGCCGAGAACACGCTGTGGGTAAAATACAACGGGTCGCCTAAAATAACCCAGTCCCAGAGTAACCACAAAGCTATACCAAAAAATGCAATGGTTCCAAACAGAATAAGTCGGCCTTCAAGCTTGTCCCACAGGTCCCGATTAAACCCGGACGCAAGTTCTTTCCAACTCCGTGGGATCCGGTGCCAGGGTATATAAAGCAAACCAATGGTCCCTGCTTCGGCACACACCAAGAACCAACCGTCATAGCGCGAAAGTGCGGCACAAAAGGCAAAAATGGCCGCTGCGATAAGCGCAACTAAGTCTTCCTGGTCTTCTATAAACCGAATAAAGTAATAGGTGGACAGGATGAAGAACACAATCAGTGTCAGCTCTGTCATAGGAGTAGACTGTAGGTACAAAATGTTAGGGTTCGTAACAAAAACTAAACCCGCCACAAAACCCATCCACTTACTCTTGGTAACAAACTCCCCTATTTTGTATATGTAGAGTGCAGAAATAATAAAACAAATACCACTTACAATGCTTCCCGCCAACCCCGTGCGCCACAAAAAGTCAAAATACACAAACGGCATCATGAGTATGTGCGGGATAGGCAACCAAATACCACCCAACTGCGCAAAGCCGGGCGTTATGGAGTCTACAACACGCTTTGCAATGTTCAAATGACTCTCCGCGTCCCCATAGGCAACGGTATAACCATGCATGTACGAATATGCAGATGCCAACCCAGCCAACACAAAAGTGAGCGCCAGCAATATTTTTTGTGGCGATAACTTTTGAGCATAATGAGAAGCCCGCTCAAGATTTGAATTTGAAACAGAAAAACTAAACATTGTCTTTTCGATTTATAAGCGGACCTACAATAATTACCAAGCCAAACACAATAAACACTATTGAAAATAAAATTTCATAATATTGAATGAGTGTTATGTGCTGGTGTAAATACGTGTTAAACAAATAACTTCCACTTCTGCCGTCTTTCAAAAAATCAATGTTATACAAGTAATTATATTTTGAGTGCAAGAAGTCAGCTTCAACTCTTGGCGGAACTGCGTTTGTAGTAAGCACGCCAACTAACGCTACAGCGCATGAATACGCAAACAGAGGCAGCGCAACAAGTCTACTTATCCATGCTCGCGGACTCTTGGTAAACCAATAAGCAGCGAACAAAGCAAAGATAGACATAGTGGGAATTAAGTACCGCGTACCATATGCCCAACCACCCCAAGGATCACCCCAGCTACTGTATAAAAATATATTTACAAAAGACAGGCTCATAAGTACCGCGAGCTCTGTGTTTAAAAACTTAAGTGCAAACAATAAGCCTAAAATCCCAAAAATAAATATTGGACCATAGAACAACAAGCCACGGTCCGTTGAAAAGAGTAGTGTGCCAAAACTATTTGGAAGCTTGTTCTCGCTGAAAAAATTTACAACATTGCCTTTTTTATCAGCAACTTTTTGAACTCCTGAAGTAATTTCTGCTATGCTCTTATTCTCTAAGCTATTTTCCTTTATCACTTTGTAGTCTGCGAGGCTACCAGACAATCTCTTCCAACTTCCAAATTCTAATTGGTTATGCAACAAGTGCAAGCCAGTAACAAGTACGAAAAATATCGAGGTCAACAAAAACGCTCCACGCAACCCAATTCGAACCCGATTCTGAATACGCTCAAATTGGGTAGAAGAAATAAAGAAATAAACTATTACAGGCGACAATAGAACAGCATTCGGATAGTCAATGCTCAAGGCCAATCCATAACCAAGCCACACCCAAGAAGCCCAAAGCCAAGAAAGCCTCCCTGCCTGTTTGTATTTCCATACGGCGTAGAATGTGGAAAGTATAAAAAATACTGTTACATGATGTTGGTACATCGTTACTGCATAACTCCAAGCTGTAGATCCAAACGCAAATATAATTACAGCCACCAGCGAAGCCCACAACGGAAGTTTGAGTATATTTTTGGCAATTAAAAAAATAAATACAAGAGCGAGTATGCTAATAAACGAAACAAAACCAAAAGTAAATAGCTGGGCCAAATTATAGTTTTGACCAATCAAATAAAATGGCAGAGCCATGTAAGCCATACCCGGCGCGAAAAAACTATAGAACCTACCTTGATACCAACCAACATCCGGATACACAAAGTCAGCCAAGCCTTGGTTTAATGCGTATTTCTTTGTCTCTGCCAAGGCGACCACATGCGCAAAACGTCCGCGTTCAGGAGAAAGTTCGAAAGCCTGTGTAGACTGCTCCTGGCTCATCAAGTTTGCGGGTGTAGGATTTCCTTCCACTCCTCGAATTGTAGCCAAATACAAAGAACCGCTCAAAAGAACGATAAACGCAACCGCAATTGTAACGCGTAATTTATGCATAGACTAAATATTCTACCTTAAATAAGCCATTTTGTCAATATAGAACCTGTGAAAAAAGGTGTTAAACAAGACCATTTTTTGCTACAAAAGCCTGAACTTCTTGAAAAGCCTCCTCTGCTCTTTTTTGCTCTACTGGCATATGAATATCAAGCTTAGCCAGATACTCTTCGCGGTGGCTATCGAGCTCTAAGAATTTTTGCTCAAGTAGCTCAGAAGTAACTCGCTCCATAGGTATAACGTACTCTTGCAAACCAAAACTAGACATTATACCCACCGTCTTGCGCTCGTAGGCTATAGCAAGCGCTGGTACTCGCGAGGTGAGGGCAAAAATTACCGAATGCATGCGTGTCCCTACCACATAGGTACACGAAGCAAATACAGCTTTTACCTCTTCGAACGATAAAGTATTGCTTAAAAAATATACGCCGTGAGCTGCTGCTGGCAACAGTTGCTGAATGCGACTTTGCACCAGAGCGTCATCGTCGTTATGAAACGCAGAGCTTACTTGCGGCACAAACACCACAGCATAACCCTGAGCACTGAGCTTGGCTGCAAAGTGCGCCATGGATTGCTCGTACTCTGCCTGACCTAAGGGAGATAACCAATTTCGAACGGTAACCCCTATTACCCGACTCGCGGTGGGGACACCAGCTTGCTCCAACACAACTCGGCCATCTGTAACGGAAGTCGTCTCAAACAAAAATGCTGCGTCAGCGGTCTCTACTATATGTGGTGTACGTATACCCAATTCTTTCAAGTTCTCCTTACTCAAAGTTTCCCGCACCATAATAGCTTGCACACGATTAAGCACTATTTTGCTCACAAACTTTTGAAGCCAGTTTCCAAATGGACCCACGGACTGAGAAAACAAAAGTACTGGCTTGCGCATAACTAATGCCACAGCAACCGCATGAAGCTGCAATATAACTGTTAACGTATCGTGCACGGTATTTTTTCCAAGCAAGTACCCGCCTCCAACAGGTACCACTATATCTGCAGCAAGATATTGCTCTATAGTTTCCCTCAGCGGCTTAGTGAGTAATATGTTACACCGTACTCTGCTCAGCCGCCATATTGCAGCCCAGACAGTAGTTGCTAAAACCACGTAGAGCGTTTTAACTATACGTCCCAATACACCAAACGATGTATATATGGCCACATAAAAAAACGAATGAACTTGAGATGCACCTTCAAAAGCCTCCCCCGCTTCAAAATGGTCTAACGTTGCGAGTGTTATACCAGCGTTTGGCATCATAACACGAAAACGACGCAGCATAGTCGCAATTATTGCCGCGTCTCCCCTGTTCTGTTTACTATAGCAATGGGTAAATAAAAATTTCATGACCTCCCTGTAACAGTTTCTAGTAGTACTCGTTCATACTCTGCACTAATTGTATCCCAACTGTATTGTGCAGCACAATCTCGTGCGGCTGCACCCATAGCAGTTCGCTTTTCAGAATCATGAGCCATGCTCACCAAAGCCTGTGCATAGGCGTCTACATTAAATGGCTCAACTTTCACAGCTGCGGTAACCGGCACCCATTGCACTCCTGAAATATTAAACACTACAGCGGGCAAGCCAATCCCAAATGCTTCCAATAACACTAAGGCAAAGTTTTCAGTGCGAGAGGACATAACAAAAAAGTCTGCTGCGTTTAGGAAGTCTAGCTTAGCCTGCCCCGACAGTTTGCCCACCAGCTCCACCTGCGCGCTGAGTCCTAAGGAGACAATTTCTTTCTTCAACCGCTGTAAGTCCCCCTCTAAACCTGTTCCCGCAATTTTTAAGGGAACACTCACTTGGTTCTTTACTTTGGCGTATGCCTGCAAGAGCAGATCCAAACCCTTTTGTTCAAAATCTATCCGGCCCAAGAATGCAATGTAGCCCGGTTTGGACACGGGCACTTGTTGTAAGACCTGCGCATCTACTCCATTTGGAATAATAAAGGTTTTGGTGTTGGGGGCCATTTTACGTAGCTCATCCTTCAGCGCTTGTTGCAACACTATTACATGTTGGTACAACCGCATACCCAACCGCTCAGGTATATCAAACGGCAAGCCATATTTTAATTTCATAGCTTTGCCTCCCAATAAGTGGGTTAAACCCACTACCGGCTTTTTAGTAAACAGCGGTAGTAATGCAGTAGAAAATGGCGGAGTAAAACTTTCTACCCACACGTCAAACTCCAGACGAGCCACATACCACGGCAAGGCAAACTGAAAAGCTAACTGGCCTATGCGCGCGTCAAAAATATGAAAACCAACTCGCCTATAATGAACGCCATCTATAACTTCATCCGTACTACCTGGGTAGCAGCCAGTAAACACGGTGACCGTGTGCTGTCTCGCCGCCAACCGCTTAGCCACCTCGTGGACCGCTACTGCGCCGCCGCCGCCATAGTAGGGGTTTTTTAGGTCGTCATAATTGGAAAAAATAATGCGCATACAAAACTAAACCAAATCTTTAGTTGACTCGGCAATGACCCACAGCCCACCGGTATCATGTTTAAACAATGCAACCACTAACTTTGGGGACACCAGCATAAGTGCATAACAAATAGCCATAACGGGGTGTCGAATAAATGCAGTCCACACAGCGTTTATTTTATTCACTAACCCTATGGTGTAATATTTTTTGACCACAGCCGAACCAAAAATGCTTTCCATGGACGCATCGGCATTTAGAAAACGAGTCTGCTGCCTATAAAAATCTCTGTACGTGGACGGAAGCTTGTAATATATTTCTGCAGTTAAATCATACGCATAGCCTAAACCTCGCTCCTTAGCCACGATATATGGATATACATCATCGGCACTAGTTTTGGGGTAACTAATATGTGCGTATAAGTCTTTCCGCATGAGTACCAGCTGCCCACCACAACGGTACATATCACTGTTTGGAGTTTTGCTAATAAGTTCCTGCCAAGCTTCGGTTCCGAGTACCAACAAACGTTGCATAAAAGACTGCGGGGCCAAGGGCTTACAGTAACCAGAAACTAAGGAAGCACCACTCTCACTCATGCGCTCAACCAACTTAGCAAGTACATTATTGTCCAAAATAACGCTATCTGCATCCAGCAAAACCACCGCATCGGTTTTCACCACGCTGAACATACGGTTAATGGCCGCCGCCTTACCCCCACGCACCTCTCCTTCCATAACTACAACACGTTCATCCTCAACCACACGTGCGGCCGTAGCTGTGTGGTCTGTACTGGCATCGGAATACACTACCACCTGAGAAAGAACAAAGCCACGTTCCTCCTGCGCCAACACAGCACGCAAAACACGCTCAATATTTTGAGCTTCATTATACGCGGGGATACAAACTGTAAGAGTATATTGCATACTAATTAATACGTTTCGTTGAATTTGATACCTCCCAAATATTAGTCTGCGGCACCTGCTTTCCACCAAATAAACAAAACAGCCGTACAACAAAAAAACCAAAAACTATGTCAGGCCTGGTACGGAACATTTGATGCAGTAGCTGCTTCAACATAATCCATCGAGGAATAGAGGGGAGCACTGTACTCTGTATACACTGTAACGTCTGCTCTTGATAGGAGTGTGTGCGTCGAAATTGCTTTACATAATCAGGCACATTATTAGGCAAACGATATTGCACTACGGCTGTTGGCGCAAATGCGACAGGGAGCATACGCTCCGTAGCCCATAGATAGCTGTACAAATCTTCATTTACCGGCAACCCGTTCGGCACAGTAAACGCTTTATAAAAAGGCTTGGTGAAAGCGCGGATATGACCATAACAGCGAAAGGCGCTCGCGCGATCTCCCGCCTCACGAATACTCGATAACCATATCATCTCTCCAAAGTAAGCAATTTGCTCACTCCATGTGCGGGGCACTAAAGGCGTATGATTCCCACACACCAGTACTGGAAGTGGAGCAGGTCCTAAATAAGGGGCTAATAAATTGGCAAAAATATTCTCATTGTTAAGGACAATATCAGCGTCGAGTTGAATCAAAATATCAGAATCGACCTGAGAGAATATCTCATTCATGCGGGCATTTTTGCCAATTCGCATTCCATCAGAAACAACGCTTATTCGCCCATCTGGTACACTGAGCGCTTCTTGAAGGGTATGGTCAGTGCTGTTGTCGTTTATCACCAATATTTTAGATAAAATAAAACCGTCAATATTTTGTTTGAGTACACTTTCCAATAAACAACCAAGATTATTGGCTTCATTATATGCTGGTATAGCAACTGTTAAAGACATTTCTTGCATATATTAAGACCGCTCTACTACATTAAGAAAAATTCTATTTTCTTCGGTTGAAGAGGAACGACTAACGGCTTGGTCGTACAGTACCGCGTAATACGCAAATGCCTTGTAGGTCGCCGACTCTTGCCCTTCTCGCAAATACTGCCGTATGAGTGCATGTGTAAAATCTGTATTCGCACGTTTTTTCTCTAAACAATGGATGATTGTATTTGCAGCCTCCACGTATTTATTGGTAAATACTGCCAGTTGAAAATCAATTACATACAAGCAACCTTGCTGCATTACAATATTTTCTCGTTTTATATCGCGGTGGGTAAATACTAAGGACTCCTTGTGGTACTGCGGCAAAACCTTAATAAGCGCAGAGTAGGCACGTGCATATCGTACCGCGTACAATGGATCGCGAATTATGCAAATACACATATTAACAAAGCCTGATAGCACAAAATACCACCATGCCCGGGATTTAACACGCTGTGTTCCCACAATCTGGCTGCCAATCTGATGTAAATAAGTTTGGACACAGTGGAACTCATCCAAACTTAAATCCTGCCCACTCCTATCTTCGACTAAATAATCAATCAATAATATAAACGAATTTGAAATATCAAACACCCCTCTATAGCTGGGTACAGAGACGTTGATATTCTCGTACTTCGATGCAGTCTGAGCAAGCGCCTTATAAATTTCCGATTCGTTTTTTAACCAATAATAATCCAAGTTCTTAATACTTCCAGTCCACATTTTGGCCAAAACGAAATGCCCCGCTTCATCTTGGTACAACGCAAAGTCGTAGGTCTTTTCCGGCTGATTTTCAAACACTCGCCGCACGAACTTAAAAGCACCAAGCTCTTGCGGCATGGTTTGAGCAATCTTTGTAAATATATTCAATGTAATTAAGCGGGTAATATCCATATCATGCTAGTAGTATAGCTCATCAACCAACTCTACCTTGTTGGGTCCAAACATTGCTTTAACTTGAGAGGTGTAACATTGAATAATCTCAGCCTTTTGTTCTACGTTGCCGCTCCAAGCAAACCGTGGTTCATCTTTTACTGCAACTTCATCGCGTATGCAATACGGATAGTCTAACCACGAATACATGCTTCCCGACAGTTCTTTGCAGACGTTCCTACCAATACGATGGTCCAAGTGGTTTCCCTGCGCCATAGGTCCAAAGATGGCGTACTTTCCATCCGCGGGTAACATGTGTTTAATGGTGAGGGTAATTCCTTGGGTCAGTATTCTATCTGCAAAGCTGACCGCCCCTCGAACTATATGGAAACGATACGTAGGGTTTACATGAGCCAGCTCCGGTAAGTACGCACCAAATAGTTTTCCAAGCAAACCATCTTTTTTTCGAAACAGCGCATCTACATACCCTAGGTGTTTGTATTGCACACCTGCGAGTTTACATGCGCGTATGTCTTCTAGTTTTCTGTCTGCGAATAAAGCTTGTGCGTCTTGATACCCGCACTGTTTCAAGAACTGCAATGCAGAAATAGTGTGCGGTCTGGACGACGCTTCGGTGAAAATAGTTATAACTGTCACCGGTACTTTGTCGGCCAAGTAGGTAATGAGCGCGCCGGATGAAAGCATGGCATCATCCAAATGAGGAGAAATGAAGTAACACGGAACTTTCTCGGCAATTATTTTTTCAATATCGTTAGTCATACAATGAACAAAACCCTTAATATATCAGGTATTTGTTTTTGGGTTATGTTTTTGCCAGGGCTGGCTCAGTTATAAGCATGAGCGTTTTCTGCGCGCTCAGCTCCCAGTCAAACTGCTGCGCCCATTGGAGTGCATTTTGACTCATGCGCTGCCGCAACTCAGGACTCTCCAACAACTTCGTAATGCTTTCCGCCAATGCATGTGTGTCCCCGTAGGGAACTAAGTACCCAGTGTGAGGGTTCTGCACTGACTCTCGCAAGCCCGGCACGTTACTCGCTACTACCGGCACCCCGCACGCATTGGCTTCTATGGTAGTTATCCCCCACCCTTCCATCATAGACGGGTTTACAAACACCCAAGCTTGTTGCATTAAACTTAACCTGTCAGCATCTGATACCTTACCCTTAAACTCTATATGCTTACACAGTTCAAGGTCGTGCGACACTTTTTTCAAACGCTTCTCGTCTTCTCCGCCCCCTGCAATAACCAACCGCGCACTTGGCACGCGCTCGAGCACCTGCTTAAAGGAACGAATGAGCACATCCACCGACTTGTAGGCCTTCAACCGGCCAAGGTACAGCACTGTAGGAATAGCAGATTGCTTGCCCGGCTGCAAAACGGACAGGTCCACACCCGGATATACAACTTCTATACCCGCAATCCCCAAGCCTAGTTCTTGCATTTCTTTTTGGCTCGACTCAGACACGGTTATAAACTTAGTATCGCGATACACATACGGCATTACCTTTCGTTCCAAGAAAGCGGCAAACCAAGCCAGAGGTTTAGGAAGGTACCGATGGAATACTTCTTGGTGCACATGGTGCAGTAAACAATAGACTTGTTCGCGGGCATAAAACGGGGTAAAGAATGGTATGCCGTTTTGACAGTCTATAATAAGATCAAACTTCCCCCGGAACCGAAACATGTAGTAAAAGAACGCCCATACGTACACAAAGTAAAACCCACCACGGCGAATAACTTGCACCCCATCTATTACTTCTTCGCGTGGCTGTTTGCTATCATTGCCGGAAAACTGGGTCACCACATGACCCGCTTCCACCCACCGACGGGACAGCTCGTGAATATAGGTTTCAGCCCCACCCGCAAACAAATGCGTAGTGTCGCGCCAGTTGAACACCAATATTCGTTTCGCTCCAGACGCAATTCGTAATTCGTTATTCGTAATTCCAGCCATTGGCGCGAAGAGGTCAAAAAAGTCTGTCAGATTCCGTAGCATGAACCGACTATTCTCATGCACAGCTCGCCAGAGGCTAATAACAACCAAACTACCCAAGCCAAAACCGCACACCACAAAAGTGAGCTGCCAAATGTTTTCATGGAATATGGTCAAAGCACCAATCATTGCAGCGGTAACGGCAAGCTGTACCCACGCGTAGGAGTAGTGTTTACGAGCAACCCGATAGCCCACTATAGCCGTCGAAAGCGTGAAGCCAACCATACCCAAACCGTATACATTTAAATACTGAACAATACCTGCAGCTTTACTACCAAGTAAAATGGGTACGCTTATAAACCCTAAAGGACCCACTCCAATGTACGCTACTATGGCTGTGAAAATGGTTAGTTTAAAAATACGCAAAAAAGCATGGCGAGGGTCCGAACTTGCACCTTCGTGATGACTCACCACCGAGTTAATAAACGTGGTAAGGAGTGAACCGAACAATACAATCATTTTGCCCACCAAGGAAAGCAACGCATATGCGCCGGCTGCTTCCGGTGAAAGAAAATGTTTTGCTACCAACACGTCTATGTTCAAAAATACTGCACTTGCACCGTAGGAGAGTATACTTGCGCCAAAAAACTTATTTGGAAAGGTGTATCGCGTATCTGCTTTTAGTATTTCAGTTTCAGGGATGACATCACGCACAAGCCTACCCACATACCAGTCCGTTACCACAAAAGCTATGGCAATAGACGCCGGAATACTCATAGCAATTAAATCGGTACGGCCAGACCATAAAAAGGCAATCGCAAAAATAAACTTCGCTACAGCTTCTACTACACCGGCCACACCGAGGGCCTTAAACGCAAACCGACCCTTCAGTAACCCGCCTTGCACCGCAGCCATGGCGCCAAATAAAATGGCCGGCGCAAAGAACCAAATAAGTATAAGATCATTTATTTTAAAGAACCTACCTATTATTCCATCAGAAAAAACCCAGGCAATACTCGCTAGAAATGCGATGAAGAAAGTTTTTCTAAGCGTAATCCGAGAAAAAATGGTACCATCGTTATATTTTTCTCTTCCAGCCAAGAACGCAACTCTGTGCGTCACCGCAGACGCCACGCCGCTAAACACAATACCTAACAAACCAAGAATGGTATTGAACAAAGTTACCAAACCAAAGTCATTTAAGCTGAGTGTGCGACCAAGTACTGCGTTGAACAAAAAGTTAAAGAAGTTTGCAGCTATACTACCGGCAACCAGCCACGCACCTTCACGGACAGTATTATCAGTCTTTAGCTCGTGCAGCTGACTTCGCACAAACGTACGCAAAGAAAACAATGCAGAATAGGTTGTAGGTTGTAGGTTGTAGGTTGTAGAAGCTGCTGCTTTTGCTCCCTGTTTTATGTTCCATGTTCCATGGTTTTCCGAGTCTTCTTCCGGTATAAGTTCAAATGGAGTTTTAACTGGCACGGGCTCAGAAACATGCGCCGCAACCTGTAACGTTTCCACCAACTCTTGCACCAAAATAGGCGCCGCATACATCGGCTCCGGCACTATAGCTGTGGTTTGCTGTGCACTGTCCACTGTCCCCTGGACACTTTCATTTGGCTGTGCCAAATGAAGTCCATGATTCGTCTTCTGCCAGTAGTGTGGTTTTACTATAAGCTCGTACAAGGCTTTCCAGGCAGCGACCGACATACCCAACCAGTACAGCGGTACAAGAAACACAAACTTCATAACGCGGAACTCACGGCGCTTTGCAAGGCCTATGAGATACGCATACACATAAAAAAAGTTACCAAAAATTAAACTCACCACACCTACATAGAGAACTGCCGGTGGGAAAAATGGTTCTATAATTGGCGCCACATGCGTACGGGCTACAAAGTACGCAATGGTTATAAGCCACAACAGCGGGTTTATAAACATGGAGAGAACTTTACCGCCCACAGTCAGTTGTAACAGCAAAAAGTTGCGCAAGCCAAACTCGCGCACCGCTTTACGTGGTGAACGCATGTGGACTAAGTAGGTTTGCATATAGCCTTTAATCCATCGGCTACGTTGTCGATACCAGTTATGGTATCCGCTATTGGCTTCTTCAAGAGTAGTAGAGTCTACAATGGCAGTGCGGTAGCCTTTCTTAGCCAAACGCATGCCCAAGTCACAGTCTTCCGTTACATTATATGCGTCCCAGCCTGCTAACTCGTGGAGAATAGATTTCTTAAAGTTGTTAGAAGTACCACCTAACGGAATAGGCGCGCCAATACTTTGGAGTCCTGGAAGTATGAGGTCAAACCACAAACTATACTCCGCGGTAAACATACGCGTGAGCATGTTTTGTTGCGGGTTATAAAAGTTAAGTTTACCTTGTACACAGACAACGTTGTCCGGAAGTTTATTAAACGCAACCACTACTTTCTTCAACTGACTTGCTTCCGGCATGTCTTCTGCGTCGTAAATGGTTATTATGTCGCCCGTAGCAAACTGCAAGCCATAGTTCATAGCCTTTGGTTTGGTCTTTGGTTTTGCGTCTGGCACCACTACTATGTCGAAATACTCAGGCAAGTCCATAGCCCGGGCATGCGCGACAGTTTCTGTGTCATCTTCTTCCAGCTGCAACATAACCTGCAACTTACTCTTGGGGTAGTCCAGCTGCTGCATGGCGTCTATAAACTGCGGTAGCACTTGCCACTCTTTGTACAGTGGACAAAACACGGTATAGGTTGGCAAATCTTTTTCTACCAGCGCATCCAATTCTTCCTGGCTCACCTGTACTTCTGGGTTTCGAGAAAAACTTCGGTACGCTAAAAACAAACCAAATAGTAAATCTATAAAGTAAAAAGCAGTCAGAATACACACAAGTGTAAGCATGACTACTTTCCAACTCAGGAAGAGCAGTAGAGCAATAAGCAGTAGAGCAGTAAAAGCAAATAATTTCTGGCCGGCGGTAATGCTAATAGCTGCACTATGACGAAGCTCTAACTGAGTATGGTGCACAGTCCGTTTGCCTGCAATGAGAAAACCCCTGCCTTTTGAAGCACGGTCGGAAAATTCATGCACTTGTGGGTTGCGAAACCAAGACATACGTTTCTAAGCGTTCCAGATATAAGCTTAGTGAGCTCAGATATAAATTAGATGAAGCAACTATCGAACAAAAAACAATAAAAAAACACCGCTACTGAATCCTTTAAAATATGCGGGTTTTTATTTCTTTTTGCGTTTCGTAGTGCCTTACTATAGCATTTTTAAGCCCTTTTTGTCAAACAACATTAAAATCACTTTTAAGGCTTAAACAAGTACTTTAGGACGGTGGAATAAAGAATTTAAGGCTAATTTTTCTACTCCAAACACCACAAATGTGCCATCGTTATTGACTAAAATGTCATTTTATGTCATTATACGAGGTCTTTTTGTATGACTGTTGCAATGTGCGCAACGGTAGCGTCAACATAAAAGACAAGGCAATTTCAAGAAGGGAATGTGACCCATGTCAATATTTTTTGGGATTATTGAAACCGAAAACGAGAAAAAAGGTAAACAAGTTTCTGTACCTGTTGCCACCACCAAGACCATGAAAGTGCGCCCCATGCGCGGTATCGTGCAAGTAGGCGTCACCACCAAAAATGGACGCCAAAGTCGGTGGATAAAGCGAGCCCCTGCTTCTCCGGGGCAACAACCACAGAAAACGCGCCTGAAGCGGCGTCAATAGCCCATACATACACAAAGCCGGCACGCAGTTTAATTACTACGTGTCGGCTTTCCGTAACCATGAGCTAAATTACTATTATTTTTTAAACGTGTACGTACCCAAACTCACTTGTATACCATCGCGATATAAGTAGGTTAAGGTTTTAGAGTCGTCAGAAAAGTTATGGTCATACACTTCATCATGCGTTTGTAGTTGTGTGCTGATTATAAACATGCCAGCCTCGCTATAAAATCTTGAGTACACCACCCAAACCTCACATGCACATGGGCACCATGTGCACATATGCACTGCACACGGTGCCCATGTATATTTATATCATGCACTACTAACCCGCATTTAAAAAAACAAAGAGCGTGTGCAGGAGTCCTCAATTCCTGCACACGCTCATAACTACTAAAAAGCGAAATTGTAAATAAAACGGCCGCGGATGGAATGGGCTCCATTGCCAGTAGGAAGCAGTGCCTTAATAACCGCAATTTCAAGGCGTGATTTACCCGGCTTGGGGTCAAACGCCCCCACCACGCCGAAGTAACCGCTTGTCGGTCGGCCGAACGTGTGTGTTGCGCTTCCTTCCACCCCAGCCCAAAACCGCTTACCAGGGCTCGCACGGCCCAAGAGTTGTGCCGTGTACAAGAGCGTCTTACTGCCTTTTGCCCGGGGTTCAATTTCAAGCCGGGCAGCGGGGTTAAAGAATTGAAAGTACTTGCTCAAAGCAAAAAATTCCAATCCTGTGGCTATTCTGGTTTGATGGGTTACAACGCCTGCCGCATTTTCACTTCTAAGCAAGCGGATTCCACCAATTGCATTCAACGTGAGTTTGGTGTCGCCCAACTTCTTGCGAAAGAGATTTACTCCTGGTGTAACGAGCAAACTTTCGGTTTGACCGCCCGAGCTGGTTTTACCGAAAGCGAAAGCTTCAAAGAACGCTTTCCGCCCGTCTTTCGCAACCATCACTCGAAGCGTAGTGGTCTTACCGTCTCCATCCACCACTTCAACTTCTTCGCGAGTGTCCATGGTAAATATATACCCTGACCCCGCTTTACCGCTGGGAGATTTAGTAGAACCTGGCGTTTGTGCGGAAGCGCCACCAACGCCCCAGCTCACGCAGCTCATTATGAACCAGACTGCGTAACTGAGAACACGCTTGATGTTCTGGATGGGCGTGCCCCAAGGGTACCCAACTTCGGCCACCGGATAGAGCAACGCAACCAAGATGATGCGGTCGGGAGTAATGAGTTCGTACAAAACCGAAAACCCATTCAAATGTGCTTTCAGAGCGAGAAACGGAATACGTGTTAGGCAAGAAAGCAAATAGCACTGCAGAAGCAGGACCAAGAGCTGGTCCCAAGTCTTTGGATCAACTTGGGTGTCCATCGATTGGTTTCTAACTTCTTCATCTGCCACCGCAGCCTCGCCATGCAGCCCAACCATTCTCTGGCGGTAGACTTCATACAGACGATTGACCTCGGAAATTTTTGCAGCCGACTCGCGCTGCAGTGTAGCAAAATCGGATTCGCACATAGGACAGTACGAATACTCGATTGGCATTTTCCGCAGCCGTCGTATCAAGTCAATCCGGTTAATCTTAAATGATCCGACTGCCGTAAGCTCTGTGTCGGTCTCCAAACGCTGCTTCCAGATGGCCATGGTTTCATCCACAGACTTCTGGTAAGAGTCGCTGAAGGCGCTGCTAGTGCCGGCATATTCCCGCACAGCCCTGCCTTCATAAGCTGCAATTCCTTCCTTAACGAAAGGGAAAAAGCAGCACAATGC
This sequence comes from uncultured Candidatus Saccharibacteria bacterium, assembly GCA_964556325.1. Taxonomy (GTDB): domain Bacteria; phylum Patescibacteriota; class Doudnabacteria; order UBA920; family UBA920; genus JAEUSE01. Next base: position 29,968 of record CAZKVS010000014.1, read on the forward strand.
GGCTAGGGCAGTTATAGCCCTGCCGAGAAATAATACAAACAATTGTCGCTTGTTCATCGATGCCTCCTTGCATGATGGTTTAGATGTTTAGTTTTTTGTTATTACTTAAACTCGCGCGTTGCAAGCTATCTGTCGCTCGACAGATTCTTTACTATACCATATTTTATGTATAAAAGCAATACATTTATAGCGCATAAATAAGGGAGTCTATACAAATAAACAAAAATAAAAGAGACTCTTTGCGTTATGCAAAGAGTCACTTTTTCTTAGTTTTGAGGCATCATGCGATGAGTGTGGTGTTCATTTCTTTCCCATGATTCATAATTCATGCTTCATGCTTCACTACGACTACTGTCCCCAAGAGAGCTTGGCGGTGGCATCGCCGCCATTTTCGTAGTAGTCAAGAACTACCAAGTGAGAACCGGCGGTGAGCGTTACCGGCACGGTATACCACTTTTCGCTTTGGTCTATAAGTTTATCTAGCACTACAGTGCCGTCTATAGTCAGTCGTACACCGTCATCGGCTATGATGGTGAAGTTATAGTCTCCCGCTGCAAAGGTAAAGTTGCCTGCCCAGTGCGCGCTAAACGTTTCGGGACCAATGAGCGGGTCCGGACTTCCTTCAAACCATTTGAAGTTTATGCCAACATCGGTCCTTGTAAGCGCCAAGTCTGTAAAGTCTATATTGTTGTAGTAGCAGGCTGTAAACGCTTCTATTGCCGCGGCCGGGCATGCGCCGGTTGGCGGAGGAGGCGGTGTGCCGTCTGTAACCACAAACATAATAGATAGCGCGTTACCACTCGTGCCCGTAGCCCCTGTACCAGCATAAGGGGTAGCGATTAACGTATGCGAACCTATAGTGGGTGTCCATGGTAAATAGTCGCCGTCATTGTCTGAGGCTAAGGCGTACGGTGCGCTGTTTTGAGTTCGAAAGTTCGCGACACCGTCATAGCCAAATTGAACGCTCCCAACTATAGCCGGGCTTGTATTGGCTCGAATGTTTAAATTACGAGTAGGGAGAGTCGCTAAGTTAAGCGTTGCTCCCTGGCCCAAAGGATCGAAAGAAGCAATAACCTGATCGGTGTCAGCATTCATCAGGCTAAAGGAAACAACGGACTGCCCACTCGGCGGTGGAGGTGGGGCTATGCCGGACTTTGCCCAACTCAAACCAACCGATGCTTTCCAGTAGTTATCATAGTACTCGAGTTTTACTTCGTGCACACCGGCAGTCAAGGTTCTAATTACCGTATAGGTAGTTACCGGTTGATCAAAAAACTTATCGAGCACTACTTGCCCATCCACGCTCAAGCGCACCCCATCGTCACCCGAAACAGTGAACACATAGTCTGCGGCTTCAAAAGTAAACTGACCATCATACACCGCGGAAAAAGTATCGGGGTCAATGCCAGCATCCGGACTACCTAAGTCCCAGTCAAAGCTGAGCGGATAGTTTTCTGTTCTGGTTACCGCAAGCGCGGTGAAGTCTTTGTTATTATAATAACACCCGGTAAACACATTTACTCCTGGTGTAGAGCATGTTGGAGGGGTTGGTGGTGGAGGTGGAGGTGGGTTGCCATTGAGCGTCCAGGAAAGTTTTGCCACTGCACCACCGCCGTTCTCGTAGTACTCAAGTTTTATAGTGTGCACACCGGCAGTCAGCGTTTGAGTTACGGTATATGTGTGCGGGCTTTGGTCTATCCATTTGTCCAGTACCATAGTTCCATCTATGTACAACCGTACGCCGTCATCTCCGGTTACGGTAAAGTCATATGCGCCCGCGTTGAAAGTAAACTGACCTACGTAGCTCGCACTAAAGTTATCTACCGGCACCAGTGGGTCCGGACTACCCTCGCCCCAATTGTTGTTTATTGGATAGGCCTCAGTCCGGTTAAGCTTAAAGTCCACCAAGTCACGCTGGTAAAAATAACAGGCGTTAAATGTATTGACGCTTGGCTGTGTACAGTTCACCACCGGCGCAGGCGGTGCACCGGTTTTTACCCAGGTTACGTTTGCCGAGGCATCCCCTGCTCCCTCAAAATATTCTAAAACAATGCGATGTGTACCCGCAGTCAAAGTGCGATGCGTCACCTGCTGCCCTACTGCTTGTTCCGACCAGAAGTCTTGGACTAGCACACCGTCTATGTATAAACGACGGCCGTCATCGGTATCGGTAGTAAAGTCATATGTGCCTGCATCAAACGTAAAGTCGCCGCTCCAGCGAACGGAAAAGTCGTCCACCGGCAGACCTACACCAGGACTACCGGAACCCCACCGAAAATGAATTTGTGGGTCAGTCCGAATGAGCCGTAAGTCGTTCAGAGTTTTATTGGCGTGGTAACACCCGACAAACGCATTTACACCAATAGCATCACACTGGCTATTGCCTAGCTTAAAGTACGCAGTCAGCGTAGTATTGGCCGCGGGAAACGCTACGGTATGTGTCGCAGTACCGCCGTCTGACCAGCGGTCAAATACATAGTAATTGTTGTTTGCACCTTGGGACGGGGCGGTTATTTCCCGGTTAAAGCCCACCACCCCTAACACCTGCGTGGGTGTATGTATGGGCGAGCCGTCTATATTTATATCCAAGCCCGGCGGGCTGGTTTGGAAGGTAATAGTGGAATGGCGTGGGTAAATATTCACGGTTGCAGTGGCAGAAAGGCCGTTAGTGTCTGTACCCGTTACCCGAATTTCATACCAAACATCCGGGTCAGGCTCCCCCGTAATAGGCACGGCAAACGAGCCGTTCTTCATTTGCGCCGGCCCGAAAAATGGATGTATGTGGTCATGGTGGTGGAACAGCACCTCGGTAGTAAAGTTGGCATCGGGCAAATCAAAACCTGCTCCGTCTTCCCCGTGTGCACTAAACAAAATAAGATCGCCCGCATTGTACAATGCATTATTCTGCGGCACGGCAATGGTTACTGTAGGCACTTGCCCCACTTGTATAACCAAAGGCACCGCTTGCGCAGTAGTCGTCCCGTCACTCACCGTGAGTTCTACTACATAGGTACCAATTTGGGTAAATGTTTTTACAGGATTTGCTTCATGGCTTACCGTACCATTGCCAAAGTCCCAGGTATACTGGAGCGCATCCGCATCGGGATCAAAACTTCCGTTGCTAGAAAAATGCACCGTCAGCGGAGCGGGTCCGCGGTTTACGTCACTGCTCGCGACTGCAACTGGTATATGGTTACCCGTAGAATAGTTTATGCGGTACATTCTCCCGGGGAAAAAAGTTATATAGTAGAGCGAACCGTCAGCGGCCGTATGTAAGTCCACCACGCTGCCCGCACCAATATCAAAATCTTGGACACTTACTATATTACCGCCGGCATCAAAAATAGCGCGTTTAATAAACCCTTGCCCGTAGTCCGCAAAAAACCAACTCCCTTGGTACTCAGCCGGAAACATGTTGCCATGGTATATTGGCCCGCCGGTTACAGCAGAGCTGGGGCCGGTATGCGCATAGGCATAGAGTGGCTCTTTGTAGCCACCAATAGTGCAATGGCCTTCACAAACCGGCCAGCCGTAATTTTGTCCACGAACTATTTCGTTCAGCTCTTCAAAGGTAGCCTCTCCTACATCACCGCCGTACATTTTTCCGGTTGCAGAG
>CAZKVS010000015.1:0-26339 GCA_964556325.1 uncultured Candidatus Saccharibacteria bacterium
ATAACTGCTTTGGGTCTTTATGTTGACCGTATAAAGAGCCGAAGAGGTTTAAGAGTTCGGTCAAACTAAGTGCCGGCAAATACTCACTGGATTGCAACTGCACGCCAATGCGGCGCTTTATTTCTTGCCCGTCAGTTACGTTATCAAGCCCAAGCACAGTCACCTGTCCTGAAGTTTGCTGCTTTATGCCTTCGGTTATTTCTAATGTGGTTGTCTTGCCTGCTCCGTTTGGCCCTAATATACCAAATACTTCTCCATATTCTACAGAAAACGACACGTCTTTTACCGCTTCCAAGATACCCCCACCCACTTTTCCGGAAAGAGGGTATGTTTTTCGCACATTGTGTACTTCGATAACATTCTGCATATAACTATAATATCCTGATCCCCCAAAAAAACAAAGAGCGGGCCGGCCCGCTCTTAAAACATACACGAATGCTTAGATTTTACTTAGTATTATCTTACCAATTTAAATACAAACCGTTTAGATTATTACTTGCCGCAGAACAATACGCTACGACTCGAGTACTCCCAAGCAAGACTACTGAAATAAGTTAGGTACGACAGCGCCATACAAATCCCACTCTCCCCACACGTCATTCGGCCGTAAATCATACGGAGCCCCAAAGCCGACAAATGAGTTGTTGGACGTCTTGTTACCGAGTCTGTCCCGCTCTACTCCTGGATTATTAGCAAAGCCAGGAAAAACACCAGCATCGACCACCACTCGAGGATTTGTCCAGGTAATACCATTTACGGATGTGCTGGTAGCCAAATTTGCACCGCTCGCATGCTGCCGACCGATTATGACCATGCGAAACACATTACTAGACTGGTCATATACCACATCCACAGAATTTAAGAACTCACCCGGATAAATCACATTCAAACGATGAACCTGCTTATCCATCCAACTCACCGGATCGTTAGAGACTCGTAAACGCATCCGGTCCGGCGAAGCAAGGCCTTCTGAGTCATCGGTATACCACATGTACAGCTGGTTACCACGAGCCACAACGGTTTGCTGACCAGCCCCATACCCCGCTTGCGAAGCTCCTGGGATCGGGGCGAGTGAAACTGCAGGACGTAATATAGTTTTTGGATTTCTTGCACCTACCACCCACGTACCATCGGAAGTATAAATCGCATACTCGCCATTTATGGTAGTACTCCGAGCAATGTTCACAATAGTTTGATTGCCTCCGTTTTCGTTCACATGCGCATTGGAGTAGTACAGGTAATAATAGCCATTGAAATACACAATATTCGGGTCACATGCGGCAAAGTTGCTAGTCAGGCCTTCCACATTGGTTGGCCAAGCAGTAAGCTTTACCACAGGATTTGTCCAATTCACACCATCGGTAGAAGAAATGTAGCGAATTGCATCCCACCCGTACCCCCCGTTCGGTCCGGGTTGCGAACAGTAAAATACATGATATACGTTGCTCTCTTTTACTATTGCCGGCCCATAGGCGTGGCCGTAGTTCCCCGCAGAAGCGTCGGCCATTTTTACATATGCAGGAGTTACCACAACCGGGGCAGAAACCACCACACTCACCTCATTACTCCACTCCCATGAAGTTTGGTTTCTGGGGCGAAACTTGGCTTTGTAAGTACCGGGGGTTGTGGAGCCAAGCGGTACCACAACCTGCCCGTTCCCGTCCAAAGCAAAGTTGGCCCAAGGACCGGTAGTAACCGCACCACATTGAGGGTTACAAACCTGTAACTGATAGTCCAACTGTCTTGGATTTGCCGTGTAGGGAACTGCACCTTGCTTTGCTGACAAAACATAACTGCTACCCGCCTGCACTGAAACAGTATTCGCAAATTGCGTAGTACCTGAAGCCCCTACTTGCACAGTGAGTTGATTGGTTTGGGTACTTCCGATAGTAAAAGACACTTGCGCTGCCTGGCTCATTTCAACTACGTATCCGTTGCTCGTAGTAACACTTTTTACTCTGTAAGTACCCGGTGCGGTAATACTATTACTCGGGTCTGTGGAAAAACCAAGCGGCTGATTCACTACAAGATTTGCGCCGTATTGCTGACGAAGCCAGGCGGCGGCGTCTGTGCGCGAAAGAGTAGGCTGCGCGGTAATGGTGTAAGTTTGACTGGTATTAGCAGTGTTTTCTATGACAATCTGCACCGGTTGACCCGCGTTACCAAGACTGGAATTATATGACCAACCAACAATATTCCTATTATTAACAACATCTACGTATCCGTCTTGTATAACGGTTGGGGTTTGATTTATATATTGATCAAGCTCAGTACCGTTTAAACGATATATACCTATACTATTATGGTTCCACGTAGCTACTGCCGCGCCACCAAAGTAGACCGCCTGAGGCTTACCTGTGCTGGGGTTCAAAAGTAAAAATGGAGTAACTTGGCCGTATTGGTCAAAGTCAGTGCCGGACCGGCCAAAGAACACGCCTTTATCAACCCAAGTCACACCGTCATTGCTCACCAAAAGAAGGGTACCCTGCTGCCATTCTTGCAGCATAAAGTACGTATTGCCAATCTTTTTTACATCTACCGCGCCGCCGGTAGTTACCGGCTGCGGTCTCATGTTCCAGGCCCGTCCGTCACTTGAAGTTGCGTAACCCACGTATCGAGCAGGATATTGCGGGTCAAGACTAATAGTGTCGAACCACATTTTCCACTGACCGGCTTCGTATAAAACTGAGGGGCGGCCTACAACGTAATTATTCCAAGCCTGCGCTCCTGTATCCAACGCCCTCCCTTGCTTGGCCCAATTTTGACCATCAGTAGAAGTAGCAAGATATATACGGTCTAATACAGTTCCGGCTATAGACCTTGCATCGGTATAGTACATATAATATGTGCCGTTAACCTTAACAACACTTGGATCATTCACATGAGTTGCTTCGGCACTGTCTATAACCACTCCAAGCTTATTCCAGGTAATACCGTCGGTTGAAGTTGCCATGTGGATTCGATCGCTTCCATCTGGAGCCTGGCCTCCGTACCACATTTTATACACACCGTTTTCATACAATATTTCCGGAGCATAAATATTACCCCCTACCCCGCCAAGCTCGGTAGGCAGACTGGAGGACATAACCCTCGTTGGAACATGAAGAGGGTCTATTTCAGCGGGAGCCACAACCACCACACTCACCTCATTACTCCACTCCCATGAAGTTTGGTTTCTGGGGCGAAACTTGGCTTTGTAAGTACCGGGGGTTGTGGAGCCAAGCGGTACCACAACCTGCCCGTTCCCGTCCAAAGCAAAGTTGGCCCAAGGACCGGTAGTAACCGCACCACATTGAGGGTTACAAACCTGTAACTGATAGTCCAACTGTCTTGGATTTGCCGTGTAGGGAACTGCACCTTGCTTTGCTGACAAAACATAACTGCTACCCGCCTGCACTGAAACAGTATTCGCAAATTGCGTAGTACCTGAAGCCCCTACTTGCACAGTGAGTTGATTGGTTTGGGTACTTCCGATAGTAAAAGACACTTGCGCTGCCTGGCTCATTTCAACTACGTATCCGTTGCTCGTAGTAACACTTTTTACTCTGTAAGTACCCGGTGCGGTAATACTATTACTCGGGTCTGTGGAAAAACCAAGCGGCTGATTCACTACAAGATTTGCGCCGTATTGCTGACGAAGCCAGGCGGCGGCGTCTGTGCGCGAAAGAGTAGGCTGCGCGGTAATGGTGTAAGTTTGACTGGTATTAGCAGTGTTTTCTATGACAATCTGCACCGGTTGACCCGCGTTACCGGCAGTAGAGTCGTAGGACCAACCATTAATATTTCTGTTCGTGGCAATATCTATATATCCACCCTTTACGACCGTGGAAGCTTGCTGATTAACTACTACCGTAAATACATTACTCCAAGGGATGTTTGCTTTTCCGGCGGGGCGAATTCGGGCTTTGTACATTTTACTCGGCAAACTCGTGGTCGTACTAACCGCAGCAGTACCAGCGGTGAACAGCACTCCAGACCAGGGCGTCAGAACAATAGGAGCAGCACAGGAAGTGCCGTCTACGTTACAAACAATAGATTCGACGTCCACGCCTCCGTTGAGGGTAGCAGAATCAACAGTTAGGTTATAACTTTGACCAGGCACTATTTGAGTACTATCCGTACCGTTTACCTTCACATTTAACGGAGCCACAACCGGACTACCACCTATAACAAAAGTAGCCTGAGCAATGGCCGGATTAAAAGCAATAACATACCCCCCACTCGTAGTAACGCTCGTAACTTTATAGGTACCTGGCGTGGCTATAAATGATTGTGGATCAACGGAAAAACCAAGGGGTTGATTCACTACAAGATTTACGCCGTGTTGCTGCCGAAGCCAGGCGGCAGCGTCTTCTCTGGAAACAGATGGTTGAACCACCTTCGTAAAAGTAGTTTGAGAATTATCGATTTGCGTTACGACTATAGTAACTGATTGGCCGGTACTGCCGGCAGCAGAGTCATAGGACCAACCGGAAATATGCGGACTGGCGGCAGTGGGCATAGCATCCAGGTACCCGCCCCGAACTTCGTTAACCACTACAGGAGGATTTACCTTTACCGTGATTTGATTACTCCAGGGCCAGCCGTTCTGACCTCTAGGCCGAAAGCTGGCTTTATATGTTCCGGTAGGAAATATAGTTGGCAACGGCACTACCACCGTACCGTCACCCCCGAGCGCATAATCGCCCCAGGGGGTAATATTGACGCTAGAGCACTGCGTCTCACTCTGACAAACTTCCCACTGTGCATCTAAAAGCCCGGTCTGTGGTTCGGACCGGCCATTACTATCTATTTTAGTGGCGGACAACACATAACTTTCTCCGGCACGAAGCTCGCTCGGCAACACAGTTATAGCAAGAGGAGCGGGGGGGACAACAGGCGTACCAACAGTAAAGGTTGCACTAGCTTGATTGCTCACGGGAAGGACAAACCCTGCAGCAGTAGAAACACTTTTAACTTTATATACTCCGGGAGTAGTTATAAAGTTATCAGGCGAAACACTAAAACCCAGGGGTTGAGCAATTGGTATTGACCCATATATCTCTCGCAAGTACTGCTCAACATCCAATCTTTGAATGCTTGGTTTTATGGTAGATTTAAAGGAAATGCTAGTATTTGCAATATTTTCGGCAATTATAGTAACGGGTTGTGCGGCTCCCCCACTGGCTGAGTCATACGACCAGCCGGATATAAGGGGAGTAGAGGTATCCACGTGCCCGGTCACAATCTGCGTAGGTGGCACATCGTTGATTGGGACGTATTTCCACCACAAGTCTATATATCCATACCGGGTCAAGGTAATTTGCACACTTGCGCCAGCAATATAACTTGAGTCAGGATGATTTATGCAGTTATCACAAAGAGAGTAAAAAACGGCATACCCATCTGGTACCGAAGAGGTTACTGTCCCTGAGCCGGTAATACTCATAAAATATGGGTTGGTCTTCGGGCCGGCAACCTGACCACCCAAACTAATCGTAGCCCCCGGTTCGCTAAACGGCTTCCCTGCACCATCCACTTTATAGCCTTGTATAACCCCACTGACCGGAACAGGTCTCCTACCCAGACTCGCCGTCTCTCCTAAAACCCTTGACTTATCTGTATTTAAAGACTGACCCCATGTAGAATTTCGTTGCGCTGGAGGAGAAGTAAATGCCTGATGCTCCGTACTTGCATGAAGACTGCTCTGTGCGTACAAACTGATAGAAACAACAGACAAAGCACTTGCTACAATAAGAGCAAACGCAAATAATTGGTTAACCTTAGTTGCAACTAGTAGTTTAACTAGTCCTTGCACACGTGCACCGAATGATGAATCGGCATGCGCGGATTCTCCTTGCGAGATTGGCATGAATTTTTGTTTTTCTTTTGTATCCAGTACAACATTCAAGCTAGTTTTGAGCCCGAGTCGTCACAAATACACTTAAATTGTTTTTTGTTTCAATCCGTTCAAATAACGGAGAAATTTCTTATATCTATTATAGCAGAATTACATTAATTAGTAAAGTTAAACACCCTCCGCTGAAGGGTCTAATCCTGTTACAATAACCCTATGAATAAAACGAGCTTTCCAAATAACTTTTTTTGGGGCGCGGCAACCAGTAGCCACCAAATAGAGGGCGGCCAACATAACGACTGGACGGAGTGGGAGCAAGCAAATGCCGACCGCTTAGCTGCAGAGGCACCTAAACAATTCCAAACCACTGTTCCCCGGTGGGAGGAAATAAAGCATGAAGCCACTCATCCAGCCAACTACATTTCGGGAACATGCGATGACAGCTACACTCGTTACGCAGAAGACGTTCAGCTCGTAAAATCGCTTGGCCTGAATGCATACAGATTTAGCCTGGAGTGGTCACGCTTTGAACCCACCGAGGGAGCGTGGGAACAAGCCACAGTAGACCATTATCGCGCCGTCCTCAATGAGCTAAAAGCAAACAACATTGAGCCATGGGTAACTCTTTGGCACCGAAGTCTACCCGTTTGGACTGACGAACAGGGAGGCTGGGAAAATAAAAAAACTATTTCTGATTACGCCCGCTTTGTGGAGAAGGTGGTGAACGAATTCAAAAATACCGTACAGTTTTGGATGCCGCTTAACGAGCCGGAGTTTGAGGTAATCGGCGGTTACCTGGGCGGTAAATACCCGCCTCAAAAGAAAAACCTATTTGCGGCCAACCGAGCATTTAACAACTTAGCAGAGGCGCACCGTCAAGCCTTTACTATAATTCACCGACTCAGGCCGGATGCTATGGTTGGCATCCCCCACGCCGCTCTTGCAGTGGATGGATATAAAAATAAATTTTTAAACCGAAAGCTGGCTCAGCTCATTTCGTATTTCACCAATTGGAGGTATTTAAATGCAGTGCAACATCATACAGACTTCATTGGCGTGCAATACTACACCCGGGGCACTATTAATCTTACTCTCAAGTTAAAAACACAAAACAGCGCAGGCTTTCCGTTTGTAGAACAAGTTAACATGGGTTTCCCGAAAAGCGATATGGGTATGGAAATTGACGCGAAAGGGATTACTCCTTACTTAGAAGAATGTTGGAAACGGTACAAAAAACCGATTGTTATTACCGAGAACGGCGTCGCCGATAGGAACGACACCTATAGGGGACAGTTTATTACGGATATTTTGGCAGAAGTAGCGCAAGCCATGCAGAGCGGTATAGATGTTCGAGGCTACTTCCACTGGTCACTGCTTGATAACTTTGAATGGGACAAAGGTTTCTGGCCACGGTTTGGCTTGGCAACGGTAGACAGAACTACTCAAAAACGAACCCTACGACCAAGTGCGCAAATATATGCAAATATTATTAAGAACAGTAAAATAGATTGACAAACTAAAGTACCATCACTACACTGCATTTTAGAATATGCAAACAAATTACTCTCGTCCTACTACTCGTGTTCATATGTACATGCGTAGCCTCCCGCTACGTAGGTTTTGACGTGAACAATTACTGTCACCTCTCTAAGCCTCCGCAGCGCGGAGGCTTTTGTTTTCCCTTCCTTAACTCTTATTACTATTTACTAATTTCTATTTACTACTTCTATGCTTCCTACATTTTATATTTCTGACTGTTCCGATGATAATGTGCGAGCACGATACGCCGCACGCATTGCCGCAACCACACCCCAAGCAGGTGCAGTACAGTTTATTGGCGTTATCTCTGACCTAGAAGCAGCAGGCAACCTGGTTGACTTACTAGACGGACTTGATGGTGTAGAATCGATTATTTTCGTAAACGTTGCCCCGCGCGGTACAGTTAAGACCATTTGGCCAAACGGCACCCCGTTTGGGTATGTAAAATTTAATAATGCTCATATTTTTACTACAATAGATGGATATACACTGAGTTTACTTAAAAAGATCTCTCGAGAACCCATTGTGGTAGCAGTCTACGATATTCCAAAAGTGGTAAGCGCGCTCACTCAAGATACTGCCCTGCAAAAACATATTATTAGCAGCCAATTTAGAAGCTTTGATTTTCTCCCTCGGATTGCAGGATATGTTCTAGGCGGCAACACTGTACCCACCACTGAATTTGCAGAGATACCAGACGCACCGGCTGCTGTGTGGTGGACTGATAACTTTGGCAACGCAAAACTAACCTTAACGAGGGAAGAGGCTCAGTGCGCTACGGGACAAAATGTTCGAATAACAATTGGTAATGTAGAGCACGTACTCCCGTACTATAATAGGCTTAAGGATCTGCCATACGGAGAGCTGGGCATATACACCGGAAGCTCAGGATTTGGGAGCCTTAGATTCCTGGAAATTACAAAACAAAAAGGCGAGTCGCTCCTTGAAGGAGAAACGAGCCGCGCTCTTAACTTAAAGCCGGGTTCGTTAATCACGCTGGCCACGGAATAGACCATACCTATTCTAAATTGAAGCCTTTTGGTATGCTGCCTGTATGCAATTCGAGCTACAAAGTAAATATAAACCAGCAGGTGACTCCGCCGGCGCTAAAGCTATGGCGGACAGGCAACCCTATCGTGCACAATATGTTTAATTTGGTATCAAAGTATCAACCAGCGGGCGATCAACCCAAGGCAATAAAGGGCATTTTAGACTCGCTCAAGGCCGGCAACAAACACCAAACCCTGCTTGGTGTGACCGGTAGCGGTAAGACTTTTACTATGGCCAATGTGGTACAAGAAATACAACGGCCGACTTTAGTCATGTGCCACAATAAAACCCTCGCAGCTCAACTGGCCAGTGAGTTTCAGGAGTTTTTTCCTAACAATGCCGTACACTACTTTGTCTCTTACTATGACTATTACCAACCGGAAGCCTATATTCCCCGCTCAGATACGTTTATAGAAAAAGAAACCCAAATAAACGAAGAAATTGACCGACTTCGTAATGCCGCCACTCAGAGCCTACTTACCCGGAAGGATGTATTAATAGTAGCGTCAGTTTCCTGCATCTACGGCTTAGGTAACCCGACCGACTACATGGAGTTATCTTTGGAAATACAAAAAGGTCAAAGCTTAAAACGTGACAAGTTTTTACGCAGGCTGACTGATTTGCAATTCCACCGCAACGACATGGAGCTAAAACGCGGCACGTTCCGCGCCCAGGGTGATGTCGTAGAAATTGTGTTGGCCAGCGAAGACACCCTTATCCGCTTAGACTTCTTTGGCGATGAAGTAGAAAAAATCGAGCGCCGAGACTTGCTCACCGGCGATACCCTGGATGTACTAAACAGCATTCACATTTTTCCGGCTAAACACTTTGTGGCCACCGAAGACAAGATTCATGAAGCCATAGAAAGCATTCGCAACGAAATGATTGAGCGCTTGGCCGAGCTGCGCACTCAAGGCAAAATTTTAGAAGCGGCGCGCCTCGAACAACGCACTAACTTTGACTTGGAAATGTTGACCAATACCGGCTTTGTGGCCGGCATTGAAAACTATTCTCGCCACCTCGATGGGCGCACCGCGGGTGACCCGCCTTCTACGCTGATTGATTACTTTCCCGACGATTTTCTATTATTCATAGACGAATCACACCAAACCATTCCGCAGATTGGCGGCATGTACAACGGAGATCGCGCGCGGAAAATGAACTTGGTAGATTATGGGTTTCGCTTACCCAGCGCTATGGATAACCGCCCCCTTCAATTTGCTGAATTTGAAAAAAAGGTTGATCAAGTTGTGTATGTATCTGCCACACCCGGGCCGTATGAGCTACGAAAAAGCTTGGAAGAAAATGAAACAATAGACAAAAGAGAAAAGAGAAAAGAGAAAAGTAACACGAAATCTAATCAAGACACTAATCTCTACCCTCTACCCTCTAACCTTCCTACTGTTATTGAACAAATCATCCGCCCCACGGGTCTCATTGACCCCACCATAGAAGTAAAACCCATCAAGCACCAGGTAGACGATTTATTAGAACAAGTAAAGCTCCGAACCGCTCAACACCAGCGCGTGCTGGTAACCACGCTTACCAAGCGCATGGCCGAAGAGCTGACCGAATACTTGAAAGAGGCGAACGTAAAAGTGCAGTACATTCACAGCGAAGTAGAGACCTTTGATAGGTTAGAAATTCTTCGCGACTTACGATTGGGCGTGTTTGATGTGTTGGTAGGAATAAACTTACTTCGCGAAGGACTCGACTTGCCGGAAGTGTCCTTAGTGGCCATCCTCGACGCAGATAAAGAAGGGTTTTTGCGAAGCGAAACTGCTTTTATGCAAATTATGGGTCGTGCGGCTCGGCACTTGAACGGCCACGTCATAATGTACGCCGACCGGATGACCGGTTCTATGGACCGGGCTATAAAAGAAACTACTAGACGCCGGCATCTCCAAGAAAAATATAATACTGACCACGGCATTACCCCTGCTAGCATTGTAAAAGCTATCCAAGAAACTCGCCTTGCCGGTAGCAAGCTTCCCGAAACCTATGCTAGTAGCACTATCCGCGAAGTAGACCCCGGTAAACTGACCAAAGAAGAACTCAAATACTATCTGGACGAACTTAACGACCAAATGGACTTAGCCGCCAAGAATCTGGAGTTCGAGCTAGCTGCCACCCTCCGCGATAAAATTGCCGCCGCTAAAAAACTTTCCAAGCTAAAAAAGAAATAGGTATTGTTATTTATTAAAAACCTGCCAAAATATAAATAGACACTATTAATAAATTTATGGAACAACATACACAAGACCACAACCAGCACCATCAGACGGAGCACCACAAACTGCCTCCGTATAGCGCTCTACCTGAGCTAGAAAACTTTCTAGACGAAAACCTGGGTCACAAAGTCCCAAAAATTCCCGAACATTGGCGTAAAATTATTGCCAAAGTCGGCCCTTGGATAACCCTAATTGCTTTAATATTTAGCCTGCCAATTATTCTTGCCGCCATTGGCCTCACCGCATTTTTCTCCCCCTTTGCCGCCATGGGCGGGGCTTACAGTTGGGGCCTCTGGAGTGGTTCGTCGCTTGTAGCCCTTGTGGCTTCGCTTATTTTGGAAGCCCTTGCCTTACCCTATTTATTTAAGCTAAAAAAAGAAGGCTGGGCCTACCTATTCTATGCGATCCTGCTTACCCTTGTCTCGCACATGTTGTATTTTGATTTTGGCGGCATACTGGGCAGCATTATATCGCTCTACATTATTTTCCAAATCAAAAACCAGTATAAATAGATACTGCTCACCTACCTCGTTACACTGGGTTTCCTACCTCCAAACTAAAATACTACTTTTTGACGGCCATCAAAAAGTAGTATTTTTTCAAATCTCTTACTGCGTTGGCACGGCCGACTGCCAAGCCATTTCGTAGAGAGCAGAAAGCGAACCGACTATTTCTTTACTCGTAATAACCACAGCGAACAACTGGGTAGTAAAAGAGAAAAAAGCGACACTGTCCCCAAAAATTGCGTTATCGGTTAAAAACTTTTGTCCGGGCGAAACTAAACGTACGTTGTAATACTCATCACGAACCACGTTTTTCATAAAAGCCAGGTCAGCCTGCGTACCGGTAAGTATTTCTCGAACTTTTAGCTTATGTTCTTTTGCTTTTCGAGCTACATCTTTTGTTACTTGAGGTAATATCTTCTCTAGGTCTCCCAGCGTAGCAAAGAAGCGCACTTCTCCCGCCGCGTAAATCTTGTCGTACACCGCCAACATGCCTTCTTTGCCTTGGAACAGCTGCACCTGCGGCTTTTCTTTTTTTAAATTATGCACAGCCAACAAATCCGGCAAAAACCGTTTTAACAACTCCCCTTTCTTGGTAATATCCGTAGCCAACCGCTCCGGCGATTCCGCCGTATAGAGTGCCTTCTTTGCTTGTGGTACTTGGCTGACTAAGCCACGACCCTCTAAGTCATCCAATATTAAATACGTGGTCGGGCGCTTAAGACCAGCTTTTTTTGCGATGGACAACACGCTCGCCGTACCCAACTCCAAAAGCGCCAAATATACTCCGGCCTCTTTTTGGTTTAGCCCAACTTTTTCTAATACTTCTAACGTTTCCATAAATACATTATATTGCAAAGTTAATAATATGTCAATAATTATGACAAATATAAAATTAGTGCATTTTAACCTTTATATATTGATATAAATTCAGTTTAAATATGTCATCATACTTGTCATATATACATATTTATGGCATAGTGTGATTAACAAAAACCACACCTCCTCCTCTTCGATTCGTAATGGAATGCGCAACGCGTGTCGCACTCCACACCAAACCGAAACCTTTCAAAAACCCGTAAGGAGGAAAACAGTGAACTTTTTTAATTGGCCCGCAATCTGCATTTTGGCTCGTGCATACCCCCAACTCGTTCTCGGACTAATCTCTTTGGACTTATCGAGTGAGATCGGCCGGCAGATCGCAACTGGAATCGGAAGCTTGTTTCTCACAGAACAGCCCACCCAAGGGCCCGTTCCTTGGAGTCTCATTCTGAACTATCGTGACAGCACTGGTGAACATGATGTCGTGGAAGCGTGCACCCACTACAACATCCCATCTTTTATATTTCAATATAAAGACCGGGAAGTTGAGCCTGGCAGTGGCGCCCTCCCCCACCCCAATGTCGAATACCCAAGCTATCAAGGTGGCGAGTTTGAATGGAACAACGAGAAGTACATCGTCCTGCTATCGGGGGCCGGTTTTGCTCTCGATTTTGTTCCCGCAAAGTGCGTAGACATGTCTTGTTAGGTACAAACCAAACAACACGCCTACCAAACCTCTCTCTCCGGCAAGCTTTACCAATAAGTTTGCCGGAGACAATTCCATAAGGAGCGCGACATGCTTGAAGACAAAATCAATGCCTGGCTGCAGAGAAAACTCGGCAATCAAAAAGTTCATCTTGGGCCAATACCACTGTTGGCCGTTCGGCTGGTTAACCACACGATTAAACATCCAAAAGAAATACTCTTGGCACTCGGGTTAATCGTCGGAACAGTTGTATGGTGCGTATACATTGTGCGTCAGTAACGCACTACAATACGCACAGGACATCACAAGGGCATACCAAACTGGTATTGCCCTTGCTTTTTTGTATATAAAACGGCTATACTATGCGTACCGTGTCACAGGTTTAGTTACTCTAAAATCTAATAACTAAGTTCTATTTACTAGCATTTCATGCCAAATACGAAATCGGCCGCTAAGGCCATGCGTGGTTCTGCCCGCAAGCGCGTGTACAACATTCGCACCAAAGATAAGTTCAAGTCTGCCGTTAAGACCGTCCGCACCAGCATAGACGCAAAGAATGCTGACGAAGCCTTAAAAGCCCTGAGCGCTGCATTTGCTGCTTTAGATAAAGCTGCAAAGAAAAAAGTGATTCACAAGAACACTGCCGACCGCAAGAAGAGCCGCATGGCCAAAGCGATCAACAAGTTGAAAAAGGCCTAGCCTTTCACAGACTATTACAAAAACCCCAAGCAGTATATGCTTGGGGTTTTTATTCTACTGCGATTAAGCAGCGGGGGCATGGCAGCATGAGCAACCGCACTGGTTGGTTGCACAGGCCTCTGCATGCTCACATGCGCAGTGCTCACAGTGAGCTACAGCAGGGGCGGCGACGTCTTCTTCGGACATACAGTTTGTTGTTAATAACAAAACTACTTTTACTGTATCATGAACTTCTTCCTAAACCAATTACATATTTGCTACAAGTTTTACGACCTGGGGCAAAACTTTCAACACATAATCCAACTGCTGCCTCGTAGTAGCCTTGCCGAACGTTAAACGCACACTACTTTTAGCCTCTCCGTCAGTGAGGCCAATTGCTTTTAAAACATGGGATGGGTCTGCGCTCTCCGTAGCACACGCGCTTCCCGTAGCTGTGGCAATATTTTGTGCATCCAGATACAACATAATAGCTTCTCCTTCCGCCTGGAACTGAAGGTTTACATTATTTGGCAAACGGCAGAGACCGAAGTTGAACTCGTTTGCATTAAGTCGAGTGCGCCTATCCACCGGCCCATTTAACTTCGTCCCTGGTATTTTTTTTAACACGTGCGCTATAAAATAGTCACGTAGCGCCAGAAGGCGCTTCACTTCTTTAACGCGCTCCTTCTGGGCCAAGTCCAGCGCCTTAGCAAAACCAACTATACCCGGCACATTCTCTGTACCACTACGTAAGTCTTTCTCCTGCCCACCACCATATACCACAGGCTCAAGCTGCACACCTTTACGTACATACAAACACCCCACTTGTTTTGGTCCGTAAATTTTACTCGCATTAAGCGTAAATAAATCCACGCCGAGCTTGTGCACACTTAGCTCTAGACTACCCGCCGCTTGGCAGGCATCGGAGTGGAGTAATACAGGTTGTAGGTTGTAGGTTGTAGGTTGTAGTAAAGACCTCTCTGTGTTCACTTTACGGATGATTTTACCTATTTCAACCATCGGTTCTATGGTGCCGATTTCGTTGTTGGCGTACATCAGGCTAACTAAAATCGTGTCTTTGCGAATACTTTGTTTAAGTTCTTTGAGATTGAAAAAGCCTTCTGCATCTACATCAATATAGGTAACCGCAAAACCTTCTCGCTCGAGCTGTCGGCAGGCACGCAGGACTGCATGGTGTTCTATTTGCGAAGTTATAATGTGCCCACCTGTTTTATGAGTTCGCCTATACGCTCGCGCGACTCCCAACACAGCCAAGTTTGCGCTCTCCGTACCCCCTGCTGTAAACACAATTTCTGCAGACTGCACACCCAGTACACCGGCTATAGTTTTTCGTGCGTTTTCTAACGCGTGCCGGGCCTGCAAGCCTTGTTTGTATAGACTTGATGGGTTGCCAAATACGGCAGACCAATAGGGTCGCATGGCTTTTAACACCTCGCTCCTCACCGGGGTCGTTGCAGCGTGGTCCAAGTATATAGATTTTTTTGATGATTTAACTGTAAGCATTATCAATATTTTAAAGTCAAAGACTCATAAACACAAGTAGGGCAACGAAGCAGCTCTGGTATACTACTTTTATGAAACGAGCAGCTATTAGCCTCACGATAATTTCAACGAGTTTAATCTGCGCCTACTTAGCCACCACAGAACTAGCTGGACCCTGGCTACACATTTTTACGAATATTTTTGCCGGTGGCAGAAGCAGCACTAAAACTGTCGGTTTTTTTCTTTTTCTAGCTTTGTGCTTCACGATTTACTATATAGGTCCGTATCCCCGGCTACCAAAGCTCGCATCCTTAAATAAAATTCTTATTGGTGGGGTTGTTGCTTTATTTCTACTGGGGTTGTGTGGCCATGTATATATTATTTTACACGCCCACGGCAACATACTTGCAGACTATGTATTTTTCAACCAACAAGAGATTTCAAGCAGCTCAATCCAACACAACCACGTACTCAAAGGTACAATAGGTCTCGCGCTATCTAAAACCAATCTTGCCTGGCAAGAAAATATAGACATTGGCACGCCATTCTTACCGCTTTTGCCATCTCCATTTTTTATATCCGCACTGCTTGGAGTAATTTTTGTTACTGTATGCACGCTGCTTACGACTGTCCGCCTAGCTAACAAAACAGTCCCTAGAGCATGGTTCACTATGCTTTGCTGGAGCATTACCAGCTTTATTGTCATAAAAAACATCATCGATGGCGGCCTCTTTAACAGCGAAGCTCTTGTAACTTTTACCTTTTGGATTATTCTACTATACGAAAAAACTAATAATCTCATTACACTGTTGCTTCGAGCAATGTGTATCAGTATCTGCACCAGCTGCGTGCTACTGCTTGTACGCACACCCGAGGCACACACCGAGGTTCTCCTACACACCATAAGCCAAACCGTAAGTCTTGGTTTGTTGTATATATGCGCAGCGCTGTGGTCACATAAGCTCACGTACCCGAGACTGCGTGGCCTAGTCCTTATTTTTACCATACTTACACTTGTTCCTGCCACATGGAGAGATTTCGCAATTGTGCAGTACGACAAAACCATCGTGGCTGCCCAAGACAAGATTTATGCAAGTGGATTTACTTCTTTAGGCCCTACTTTCTCCAAGGTAAACCAAATAGGTGCCCTTGGCATATACAGCCACACCGCAACCTCCTCCACTACGATAGAAAATATTATCAACGAGCACCATCTTCTTGATAATTATTATCCCGTACTTTTAGAGTGGCAACATTGTTTTCCGACGGGCGAGCCTCATATATATAATTTTATACTTATTACAAATAATGCACCCCCTCGTGATTGGGGTAGCGGCTCAGTACACATATCCGCCACACCCCTACAACACACCAAAACCCGATATGCCGTATCTGCACGCATCCCACAATGTTTTCCAAGGCCTCTCAACATTATTCACCAAGCACTTCGAGAAACAGGTCAAAATGTGTTTAGCATAACCGATCTTCAAAATAATTTTTAAATTTATGAGTTCGCACGTGCTTTTACTCCTTACATTTAGTTGGGGCATAAATATATGCCTTAATTTACTTGGACACTTTAAAAGAAAACTTCCCGCTCTGCGAAACCTAGACGTGCCCATTGATGCACGACTTATGTTTTTTGATAGACAGAGGCTGCTAGGCGACTCCACAACTTTACTAGGAATACTGATTGCACCATCATCAGGAATGTTTATCGGATTTTTTCTCGGACTCCCCATATCTTTAGGAGCGATTGCAGGAATTTGCGTTTATCTAGGACACGCGTGTGGTAGTTTTATAAAAAGACGCCTGAAAATTAAACCTGGTGACTACGTTCCAATCTTAGATCACACAGACTCCGTAATAATGCTTGGAATGGTGTATTATAATTTAGGAATACTATCGTTACAAAGCATAGTCATGGCGGCAGCTGTTTCCGCGCTATTCCAGCCGCTTCTATGCTATATCGGCTTTCGACTCCACCTCCGGGAACGCCCACTATGAAAAAATGTCGGATAAAAAATAAACAGACCGGTTTTACACTTATAGAGCTTTTGGTTGTGATGGGCATTATTAGCCTCATCAGCAGCATCTTACTAGTGGCGACAGTAAATGCTCGCCGAAGCGCTAGAGACGCGGTTCGCAAAGCCAATGTTAAACAAATCAATACAGCTATTCAGTTTTATTTAAACGAAAATTCTCATGCACCGTATCTCTATACAACAAACCCTTGTAGCGGGACTAGGGGGAAATCGGGTGCCGGTTCTTTTGACGGAAACTGCATCGCCACCGATGTAGACAGTATTGCTTGGAACGCCCTCCAAACCGACCTCACCGCATATTTATCCAAGCTTCCGGTGGACCCCTGTGGTATTAAATGCAGCAGCAGCGGACAACCTTGGTTTACCTATGTGTATGTGTCACCTGGCGCCATAGGCCAATTCTGTTATGGCCAATCCACACCCGAATGTAACCTAAGCGGATCGGAGATAGACCGCACATACCAACTCTATGCGGAGAGCCTTGAAAAAAGCATTGGAGGGTTCGGAATTAATTACTCCAGCTTTAGCTCTTTCTAAAAAAACTACAAAATAAAAAAATAACCCCGACTCTAAGTCGGGGTTATTTTTTAGATATTTCTAATTGCTTACTACTGGCTATTACTTTTGGCTAATCATGCTTGCAATGAGCTGCAACATAACCATCTTGTCCGAAAGACTACTTTCTTCTACCAGCACAGCCAGGGCAACCATAGTAGCATCGTCCAGTTTCCGCTCCCCTCTTCTGTTATAAAACGAATTATTCTGAACCAAATACACCAGCAATAACAATGAGGCAATTTGTTTGTTGCCGGCAACAAATGGTCGGTCTTTTATAATACTGTAAAACAACTGCGCACCAGCTTCGGCTATTGCACTGTCTTGGGTGTTTATATGCTCCCATAGCTGTCTAAGCCTCGCTCCACGCTGCTCTCCAAAACCGGTCTCCGTCAAATTATTTTGGCTTAGTCGCTTACTAAATTGCACCACCATTTCTAATAAATCTTCGTATGAGGGTAGCTCTGCATGCCCACCCTTTGGGATTTGTGGGAAGCTATTGTCATCAAACCGAACAAGGGTGGTCCAGGTACTCGCGTACTCTGTCATAACCAGCAACAACTCTTTTTCCATACCCACTGTCCTCCGCGTGGCAATAACCCGCTGTAGCAGATGCACCGCTCCTTCGAGCTCTTTTAACTTGGCCTGTGATTGCTCTTTTAGCCGTTCTTGATTCACCACAAAGCCTTTAAGTAAATAGTCACGCAAAGTCTTTGTAGCCCACACCCTAAATTGTGTGGCCCGCTTTGAGTTAACCCTATACCCCACTGCTATAACTGCATCAAGGTTGTAATACTGAGTTTTGTATGTTTTACCGTCACTCGCAGTATGTTCCAAAATGGAACATACTGATTTTTCACTTAATTCAGCCGTATTAAATATATTTCGCAAGTGCTTCGTAATGGCTGGCCTCTGTGTACCAAACAAAGTAGAAAGTTGCGCCTGGGTAAGCCAAATACTATCGTCTTTCAGTTCAATCTCTAATTCTGGTCCGGTGTCAGTTTTATATATAACTACTTCGCCCTTTTTTGGTTCTTTTGTTTCTAACATAACGCTAAAATAAAACGTATACTAAAATAGTATACGTTTGTTCACTTATCGTCAATTAAACTATCCACAATGTAATTAACCAAAC
This sequence comes from uncultured Candidatus Saccharibacteria bacterium, assembly GCA_964556325.1. Taxonomy (GTDB): domain Bacteria; phylum Patescibacteriota; class Doudnabacteria; order UBA920; family UBA920; genus JAEUSE01. The sequence goes on from CAZKVS010000015.1 coordinate 18,604, forward strand.
TTCTCCATTTCGCCCCAATTCTCCCCCACCTTGGCTTCCACAGTAACCGGGACGGAAAGTTTTATGGCGTCTTCCATGAGCGGACGAATAAGGTTGATGCAATGCTGTACTTTGTCTTCTTTTACTTCAAACACAAGTTCGTCATGCACTTGCAAAAGCATTCTGCAATCAGAATCCGTACCTCCCCTAACCCCTCCTATCCTAGGAGGGGAAGAAGAAAAGAGTGCTTTATGAATGTTAATCATGGCGATTTTTATAACGTCGGCCGCAAGGGATTGTATAGGAAAATTCATGGCGGCGCGCTCAGCGGCTTGTCGAATAAAAAACTGGCTTGATTTTATTTCGGGAAACTTTCTGGTCCGGCCCAGTTCGTTCTTTACATACCCGTTAGCATTTACTTCCTTTTTTATGGAATCAATGTAGGCTTTTACGCCTGGGTAAGTTTGGAAATACTTTTCTATATATTCTTTTGCGTCCACATGGCCAAGTTCCTGAATTCGATAGGACAAACCAAATGCCGACAAACCATACAAAATACCAAAGTTGATGGTTTTGGCATGACGTCGCATGTCTTTGGTTACCTTATCTGGTTCAACCCCGAAAATTCCAACAGCGGTTTTAGTATGAATGTCCTCTCCCGCGTTAAAGGTTCGCATCATTTCCGGATCCCGAGCTACATGCGCTACCACTCGCAGTTCAATTTGCGAATAATCCAAGCTCAATAACTTGTAGCCTTTTTCTGCTACAAACGCCTTTCGAATTTCTGCACCCAAACCCTCGCCCTTAACAGGAATATTTTGCAAATTAGGATCTACAGAGCTCAGCCGACCTGTAGCAGCAATGGTTTGGTTGTAGCTCGTGTGTATACGCTTCGTGTTCGTGTTCACCATATCCGGCAAGGAAAGCAGGTATGTGTTCTGCAGCTTAGAAAGCTCTCGGTACTGCATTATTTTTTCTACAATCGGGTGCTGACCAAGCAGTTTTTCTAACTCACCCGCAGCAGTGGAAAAACCCGTCTTGGTTTTCTTAGCAAATTCAGCTTTTAACCCTAACTTGGTAAACAAAATTTCCCGGAGTTGTGTTGGCGAGTTAATATTAAACTCTTCTTCTGCAAGCGCGTGAATATCTTTTGTAAGGGCATAAATAGTTTTTTCTGCGTCGTCCGATAACTTCTTTAAGAACGGCACGTTGAGTAAGATTCCCTCGCGCTCCATACCCTCGAGCACTGGCACCAAGGGCATCTCTATGCTTTCAAACACAGACACAAGCTCGTCACTTTTTAACCTTGGCGCAAACAGTTCGTACAAACGGAAAGTAATATCCACGTCTTCTGCCGCATACCAAGACACTTTCTCTACAGGAACTTGGTCCATAGTAATAGCAGTCTTGCCTTTGCCGATGAGTTCTTCTATGGGCTGCATTTGGTAGCCGAGCTCATTAAAGGCGAGTGCGTCTAGGCCGTGCTGACGAGTAGCCGCATTCAGCAAGTAAGACGCAATCATGGTGTCGAAATATATCCCTCCGAGCGCAACGCCAGCGTTGGCCAACATGTGCTGATCAAATTTGATATTATGCCCAATTTTATGTGTACTACTTTCAAGTATTTGCACAAAAGCCTTGTGGCTGAGTACAATACTCGCCGGAATATAATACGCCTCGCCGGGAGTGTAACAAATAGACACACCAACCAGCTGTGCATCAATAATGCTGAGTGAAGTGCTTTCTGTATCCAGCGCGAATATGGTTTGCTTTTCCAGTTTCGCAACCAGCTCGTCTAGTTTCTGCTCGGTATCTATTAAATGATAATCCTGTTTGCCAATAGTTACTGACTTCGCAGGCTGCCCAATTTCCCCTTCTTGATCGATACCCCTCCTAGCCTCCCCTATGTTAGGGGAGGAACCGGAAGGAACGCCTGTGCTACTTGATTCTATATTCTTGATTCTTGATTCGGGCGCCTCGCCCGCATACCCCTTCGGTAATTTATCTACCAAACTTTTAAACTCAAACTGCTTAAACAGTTCAGTTGTTGCGGCTAGTTGGTCTGAACCAAACCTATACGCTGGCACGTCTACATCTAACGGCACGTTGGTAATAATAGTCGCCAGCATGTACGACTGTCTGGCCGACTCTTCTTGGTCTTTTAATAACTGCAACACCCTTGGCTTAATACTCTCTATTCCCTTATTCGCACGAATAAGAGAATAGAGATTGTCTATAGAATTAAACTCCTTTAGTAACGCGATAGCTCCTTTTTCGCCAATACCTTTTACTCCTTTTATATTGTCCGACGGGTCACCGCGCAAAGCTTTGTAGTCTATCATTTGGCTGGCAGTTAACCCAAAGCGTGTAACAATAGCGTCTTCGTCATATACTGCAACGTCAGAAATACCTTTTCGCAGTGTGTAAATATGTACGCACTTGTTTACCAACTGGAGTGTATCCATATCACCGGTAACAATCATGACATGGCAGTCGTGCCCTTCTTGCTCACACAGTTCATGGGCAAGCGTACCTAAACAGTCGTCTGCTTCAAAGCCCTCACGCTCAAAAATTGGAATATTTAAACTCTGCACTACTTGTTTAACAGCTGGAAACTGGGCAATTAAATCGGGATCGGTTTTTACTCTCGTACCTTTATAGTCCGCATAGCTATCGTGCCGAAAGGTTGGTCCAGCAAGGTCAAAGGTACAAGCAATATGGGTAGGTTTTAAGTCTTTTATAGCGCGGAGTAATATCATGGTAAACCCATACACCGCACCAATTGGTTCGCCTGTTTTGGTGATAGTGAGCCCGGGAACAGCGTGGAAACCTCTGTGAACCAGAGCATTTCCATCTATAAGCATGTACCGATGATGTGATGATTTTTGAGCCATAAAACCATTATACTTTATTCATAGACATTTCGCGATTACCCCAGCAATGGGATTTTGTTTACAAACATCGTATACTGTGTGCATGCTCAAGCGCCTATTGCAAAACACACCAGAAACTACACTACTCCTACTCGCCCTTATCCCGCTCTGCGTTGTGCGAATACTTCCAAGCTTCCATCAGCCACTTGAAACACTGGGCTACGACTTTGGATTCTATCGATACGCAGCACTGCACCCCACACTTACTAGCGGCTCACTATTTACCGGAATACGCGGTGGCTATTCTCATATATTATTTTCTTTTTTCTACGCATTGCACATACCGCCGGATAGCGGACTTGTTGCTAGTTTATATATAGCTGCCATAGCGTTGGGTGTTGCCTTGTTTTTTTTATTACGGGCCCACTCCCGGGTAGCCGCTCTCTGCTGCTGCCTCTTGCTTGCCTGCTCCGTTATACAAGGGCAAGCGTATAGCATGTTTCTCTGGAAAACTATACTTGCCCTACCACTCGTACTATTTGGGTTATGGGCCGTGGAAAGAAAAAAGTACGTAACCCTCGCTGGTGTACTTTTCGCTCTCCTGCTTACACATCGGACTTCTTTGTTTATTTTGCTGCTTACTATAAGTACATACGGCGCTGTGTATATGGTTCAACGCAAACGTTGGCACCTCCTCGGATTATCTTCACTCGTCCTCGGTCTTGGCGCCGGATTATTCCACTCTACCGCAAACCAGGTATGGCACATGCTTTTTAACCCTTCAAATAGCAGCGTGGCAGAAGGAATATTCCCTATTAACCCGCATATGGTCATTGTACTTGTCCCTATTATCGCCCTGGCCATCTATGGCTGCAAAACCCTACTTAAACAGAATCGATTGCAAATCACCATGCTCTTTACGAGCCTCTGCGCTGCATGGATTTTATTACGCCTACCCTTCTTTCACCGAATATACATATACTTAGACCTCGGCCTCTTAATACTAAGCTCCGTTGGACTGGTGACCTGCTGGACCAAATTTAAAAATAATATAGCAAAAGGAGTGTTAGTAACGCTGGGTGTTATATTGTTCTCTGTAAACATATATACCGTTACACAAACCGTACCGCTCATTTCGAAGTCAGAAATGCAAGAAATTAGTTCCTTCTCCCCATCGGAAGCAGCCCCGTTTGTCCTTGCAGTCTCTGCGGACGATGGCCCGTGGTTACTCGGATATTTACACGGCGCACGATTAGCGGCGCCAGGACTCTTTGAGGACACGCACAGCGAAAGTGACTGGCAAAAATTTTGGCTTGGCGAAGAACAGCAAACGTTTCTATCTAGCTTTCCTAAGCCTCTCTATATATATGACCGTTCCTTCAAGCTGCCCGGCCCGATAACTCACTGTCTGACAAAGATTGCTCCCAACTTTAGTACATATACGTGCGAATAAAAAATAAACCCCTTCAGTAAGAAGGGGTTTATTATAACCTTTGTATTTAACGCGTCACTCGCGTCACACCTACGGTCATAGGAAACCCATAGACAGGTAGTGTGCCGTTTATTTTAAACTTAGAACTACCACCAATGGCGCCGATGCCCAATTTCAAAGTGATACCCTTTTTCGCAGGGGAAGCTATATCACCGTACAAGCTGAGCTGCTTGGTTGCCCCTTGAGGAACCACGAGTGGGGTTTTAAGAGTTGCCGCACCCGCAAAATATCCTTCTTTATTTTTTACAAGAGTAGGAATAGTAGCCAAGACAATATCCCCTGCCATGACGCGCACGTTTTTTACCATACTTGTATCTGTGTTTGTGTCGAGCGCAACGGTTAAGGATTCGATTACTACTTTTTGGCTAGCACCGGCACTCAAATTTATTCGACTGAAGTCTACGTTGGTGTCGCCGGGGAACACGGTGCGGCTGGTCGGAGTGTTTGATCCAACCACCACGCTTAACTCAGAAACATCAACTGGGCTTTCCCCCACCGTTATAGTATTTCCATACAAGGGCAACTGACCGGTAAACTGCACAGCGCCCACATATCCTACACCCACCATTCCTGTTCGGAATTTAAAGGTCTGCTTGGTAGGCAGGCTTACCGTAACTCGAAGCACCTTAGCCGACCCTTTGGCAATAATAAGTTTGTTGGGGAAAATAGCCGTACCCCAATACCCATTGGCGTCTTTATTGGTTAGTTTTGGAATTTCTGCCAAGAAAACCTCTCCGTCATATATACGTATGTTTGATAACACATCAGGCTTTGCATCCATGTTCGCCCCAATGGATAACTGGTCTAAAGTGACATCGGCCCCAGACCCCGCAGACAGCTGTATATGCGTGGTCATAACCTTAGTTCCACCAGGGGCAACCGTTTGCACAGGAGGAGTAGTGGGTGCAAGTACGGCGTTAAGCTGAGCAGGAGCGGTCGCCGAGATAGGAACAGAGAGCGACAAAGGCAAACCATCCATACTTGAAGGCACCGAATCCGAATAATTTATCCCCTGAAGCAGCACCACGAAAACCGGTGGCGTGGGATATCCATAGGAAGGTTGTGGTGGTAATTTGCTGCCCACGTCTGCATGAAGTTCAAAATATTCAGTCGTACGGCCAGGCATGAGCACATTTACCCGGAAAGGAACGCTCGCAAAATCGCCCGGCAATGCCACTGCGTCGCCCACCTGAACGCCATTTTTAAACAATCGGAAATTGCTCAGAGAGCTAAAATAGCCGGCTAAATTGAAATTAAATTGCTGTAAAACAATACTCCGACCCGTAGGAGAAGTTACGTTAAAGCCAAAAATCTTTGTGTTAGTCGTCCCTGGAGTAACTTTGGGAACATCACCAGGGATAAGACTTGCAACTGGGTTCTGATATCCATAACTCGACGTAGACAACGCCCCCGCATGGGTAGACATTGCTTGAGGCTTGTCCTGGCTCTTTCGACTCACGACAAATACCAACCCCGCAACAAAAATAACACTAAACAACAACACTGCAATAGCCGCAGGGGCATTTGCACCTGGCCGCTTTTGCGCAATCATAACTGGATTGTTGTGTTTTTTTTCGTCTTCGGCAAGCGCCGAATTATTTTTTTCCATACACGTTATTAAAGAGACTTTTATTGTTCCTCCACTATGTGGAGGCTTTTAAATATAAAAAATAATCTTACGTATAGTATATCATCACTTTCTCGTAGCAAACTAAAAAGCGCCCCTTTTGGAGCGCTTGCACATGCACACTACTAGTCCCCTGCCACACGAAACACTTCTTCCACGTCAGTCACTCCTTGCGCCGCTTTGAGTAAACCATCTTGGGCCATAGTCAGAGTACCATCTGCTATTGCTTGTTTTTTAAGATCTACCATGGACATATTTTTTAGAATCAGATCCTTCATGGTGTCATTGATATGAATAACTTCATAAATACCAATCCGGCCCTTGTAGCCTAAATTATGGCACTCAGCACAGCCCGGGGCTCGATAAAACTGCAACGGGTTGGGTAATTCTACGCCGGCAGCCGGCGGTATCTCCCCTAAAGTTTTTTGCACATGTTCTTGTAGCGCGGACTCTAAAGTAACAACTGTTTTACAGGCTTTACACAAGCGCCTCACCAAACGTTGGGCAATAACGGCATTTAAAGCAGGTGCAATAATAAAAGGCTTAGCACCCATTGCTATAAGCCTGGGCACAGCGCCGAACGAATCATTCGTATGCAAGGTGGACAACACGATATGACCAGTCAAGGCCGCTTGCAGGGCTGTTTCCGCGGTTTCTGTATCTCGAATTTCCCCCACCATTACTATGTCTGGGTCTTGTCGCAAAATAGCACGCAAGGCTTTCGCAAAGCTAAAATCTACATTGTGATCTATGGGGGTCTGTTGAATACCTTGTAACTTATATTCCACCGGATCTTCGATGGTAATAATCTTTACTCCAGGTTCATTCAGCTCGTTTAAAAAGGCATACAAGGTTGTAGTTTTACCACTTCCGGTTGGACCCGTGGTAATAATCATGCCGTTTGGCTTCTGGAGCTCCGTCTCAATAATCTTGTACGAACGCCCAATGAGCCCTAAGTCGTCCAGCTTTAACTCTATTGCCCCCACACCGAGCAAACGCATTACAATGCCTTCACCGTACGCAGAAGGAAGAGAAGAGACACGAACATCAACGGGATTGTCCCCCCACATAAAAGTAATGCGGCCGTCTTGAGGCAAATTCTCCACGTTCAGTTTTAATTTGGAAACAATTTTTATGCGAGACACTAACGCATGTTGCAACCGTCGGGTTAAATGAATCATGTCTTGCAACACCCCATCAACTCGAAAACGAATTTTGATTAAATGCTCCTCTGGTTCGATATGTATATCGGAGGCACCGAACTGCATAGCCACTCCAAACACATCTCCTACCAGCTCGCTCACATTCATCCCTTCCTGCGCCGCTTCGTCTTTAAGCGTCTCCAATACTTTTGCAAAGTCAGTGGTGGGGGTAAGTTTTATGTCTTCACTAATATGCAACTTGGGGGTAACCACGTGCGCATAAAAAGTCAGTACGTACTCCAAGCCGGACTTTGAAATAACATAAATGGTAATATTATATTTTTCCTTGTATTGCTCTAGTCGCGCCAGTAACGCCGGGCTGTTCGGGTTAATTGCCCCCACTCGTAACTCGTGATGTTCTCTAAAAAACGGGACCGCCTCGTAAGACCTCGCCTCCTCCTCTGAAAACAAAGACAAGGTGTTCAAGTCGGCCGGAAACGAATGCATGTTTATATAGGGCAAACCAAGAGACTTGGCTTTTTCTTCGGTATTTGCCTCTTCCATTTGATTGCTAATACGCTTGAGACTATCGTGAATGCCGCCGGGACTTGTTTGTAGAAATC
>CAZKVS010000015.1:26439-28140 GCA_964556325.1 uncultured Candidatus Saccharibacteria bacterium
TTGCTAATACGCTTGAGACTATCGTGAATGCCGCCGGGACTTGTTTGTAGAAATCTTTTTTGCATGTGCTTTTGGTATCAAAAAACCCTTCACTATACTTAGTATACATGAAAGGTATGAAGGCTAGGAACATGTTTACATCTTTTTATGCAGTCCGGCTACTGGACGACAAAGCAGCAGATACCTCCACGTCCATTTTTTCAACTGCGTGTGGTGATATATATTCAAAATATTTTTTACCGTTATCTAAAACTCGCACCACTGGCCGACCTGAATCCACTGCCTGCTCAAATATTTCTGAGTTAAAGACTCTCCCAGCAGAAACCAAAAGTCTGGAACCTGCACCACCCTCTTGCGGTACAACCACTGCAATAGTCTGCAAACCCGGCGTGTTTTCTAATAACTCTGCCAAAAGACTGCTGGCCACTCCTGGCCGCTCTCCCGTTTTTTCAAAATCCACCGGCAAGAGCACTACGTGTGCACACCCTGCGTCACCAATAAGCTTTAAACGGGCCAATGCTCTTCCGAAAAGTTTCAGAAAACTCAAACGCTCGGTCTTAAACAACTGCTTTACGACCTGCTGATATTCTGCACCCGCGGCTATAAGATCTGCAACCACTGCAAAGCTCTCGGGTGTAGTTTGCTGATTCTGTAAGCTATCAGTCCGCGCAAGAATACCAGCCAACAAAGCTGTGGCTGCTTCAGGCAACGTTGCCTGCTCGCCCAGGCTCCGAAGTACTCGATAACACACCTCTGCTAATGAACTACTCGTAAACGGTAGGAAATTTAAAATTCCATACCCCTCGTTGTAAGGGCTAATATCTATATTAACCTTGGGCACAGCGTAAAAAAGCTCAGCATGGTTTGTAAACAAAGCACCGAGCTGTTCAAGCGTCTCCGACCCGAGGGTGACTATTAAATCAAAAGGCAACTCACCGCTTGCCACAGCTACATCAGAAACACTGAAACCGCCTTCGGCGCCTCGAACATAAATAATGGTTTTGCCAGGAAAAACCTCGTACGTCATCTCTCCCACCGTGGCTCGTGATGTATCTACCGTTATAACCAAATCGCTTGTGCTCTGCTTGAGAGGCCTAATGGTCTCACTCCCCATTAAAAACTGCGCTCGCTCGGGTATGCTTCCTGCGCTCGCAAGCGTAACCACTTTGCGCAAAGCACCCAAACCAGCACGTAAAGCTACTGCAGCTGCTACCGTATCTACAGTTAGAACCTCGGGTAATGCAATTAATACTTTGTTTGCCTTTCGTAATTGTTCAACTACTCGTTGTAATACCGCCTCATCCATGCAATTTTATCTCTTAAATATACCCATCTCACACAAGCTAGGAACTATATCTGATTTTACTTCAACGGTCAATAACCTGTACAATACCTGTACGAAATTACTCTATAAGCACGAATCCCTGTGCAAGACACTTCACACACTACAAACTATACACCTATACTGCGTCTGCATCACAAAACAGGCCTTTTCTTCGCCCTGTTTTTTGTAATACTGGGGCTTTATGCACACTCCAGTCAGGTAGAAGCAAAAACGGTTTCTGTAAAAGACATCATCAGACAGGATACGACAAGCGCCGACGGAACGCTGAGCACTGAACTAATTCCTCAAGAAATAACCCAGGGTGATGTGCCGCACTTGTACACAAACACTCCTCTATTTCTGTCCCCGGTCAACCT
>CAZKVS010000015.1:28240-31633 GCA_964556325.1 uncultured Candidatus Saccharibacteria bacterium
GACACACCTGCTCACGTGCTTATTTGGCCTTACTACATAGATAAAACTCACCTTGCGTTTGATTTATACGGAACCAAAGACAACCGAAGTGTGGTAGTAGACGAGCCACTACAATGGGATAGAAAATCCGACGGCTCAATGAAAGCATCGTGGACTCGCCATGTAACAAAAGATGGCATTACCCGGGACGACACTCTTAAATCCACTTACTTACCACCTGCATTATTTAAAAAAGAAGAAAAGTTTATCGTCGCCACCCCTCCTGTCACCCCAACGCCGGCCAACCCCCTAAACACCAACACCCCTCCCCCACAAGGCATACAGTAGCCCTATGATTGAATCCAGCATTCAAAACTCAATCCCTCTCCAACCTGAACCCACTGAAGAAGAGGTGGTGTTTGAGGCCCACCTTCGTCCTGAGCAACTGGCAGACTATGTAGGCCAAACCCAAATTAAAGCAAATTTAGGAGTAGCGATTACTGCCGCAAAAATACGGCAGGAGCCAATTGAGCACGTCCTGTTGTATGGGCCGCCTGGATTGGGAAAAACCACCTTGGCCACCATTATTGCCAAGGAGACAAACCGCAACCTCAAAATCACCTCTGGCGCAAGCATTCAACGAGCAGGAGACCTTGCGTCTCTTCTGACAAACCTGGAAGATGGCGACGTGTTGTTTATAGATGAAATCCACCGCCTCCACGCAGCGGCCGAAGAAGTGTTATACCCCGCCATTGAAGACAGAGTCTTAGACATTATGGTTGGAAAAGGACCCGGAGCTCGCAGTATCCGCATGCAGCTGCCCCGATTTACGCTCGTAGGCGCTACGACACGAGTGGGACTACTCTCTGGTCCTTTGCGTGACCGATTTGGTCACGTCTACCATTTGGAGTACTATGAACACAACGACCTAGAATCTATCATTCAACGGTCAGCTCAGATTCTTGGGATCTCGATGGACCAAAATGCATTGGCCACGCTCGCCAAACGCAGTCGCGGAACCCCCCGCATTGCCAACCGACTACTTAAGCGGGTACGCGACTTTGCTCAAACAAAAGCGCAAACTGTAATTACTCAAACCCTAGCCACAGAGGCCTTGCAGATGATTGGAGTGGACCTTCTCGGACTCGATTCAGGAGATAGGCTTCTGCTTGAAACTTTAATTCACAAATTCAATGGCGGCCCCGTGGGCCTGCAAACACTAAGCGTTGCCACCGGCGAGCCAGAAGACACCATCACCGACATTTACGAACCGTTTTTAATTCGTGAAGGGCTTCTTATACGAACGCCTAAGGGGAGAGAGGCGACCCCTCGAGCCCGGGAACACTTAGCGCTTACCAAAAAATAAATTAACGGTTCAGACTATGAACTTAAGCGACCCTAAAACAATCATTATTGCGGTATACTTAGCCCTCGTGGCACTTATCGGCCTCCTGAGTCTTGTTGCTATTGCAGTACTAAATAAAAACGCCGAAAAACCCTCCACAGCAAAGGTCGTGGGAATTAGTTATGCGATCGCTTTTACGGTTATTTTTATTATCTCTATTCGATCCATCTCCAACTTGTAACCCTATGCATAAACTGTTTGATTCTCAACTTGAGAATGAAAAAATATATTTAATTATCCGGGAACATCCTATTATTCCAACTCTTAAAATAGCTTTTATTTTTGCGTTGGCGGGGTTTGGCTTGGTATCACAATGGCTCATACCCACACTTATTTCCAACACCTTCAGCGATAGCACGCTAGCCGGGCTTTCTTTATTTTTCTTTGTGTTTTACTTCGGCCTTCTTTTAGGTGGACTGCTTGTGGTTGTATTCCATTACCTGTCTTTGCAAATTATTACAGAAATGCGCATGGTAGACGTTGAGCAGTCCGGCTTATTTGGCAGAAAAGTAACAGAAATTCAAATAGAAAACGTGGAAGAAGTTACCAGTAAAGCGCATGGAATATTAGCAACTGTCTTTAACTTTGGTAATGTTACTGTCCAAACAAGCGGGGCTCAAATTGGTTTTGTATTCAATAATATTGCCCATCCGGAAACAGTAAAAAAGCTTATTCTCGATCTCTACGAGCAACGGAAAAACGCCCACCCCTTACAAGCAATACACGAAGCCCACACCCCCCTTAATCCATAGAATGGCCTATTTATAATGAATACATTCCATAGCCATTGACAAAACATTGAAATACTAGTATAATTCGGAGTTGGCTAACCACCCTCCGATTTTTATTTATTATCCTTTCTACATATGGTTCCAGTTATTATTTGTGGCGGCGTCGGCACAAAAATGTGGCCTGAAAGCCGTGTAAAATCCCCCAAGCATTTCTTGCCTCTTTTTAACGGCAAGTCGCTTTTTGAATTGAACTGGGAAGCCCTACGGTCAAAGTTTTCTCCAGAACAAATTTACCTCCAAACCAACAAAACTCAGGCTGTGCTAGCTAAAAAATTGGTCCCAGAAATAGTTCTGGAAAATATTTTTATTGAACCTGAAACCAGAAACCAAGGCCCAGCCACTGGCTTTACTGCTGCCATGCTTTTTAAGACGCACCCCGATGAGCCATTTATGCTGGTACAAGCAGATGTCTTACGCGCGCCCGCAGAGCAGTTTATCAAAATGATCGAAGTATGCGACCGCCTGGCCAAAGAAACTGGCAAATACATTACCGGCGGCATTAAACCTACCTATCCTGTTATGGGTGTAGACTATTTGGTTCCAGGCGAACGTGTTTCCAACGGAGACGAGGTGAAGGTTTCTACCGTAGCTCAATTTCTCTGGCGCGGCACACGAGAACAGGCGGAAGAATATGTAAGCCAAAAAGGCGCACTCATTCACGCCAATCATTCATGCACTACCCCACGGGCACTGCTTGAAATGTTCAAACAATACAAGCCGGAGTGGTATGAGCCACTTATACAAATTATAAACGGCGGGAACGTGGCGGAAGAATACGCAAAAATGCCCAAAGGTCCCATTGAAGATGTAACCCAAATGGTGCACACGGCTGGCAACTCCCTCGTGGTAGAGCTCCCTTTTGAGTGGACGGATTTTGGCACGTGGGAATCTCTCATGGAATACTCCGCCCCAAAAGAAGAAACCCCTGAAACCATAGAAATTGACGCTTCCCGGAATTTTATTCGTGTGCCAAAAGGAAAACAGGTAGCTCTGATTGGTGTGAGCGATTTAGTTATTGTGGACACCGATGACGCGCTCCTTATATGTCACAAAGACCACACAGGCAGCGTAGGCAAAATTGTCGACAAGCTCAAAGAGCACGGCAAACATGAATTACTGTAAAATACTTTGTTTTTAAAAAACCACCTCGCTATGGACGAGGTGGTTTTTTAATACTACTTACTGCTGATAGGCCTCTTCGGTGGAGGGTGTGAGGGT
>CAZKVS010000016.1:0-28911 GCA_964556325.1 uncultured Candidatus Saccharibacteria bacterium
ACAAGGCATCGGTAGCGGAAGCTGTCGATGGATCACCTCCTTTCTAAGGAAAATTTATGTGAGGAGTACGCTTTTCGAAGCTACTTTTCCATACATCCGGTGGTCGATGTTCTCCTGTATTTATATATGAGAATATCTCTTAAAAGATGTAATTTGCGGACACTCTTGTCACTATTGAGCTGTGAAAATTTAAACCGTCCCGGTGCTACACCGGGACGGTTTTGTGATATTATATAAAAAGCGAAAGGGTGTTGTATGAAAAAATTTTTATTTATTTTTGGTATAGTGATAGTTATCGCCGGTGCGGCCGGGTATTTATTTTGGCAAGATTATAAATCGGGAGTCGTGAGCGGTCGAGTAGAGCAAATGGGTACAGAAATGCCGGATGAGGGCCAGGGGCACATTCCGGTAGGGAGTGAGCACAAACCTTATTCCACTAATCCACCAACCTCGGGTCCTCATTACGAACAGCCTGCTGCATGGGGGGTATACGACCACGAGTTGGTTGATGAACAGCTGGTGCATAACTTGGAACATGGAGGTATTTGGATTTCATATAAAGATATTGACACTGAAACAAAGGCAAAAATTGAAGACTTGGGCAAACGCTATCCGCAAGCAGTTATTGTGACACCACGACCTAAAAATAACGCCAAAATTGTTTTAGCTTCCTGGCGAAGAATGCTTGAAATGGATGTATTTGATAGAGATACGGTTGTTGAGTTTATTACTCGAAACAAAAATAAGTCTCCCGAACCATTAGCGAATTAAAGCTTTGAGATTTGTTGAGTCTGAGAGATTTTTTGAGACTTTAAGCTGTATTTTTTAAGTCTCGAGCAATCTCCTTCAGTCTCCACAAATCTCTACCTACAACCATGACAAATAAAGTACTGGTAGAAAATTTACCTCTTAATTTCAACAGCCAAGCGTTGAGCGCGTGGGCAAGTATAATAGCGCCAGTGACGGAGTCTAAAATAATTGTGAATGCGGTGACTGGTAGGAGTACGGGGCAAGGTGTGGTGACATACGAAGGTGTGGTAGAGGCAGCTCGTGCTGTGCAGGAGCTGGGTGCAACGCCCGCCGGTGGTGCTACGGTTCGGTTGACTCATATTCCAATGGGACATCCGCATGCAGAGGCCTAGTGTTTTTGTACACAGTACACAGTTGCCGCTGTGATATACTATTAGTAGTAAAATACTTTTTCATAGAAACAAAAGTTATGTTTGTGGAATCCCTTTATCCTTTTTTGTACGCGGGCTTTGCTATTTTAATCGTTGGGAGCATCTATTTAATAATAGAAGCAATGCGGGTGCATCGTTTATTTGCCAATTCTATTGTTGGAAGGTTGGTAAAAACATTGGTTGTAGTAGTCGTTATTGAGCTGTATAGCCTTGGAGTGGTGAGTTATGCATTAATTAACTTTTTCAGCAGGGGTGTGGCTATGCTACTGCCCATTGTAGGGCTTTGGATATTATGCGTTATTTACGCAGCGTATGCAGTTCGCTCAGCGCGCACCGAAGTAGGTGCATTGGTTAAAAAATAGCTTTATTAAATAAGTGTATGGCACAGGCATTGAGCTTAAATAAGTACCCTCCCCACGCTGACCTTCGTTGGTTCGTATGGACAATAGTATTCTTGTTGGTTACGGGGGTGAGTTTGGTTACCTATATTACCTACAGTTCATTAACTGAAGATGCCAGTGGCTCGACCACGAAGCATGTACAGAAGCCGAGTTTGCATATAGGTGTACAGCAGTAGGTATGCTACTTGCCTTGTTAGTCCGAGCGGTAGATGTGTTTAGGGCAACAAGCCCTTCTCCGTCAAGACTACGAAGGGCAAATTGTCCGGAGCGGACAATTTGCAAAAAAAGTTTAGCTGTGCTATAATGAATTTAGTAAAAGTTCTCTATAAACTACTATAAAGGTAGTTTTTTTGAAACAAAAAACAAACAAAAAGTTTTTGATGTATGACTAATATGCCCGTGTTGGGAGATTGGTCTTTGCAATTTGCTGAAAGTTCTACGCCTGGCTTATTAAAGCGGGTGTGGTGGCATTTGCTCGATCACATAGTCCCTCACTACCGCAACCATTATCAGCCCCACCTGCTGCATCACCGTACGCTTACGATGGTGTCTGTGCTTTTGGTGACGGTTAAGGTTGTGGCTTTGTCCTGGTTGAGTTTAGGGGCAGTGCAGCCAGCCAGCTCGGCAGCCATTACACCAGAATCAGTTTTTTTGCTGACTAATCAATCTCGTAAAGATAATGCAGCAAAGTCATTGAAGTATAATCTAGTTCTTGAGCGGGCGGCTCAAGATAAAGCAAATGACATGTTGGCCAAGCAGTATTTCTCCCATAATACTCCAGATGGCAAAACGCCTTGGGATTTCGTTAAAAAACAAGGGTATCAATACTTGAGTGCGGGAGAGAATTTGGCTGTCCATTTTTTTGATGACCATACTCTCCAAGAGGCTTGGATGAATAGTCCTGGCCATCGAGCAAATATACTTAATACAAATTTCGAGGAGATGGGGGTTGGGATTTCTCGTGGATTTTTTGAGAATCACGATACTACTTTTGTAGTAGAGATGTTTGGTTTGCCAGCTGAACAGCCTATCGTGATGCAAAATCAACCTACACCGGTTGCGCGGGCAATAGAAAAACCGCCGGCCCCTGTGTCAATATTTAAAAAACCAAAACCTAAAACTGCAGAAGCGAGCGAACTTCCAACTATTCTGGCCCCACAACAAGCCGCTCCAGTGCCTGCCATTCCTGTAGCGATACCCGAAGTGGTCCCGGCTCCGGAGCTTAAGATATTGGACACGCAGGTTAAGGTTGAAGACGGCAATTTACTTATCACCAGTAAGGCTACGCCTGTTGCGCTACGTTTGCTTTTGGTATATGGCGCCAAGGCCCGATTTTTCCATCCTTTGTCGGATGATACATGGCGTTTGGTAGTGCCCATTGAGGCTGTGCAGTCAGAAACGCTCTGGGTTAAGGCTATAGATATGTATGGGAATAATGTAAAGGCAGAACTTGCGAGCCTTACTCCAACGTTTGACGCTCGGTATTTGTCCGCCGGAAGTGTGAAGGGTACTCACATTACGCTTCTCGGACAGCAGTTTGACGTGCACGTGTTTGAGCAACGAGTCTATGTGCTTGTAATCGCACTGCTGTTGGCTTGTTTGGCTGTAGTTGTCGCTGTACACCGGAGAGTGTTTCAGATACAAATGGTGGCAAACGCCGCATTTGTAGTAGTGCTAGCCTGTGCGTTTTTGGTTATATAGCGTTTTGGGTAGTCGGTATTTTTTCGGCAGCATAAGTTCCTGAATAAGCGCTGAGCGTTCCGTTTCGCTCAGTGCTTTTAATATTGTCTGCCAAAAAATAGCTGGGCTATGAGTATGAGATACAAGTGTATCAATAGTATTTTTCAGTTTTTGCCAGGTTTTTGCCTGGGTTGCCAGACGGGTGAGTGAAGGTACGCGAGAGTGGAGAAGTCCTGTCGTGTGCGCAAGCTCTAAACCAAGAGAGGGGGTGCTGTGAGGCATGCAAAGCTTGTTAGATTCAGCCAGAATGCGCTCGCGTGAGAGTAATGCCATGGCGGGGCTATGGGCCATGCGCCTCAGTAATTGAATCAGTGTTTTATCGGGGGTAAGTTTGTATCGTGCTACGAATTGCATGGCTCGCCAGGCTCGGAGGGCGTCGTGACGGAAGGTTTTGGTTTTGACAACGCGGAGAGTGCGAGTTTGCAAGTCTTGAGAGCCATGATACGGGTCATGCACCGCACCTGTGAGCAGGTTCACCAATATTGCGTTCATAGTAAAATCTCGTCGGGCCAGTGCTTTTGAAAAGGGTAGGTACGGGTCGAGCGTAATAGTAACGTCTGTATGGTGTAGACCTCTGTATATTTCCGTTCGGGGCATAGATATATTGAGCAGCCCCGCTGGCGTCAATATTTCCCATGTACCAAAATAGTTATTATTTTTAACCTCTTTTCCATAGATGTGGCGAAGTAGTCGATCGAGCTGCTTGAAAGAGAGGTGGTATATTTCTATGTCAACGTCTTTGGGGGGAATGTGCACCACCAGATCGCGTACCGCTCCGCCTACTAGAAAGGTTGCGGGTTTCCTATGAGATTTAAGTGGTATTTGTTGTTGTACTCGTTGAGCTATCCGAATAGCTTCCCGAATAAGTGGTGTTACTGTGCTGTGGAATCGATAAGTTGTAGCGTGCATTGAGTTTTATAATTTTCTTCTACGGGTGCGCAGAAGGCTTGGAGTAAAGATGTGCTGGATATGAGTTGGTTGGCTCGTTCAAAGATAATTCCGTAGCATGCCTGTTTTTCTTGGGGTTTTTGTAGTAATTCGCAAAATTTTCGTGCTGCCGTTTGGCCACTCGGATCCCAAAAACTGTTTTGCACCGCTCCATTAAGGCATTGAATTTTATTCTCTTCGTTCGTAACATATTCACATGCTTTTATTTGGGCGGGAATGTCTACGGTGAGTCGACCGCCTACATCGCGGCCCATACTTGCATAGCAGCTACTTTGATGGATTGGCGGGGCAGTAGCACAAGCCGCGGCAATTTTAGGAAAGTCCTGCCCAAAAATTTGCAACATACGTGATGTTTGGAGAAAGTAACAGCTATCTTGGTATTGCGCATCCACTGCATTGCAAGGATAGAGCGGATCATTACTCAGATACTTAGTGGTGTGTATATCGCTTTCTGCAATGGGGGCCTGGCTGAGATTGGGGTCTTTTGCTAGCTGAGCGGAGAGGTTTTCCATGAATGCGCCAGTCCAACAGCTATCTGCTCTTCTGGGAAGCTCGTCACAGGCTTTGAGCGCTTCGGGGAGTTCGTAATTAGTCCATGCAAGAAGACCGTGGCCAATACCATGGATGCACTGGTGGTCAAAAAAGCTGTTTTGGGTTATAGGACAGAGATTGTCGAGAGAGTGGGTAAGGTCTTCTGTCCCATGGTCTTTAAAATAAGCCTCCATTACGCCGTGGTAGTATCCAGACTGGCATTCAGGCCCATATTCAATAAGTGCTTTGTTGCCAAGCAGCTGATACCCAAGATGTCCGGCTTTGTGGGCAGGCTGGTGGCAGGAGCCAAACTTGCTTTCAAGCGCATGCAGTTCTTGTATGGTTTGTTTCGGCCCATATTTTTGTATGTAAGCCCGCAACGCTGCATCTTGGGTAAAGATTTGTTCGTCGTGGAGTCCAACATCTATGCTTGTTGCAGGTGAATTTGTGGTTTTTGAGAATGGCGCACGTAATTGCTGCCAGGCGGTGTTTCCGTCCACGGGGTACACAATATAACCGAGTAATACTATGGCTGCGATTGTGAGACTTATGGTGGCGAGCCTGATTTTATTGTAGGTTCTTCCCATATACACATTGTAGCACTCTGTAATTTCATCAAAATGTTGCCACCAAGAAAAAACACCACAAATGTGATGTCTTTTCCTGGGTGGACCTTGGGAGAATCGAACTCACCTCACGCTATGTTCCTCACTGGGCCTCGTCACATGATGCTGTGGCGAGCCCCGCCGTTATTTTATGCTCCAAGTGGTCGCATAAAATTTCCGTCGAAGACTCCGTAACCACTCTTTAGTTCGATTCTCGCTAGCAAAGTACTCCACCAACAAAAAAGACCCACTAGGAAGTGAGTCATTTTTGTTGGTGGACCTTGGGAGAATCGAACTCCCGCCCGCCGGATGCAAACCGGCTGCACTACCACTATGCTAAAGGCCCTCGTCGTACTAGTTATTACATTCACTGCAGGCTCTCCAAAGCCTCGCCTTTGCTTCTGTATAACTGCTACTCCTCTCAAAATTACGCTTAACCTCGCAAAGCCTCGGCCCAAGTGTAATTTTGTGTAAATACGGAATGCAGGATGATGAATTAAGAAGTCTTAATTCATACGTATGAACTTTGTTTGTGTATTATACCCTTAGCTCCCGGTTATTTGCAATGAGCTGTTGCCGGATACATGTATAACACCTGTTAGCCAGAGGAGTCCGAGTATACACACTCCCAACCCTAGTATGCGCCACCAGAAATATGTCCCACCCATAGTTTGGAAATACTTTTCCGCAAAACCAAGCTTGCCGGTAATGCCGGTAATGCCCGCGGTGTATTTCATCATGAGCATACCAATAATTATAAGAAGAGGAGATACAATCCAACGCATATATTTTTTGGTTTTTACAAAATAACTTGGGCTTGGTATGGTGGGTGCGCTCAGCGCACCTATCACCACGCTAAGCGTGGTGGGCGACGGAGGAATCGAACCTCCCACCTCGTCATTATCAGTGACGCGCTCTAACCAACTGAGCTAGTCGCCCCTATAAATGGAGAATGCAGAGTGAAGAATTTAGAATGAAAATATACTCGGTTCCTTATTCTAAATTCATTATTCTGCATTTCTTGGGGTATTGTATCAACAATAATTAACTTTGACAACTGGTGGTGGCTATTGTATGCTGCATATAGGTTTTTAGCCGTTTCGAAATAAAATTTCTTTGTTTTTTTAGCGAATGTTTTTTTCAAAAAAAAGTAGCATCCTCGGTGTCGATATTGGCACTGCGGACATTAAAATAGCCCAAATTACCCATACGAAAGAGAAACCTCACTTGGACACGTATGGCATTGTTAACTTATCCTACCAGCTTACGAGCGACGAAAACGGTATTGTAGTCAAAACAGCTGCAGACGTCCTCAAACAATTAGTAGAACACGCGGGAGTCACAACGAAGCGCTGCATGATTAGTCTGCCAAACAGTGCAGTGTTTACTTCTATCATCGAGCTGCCTATCATGTCGGATAAAGATTTAAACCAAGCGGTCCAGTTTGAGGCTAAGAAGTACGTTCCATTGCCATTGAGTGAGATAATATTGTCCTGGTCTTTGGTAGATCAAAATCTAGAAACTAAAACACAAAGTATTTTACTTACTGCAGTTCCAAAACACTTACGCGAAAGTTATTTGCAACTTTTTGATTTGGCAGGTCTGCAGCTTGAGGTTATTGAGATTGAAGCACTCGCACTTATACGTGCTCTTGTTTTTGACACCAAAACGAACCATGTTATAATTGATATAGGTGCAAAGTCAACTGGAATCAACTTTATTAAAGGTGGTTTCTTGCAACTTTCTAGAAGTTTGAATATTGGCGGAGATACAATTACCGATCGCATCGCTCAAGTTTTAACTATCAGCCACGCAAGGGCTGAGCAGTTTAAAAAAGATTTTGGAGTTGCAGGTGGGGGTTTTATTCCCGAAGCGGTTCGGCCAGTTCTAGAGAGCATCCGTACAGAGACAAAACAACTACTTACTATATATCAGGCTCGAGGTGTGAACGTGGAACAAATTGTGCTAGTAGGCGGTGGTGCAGGCCTTCCTGGATTGGTTGATTTTTTTAGCGAACTGGGTGTTCCGGCTGTTCTGGGAGACCCATTGAGTAAACTTCAGTATCCGCCCGAAGTGGAGTCGGTGATTAAACGCTATGCATTGCATTTGCCAGTTGCCATAGGTTTAGCGCTTAATGTATAACTCGGGGAGTGGTAAGAATAAAAATATAAAACATGCCGCAAATTAATTTACTTGGTCAAGAAAATACACATAAAAACGCAGCGTGGGCACGCCTGCCGTTGTATTTGGTCAGGTTTTTTGTCGTTGTATTTGTTGTTATTTTGTTATATTGGGGGTATTTATACGTTCGAGTTAAGTTAACGGTCAGTAAGGTTGCGGCGGCGCAAGCAGACATAATTAGGATTCAAAAAGAAACACTTGCAGATAAAAATCGTCGTGAGCTCTTAGTTCGTCAAGGGCAGTTGAGTACTTTAGATAAGTTATTGAAAGACCAGCAGTATTGGTCCAAATTTTTACCAGAGCTAGCACGGGTTACTCTCAAGAGCGCAAGCTATTTATCTTTCAGTGCTGGCAAGGATGGTATTGCTCGCATGAGTGTCACAGTTCCTAGCTATAAAGAGTTCGATGAGTTTTTACAGGTTTTTGACTTACCTCAGTTTAACAGTAAGTTCTCGGATATTACCGTTTCTTCAATTGGTAAGTACCAGCAAGGAGATACTCAAAGCGTTCGATTTGAAGTTGCTATGCATTACGATGTAAGTTTCCTGAAGGTTACCCAAGAGGCGTTTGACTCTACAGCGCAATAAATTTATGGACACAAAACCTACTACATTTAGACCAGTTGCACAAGGCCGAACTTCTTTTTCTGGCTCAATCTTTGAGGTTGTCTTTTTACTCATAGTTATATTTTTGGGCTATTGGTATCTTGTTTTGCCAAAATCGGATGAATATACTCGTTATCAAGACCAACTAGTGAGTTTACAAGGAAGACGTAGAGAGATAGACGCTCAAAAGAAGGTGTTTGATACCTTAGTGCAAGATTTAAGCCAGCAGACTGAGGCCATTGTTGCGTTGGACGATATGCTTCCGTTGGATGCAAAACCAAGCCGTCTCTATTTGCTGATGGAGAGTCTTATGCAACGAGCGGGTTTGGGTTCGGGCGTGGTCGGCATAGAGATTGACCCGCAGACTCCTGTAGCAGGCGATAAGGCAGTTATAGATCAGCCATTTGATGCGGATAGAAAGGTTAAAACCATTGCTATAACCGTAAGCGGTACCGGAACTATTGATCAGATTGATAATTTTTTGCACTTATTAGAAAGCAGTGGCCGAGTTTTGCAGGTGCAAAGCATGGATATAAATCAAGGTCGGGGAGATCAGCTTATCTTTAGTTTGGTAATTAACACCTACAGTTATGTGCCCGGGGTGTCGACTACTGCTAGCAAATAGGGTTTTATATGAACAATAAACGCAACATCATACTTATATTGGTCATTGTTGGGCTTTTTGCAGCCTCTGCTTTAATTATTTACCAGGGTATTTACGCAAATTCCTCAGGAGCGAGTGTTATAGTTAGTGCAGCCCCCGATGTGGTGGGTAGTCAGAAAGAGATTATTAATCTATTACCATTTGGAGATAAACTAGACTTTTCTCAGGTAAAGAGCAGGCACGGGGCAACGCAGGTATTTAACTATCAGCCTGTAGATTCCAACAATGTAGGTGTAGATACTCATGCGTTAATAGCGCAAGGAGCTTCGAGCGAAGCTTCCACCCAGAAAACCTCCGTTGATAAAGAGGTGCTAGATAATCCCACACCAAAACGCGGACAGAAAACGAGCGGCCAGTAGGAGCATTTTAAGGTAAGAGCCTATTTAACAACTTCGTATTTGCGCTCTATTCTGTATTTCTGGTTGCAAAAGGTTCAGAAATACTCGTCGATGCTTTGGCATCGCCTGCGCTTTTTTTACCTTTTTCGCTCAGAAATTCAGAATATATCATCAAAAGACAGTTATTAAAGAGGCTCTAAGAAACACATGTCTGAAATAGCCGTGCCGCCGACGGGTTCGGTTGCCATTCCATTTGAACAGTATTTATTCGAACACGGGTTAATTCCAGAGCCCGTGTTTCGACGTTTCCAGGAAGAGAATGCTAAGACCCCAGTTCCTATAGACCAGTGGCTTGTCTCTCAAAAGGCCATGGATGAAGAACAGATTGCTCAGGCGCATGCAACCTACTTCAACTTGCCCTATGTTGATTTGCGTAAGGGAAGTATTCCTGAGTCTACAAAGTCATTTATTCCTAAGGAATCTGTCACATTTTACAACTTTGCTCCATTCGAGCTTTCTGAGGGGGTTCTAAAAGTTGCGCTTACCGACCCCACAAACTTACAAGCGTTACAGGCATTGGAATTCGTTGGGCAGAAACAGGGTTTGCAGGTTCAGCTGTATCTGGCTTCGCCTTCTTCTATTGATGTTATGGTTGGGCGGAGTAAAAACTTAGATAGTGTAGTGGGAGAGGCTTTGCATGATTTCCAAACAGAAGAGATAAAGTCGAGTCGGCCGAGCCTGAATAAACCCGCAGTTGCAACTGAAAGCACCATTGAAGGCGCTCCCATTGTTCGCATTGTTGACGTCATTTTATCCAATGCCATAGAAGCTGATGCGTCTGATATTCATATTGAACCATCCGATAACGACGTGCGTGTTCGATATCGTATTGACGGTATTCTGCATACGTCGCTTATGTTGCCTAAACATGTACATCAGGCAATAATTTCTCGTTTAAAAATTTTGGCGAACTTAAAAATTGACGAATCTCGGCTTCCCCAAGACGGTCGTTTCCATGTGGATGTAGGCGGTCGTTCTGTGGATTTGCGTGTTTCCATACTCCCTCTTATTTATGGCGAGAAAGTGGTTATGCGTATTTTGGATAAGTCTACTACCGTGCCCACTTTAGACGACTTGGGTGTACGGGGGAAGGGGTTGGAGTGGACCCTCGAAAATATTAAAAAAACACACGGCATCTTTTTAATTACTGGGCCTACCGGTAGTGGTAAGTCTACCACTTTGTACTCAATTTTAAGCATGATCAATACAACCGCGGTCAACATAATTACACTTGAGGACCCGGTTGAATACTTTATTTCCGGTGTGAATCAAAGCCAGATTAACCCCGATATTGGACTAACATTTGCTGCTGGTTTACGCAGTATTCTGCGACAAGATCCGAACGTTATTATGGTTGGTGAAATTCGCGATAAAGAGACGGCGGAACTCGCTGTGCATGCGGCATTGACAGGGCACTTGGTGTTTTCGACTTTGCATACTAACAACGCTATTGGCGCCATGCCTCGGTTGATGGATATGGATATTGAACCATTTTTGTTAACGGCTTCTGTGAATGTGGTGTTGGCGCAACGCTTGGTCAGAAAAGTGTGCAAGGATTGCCGTAAAGAGCTCATACCACCTCCTTCTGTATTGGAAGATATTAAGCGCGAGTTGGTGGGCATCCCTGAAGTATATTTTGAAGGTATAGACAAAGAAAATATGCGGTTCGCGCATGGGGAAGGGTGTGATAAGTGTGAGAAGACAGGGTATCATGGTCGGCTTGGTATTTTTGAAGTCTTGCCCATGACTCAGGAGATTCAAGAGTTAATTCTTGCAAAGTCACCCGCCGCACAAATTTTAGAAATTGCAGTTAAAATGGGTATGATTTCTATGCGGCAAGATGGTATAATAAAAGTACTTCGAGGAGAAACAACGTTAGAAGAGGTGGTGAGAGTAAGTAAAGAATAAGAGTATGCGCGCTCGTGTTCAGCAAATACCCCAGACTATTTTTTTAGTAGAGGAACATCCGGTGCGAAACTTATTGTATCGTCGATATATTGCAGCGTCTGGATTTTCCCTATCTTCCTCTGCTGGCCAACTCAAAAGTCTGACACAGCCGTTGTACACCATAGCAGTCGTGTCCATTCCGGATGATATAACAACGCATGCTCGATACCGAGCACTCCTGAATACCCTACCGGCCGAAGTATCGTGCGTTGCCTTAAGTTCAGGAGTATTGCCATCTATGTTTAATAGCTGTGGGCAATTGGTACGGCATATAAATAGAGCGGACACTCATCCGAGCGAGCTCGTTGCAATTTTGAAGTCTATTACTTCTGAATAAGGTAGATGCACTGCATTTATAAATAAACATGTATTACGAATATGTATAAAGCCAGCGAGTTAGAATTAGCAAAAATGCTTTCATTGGTGGTTGAGCGGAATGCCTCTGACTTGCATTTGAAAGTGGGGGAGCCTCCCATCATTCGTGTTGATAGTCAGTTATTGCGCCTGGACACATATCAAGTTTTGAGCCAGGAGTCTATTACCGATATAGCAAATTTGATGATGAATGAAGCTCAGAAGGCTTTATTTAAAACGCAACAGGATATTGATGTATCCTATACCTTTAAAGACAACGTACGCTTTCGGGTGAACGTGTATACGCAGCAAGGAGTCACAGGTATTGCCTTACGTACAATCCCAAATCGCATTAAGACATTGGAAGAGCTAGGGCTTCCGCAAGTCTTGCGTACTTTCACCGAGAAGAAACAAGGTCTGGTACTCTTTACCGGTCCGGTTGGGCAAGGTAAATCCACTGCTATGGCTTCGTTGGTGAATGAAATAAATCACAAGCGTGCTGACCATATCTTAACTATAGAAGATCCTATTGAGTTTGTTATAACTCCGGCAGCTTCTGTGGTGACTCAACGTGAAGTAAGCGTGGACACACCTTCTTTTGCTCAAGCCATGAAGAGTGCATTGCGTGAAGACATTAACTGCCTTCTGGTAGGAGAAATGCGGGATTTGGAGTCTATTAGTTCAGCGCTTACCTTGGCAGAAACCGGGCATTTAATTTTTGCCACTCTTCATACGAACGATGCGGCACAGACTGTTGACCGTATAATTGATGTGTTCCCAGCTGTGCAGCAGGGCCAAATTAGAGCTCAGTTAGCGAGCGTGCTGCTGGGTATTGTAAGTCTGAGGTTGTTGCCTAAGATAGGCGGAGGCAGAGTTCCGGGTTATGAAATTTTAATGGCCAACCACGCAGTTCGAAATGTTATTCGGGATAACAAAACTTTTGAAATTAACAACATTATTCATACGAACCTCGAGTCAGGGATGGTGCCCATGGACAAAGTGTTAGCCTTATTGGTTAAGCAGGGGGTAGTGGAGTTAGAGATTGCACAGGGGCACGTGCAGGACAACGATTATTTCTTATCTTTAATCAGATAGTGCGATACGAAACTACGAATTCATTCGAATCTACGAATAGCCTACGAAACAACTAATTCGTATATTTGTAGTTCATTTGTAGATTCGCATCATTCGTAATTTCGCATCGGTTTTATGAAATTTTACTACGAAGCAAAAAATAAAGACGGGCAATCCAAACAGGGGACAGTTATTGCCGCGGATGAAGGGAAGGCCGAGAGTCTTTTGACGGATAATGGGCTTGTCATTACAAGCTTGCAAATTCAAGAAGATAGCCTGCTTGAGCGGTTGAATCCATTTGATAAATTTATTAACACCAAAGATTTGGTGTTGTTCTCCCGACAGCTGGCTACGTTGATTGCGGCTCGTGTACCCTTGTTGCAGGCGCTGCGCATTTTAGAGTCGCAGGTTACCAATAAGCGACTTGCGTATATTACCAAAGACATTATTGCGTCTATTGAAAACGGCGAAAGTTTGTCGCTTGCCCTGTCGAAGCATGGCACGGTCTTTGGTGGGGTGTATATTAGCCTCGTCCGGTCAGGTGAGCTATCCGGTACTTTAAACCGATCTCTGACGTACCTTGCTGATCAGTTGGAAAAGGACTATCAGTTAAAATCGAAGGTGCGTTCCGCATTAACCTATCCAGTGTTCATTATCGGAACTTTGTTTGCAGTTGGCTTGCTTATGTTTAAGTTCGTATTGCCGAACCTAACATCGGTTTTGCTTGAGCAGGGTGGTGAATTGCCGTTAGTTTCAAAAGTATTAATTGCTATGACCAATCTGGTCAATAGTTATTGGTGGCTCATAATAGTGGGGCTGGGCGCAGCCTTTGTTGCGATACGGTTTTACATTAGTACGCCCAATGGTCGGTACATGTGGGATAAAATGAAACTGCGATTGCCTATAGCAAAGGGTATATTTAGTAGGATTTATCTTGCTCGTTTTGCCCGTAAC
Organism: uncultured Candidatus Saccharibacteria bacterium; assembly: GCA_964556325.1. GTDB lineage: Bacteria > Patescibacteriota > Doudnabacteria > UBA920 > UBA920 > JAEUSE01. The sequence continues at coordinate 13,584 of CAZKVS010000016.1, forward strand.
TTATCGACGCTCACTTCCGGAGGTATTCCCATTATCCAGTCTTTGCAAATTATATCGGAGATAATCAATAATGTAATTTATCGGGATATAGTTATAAAAGCATCTGAAGAGCTCGCAAATGGTAAGACTATTAGCGATTCCTTGCAAGGCTATTCTGAGTTTCCAGCCATTGTGACTCAGATGGTTCGCGTTGGGGAAGAGACAGGCCAATTAGACGATATATTAGGTAAACTTGCAGTTTTTTATGAAAAGGAAGTAGATGATAAGGTGTCTGTCCTTACCACCTTGCTGGAGCCCATTATTATGATTATTCTCGGTGTGGGTGTGGGGGCACTGGTTGCGGGTATTTTGATGCCTATTTATAACCTAGCGAGTAGCGTTAACTAACCCACACGGTTAGTAAATTCCAAAAATCAAATTACAAGTACCAAATAAATCTTAATTTTGAAAATCTAAACGAATCTCGCCGAAAGCGGGATTTTGTTTGCTATTTGTCTTTTGAAATTTGATCTTTCCGCCTTGCGGCGGTGTGTATAACCGCTTTGACCGGCGCAGGTAGCATGTTATACTGAATTTGTGAGAAATTCTCAAGTCACGCAACAGCGAAGATTGGGGGTGACAAGATTTGCTTAGAAACAGAAACGAACAAAAAGGATTTACGCTTATTGAACTTTTGGTAGTTATCGCCATCATAGGTCTTTTGGCATCCGTGGTATTACTGTCACTTAACTCGGCTCGAGCCAAGTCCAGGGATGCTAAACGTCTTGCCGACGTCCGTCAGATTGCGAGCGCTATGGAATTATATTTCAATGATAGCGGTGCGTATCCAGCAGCAACTGGTCAATTGGTACCAAGTTACATTGGCGTATGGCCTTTGTATCCTACCCCAGTTACTGATGGTACTTGTACGACGCCAAGCGTTTATGCGCTGAGTGGTACATACGCGGCTACCAACTATAACATAACCTTCTGCTTGGGTGCCCAAACAGGTGGTTATGCAGCTGGTGTGCATACACTGACTCCAGCCGGTATTCAGTAATCTGAATCAGCTCAGTCACAAATCGTCCATGGTTTGATATACTCAAACTGTGGACGATTTTTTTTATTGAAAGAAGTATTGTATGTTTGCAATGGAATATATGAAAGCAGGAGCACAGTCAGTAATGCGTACCATTGAGGCGATACATTGTCGGTTTCGTGACGTGCGATTATTTGGGCCTGTGGCCTTTGGTTTGTTAACCGTCTCGCTCATGTTACCTCCCTTTGGCGGGGCAAGTACTGACGCAGTCAAATATGCTTTATTGCTATTTAGTTTCGCTTTAGTTTGTTTTTCCCTCAGGAAAGGCATGCCTGGTTCTGTTATACCCTGGTTTAATAAGTGGATACTGCTGTTTATTGGATGGCTTAGTGTTGTCACGCTTTTAGCACGAGATCCACTTACCGCCTTTATGGGTGGGTATTCTCGATATAATAGTTCCTGGCTGCTGTTTGCTTTGTTTGCGGCAACTATATGGATATGCGTGTACTTAGGAGTGACGGTGAGAACAGCCATAGAACGGTTAGTTTTGGGGATTAGTTTTTGTATTTCTGCGTTCGGCTTGCTACAGTCTTTTGGCTTAGGGTTTTACGGTGGCATTGCCAGCACTTTATCTGCGGTGCCCGATAGAGTACCAAGCCTAGTTGGAAATCCGAATTTTTCTAGTTGGTTTGTGGCGGCAGTATTGCCGTTTGCAGTGTTGTATCTTTTCCGTGCCCGCACTGCAGTATCTCGGATAGGGTGGGTAGTTTTTACGTTCCTCTCTGTGTGGAGTTTGGTTATTTTTTCTAGCAGAGGTTCTCTTTTGGCTGCGCTCATTGGGTATAGCGTATTGACCTTTTGCGTGCTGTTATTGCGCAAATGGCGCATGGCACTCGTTCTTATAGGTATTGGGGCTTTAGCGGTGAGTTTGTTTAGCGGTTTTTATACTTTATATAGGCCGGGAGAAAGTAGTAGCGCGTCAATTATCCAAGATGCAAGTGCAAATGATAGATACGTGGCTTGGGACTTGGCCGGACGTATGGTAAACCTACATCCGCTTACTGGGGTAGGTCCGGGTAACTTTGACCAGCATTATTGGGAACTTCTTCCTACCACTCGCATGGGAGGAGATCAATATTTCGATGACGCACACAATATTCTGTTGTCTGTTCTCGCTGAATTAGGCATACCCGGATTTCTTTTTATTACATTTTTGTTTGGTGCGGCCGGAGCTATTGTGCTGAGAAAATTGTTCGTGCGTGAGACAAATAAAGAATTAGGTAGTTGGGTTGCAGCTGCTGCTGGTCTGGCAGCTTGGCTTGTTGCTGCTTTGTTTAATCCCACCGTCATTGCGCTATGGGTTTTATTGGCAGTTTTACTTGCGATTATTTTTTTGGAGGACAAAACCAAGGACTACGCACTCCGTATGCGAACAGCGCCAAGGCTTGCCTGGATCCTCAGTGGGGTGTTGGCATGTATACTGGCGATCGGATTGTTAGTGGGCGAGTACAGTCTTGTGTATGTTATTGCAATTGAGCCCTATCATGGATACCCAGAAGTGGCTGCGCAACAGTCTTGGATTACGCGGACGGCAGCCACGATTGAGCCGTATCATATGGAGACTAGATATGCGTCTATATTCATTAAAACTCGCAATGGACTCGCCGCGCCAGAAGTGCGTAAAGCAATTAAGTCCGCATTCCAGTTGCATCCCTATTCGACTCGGTCGGCTTTAGTGGCAGCGCAGCTTACTGCTGATTTGTGGTATAGGGACCATGAGGATAGTGACTTACAGGTGGCAGACCAGTATTTGCAGACTGCCCTGCAGAGAAGTTCCGGCTACCCGGTAGTTGAGTCCTGGGCCGCCATATATTACTGGCGTACCAACAGGCCCATATTGGCGCAGCAATACGCCGGGTACGCTACGTATAAGCAGCCGCGCTATTTAGATAACTGGTTACTTTTGGCAAAAATATATCGAGAAAAGAACAACCTTAAAGGTATGGACTTTGCGCTATCTCATGCCCAAGAACTTGTTCCTGGGAATGCGGATTTGGCAAAAATGCGCAAACAACTGAGAGATACTGGTGACGTGCATGCTATAGAGTTGCGCCCGGGGGAGTCAGCAACGCTTACTCGGCTCCATTAGTGCTGCCATTGTTTTCCGCTCGTATAACAACGTAGTATACTGTATATATGGAAATTGAAATTCAACCAAACCAAATTCGACTCGTTGTTTTGGCTGTTGTACTCATTCTTTTTATTACCGCCTGCTCCTATGGGTTCTTAGCGGGCCGATCTCTAGCACGGTCTGAGTTGGCGGTGAGCCAAACACAATATATTATGCGGGGACTGAATTACTTTTTTTCTGACCAAGATCGATATCCGGGTGAGGCGGAGTTTGCTGACCCAGCGGTTATGCGTACGTATTTGTCCGCTGTGCCCGTTGCGCAGGTTTTTTCCAAAGAGTGCCCCAATCCTTATACGTATGAGACGTTTGATAGAAAAAGCTTTACGTTTACATTTTGTGTCTCACGTGGGTTTGATGCGTGGACTCCTGGCGAGCATAGTACCACTGAAAAGGATATTGCTACGTGGCTACAATGATACTCGATGCAACTTTCATATTCATATTTGGCTTACTTATAGGAAGCTTTTTGAATGTTGTCATATTGCGTCTACCGCACGGTCAGACTTTGCTTGGTAGGTCCATGTGTCCGCATTGTAAATACATACTTCGTCCCATTGATTTGGTGCCCATTTTTAGCTTTTTGTATTTACGGGGGCGGTGTAGGCAGTGTGCGAAACCTATTTCTTGGCGTTATCCGCTACTAGAATTTCTTGTGGCGAGTTTATACGTTACTGCGTATGTGATAATTACCCCTACGGATTTTATAGGTTATCTACTTTTACTACAGGTTTTGGTTGCGGTGGCGGTCTGTGTGGCTACATTTGTAATTGACCTTGAACACTATCTTATTTTAGATGTAGTGACACTGGCTGGCGTAGGTCTAGCACTCTGTATCAAGGTTATGCTAGCAATTTTTGACCATCAAGTAGTATGGTCTACGCATAGTTTTATATTCACCAGCTTTTTGGGTGTATTGGCTGGCTTTGTGCCTTTCTTTCTACTGTGGTTCTTCTCGCGCGGAAAACTTATGGGTTTCGGAGACGTAAAATTTATGGTATTTGCTGGACTTGTATTAGGCTGGCCGGTTATTGTAGTTGCTTTATTGTTGGCTTTTTGGCTTGGTGCGCTTGTGTCGGTACCCTTACTACTCATGGGTAAAAAGAAGTTTCAAAGCAAACTGCCGTTTGGTACTTTTCTAGCAACGGCAGTGATTATTGCACTCTTTTGCGGTAGCTCCCTCTGGCAGTGGTATACTTCGTTGTTGGGAGTCCGGTGAATGGGTTTGTGTCACCTGTCTTTTTTTTCTATACTACTTATAGTTAAGTGCGCGTGAGTGATGAGAAAAAAACATACAATTATACACGGTATAGAAATGGGTGAACAAGTCCTGCGTGGTCTGAGAAGTGCCGCGGCATTTTATTTTAAGTTGCATACGAGCCAAAAACCGAGCCATACGTATCGAGCGAACAAGCGGGTCCAACAGGCCGGTTTTACTTTGGTGGAGCTGCTGGTAGTTGTTTCTATCCTCGCTGTTTTTTATGGTCTTATTGTAGCCAATTTTAGTCAGTGGCGTGGACCGCAATCTATCAAAGTTGCGGCCAACGAATTAGCGACTAATATCAATAAGCTACATTCATATTCATTAAGTGCTCGGAGTATTAATGGGACACCAGCTAACTACTATATAGCCCAATTTAATACTGGCACAACTAATACAAGCTATCCTATTCAAGCGATTGCTGCTACAACGCCCACACCGACTTTCATAAATCCAGTTGAGATTATTCGATTCCCAGGCTTAGTCTATGTGAAAGAGTTAGATTATACTGACCAGGCTGGTACCGTGACCGCTCCTGCGTGTGTGCAAGTAGTGTTTGCCTTACCGTATGGGCGCACATATATAGATCCCAGTTGTAGTTTTACTGCCAGTAGTACCTCTAAACTTTTGGGAGAGCTGGACGGGTTAGCCAATACTAAACTTTCAGTTGTGCTTGGTCGGCCGGGAATTCCTGATACTAAAACTATTACCGTTGATGCAGCAACTGGACGCGTTCAGACCCAATAATCTATGAGTACGCAAAAAAACAATCAAAAAGGGCAAACACTGGTAGAAACCGTAGTCGGTATTTTTGTTTTAACCATAGGTATTAGTACTGCAATCGGCTTAGCAAACTCAGTCTTTATTTCTACTACCAGCGCAGTGAAGCAATTACAAGCAGTGGGGTTGGCGCGTGAAGGTATAGAAGCGGTGTTTAGTATGCGCGCCACCAATTGGTTGCGAGCTGCCCTAGGTCCTTGTTATGACTATCCAACTGGTACAAATGGAGCTGCATGCCGTAATTCGTGGCTTAATCCGGTTGGTAATAGTGGTACCACTGACGGTCTCTATGATATACGAGGGACTGGGGTGGGGGGTCGGCCATACACTCTTCGAACCGATTACACAGCGGCAGATGCAGGAGAGTATTGGCAATTCGTCTACCAGCCGGGTGCAAACCCAGACTACAAGTTGTACTATGATCCAACTGCAGCTACGGGGCTCCTCTATACTACTAATTCTGTAGCGGGTGCGCCCTCTGGATATTATCGGCAAATTTTAATTGAAGAAGACACTGTTCCGCCGTATGACCAAGCAACTATTGGACCTCGTCTAAAAGTGTCGTCTCGGGTCTGGTGGACTGATCGTGGTTGCGCCACCTCCGCAACCTGGCCAACGACGGGTAATTGTCGAGTTGAGTTGGTAACTTTTCTCACCAATTGGCGCAATTTTTAAATTACTAAGCTTATTAGCTAATTAGCTGTTTAGCTAATTAGAAAATACTTATGATGAAGTCCACTTTTATTACAACGCATGCTTCTCCTAAAAAGCTACCAGCTAATAAGCTAAGAAGCTTTTCTTCTGGGTTTACCCTCATGGAGGTGGTGGTTTCGGTGACTATTTTTGCTGGTACCGTTACCATGATGTTGTCTTTGTTTAATACAACGTTAAAAATCTATCGCAAAATAGAAGCGCAGCGGCAAATTTCTCAAAGCGTACGAACTACGATGGAGTTTTTGGTTAAAGAAATACGCAACGGTCAGGTTGACTATAATGTGGTGGACGGCATAACTATTACCACTCCTGCGGTTGGCTGCGATGGGTCTGTTGCCGGTGTAACTACAAAAAGACCGGGTGGGTTGGGTAGTGATTCGTACCAACAGGTTGAGAATGCGATTCAGCTTATTAACGTGGATGGAGAGCGCGAGTGCATTTATGTAAGCAATGCTAATTTGTTTCTTAGAAAAGATGGGCAAACACAACCTTCACAGCTTAATCCAGCCAATGTTTCAATAAGTATGTTCAAGCTGTATATACGTCCGCGACGTGATCCATACACGGACGGTTCCACGGCTCTCATATATGAGCAGCCTTCAGTAACTATTGTGGCCGTGGCCACAGTGACGCTGCCTACCGGCGAAGTCCGCACTATTCCATACCAAACATCCGTAGCTTCTCATGTATATGACATACCAGGAAAATAAATACATCCCTCAAGCGTTCTGGCATACACAAAACCCGCAAGCCGGTATTACCCTGCTTTTGTCTATGTTGCTTTTAGCTGCTATTACTACCATAGCTTTTAGCTTGGCTGCTGTTGGTTTTGCCGAAATAGCCACTTCAACGGATTTGCTACACACGGAGCCAATTTTGTATTCGAGTATAGGTGCCGCGGAGGAAGCAACTTTTGGGTTGAAACGTAATGAGTCCACACTCATTTCAGCCCTTGGCTCAAATTGTGACGCAAACTTTACTGAGTTTAGAGGCGTTCAATCAACTATTAGCAATAACACTAAATTGTGCAACTTAAACCCAAGCAATGACATTGAAGTAGAGGTGCCTGTAACGGCGAGTACGAATAGTGGTTATAAGCTTGCTCGTCGATTATACTTATACGATCCTGAAAAAAGCACTGTGGGAGCGAGTGGTTATAAATATATTAAATTTAAGAAAACTAGTGTTAGCTCTGCGAGCGATATCCGGATATATATATGCCAGCTTGATTATGACTGTTTAGGGCCTTGGGATGCTCCTGGGTATACAAACAATTTTTACCAAACCAACGTTTCTCTGACAAACGGAGTTGATTTACCGGAGATTGTCTTAACTAATGACACCTCCGCGGGTTGTTGTTCCTATGAGGTAATTATTATGAATTTGGGTTCTCAGCCCGGGTACGTGGAAGTAACTACGTATGATAAAGACCATGGAAATAAAGGCCTTCCATACCTCAATAAAAAAGGCGTGGAAATTCAGTCTGCCTCTGGTCGTCTTATTAGGCGGTTGCGGGTGCTAGTGCCTGTGCAATAAGGCACGAAGCACGACGCTAGAATTACGAATTACGGAATAAAGTTAAAAAACATTTCACATATGTGAAATGTTTTTTCGTAATTCGTACTTCGTACTTCTTTATTCGCGTGTTACTGTATGGGTACTTTGATTGTTATCCCTTGCTTTAAGTTAAATGGGGCTTGTACGTCGTTAAGTTCTGCAAGTGTTCCCCAAGATATATTATACTTTTGACTAATGCTGAAGAGGGTGTCGCCGCGTTGTACCTGATAGTCAATAAATTGTACTTTCGCAGCGGTTGGGGTTTGAGTGGTCGCCCCTAGTACTCGAGGCTCAGTTGCTTCCGCAGTGTTTTTAGAAGATTTAAAAACGTTAAAGGTAAGCCCCATTGCTATAAGTAAGCAAAGCCCGCCAAGCATCCAGAGACGACTACTTGAGGTTTGTGTTTTGCCCACACTCCACTTTAGTCTCCTGGATAATTTTATTTTGTAGGTGTTTCTTCCGAACCACATAAGTAACTTTATTGTACGGTATTTTAGAGCAATCTACAATTGGGGATAACCCGAGCGAGGAGGAACTATGAATCACGTAGTATGAATAATGGGTAAAATTCAGAGGCGACACTCTTTCTTGTTTGCATACTCCATAATTCTAAATTCATTATTCTCGCATTGGGAATAATGGTATACTTAAGGCAGAAATAGCCTTTATGAACAACGTTGAAGCAAAAAAAAGAATAGAAAAGTTGCGCACACAAATTGAAGATTTACGGTATCGGTATCATGTTTTGAACGATCCCGGCGTAACTGATGATGTAAAAGATTCTTTGGAAAAAGAATTAAAGGGGTTGGAGCAACTATTTCCTGAGTTTGTAGACGTAAATTCGCCCACGAATCGCGTTGCAGGCAAGCCGTTGGATAAGTTTGTGAAAGTAAAACATGATGTGCGCATGCTGTCTTTGAACGATGTGTTCAATTTTGATGAGTTGCGAGCGTGGGAAACACGGATCAAGAAACTTTTGCCAGCAGATAGACAATCAACGCTTAAGTTTTTTTGTGAAGTAAAACTCGATGGTCTCGCGGTGTCGCTTGTCTATAAAGATGGAGTGCTGGTGCGGGGCGCAACTCGGGGTGATGGCTTTATCGGAGAGGACATTACTCAGAACTTAAGAACCATGGAATCTATCCCTCTCAGGCTGCGAGGCAAGGGAGTTCCGAGCCTGATAGAAGTAAGGGGAGAGGCCATTATGACCAAAAGAGTTTGGCAGGTTTTAAACAAAGAACAGGAGCAGCAAGGAAAACCTTTGTTCGCCAATACACGGAACGCGGCTGCGGGAAGCCTTCGGCAGTTGGATGCCACTCTTGCAGCTTCACGAAAGTTAGATTTCTTTGCCTATGATGTTGCGCAATTGGATGACAACTATGATTTGAAATATCATTCGGCGGAACATCATCTTTTAGGAGAGATTGGCTTTAAGCAGGAGTCCCATCAAGGTGTGTTCAGTACTATTGATGGTGTCATTGGGTTTATAGAGCAGTTTGAGTCTATTCGGCCGACTTTAAATTATGGAACCGATGGCATTGTAGTATCGGTAGATGATTTGGATTTATATAGTGCATTGGGGGTGGTGGGCAAAGCGCCGCGGTATATGGTTGCCTACAAGTACGCTGCAGAAAAAGCTACGACTCAACTGTTGAATATTTCGGTGCGTGTTGGCAGGACTGGTGTGTTAACCCCGGTGGCGCATTTTAAGCCAACCTTGGTTGCTGGATCTATGGTTGCAAAAGCAACTTTGCATAATATAGAGCAGATTGAGCGACTTGGACTCAAGATAGGTGACACTGTAGTTATCCAAAAAGCCGGAGACGTTATTCCGGAGGTGGTGGAGGTATTGCCCAAGCTTCGAACGGGCAAGGAGAAGAAGTTCCATATGCCGAAGCAGTGCCCCGCGTGTGGTGGTAGCGTAGAGCAGCGGGCAACCTCCTCTCCTTCTTCCCCCTCTAGAATAGGGCCCGCTTCGTCGGAGCGTAAGCGAGGCGAGGGGGCTAGGGGGGGTATAAAACAGGCTGCATCTGTTGCCTTTTACTGTGTGAATTCCAAGTGTCCGGCAAAAAATAGTCGAGGTATGCAACACTTTGTGAGTATTTTTGAAATTTACGAAATAGGCCCTAAAATACTCGACCGATTTCAGGAAGAGGGGCTCATTAGCGACGCCGCAGACTTATTTACCCTCAAAAAAGAAGACATAGTAGGCATGGACCGCTTTGGCGAGAAGAGTGCAGAGAACATTGTGCAGTCCATTCATGACCATAAAAAACAACCCCTTTCTCGGTTTTTGTTCGCGCTTGGCATTCTGCATGTGGGTGAGCAAACGGCGGATGACTTGGCTAAGCAATTCCATAACCTGGACAAGCTCATGCAGGCCACTGAGGAAGAAATAAATTCTGTAGAAAATATTGGTCCGGTGGTATCCAAGAGTGTATACGAGTATTTTCATACAAAAGAAAATCTCAAGTATGTAGATAAGCTGTTAAAAAACGGCGTTGTCATTGAGCCCTACAAGCCACAAGCCACAAGCTATAAGCTTTCCGGCAAGACTTTTGTTGTGACCGGCACTCTTGAATCCATGTCTCGCGACGAGGCAAAAAAGAAAATTAAAGCACTCGGCGGTAAAGTCTCTGAGTCTGTTTCTAAATTGACTGACTATGTTGTGGTGGGGGAGAACCCGGGTTCAAAAGTCGATAAAGCAACCCAGTTAGGGGTGCAGATTTTGAATGAACAAGAATTTCTCAATATACTAAACAATTGATTAACGTCGAGGGGCATCCTCGTCAGTTGATGAGGATGCCCCTCGACGTAGGTTTTATGAGGGATAGGGATTACAAAGTCTTTCGCCCGGAACATTATTACCACGTCTTTAATCGCGGAAATAACAAACAATCTATTTTTTTGGAAGACAGGGATTATATTAATTTTTTGAAGCGCCTAAAGTTTGTTTTGGGTTTAATACCTGTGAATAGAGCTCAAACGCGTATATGCCCATTGCCATATGGTGCATTCAGTATCATATCCTATTGCTTGATGCCAAATCATTTTCATTTCTTGATTCGGCAAAACTCCGACATGGGTATCAATAAGCTCATTCAGAAAGTCTCTACCAGCTACGTTAGCTATTTCAATAGGCAGTATTCCCGAGTCGGCGGTCTCTTTCAGGATCAATTTAAGGCTAAACTTGTAGACAACGATTCGTATGTCAAGTACGTTTCTGCCTATATTCACAATAATCCGTCGGATTTGGACTACGACTATTCGAGCTATAAAGACATTGTTGGGCTTAGAGATGGAAAAATTGTTGAACGGGGTATTTTGTTGTCGTGGTTTAACAATAGTCAAGGTGCGTACGCTGCCTTTGTAAAGGGTTTCGCACAAAAAGATAAACAGCAAATACAAGATTTATTGTTTGAAGATGAAAACGACGTGTGACGAGGATGCCCCTCGTCATATTCATCCGATTTATTTTTTAATAAGTAGCATACAGTAAGATGTTAAAAGATTTATTTCAAAAAGGTAAAGAGGAAGATTTGGGTCTCGGGGAGAAGGTTATAGGCGGAACTCGGGGGCGGTTTTTAAACCAAGACGGTACGTTTAGTGCGCGGAGAAATATAAACGGTTTTTCCAACACGAGCTTGTACCATGCTGCACTCAATATGAAGTGGTTGTGGTTTATAGTTGGATTGGTAGTTATTTACGGATTGGCTAATGTTTTCTTTGCCTTGCTGTATTTAGCGCTCGGACCTGCAGCGTTTCCAAACATTCAGGGGTACTCTACCTTGAGTCGGTTTGGCGAGCTCTATTCGTATAGCGTACAGGTCATTACGACACTCGGTTCTAGCCCGCTAAAACCTGAGGGTTGGGGTGCTCACATAATACTTTCACTAGAAGGTTTTACGGGCATGCTCGGTTTTGCAGTCTTAGCCGGTCTGGTTTTTGCTCGGTTTTCTAATCCCAGAGTTAAGATTAAGTTTACGCAGAATGCGCTCATAGCACCATATCAAGACGGGCAGGCTTTGATGTTCCGTCTGATTAATGAACGAAGTGACGATTTGATAGATGTGCAGGTGGAAGTTGCTGTGTCGTTAACCGGCCCAGATGGCAAACGACATTTCCACGAGTTGCCTTTAGAACGAAATCGGGTAGCCTTTTTCCCGCTATCATGGACCGTGGTTCATCCTATTACCCCAGAGAGCCCCCTCTTTGGATTTGCGGAAGCTGATATGGTGCAGGCCGGTGTAGAGGTTTTAGTTTTTATGACCGCAGTAGACGAGCAACTGTCTCGAACTGTCTACGCAAAAAGCTCTTATACAGGTAGGGAGATTCTGTGCGGTCGTAAATTTGTTAATATAATTGAGCGGGACGAAAATGGGGGTATGTTCGTAGATCCGGCCAGACTAGACGAGCTCGAAACAGCCTTATTGCCACGTGTAAAGTAAGTTTGGTATAGTATCCACATTGTTCGCACTATATATATGTCAGAAACGCATAACTTAGTTCCACATCATATAGCTATTATTCCCGATGGTAATCGTCGGTGGGCCAAAGCACACGGGTTGGATCCGTGGCGTGGGCACGAAGAGGGAAGCAAGCGGTTTGAAGATCTGTCCGCAGCGGCTTTTGACGCGGGGGTGAGCTATGTAACTTTTTGGGCCGCATCCGAAGACAATTTAAAGAAGCGCCCTACCACTGAAGTAACGGAGCTTTTGCGTTTGATCAAAAATTATCTCTCAATTGAAAACGGGGTACAGAAGTTTATTGAAAACAAAATTCGTGTTCGGGTGTTGGGGCGTTGGCAAGAGCTGCTTCCGAAGGTGATGCACTCGGGTATTTTAGAGACAGAGCAAAAAACTGCGCACTTCACAGAGCGTAATTTGACCATTTTATTGGGTTACGATGGCCAAAGTGAGATGTTAGCAGCGCTGAATCATTTGGCAGTTACGAAGCAGGCTATAGATGCAGCAACCTTGCGCGCTGCCTTGTGGACGGCTGATTTGCCTCCGGTGGATTTAGTTATTCGTACCGGTGGAGAACCACATTGGTCTGCAGGGTTTATGATGTGGCATGTAGCCAATAGCCAGTTATACTTTACCGATGAATTATGGCCGGATTTTGGAGAAAAATCTTTAAAAGAGGCTCTTTTGGACTATGCAAGCCGCCAACGCCGTTTGGGCGCGTAGGTAAGCCAAACTTTATTATTTTTAGCTCTTGACAGCCTAAAAAAAGTTGTTTAAGATGGTTATACCATTTTTGGACTAAACATATGTGTACACAAGCTTTAACTTAAAGACTTTCTGCGGCATCTACTATGTTTAGATATACCGCGGACGCGGTTTTTTTGTGGCTTAAATACCATATTGTAGACTTTTATAATCAAATACTTACTGCTACACAGTTCCAGCGGCCATTCCAATTTACTTTGGGAATACAGGCTTCAAGCTTTCGTTCTCGTGGGCAGTAGCTATCTGGTTGTAAGACCAATTAGTAATAAGTAAGCAGTAATAAGTAATTAGAATTTTCTAACGGCTTATTACTAACTACTAATTACTTCTCCTTACTCCACGTACTTTACCAATTGAATAGTGGTAGTTTACTCTTTCACCAAAAGAGTAAACACTGATTAAGTTCAATCAAGAGAAGAAGAATCAAATACAGTAATTGATAGTACATCACTTTTGAGTGGTGGTTACCAATTGCTAGTCAACAACATTGTACAAATGAACAGAGAAGGGTATACGGTGGATGCCTAGGTACTACGAGCCGATGAAGGACGCGGTAGCCGGCGAAACGCTTCGGGGAGATGGCAAACAATCTACGATCCGGAGATGTCCGAATGGGGAAACCCACACGTTAGAAGAACGTGTGTCATATATGCGTGGGCATATACTGAACGGGAACCGTGCGAAGTGAAACATCTCAGTAGCACGAGGAAAAGAAATCAATTTGTCGCAAGACAAAAGAGATTCCCTTAGTAGTGGCGAGCGAACAGGGAATAGTATAGCTATATATTCTTTGACTAAATATGCTTTTGGTCAGGGAATATATACGCTATCAGCCTAAACTTTTAATGTGTTTTCAAAATCGTAAGATGGAGACTTAAAGCTTACTGGCGTTGCATTAAGAGGGTTATAAGCGTGTTTATTGTAGAACAGTAATTCTACAGAGTTCTATATGTGTTTTGTAATAGAATATGCCTGGAACGGCAGACCAAAGAGGGTGATAGTCCCGTACATAAAACATCATGTATAGTTTTCCTAACATGTCTTAAGTACAACCAGACACGAGTAATCTGGTTGGAAGTCGGGTCGACTAAGATCCAAGGCTAAATACTTGTAGTGACCGATAGTGAACAAGTACCGTGAGGGAAAGGTGAAAAGCACCCCGGAAGGGGAATGAAATAGTATCTGAAACCGTATACTTACAAGGAGTCGAAGACCTACGTTTAAAATTTATTTTAAACAGGTTAACGGCGTGCCTATTGAAGAATGATCCAACGAGTTAATTATGTGCGGCTTAATTAAGTGTTAACAAACACGAAATTGTAGTGAAAGCGAGGATTAATAGTCCGTATAAAGTTATATTTAGAATCCGGTAGCAATACTGGGTGCTAAATATAATCTTTAAGGTCGCACGTGTTAGACCCGAAACCCGAGTGAGCTACCCTTGGCCAGGATGAACGTTGTGTAAAAGCAACGGGAGGTCCGAACCCATACATGCTGCAAAATGTTGGGATGAGCTGAGGGTCGAAGAGAAATTCTAATCGAACCGGGTGATAGCTGGTTCTCCTCGAAATAACTTTAGGGTTAGCGTCATGTGTTCCTCTCAGAGGTAGAGCACTGAATCGAATGTCCGGTGCGAAAGTGTCGGGTTCGAACCAAACTCCGAATTCTGAAGAGTAAAAAGCGTGGCAGTTAGACCATGGGCTCTAAGGTCCATTGGTCGAATGGAGAAGAATCCACACCGCCGTCTAAGGCCCCCAAATTCTAGCTATAGTGCAAAGGATGTGGGATTGCTCATACAACCAGGAGGTTGGCTTAGAAGCAGCCATCCTTTAAAGAAAGCGTAACAGCTCACTGGTCAAGCGATCCTGCGCCGACAATATATAGGGGCTAAGCTAGGTGCCGAAGACATGGGTTGGCTTTTAATTTATTATTTGCAAGCGGTAGAGGAGCGTTGTATGCGGGTTGAAGCCGGATCCGTAAGGACCTGTGGACTGCATACAAGTAAGAATGTTGGAATAAGTAATATATATAGAGGTGAGAATCCTCTTCGCCGAATATCCAAGGTTTCCAGGGCAACGATCGTCGTCCCTGGGTTAGTCGATCCTAAGAGTGGGCCCCAAGGGGTCCGCCCGATGGAAAACATGGTTGATATTCCATGACCACCCTGACATTATCTTAGGCGGGACGCATTCTGGTAGTGCAAGCGTGCTGTGAGTATGCACGTCGCTGTGCGCCGTAGAGTGGGCATCCAGGCAAATCCGGAAGCCCTATGAGTTATAATCATACCTCGCAAGAGATTGGTTATAATTTTGTAAACTCGAACGCACGGAGAAACTTCGCAAGGAGAATTTGCATGAACCAAGGTGCCAAGAAAAGCGTCGAAGTTAGGTGCCAGTGGTGCCCGTACCGCAAACCGACACAGGTGGATGGGGAGAGAATCCCAAGGCGTCCGGAACAATGTTCGTTAAGGAACTCGGCAAAACAGCAGGCGTACCTTCGGTATATGCCTTGCCCCAATTTATTGGGGCCGCAGCGAAAGACCCCTCCCGACTGTTTACCAAAAACTTAGGTCCGTGCTA
>CAZKVS010000017.1:0-26868 GCA_964556325.1 uncultured Candidatus Saccharibacteria bacterium
ATGGTAAGGAGAAGGTCTGCGGTTCGATCCCGCAAAACGGCTCCATATAAAAACTACCCATACATATGGGTAGTTTTTATATGTCTGGTGGCTTCCTTGACTGATGTATTGTATGTGATATACTTCACTCAAGTAAAGCGCTTTAGTTTAGTAAAGCGATGTATATATGAGCAATAAGTGGGAAAGTAAAACAACTGAAGATTTATATAAGGCCATAGTGGCTTTAGAGAGCTTGGATGAAACCAAGCGGTTTTTGCGTGACCTGCTTACCGAGGCGGAACTGGTAGAGTTTGCTAACCGGTGGCAAGCAGCTCGCATGCTGGACCAAAAAGAGTCTTACACGACCATTGCCGGCAAAACAGGTTTAAGCTCTGCTACCATTGCCCGTATTTCTAAATGGTTGAACAACGGCATGGGCGGTTATAAACTCATGCTGAACAAATTAAACGTACATCATCATACCCCTCCACTTTTGAGAAAGGGTTAGTTTGGTAGTGCGCACACTAGTAACTTAGCTCCTTCTCAAAAGAGAAGGTGTTTTTTATTTTATGTATGTGTATGAATGAAGAAATAATTGTTAAGCAGTTGCAAGCTGCGGTAAAAAAATTTAATAAAGAAAGCAATAACGAGTTTTCAGAACTCGTTAACAATACAATCAAGCAGGTAGTAAGCACAAACCGGCCACTACAATTGTTGTTATTTACCTGTTCAACCATACATTCGGAGTACATGTTCAGTAAGACTGAGCCGTGGAAGTATGTATCACTGAATCCGACAGGGAACAATTTAGAGGCCGACCTACCACGTATGGAGCAGATATTACAGGAGCTTCAGAATATATATAAGTTGACTGAGCTTGTAGTAATAATTGGGAATACCGACCCGTATTATATATACCTTCGTCAGTTGGCGGATTTTGGTCTCAGCGAGCGGGCTGCGATTTTGGAGCAGTTTGCGGACCGTTGGCAAACGTATAAAAGTCGTTTGGAAAAATGGCTGCGTGAAAACTATACTTTGCCTGGTGTTAGGGTGATTAGTTGGTACGAGTTAGAACAGGATGTGATGATTCTTACTGGTAAAAAGTTCGAAACAGAATTTAATCTAGTTTTACCAAAAATACACGCCTATTTTAAACCGATAGACTTTGACTGGGAAATGGGCAAATTGGTTACTCACTTTGGCACGGGCAAGTACTTTACAGACTTAGAGCGACCGCCGAAAGTGTTGCTCGAACAATGGATACGGAGAAAGTTTACAGAATATGCCCTTCAAGGAAAGTGGTTGTATGAGCAATACCCAAATGCGATATTGATTCAGAACGAAAAGCCAAGCGAGTTACGTTCAAAGATGTACCAGCCACTTATAGCTGAGAAGTATGGTAGTAGTTTGCAAATCGTGTACTTCTTTGGGGTGGATAACGCCGGCTACCAGTAGGGCTGATTTGAGTTTATGCGTGATACGGCAATGGTTGCCATATTTCGCGCAAACTTAAATCCATAATCATGAAATGACCAGGAGGAAATATGAGTAAGGTTGATGATAGGCGGGCACTTAAGAGCCTGTCAGTTCTTGCTCAGCGCGTGCTGAGTGTATTTCAACAGTTTGAAACGCTGGAGTTCGTCGCAGTGCCAGAACTTTGTCTGGCGCTCGAGCAAACGCCTTTACAGCTTCTCGCTTTTTCTTGTCTCGGGACGTTCGGCGGCAAAGAGGAGTTGAGGCTTGACATTTGGGAAACTTTGTTTTTCAAGCGATTTAGAAAACAGTTAGGTAAGTTTTTATTGGCGTGTGCAGAAACTGGGATTTCCATCAAACTTTCGGTCATTCTGCCGGATACCGAACCGGTAGAGACTTGGGAGTGGCGTCGCCCTCAGGAATCTGTAACCGACGACTGTCGACTCATTGCTGAGTGCGCTGAGGGTTTGCCACCGGGGTGTGAAGTTTGGCTCTGGTCTGACCTGCTTCTGAAGACGGGGCTCAACTTTGCGTCCACCCATGAGTGGGTGGTTAGGTCTGGTCCTGAGCTGATTATTGGGGGCGAGGCTGCGCATGTGGCTAGCTCCCGTGCTTTTGATGAGATCAAGCTGAATGCAAGCCCTCGTCAGGTTGCGGAGCGGCAGGTGGCCGCATACGCCCTTCAGGGGAAGGTATTGGAGCAGCTATTTCCGAACGCGATTTTTTTGCAGTCGGAAACCCCGGCCGCAAGAAAAGATGTCATGTACAACCCGCTCCGGCGGCATCCACTGCCGATCATTCACCCATTTCCACTTTAAAGGAGGACGCCATGAAATATTGGTACAGTTCGTGCGGCGGCATACCATCGCACTAAAGCTAACCGGACAGATAGTATTTATCTGTCCGGTTTGTGTTTTGTGGAGGGCATACAAAAACAACCTACAAACGCAGGTTGTTTTTATATGGTGGGAACGCTGAGCGTTCCTGCTACCACGCTCAGCATGGTGAGCCGAGCAGGATTCGGTCACCCACGGTGGACTTTCTCCCGCCAAGGCGGGATTAAGTTTCACTTAACGCGACCCCGCCACTTCGTCGCAATACCTTGCAGCCATGTAAGTAAGTCTTAGAAAGACTTACTCTTATTCCTTTCAGGATTACTCCTCTTCCCACCCTACTTAACCTAAGGGCCCAAGTAGTGTGGGAGCCCTAAGTATTCGCATGAAATTCCGCTGGTAGCGGACCGTTCTTTTCGAATCCCGCTCTATACCTGCACCATAAGAAAAAGACCTGCATGCGCAGATCTTTTTCTTATGGTGGGCCGAGCAGGATTCGAACCTGCGAAGGCATAAGCCAGCTGATTTACAGTCAGCCCCGTTTGACCGCTTCGGTATCGACCCCTATGAATTGCCTACCTAGTTTAGCAAGTATATGCGCTTTTTTCAAGTCTTAAATGGTGGTATACTGTATACATTATATAACTTAATGTACCCGCATTTCCATGCAGCCGCACTTTCCGCACGCTCTTTTGGAAGATACTCCCGAAGCAGACATTATTAGTTTTTTACTCTTCGCCCCACCTCGGACCTTTTCTGCCCGTGAACTAGGGGTCAGGTTACAACTTCGACCAAACAAACTTGTAGATAGCCTGGCCCGACTCGTGGAAGGAGGTCAGCTAACCACTTGTACACGGGGATCCATTAAGTACTACAAACTGAACACTAAACATAAGTTCTACCCAGAAGTTCAGGAACAACTACTCAAACGGAATAAGCAGTACGATGACGAACTGTTTACTGCCATTCGAAAGTTGGGAGTAAAGGCCGGCTTTTTGAGCGGTCTATTTGTGGGAAAACCGGAGCTAGAAGTAGATGTACTTTTGGTGGGCAATCTTAAGTCGGAGCGTATTAAGAGCTTTGTGGACGCGTGCGAACACATGATGGGCCAAGAGGTAAACTATTGTGTGATGGATGAGCCTGAGTTTGTGACCCGTCGGGATACCTTTGATAGGTTTATAAAAGATATTTTCGACTATCCGTTTATTACCGTAGTAGACACGACTCAGAAAAAACATGCTTAGTGACATCGCCCAAATTTACCTGTCATTCTTAAGTCATGTACCTGAACAGTTCCGGGGATACGTTTCCATTCTACTCGGACTGTTTATTATCTATAGTATTGTCCAAATTATTCGTCAGCAGTTCATTTGGATTATCGTACTTATAGTCTTGTTGCCCACCTCCGTGCCTATATTGCAGGGGATAGTAAATGGAGTGATCAGTTTCATCAAATTTCTATTCGGCGGGGGTAATTAATTTTTTCTTTCTGTGGATAAGTACTTCAAAGGCCTATAAAGGCCTTTGTTTTATTAGGACTTGCGTTAGGGTATACGTTCGTATATATTATACGTGTACGAACGTATAAGCTAATTCAGAAACCTAAACATATGAGTAAAGAAATTACCGATCGCCAGAAAGAACTCTTACAGTACATTGTTCGGCAAATTCGCGATCACAACCTACCTCCATCGGTTTCAGAAATGGCTGAGTACCTAAAAGTGAAGTCTAAAAACGCGGTAGCGAAGTTACTAAAGAGCTTGGAAGATAACGGCTACATTAAAATAGACGGTAGAGCGCGCGGTATAACTGTGCTAGATGCTCTGGGAGAAACGTTAGAAAAAGGTATGATACGGGTTCCGCTTCTGGGACGTATTCAAGCTGGTGGTCCAACACTTGCGGAAGAGCAAATAGAAGATTGGGTTAACTTGCCACAAACATTGGTAAAAGGTCGGCGGGATGTATTTCTGCTTAAAGTACGTGGTGAGAGTATGATAAACGCGGGTATTTATGAAGGAGACTTAGTTATAGTCCGTCCCACCAAGGAAGCAAAAAATAACGATATTGTAGTAGGTCTTCTACACGATGAAGCCACAGTGAAGCGGTTAATTTACGTAAAGAACAGAGCGTATTTAAAAGCCGAAAACCCTGACTTCCCGAATATTTACCCCAAAGAAGAGTGGAGCATACAAGGTAAGGTAGTTGGAGTAATACGTAATCTTGAGTAGAACACAGTGTTGCAAGTGAAGGGGAGGCTCCAATGTGGCTTTGCCACTTGGAGGGGGCGACGCAAGCCCCTATATAGCAGAGTGGAGCATACAAGGTAAAGTGGTTGGAGTAATACGTAATCTTGAGTAGCGAAAAGTAGCCCCAGCAGCTACTGATAATTGAATAAGTATATTTATTAGTTCTCTGCGTATTTTAGAGAAGTATCTTTAATGCGCTCTAGAGGAGGTATTATGCAAGTAGAATTACAACAATTAAATGGTTTTTTCGGCGCTGCGGCACTTGCTACATATGCCGGAGGAACTGGGTATGTGCAGCCGGTGAACAAAGGCTTTAACGAAATGGAGTATCGTCAAAATGACTGGTACTATCGAGATAGCTTTTGTGGGTTCTTTAAGTCTTGGGGTAAGGAAACAGTTTGGTATAAAGATAGACCAGTGTGGGTGCAAAACTATGGCGGGGGCATGGAGACTGCTTACCAGGGCGATGAGCGGTTTGCGCAAAAAACATTTGATTTTTTAAAGCTCGCACTTGCTCGAGGAAAGAAAAAAGAATTGTTTCAGCCTAGGGGTCCTGAGCGGTTTAAGAAAGGGAAGTGGACATACCTGACTACGTTGACAGGAGGGATACAAAAGTTTAGCGGGATTGAACATATATTTTATGGAACTAAGCTAGTATTTACCCACCGCTATTTTGGCGGAGTGGTACTAGATAAAGGAGAATAAAGCCATGTCGGAAATGGAACTTACAAAAGAAAATATAGTAAATCAGCTGCGTCGTCTCTGTGCGCATTGCAGTAGTGGACAAGGTTTGGTGCACCGTTGTGCAGTAAAGGAGCTTGCCTTACGGGTACAATCTATTCGTGGTGTGCCTCTTATAGTGAATGATGAATTTCGTGGCATTTTAAGTCCAACCTATCGTTAATTCATTATTTTTCCCTAGTCTTTTAGGGGAGCAAAGGAGTTTTATGCAATTACAGCTTACATGGCCTACGGTCATAAGTCAGGGTTTTGGTTGGTTAGTACGTGAAGAAGGTCCGGCGTATGGTGCACAAAATGACGTATTACTTTCTGAGCTAAAAGTGGAAGCTTCCTTACTCTCCCGGCGGATAAACCAGCTTGCCGATGTCAGTGTGTTTTTGAGCCCAATGGAGGAGTCTAAACTGGTATTTCAGTTAGAGGCTATTCTAGATATGCGTCGGGAGCTTATAAATGAGGCCCGTATTCACTAATTTGGCCTATAATTGCGATGAAGGAACTAGTATGGTATTTTAGTATTAATACTTTACTTTGCGTATATGGAGCTGACTAAGGAATATTTCGATAAACATTATCAAGAGCTAAATGAATTTCTCAGTGAGCAGTTTGAGAAAGTCTTTGCTCGTTTTGACCAGGTGGCGGCAAAAGTTGAATTAGCAGCTTTAGATAAAAGAGTTACGGATGGGTTTGCTGAAGTGGGGATTAAATTGGATTTTATTCAGACTGACATTGCTGCTTTGAGAAAAGACCTTGAAGCGCTGGCGAAAAGAACCAAAGAAGATGATAATGCTTTTACTAAAGAAATTTTGAAGCTAAAAAATCGTTTAGATACTCTTGAGAAACAAGTCCAAGTGCTTAAAAAGCAAGGAGTCTAGGTTATTTTAAATTTTATATGGTTGGTTTATACTTATTAAAGGCGACGAATAGTCGTCTTTAAGTTTTTGAGCCCTATGAGTGAAGACCTGTATTTACATAAAATTCAACAGTTCTTGCAAGTATCAAAAGTAAGTGGTTTGCGAACTGCTACTGTGAGTTTGCTAACTCCAGATGCTTCCACTCGGCGATATTATCGCTTGTTAACGAGTGGGGAGCAGGGCTATGTGGCTTCCGTATATCCTGCACCATTTGAAAAGTCGCAGCTACCTTTTTTAATCCTCACCGACATATTTGGCAAAACGGGTTTACCGGTACCGGACGTTTTTGACGTGCATGAGGAGTTGGGGGTGGTGCTGCAGGAGGACTTGGGAGACATGAGTTTAGCGCAGTGGTTGGTTGTGCCCGGTAGAACGCAGCAGGAAGTGGATAATAAAATAAAAGAAGCTATAACACTCATAGTCCGTATACAAGCTTTAACAAGTAGGGCGGTAACTGAGCAGTCTTTACCCGCCACACTCGCGTTTGACACAGAAAAATTAAGCTGGGAACTAAACTACTTTTTTGAGCACTTTTTTGGCAGCATGCTCCACATGGAGTTATCAGAAGTTGAGAGCGTGAAAATTAAGTCTGAATTATTACAACTAGCAGAATGGCTTTCGGCTCGACCTCGAGTACTTACTCATAGGGACTTCCATGCTATGAACCTTATGGTTGATGTTTCCGGACAATTACGGCTTATAGATTACCAAGATGCGCGTATGGGTCCGGCAAGTTATGACCTGGTTCCATTACTACTCGAACGCCGTATGGAGAAACCACCGGGAGAGTGGGTGAGTAGCATGCAGCAGTATTACTTGGAGGTTAGAACAAGTTATGGTATGCCTGTGCTTGGCCTGCCAGACTTCCAAGAGGAATTTGCCTATATGACCGTGCAGCGAGAGCTTAAGGCGCTCGGAACTTTTTCTTACCAGACCGCGGTAATGAACCGCGGGGAGACTTATAGAAGTTACATTAAACCGACCATTTATTTAATTTTGTTTTATTTAAAAACGACGAACAAGTATCCTGTGATGCAGCGCGGGTTAATGGAAGCAGCTGAGCAGGTGCCGAAAAATATTTTTTAGATTTTGGTATACTACACACATGGTCAAAGTAATTATGGGTATCGGTGTTCCGGGTGCAGGAAAGACAACCCTGTTGCGTGCGTTTGCACAACAAAAGAAGTTTGTATATATAAATCCAGACAGTATTCGTGAGGAGCTAACAGGAAGTGAATCGGATCAAAGCAGGAATAGCGAGGTCTGGGGGCTGGCTCAAGATAGGGCACGTAAGGCTTTACAGGCTAGAAAAAATGTGGTGTTCGATGCAACCTTCGCTGGCCGGGACGACCGGGAGAAATTTATTCGCCATTTTAGAGCCGCGGGAGCAGAAATGGTGTATGGGGTTTACTGTAGTGTTCCGATTGGAACTGCTATAGAGCGAAACAAAAATAGAGCTCGAAAAGTTGCTCTTGTTCACATACGTCGTATGCATGCTCAGCTTAAAGTGTTGCCGCCACGCTTGGCAGAGGGTTTTGACGCCCTGTTTTTGGTAAATGAGCATGGCATGTTAAAAACCACAACGCTAAAATAATGTATGTTTAAAATTGCAACATATAATGTTGGATGTAGCTTGTTGACTCCAGCAATTTTGGCTTGGGCCAGAGGTAGTTTGGTGGATGTTCTTTTACTTCAAGAAGTTGAAGTGGAAAATAAGACCGCTGAATATATTAAGCATCTTGCTGGTGAGTACGGTTATTACGTTGCATACGAACCATCGCGGACAGCAGGTACGTACCGGTCGCATGGCTTGGCAATACTTAGTAGGTTTCCTATACACAGTACTCAGGTACTGGAATTACCGCAGTTTAACTTGGGCTTTCATACTCGAAGGCGCATTGCTCTAGTAGCTGAGTTGCAGACACCTCAGGGTGTGTTTCGGGCGTGTGATGTACACCTAGATAGTCGGTTAAATATAACTGAACGTTTGTATCAGTTGGCGGTGTTGTCCAATTACGCAAAGAACCACCCCACTCAAGAAGTGATAATTGGGGGAGATTTTAATACTATACCACTGGCTTTGTGGAAGAATATTATTCCTTTCAAGTATGTGAATCAATATAAAATTTTGGCAGAATATATGATCGAACAGGGCTTTACGAGTTTTTTTGATAAGACTATATATTCATTCCGTCCGCGCACTCTGCGTTGGTCGCTAGACGGTATTTACGTTCGTAATTTGGTTATTCAAGATTATGGAGTGGAACGAGTTTTATCTATGTCTGATCATATACCTTTGTGGGTAGATATAGTTTAAATAGTTGCATAAGTACTACACAACACTACAAATTATAGCTGGCTTAGGGCTGGCCTAATACGAGAATAAGTACCGTATTTGGAGTATATATCCACATAGAAGTTGCAAAGGGGAGTACACTGGTAGCACAGGAGACAAGTCTTTTGTGCATTAAGACTCTAACTGCGCGCTGTATAAACCTCACTTATATTACTTGGCAACTCGGGCGTTTAGCCCTACAAAGTTGGAACTACAGGCCAAGCCGTATACCTGCCCACAGCGTGCGCAATGCACCACCGCACCACAGATTCATTACTAATGCTGTCTAACCTTTACGGGTGCATAGCACAGAAAGCAAACATCATGTCAGATCAACCAAAGCCAGAAGATACTCACAAACCAGCAACGCCTGCTACGCCCCACGCTCAGGCTCCTACTCCTACCACTCCTCCGGCCAAAACTCCAGAAGTGAAAAAGTAGTATTGCTCAAACACCCCCGCCTTACGGTGGGGGTGTTTTAAATATGGAGAGTATAACCCCTATTGATTGTCTACGCCTACGGCTTGAGAAATATGAGCGTAACCGTCTTGAGTGAGAAGCTGCACGAGTCCACGGTTTATTTCCCCAATCGTTTGGGGGCCTTGGTACACCATGCCGGTAATGAGTTGGATAAGTGAGGCGCCTAAACGAATTTTTTTGTAGGCGTCCTCAGCGGTAAACACACCGCCACAGCCGACAATAATATATTGTTTGCCCATCCGTTTATATACGTGAGTAATAAGTTGGTTGGAGAGCTCTTCTACCACCTTACCGCTCATGCCACCGGTGTGTGGTACGTCCGTTTCTTGTATGTGCGAGTTGTTTCTGTTTTTGGTTAAGTTAGAGCATATAATGCCTTGGACTTTGTGCTTGGAGATGCAATCGAGTAAGGCGTCTACTCCGGACATATCTAAATCTGGTGAGAGTTTTATAAACACGGGTTTTGGCGAAGCAATGGCATCTATACGTGTTAGCAGCGCATCTAAACGGACTGGATCGGTAAAGGGCTGTCCGCCGTAGGTGTTGGGGCAGCTGATGTTTATGGTAGTATAGTCGCCAATGTTGGCCATACATTCATACGCTTTTGCGTAGTCTGCTATACCGCCTTCTAAGCTGACTGTTTCTTGGTTATTCGTCTTTGCCACGCTGGTGCCTATGGGGATGCGAAACGAGCGCTTGCTCAGGCGTTTGGCTATGGCCTCCGCGCCGTCATTTTTTAACCCATAATACACCAGTAACGATTGCGACTGAGGGAGACGCCAGAGGCGTTTCCCCGGGTTGCCCGCACAGGGTTCACCGGTAATGGAGCCGAGCTCTGCAAAGCCAAAACCCACATCCGGTAAAATATCCGTCAGTTGCGCGTTTTTATCAAACCCGGCCGCAAGGCCAATGGGATTGGGGAAGTGAATGCCGAGCAACGTTTGTTCCAGAGCCGGCGATGCATAGTAAAAAAGTTTTTTGGTTAAGGCTCTCCCTGCTCGTGTTTTACCGAGTAGTACGCCGGTATTGAGAACCCGGTCATGGACAAACTCCGGGTCCATAGAAAACGCTACAGGTTTAAATAAGTATTTATATAAAACTCCAAAAGTGTTCATAAGTATAGTGTATACCTTTCGATATGTTTCCGTCACGAGGAGGCCACTAGGCGTTCGGTTGCAGCGGTAAAAAGGGCCGTATTACAAAACAGAGCAGTGCAAACTGACGTGTTTAATTTGTGGGACTTTCTGCCCTTGCTTTTGCGGGGGTTTTATTGTATTATGCTCAGTCACATTTTGCACGCATGTTTGTACTCAACCGAGAGTACAAGTGAGCGGGTAAAAAACCTACACCCATCTATTCCTAGTGACAAGGAATAGGCCAATATCAGAGAGAGGGTCTATGAAGGGCAGAATTGCAACCGTTATGTTTGGTCTCTATTTGTTGTCAGCCAGTGCGCTCGCAAAATCCACGGGCCAAAATTTCCAGTTTTACGTGACCGACAACAGAAGCGGCGAGGGAATTCACGCCGCAACCGTTGAAGTTAACGGCACTACCGTTTGCATAACAACCAACGGGTCGTGCAGTAAAGTCTTGGAATACGCCAATGGCGACAAAGTGAAAGTCAAAGTAACTGCGGATAGCTATCCGCCTAAAACAATCAATCTTACGCTCAGCACTACTGAAGTCAATTACATTGGCCTAGATAGGCCGCCTAGTAAGGGACGCCGGCCTACTGCAATGCCACTCGGTATAGTGTTTGCCGAAGGCTTCGTGGCTTCGGCTCCAGTTCAGGATCCCGACGGGCGAGAGATATTGATTAGTTTTACCGTTATCGTACAGGATGTGGCCAATGCCCGGATTCCTCACGCTAAAGTTACCGTAACCGACGAACGTGGGGTAACCAGAAGCTTAACTACGGATGATAGAAATGGGTCATGTCAGTTTTCAAACCTGAAAAAGGGGCGAATGCGAATATCCGTTGTTGCTAACGGTTTTGCAGACGGTAGCGCTGCGCGGTCTGTGGTAAACAATCAACAAGTTGCAATTACGCTGCGCGTATCCGAAAGGTGAGCGCAGCACTACAAACGAATAAACCCAGGAAAGAATGTGCGAGCATTTTTCCTGGGTTTAGTCTGTTATATGGGGTATTATGTACTACTACATTTTGACGGCCGTCAAAATGTAGTAGGGTTATTTTTTACAGATTTACAAAGTGGGGGAGTTTGCTAGACTTTAGCTACAGAGTATTAATACATGTGTGTATGAATGTAAATTTTTGGGCAGTGTTAGTGAGTGCCTTGGTCTCTATGGTTATTGGCAGCGTGTGGTACGGGCCATTGTTTGGCAAAAAGTTTATGGTTGCTATGGGTATGGACAAATGGACACCGGAACACCAGGTAAAAATGAGGAAAAGCATGGGCCTGAGTTTTACCCTGCAGTTCCTAGCTAGCTTGGTTATGTTCACTGTGCTTGCGTTTTTTATTGGTATGGGTGGTGAATTGTCTACTCTACGGTCTTGGCTTTTAGTTCCGTTAATTTTTTGGATTGGTTTTGTGGTCCCCGTCAAGCTGGGTGATGCTATTTGGGGTGGCAGCTGGACCCTCTTTTGGCTCGCCGTTAGTAACATGTTAGTTACGCTCCTTGTTGGCGGTGTTATCATTGGCGCATGGATGTAGTGTAGAGCGTGATAGAAAAGCACCCGGAGGGGTGCTTTTGTGTTTAACGAATGGAGTTGGCGACGGCAGGAACGACGCGGGGGTCGAAGGGGGAGGGGAGTATTTCGTCTACGGCAGGGTTATCTACTAGGCCGGCGAGGGCTTCTGCGGCTTTTACTAACATGGTGTCAGTAATTTGTATAACGCTGTTGTCCAGCGCGCCACGGAATATGCCGGGGAAGGCGAGGACGTTGTTTATTTGATTGGGGAAATCTGAGCGGCCGGTGGCAACTATGTATGCGCCTGCGGTTTTAGCCGCGTCCGGCATTATTTCCGGTACGGGATTTGCCAGTGCGCAAATTATAGGCCGTTCGTGCATAGTGCGTACCATGTCTTGCGTAAGCAGTCCGGCTTTGCTTACTCCTATAAATGCATCTGCGCCTCGTATGGCTTCCGACAACGTAGCAGGATTGTCATTGCGAGGAGTCTTCGACGTGGCAATCTCGGCTTCTGTGGGTTGAGATTGCTTTGTCGACGCAGAGCCGTCTTTTCGCAATGACAAAGAGGCGGAAATTTTTTCAAGTAGTGCAAGCTTCTCCTGGTTTAGGTCTGTACGGTCCTTTGATATCACGCCTCTACTATCGAGTACAGTAATATTTGCAAATCCGTAGAGTAACAAAAGTTCAGCTATGGCAGTTCCTGCTGCACCCGCGCCGCTAATTACCACGGTTGCATCGGCTTTGTTCGTACCTCGAAGTGCGAGTGCGTTTATGAGCGCAGCTAAAACTACCACGGCTGTACCGTGTTGGTCGTCGTGCATAACCGGAATATTGAGCTCAGCTTTCAGTCGGGCTTCTATTTCAAAACACTTTGGCGCAGCTATGTCTTCCAGGTTTATACCACCAAATACCGGAGCTATGTGTTTGACTGCCTGTATTATTTCCTCTGCATCTTGCGTTTCTAAACAAATAGGAAACGCGTCTACGTTGGCAAAGCGTTTAAAGAGTGCAGCTTTGCCTTCCATAACCGGCAGGCCGGCCAGCGGGCCAATGTTGCCTAAGCCCAACACGGCGGAGCCGTCGGTGACTACGGCTATGGTGTTGCGTTTTATAGTCAGCTCACGCGCTTGTGTGGGGTCGGCGGCTATGGCTTGGCATACCGCAGCTACACCCGGGGTGTAGGCGGTGGAAAGGTCGTCTTTGGTTTCGAGCGGAACTTTTAAACCCGTTTCTATTTTGCCGTGTGTGTCTTTGTGAAGTGCGAGTGCCTTTTCAGAGTAGTCCATATTGTGTGAGCGGTTAGTAAAATACAATACGCACCTCGTAAACCGAGGTGCGTATGGTTCGCATATGCGTTAGTTACTCGGAGTTGCAGGAGGAGTTTGACCGCTATCTGCTTTTAAGAGTTCTTCAATTTTAGTTTTAACCTGTGCGGGGCCGCCGGACATTATTTGTTCACCGTTCACGTAGAAGGTGGGGGTGCTATTTACCTCTAAGTATTGCCCATCCGCTTTGTCCTGGTCTATGCGTTTACGGTTAGTTTTTCCCGCATACGACTTATTAAACTGTTCTATGTTTAAACTCAACTCCTCCGCTAGCTTTTGAAAGGTAGGAGCAGGGTCGCTGGTTTCTGCCCAAATAGGTTGTGTTTCGTAGATCTTAGTTACCATTTCATAGAATTTACCCTGTTCACCGGCAGCTTCAGCTGCATCTGCTCCGGCGTAGGCGTTTTTGTGCATAGGGAGAGGGAAATGGCGGAAGGTAAAGCTTACACGGTCGCCATATTGTTTATAAAGTTCATCCATAAGGGGATTGACTGCCGCACATGCAGGACACTGAATGTCGCCAAACTCTATTACTTTTATGTTACTGTCTGCTTTTCCTCGTGCATTGGGTGTGCTCCTGGTGAGTGCTTCCGATTTATCGCTACTCACTTGCGGTAGCGCAGCATTTTGTTGTTTGAGTAAGAAAAAGCCAATGCCGGCAAAAAGCACTACTACAGCCACCACACCGAGAACCATTTTTACTTCTTTTGTCATATGATATAGATAATTAGTAAATAGTAAGTAGAAAGTAGAAAAGACGGAGAGGAAAACATTAAGACTTACGGGTAACAGATGAGCGGAACATGAGAAGGAGTACGGTCATGCCCAGAAAGCCTAAGCCTGCAAGTTGTGGAATGTCCAGAAAGCCAAATAGGTGGATGAATTTGGTGGCGCAGGAGTTGCCAACAACGCACGGGGCTAGGTCTTCGGAGATTATTTTATAGTACAGGAGGTTTTGGTAAATGCTTATGACTAGCCCGGCTAAACTAAGTGGTAAAGCGTATCTATACACGTTTCTGTCTCGGTTGACTATGCCAATAGGTAGTATGAGCACCAGAGGATACATACAAATGCGCTGGAACCAGCAGAGTATGCACGGCAGGAAATGTTTTATTTCACTAAAGTAAAGGCTGCCGAGCAAGCCAATAATGCTGCCAAGCCAGGCGAGAATTAGATAGCCTACGGGCCATGGCTTGTTGTTTTCACTCACGTTTTCCATAGTATATAGGTGTTAAAAGCGGTTCTTATATAGTATATCGTAAGTTGTGAGCTCTGTCAGTCCCAGATATACAGTATACAAGATGATTTTTTGCATTTCTGTTTGGTATACTGTAAAAATATGAATCCCGTCGTGAAAAAAACCTCTATTGCACTGGTGTATGCCTTAGCCGGGGCTGTGTATTTTCTTGGTTCTGTGGGCGCTGCATGGGCATATGAACATCACGAACATCACCACGTGGCTGAGGAAACAGGCCACGTAAGAGCTACTTCAGAGAATCCGGACCAGCTGCCAGTGGGGTTGTACGCCGATCATTTTTCTCTTTTAACAAAATTTCCCTCAAGTCATATAGTATTTCCGTTGGAGTCCATCGTGCGCCAGAGCATGCTCCGTGTGCGCAGTACGCGAGCGCCGCCAAAGCATGTGTAGTTGTCAGCTTTATAGCAGTAATAAAAACATGTATGAAACGTACACAGTTCAGTTCAGTTGTGGGAACGGCGGTCGTGTTATTCGCGGTGGGCGCATCCCAGGTGTTCGCCCACGCAGTGGTAAAGCCCGCCGAAGTGGGGGTAAAGAAATACCAAACCTTTACTTTAGGTGTGCCGAATGAAAAAATAAGTCCTACTAATAGTATTCGGTTACTGGTGCCAGAGGGTCTAAAGTCTGTTACGCCAAACGTAAAGCCCGGGTGGAAAGTGGAAGTAAAAAAACAGGCTACCGGCAAGAAAGTTACGGATGAGGACGGAAGCGTAACAGACGAACTTAAGCCTATAGAAATCACCTGGACAGGTGGGAGCATTCCCGCAGGTCAGCGAGACGACTTTATTTTCTCCGCCCAAGCCCCAGCAGAAAAAACTACGCTCGCTTGGAAGGTGTACCAAGGTTCAGAAGATGGCAATGTTGTTTCGTGGGATAAAGACCCAGAGGTGGTAGCTGCGGAGAACAAAGCCATGGCCGAGCAAATGAAGAATGACCCCGGTATGGATATGAGCCATATACAAAATGGACCGTATTCACAAACCAAGGTAACCGAGGATGCTACGGCTTCACAAGCACCCTCGACTACCAAAGAAACTCCTACTACGGTTCCGAGTAAATCGGCTACATTCGCATTAGTCTTAAGTGTTGTGGCTGTAGTGCTGAGCCTAGCCTCTTTGGGAAAATCAAAAGCATAAAGACTAAAAAACACACTGCATGCGTGCAGTGTGTTTTTATTTGGGTAGGTTCGGAGTTGGTTTATGGAACCAGCGGAGGGTGACTTGGTATTGTAGGAAAATAGTCCCGGCAATAATTAAGCTGGCAAGAATGAGGTCATCCCGGGGAGGTGGGACAAGTTCGAAAAATCTTTTTAGGAATGATGAAGAGTAGGGTATGAGGATTATGGCAAGTACTACCGCACTGAGTGCGTAAATATTTTTCTTCTGACTCACGCTGCTTACCGTACCGTAGGCACCTGGGGCCATTATAAAGAAAGCAAAACCAAATGCAATGAGCGCAAGTACAACCAGAATGTTTGAAGTCTCGCTGTGGATGTGTTTTAAGCTCATGGAGAATACTGCCACTGTACCAATAGTCGTCAGTGTGCCTTGGATAACTGAGTACGGAAGTATTTTACGCAGGAACGAACGACTTTGCGCGTCGGAAAAGCTATTAGCTGGCCAGAGGGTCCAGTACAAAATAGGCAAGCCTATGGTGCAGTAGCTTATAAGCGTTATGTTTCGCGTAGAGACCGGATAGTTAAAGCCCAGAGCCGCAAGCGAGATAAACATAAGTAAACCGACAGTCACCTTATTGAAGAACACACTGGCTACCAGCTCAATGTTCGTAATAATACTGTCCGCTAAATTTACCCCTGCAGGGAGGGAGCCAAAACTATTGTCCATGAGCACCACTTGAGCCACCGAGCGAGTTGCACCGGCGCCGTCGAACATGGCTATACCTAGGTCAGCTTTTTTAAGCGCGAGTGCATCGTTGGCTCCGTCGCCGACCATAGCCGTAAAGCCGGTCTTTTTTAGGACTTCAATTATGCGTTCTTTTTGTTCGGGTTTTATACGGGCAAATACATGATATGCTGGCACTCGTTCTTTGTAGGCTTCATCATCCCACAAGTCTATTTCCGAGCCAGTTATAACTAAGTCCGTATGCTTGATGCCTGCGGCTATAGCTATAGCTTGTGCTGTGCCCGCGTTGTCGCCAGATATAACTCGAATGCTTACCCCGCGGTTCTGGAAGTATTGAATAATTTCTTCTGTGCCGCTCCGGAGAGGGTTTTCTAGCACATACAGCGCAATGGGTTCCAACGAACAGTTGGTTAAGTGCTCATCGACCGGTCCGTGGCTGGTGGTGAGCAGTAGCAGGCGCTTGGCTTGCTTGGAAAGAGTAGCTATGAGCTCCTCGGTCCACTGCTGTTGGCTTTCGTTGCGAATGTGTTTGAGCAAAATGTCTGGCGCGCCTACCACACAGACATGTTCAGTGTCGTCTAAGAGCAAGGTGGCGCTGCCAAACTTGCGGGTAGAAGAAAAGGGGATCGAGCTGAGTATAGTCCCACCAAAGCTGGCGGTGATGTGTTTTTCTATGGCTTGGGCCGTGTGAGAGGCATCACTGGTAGCGGTAAAGTAACCAAGAATGAGCGTATTGGCAAAGTCTTCGGTCCAGGGTTGGTTGGTAATTATAGTTTGTAGGGTAGGGACGTTTTCAGTAAGCGTACCGGTTTTATCTACACAGAGGTTTTTTATGCGCCCCAGTTTTTCTACGGCGTTTATTTCCTGCAACAGTACTTGTTTTTTAAACATGCGCACGGCGCCATAGGCAAAGAAAACAGTGGTGGCAAGTATAAGCCCTTGCGGAACAAGTGTGCCGGTAAGTGCGGCTATATCTTTAATAATAAATATAACCAACTCATGTGCAGTTATACCTGCTACGAGTACATACAAAATACCCGCAATGAGTATGTAGGTCATGTATTGTACAAACAGGCCCAGCGTTTGCTGAATGGGGCTTAAGTTTTGTTGGTACTCCTTGAGCTTGCTGGTCATGCGGGCCACAAAGCTTTCACCCGGCAGTGAGGTAATAGTTATAGTCGCGCCGCCGGCAATAATAAAACTACCAGCCAAGACTTTGTCGCCCACTTTTTTGCCTATGTTGCTCGACTCACCGGTGAGTAGCGCCTCGTTTACTTCCGCGCTGTTGTTGGTTTTTATAACGCCGTCAGCCGGAATTTGGTCACCCAGTTCTACTTTTATTTCGTCGTGTAGTCGGAGGTCGCCTAAGAGCACTGTTTCAGTTTCGCCGGAACGGAGTACGCGTTTGACTTTGGGGGTCATGAGGATTTGCAAACGCTCCAAGGCAACTTTTGCCCGTAAGTCTTGTACCGTTCCCACTATGCTGTTCACCATAACGATGCTGAACATGAACAAGCCTTCTTGAATTTCTCCAAACACAATGAGCAAGAGTGTAACCGCAGCAAAAATACTATTCGGTAACGTAACCGAATTTCTATAGAGAATGGGCCGGATGTATTTTTTTATTGTTTCTACGTTGGAGAAAATTTGTTCGCCCATGTGTATAATTCCTGCGCATAGTTTTCGCTCAGGATCCTGTTAGGCTTCTTGTATATTATAGCCTAAAACTACCAACTTGCGTGCGCACAAGTGTATACACGCATGCACCTGTGCCGAGTTGCGTACCTAAGTTTTGCACAAGAGAACGCATGTACGTACCGCTACTGCAGCGTACAGTGAATGTAATAGTTTGCAATGTGGCTTGAGCGGCAAGGAGGAGTTCCCATGCTTTCAAAGTGTCCGCTTGCCGAAAGTCTCCGTTAATGGAGTTGATAGTTGTGTGCAAGTAGTCTCGTAATGCGTCTGAACTTACAGTATTTAATGCGTCTAAAGTACAACTGTAGATAGTTGTAGTCCGTGTTGGTGTATCTTGCGCCTGCATACTATTTTGCTGCGCGTGTTGAAAAAGTGGTTTGCCGTCTACCGGGGGAGAACTGTACAAGGGGAGTGGTAAAGTTATTTCGCCAACATACGACTGTAGTACGCGCTGAATTTTCTCTTCCCCTAACCCCCCACTTGTCATTCCCCGGTGTGACACCGGGGAATCTAGGTTTTTGAGTTTCGGCATCCCCAACAAGTCAAAAGAATCAGTTTCCACCCCAAGCAAAGCAGTGACCACATACGTCTTATCCAGCTTCAAAAACTCATCTTTCCTGTGCACTGCCTCGCCAGCCAGCACTAATAGTAACCCTTCCGCCATTGGGTCCAGCCTGCCCGCGTAGGTGAGGGGTATTTTATCTGCAATCCCAGCTTTGGTCCGCAGCATGTCTAATGCCTGCAAGGGCGTATACCCAGCGGGTTTATAAACGGTATATATATCTGGTTCAACTTGTTCGTACTGCATGAGCAATAGTGTACCTGAGCGTGGTTCCCTGGACAATACTTTATGTCCTTACGGCGAGGTTTGATTGATTTTGTTGAACGACATGGCAAGCAGTGTGGGAAAGAAAGCGAGCTGTTTCCAAGACATCAACCGCAGTCCATTTTCCTCGGCCATAACCTGCAACTCAGCTGCGGTGTAGAATTTTTCGAAGTGATATGGTTCGTAGCAGCCAATATAGTTTGAAATGGCTTGTATGAGTTTATTTTTGGGAACAATGTCCATCATGTATAGCGTGCCACTTGTAGTTAAGACCCTGCGCATCTCCTCGAGTGCCTTCTTTCCTTCCGTGTAATGATGTAAGGACATATTGCAAAAAATGACATCAAAATATGCATCCGGAAAGGGTAGGGCACTGGCGTTCGCGGGGATAAAGTGCGCGTATGGTTGAGTTTCAGATGCCCGTTGTACCGCCATGGGAGAAACGTCAGCTCCAAACAATTCTAGTTTGGTGTTGCTCTTATGAAGTAGCCCTACAAACGAACCATCGCCACAAGATACATCTAGTATTTTACCTTGCTTAGGCAGCTGCGCGTATCCGAGAAGCTTCGCGTGTTTTCTATGAGTTCGGTATTTGTTTATTTTTTCAAACATAACAAAATTATAACGAATGATATATAAGCTTTAAAGGTAAGGTTTAGATTAGAATTGCCTTTGCGTGGCGTTTAGATTACAGGAATAAAATATTTTACGATACTTATCGTACGTAATATATAATACAACGTTTTTCGCGGCCGCGAAAAACGTTGTATTACGAGAGCTAGTAAAATGAAACAAAAATTACCCATTAAAGGGTAATTTTTATTGGTAGTGCACGTCAGTCTAGAACCACCCCGCACGAGGTTTTCAAAGGGCCTTTGAGGCTCTAGCTGCTAGGGCCTATAACGCACCCGGGTCTAGGGGTAAGTTTTGAAATGAGACAAATGATACACTATAAAAGGATATATAAGTGTCTCATTATTCTACCAGACCTGCTTTCGTAAAATCTCTCCATCGCTTTTCCCTTCGCTAACTCATCAATCAATTGGATTTCACGCGTTACTGGCTCTTTAATATCTTCTATTGTGATCCCACATAACGTGGGTAGACATTAGCAAAGCTTGTTGTACAAATTCTATGTTTTTTCATATAACCCGTATTAATCTTTCACTATAACCATCTGCGAGAAGTCAGATATCCGTACAAAATAATTCCACCAACAAGCATTGTTGAACATATCAGCAAAAATGCATACGGACTCTGAGCAAAGGGCAGCCCTTGTATGTTCATACCATAAATTCCTGCAATTAAATTTAAAGGCAAAAAGATTGCGGAGAACATAGTAAGAACGGTAACAATCTTGTTCGTTCGGCGGTTCACAACCATCTCATGAGCCTTTGATAAGACGGTGAGTGCTTTTTCGTAGTCTTCTAACAATTCTTTCTGTCCCAGAAGCTTATCTTCCAAGTCACCCCAGTATTCTTTTACTGCACTTGTATGTTTTTTTGCGTACGACTCCAACTCCATAAATAACGGCATAGATGCATTAATGCTCGTTAAGAAATAAATAACATTCCGCTGTAAGATTGCAATTTCTCGAATGAGCCATGTGGAATGGACTTCTAAAATATGATTATCAATCTTCTGGACGGCTGCCGTAACATTTGCAATAACATCATCAGACAAAGAATACAGCTTATCCATAAAACGGTACGCGAGCAAATGCGCGTCGTCTGGCAGAGAGACTCCCGCTATTTCATTATGAGAATGGTGTTCATCAATAAAGACATCTGCCGGTTCTTTTGTAATGGTAATCAGTGAGTGCGGTAGGATAAACATGTGCACTTCAAAATTTTCTGCCCGTTCACCTTGTTTGATATTAATAGGGATTGAATCGGACAAAAAGAAATACTCTTTGTATATATCAAGCTTAGGAAATACAACCGGCTCAGAAGCATCTTCAAGATTAGTGGGATGAAAAGTAGGAAAGTGTTCCTTTAAAAACGCAATATCTGAATTATCGATATTGTAAATTTCAATCCACTCTCCTTTTGCTATTTGGTGTTTCTTAATCGCCATTAAAAAATTCTCGATTAGTTCCCATCATTTTCTTTCATGGCCAAAGTAATCATATCCAAAAACTCTTTCGGGGAAGTACCGAGAGTGTACGTCACATTATACCTATCTGCTAACTGCCGCAGAGCTTCCATGGCTTCCGGAGTGTTTTGCTCAGTTAAACTTTTTAGAATTGCATAACTTGGCTGACCGGATTGGTTCAACCAGTCGTTCGCCTGTTGGATAGAGTGTTGATCTGTTTCATTCATATATTAAAATTTATAAAAGCTTGGTTTAACTTCATCGTACAAACCTACTAACGCAGCTACTTTACTCCGCAGGCCATAGCGCGTGGTGAACTGATCCAAAAATGTTTCAGCATAGCGTGCCTTCTCCACCTTATCCGACTGTGTAAGTTTATCAGGTTCAAAAGCCCGTAGCATATCAGCATAGCACTTACCTTCAAATGGCACATCGGCATCTGGGGTTTTTTGGTAATGTCCCAGCAAGTTCGTCAGTTCACCGAGAGATTTGCAGGCGGTTATGCTATTCCTGAACCCGTCGATGGGTTCAAGGGTTGAATCTACATTTGTGTCGTTCATAGTAGTACTTTATGTACATTCATCATACTCCCATTTAACTCTGGTTACTAATTGATTACGACATAGCCAATAATCTTATTTTTTTAGATTTGACTTATTTGAAGATCCCTACAAAAGCATTTTTATTTTTACTGCCTTTATAAAGGCAGTAAACCGGAAAATGTCTAAAAACACTAGGAAACTTAAAGATTTTTTGCTATAATTAAGGTACTGGGAATGCATCCATGGTAAGACATCCCCTTCTTAACAATTTATACCTGCCTTCCAACCGGTTTGCAGGAGAAAAGGAAAATTATGTCAGATACACAAGATCAGACAAAACAGCCAGAATCTTCTGGCACACCTACTCCGAACCAACCATCTCAACCAGTCCCAGGCGGAAAATAAAATACTAGGTGTTTATTAAACCCCGTCTCAATAAGACGGGGTTTTAAAATAATTTATTATTAAAAAACAAAACATATGAAAATATCAAATACATTTCCCATCTTAAGCAAAATTAATGCTTTGTTCATTGTTGCCGGAAAACAGACTGCAATAATTTACCGTTTAAAAAACGGACAAATCAATGAAAGAGATACGATTGAGATTTTAACTCCGACCTATTCTGATAATGAAGGCAGATTTGAATCGCATGGTCCCAGAGGCCGCCTGCAAGGTTCGGGAGCTTCGTATACATCGGATATGGAATATATTAGTCATAAATTTTTAGACAGTATTGTGGACAGCCTTAAGAAAATTAACACGTCGTATTCTGCAATATATCTATTTGCTCCAAGTCGTGTAATAAAAGACATTCAATCAGTACTAACTAGTGCTGATGCAGAGAAAGTTGTTCAAACCTTCATTGGCAATTTTACGAAACAGCACCCTACGGAGCTACTTGCAAAGGTAAAAGAGCTAAGAGACTTCAAAACTAAGGCTATAGCGCGTAGCCGAGTCGGTGGTGACGCAGCTACTATTTTACGCAGGGGCAGGAGAATAGCTAAACATATCGGAAAGCGGAAGACAATACGATAATTTTAAAAAGCGTCTAATAAAGACGCTTTTTAAAATACTATCTTTCTTCTGCGGATTTTTCGTCGAATGTAGATGGTACGCGCTCTTTTAGACCAGCGAGCTTGTGTGCACCTTGAACGATGGTGCTAATGATATTCCATCTGGTTGTAATCGCATATGCGATTAAGCAGTACACGACCGCTATGACAATATCAAAAACATAATGTTCTCCCAAATAGACGATACCGAACCAGATGCTTAATACATATATAAAGAATACCCAGCTGAATTTTTTCCACTTTTTCCTGATAAATAGCCAGGTAATAAATGGATACCCGGCATGGAGGGATGGTACGGCCGCAATGAGGTTAGCACCAAAAAATTTGTACACAGTAGGCAGGGAGATAGGATGAGCAAAGTGAGCTAGTGTTTGCTCCATTATTTTAGCAATCATCGGAATAAATCCTTGCTGGGAGGCCATCCACGGCGGCATTGCGGGAAACGCCCAATAGGTAAAGAATGCCATATACGACAGCACCACCATACCTGCCATGTATTGTTTAAACAAGGTTTTGCCCGTGAACCAGAACAGCAGGGCGATAATCATAGGTATAACAAAGTGTAAGAAGTACAAAATAACCAGATAATAGTCATACCAGTGGATAATACCATCAATAAATAACCAATGTTGTAATGTTATCGTTGGTAGTGTCCCGAAAAAGAATTGATCAAACTGAATCATGGGCCAAATATTGACCCGGTCAGTCAGGTGAGGTACCAGCCCGCGCAAGTAATCGTAGCCAAGAATAAGAAAAAGCGGCGGCGACCAATCCCAAAAGAATTTCCTGCCTCGCCGAATGAGCAGCATTGCGATAAACGCAAAAAGAAAGAAACGATCAGGGGAGAAAAAGACTTTATGCCAGACGAGGAAGAAACTAATAAACAGCAGGTAGCTAGTGGTAATTACTACAATAACCCGGTCATGGGTTTCTGCTGCCTGCTACCAGGTGTGTGCCTGGATAATATGCTTTTTAATAATTTGAATCATGAAGATGTAATTACTGGTTAATTACTTCACCATTGAATGAAAGCGCCCGGATTCCCCATCCGGGTGCTTATGAAGCAACTTGTTCTATTGCTGCTCTCTCAAGCAGGGAGGTAACTTTTCGGGAAGTATAACAGATGTAAACGAAAAAGGATACTGCCATATTCCTTTAGATTAGTCTATGTACTTTCCCAAATCTTTTCCCCACTGCCATTTTGGCTTCTCACCTTTACGGTAGCAAATGCGGATAAGTAAAGTAGTGAGGAACAGCGCAGGGAGTATAAATGTAAAGGCAACTTCTCGCGGCGGAGAGTTGTCGTCTATGGTCATTGCGAATAGGAACATGAGTCCTATATATACAGCGAGTACAAGCCATCCTTGCCAGGTTACTGGTGTCCAACCCCAACCAAAAAGCTTACGCTTAAACCAAAGGTGTTTTGGATTATCCTGAGCGTACTTAATATATAACGGTGCCCAAAAAGCGATACAGAGCGCGGCAAAGAACGCAGCGCCTATAGATATATTTCTAATGGCCACACCTACGCCTATAGCCACAACAAGAGCGAATACTAGTTTTTTCCAAAAGATATTCATGGGTACATGATGATTAAGACATTATTTATACTATATAAAGAAACCAACCCACGATAAGTAGATGCCTAAAATTAACATGAGGCCACCGCCCACAGTGATTAACTTAGATTTAACTTGATAATCTCCGCCCCTATCAACAAATCCTGGTACTACTGCAAAAGCCAAGCCTTTAAGTAAAAGCATCCAGCCGAGTAGACTTATAACAATTTGGGTAAATGAACCCCAGACGTTATGAAAGTGGATTTGGGCAATACCTGCGGTTATTGCCACCATGCCAAACAAAAGCACACTCAAAGTTTCTTTTTCAAGATCCCGATATATCCTTACATAATACTTTCGGCTAACAAAAATTCCTAATCCTACCGCCAGAATAGCGGGTCCCCATAGCTGGGCTAAAAACGTTGTTGTATTCATATCTTTGTTTTTTAATATTTATAGATTATCTTAATCATATCTCTTTTCAAAGTATTTTTAAACATGGCGGTCTAGTATAAGAGTACTAGATATTCCGATGGCCTTAAGGAATTCCCGCCGTTGCATTTTTGGCAACAAGATTAATATTATGTATATAATGATAAGTAAGATATATTTAAGAATATGGTATATGAAAATCGCGTTTATACACAATGAAAAAAAGATTGGAACTGGCGCACATTATATCAATGATCTTATCAGTATAAAACTAAAACAAAGAGGTATTACGGTTAAACACTTCTATCCCTCGACAGATCTCATGGACACTCCTCTGCAATTAAAGGGTCTAGGTAATATTCTGTTTTTTTATTCCTTACTTGAGCACCGTGATCAAATTTTAAAGTGTGACCTAATTCAAGGAACGACCTATACTCCGCTGACTTATTTGTCTTATGCTATTCCTGTAATCTCCCACTTTGGTTCGACTACCGAAGGGTTTTTAAAAGCCGTTCCTTTAGCCTATAAGGTAAACTCGACCACGAGAGAATTCTGGTACGACTTGCAAAGGAATGACGTGCTGAAAGAGGTAAATCTAAAAACTCGCAGACCATTGAGAGATATCTCGGAGATCGAAAAACTTGTAGCGACCAGATCAAATAAAGTGATAGCGACTTCTAGGAACGTCGCCGCCGAGCTTCGAAGATTTTCAGTCAAAGAAAAAAACTTATCTGTTATACATAATGCGATAGAGGATTATTGGTTTGAAAATACTTACAGGAAACCCCAAGGGAAACCTACCCTGGTGTTTTTAGGAAGAATTGGGAACGATAGCTTCAATTTGAAGTTAAAAGGAGTCGATAGATTGTTTTACTGGTATAACCATTTCCCGCAAATATCAAAGATAACAATTGGGATTACGACTAACGAGAAACTTTCCGAGTACTTCAATATGCACTTACAGAATCACGAGATGCTTGCCAATGCCCAAAAGCATGTTATACCGGGCATATTAAACCAATTATCGGGCTCAATCGTGTTTATTTCATCACGCTATGAAGGCTTCTCTTTAAGCTTAGTTGAAGCTATGTCACAAGGGCTGATTCCCATTACATATCCGGTCGGGGTGGCACCTGAAATAATTGAAAATGGAACTAATGGCTTTATTGTAAAAAGCCAAAGAGAAGTTTTTAAATACACTAAAATGTTATTGAATGACCCATTATTGCGGAAGCAAATGTCTTTTCGTGCTTATCAGACCTCCCAGCAATTTCGTGCGGATGATATGGTCGAAAAGTTTATAAAACTGTACAAGGAAACCATCGAAAATAAGAATAAATGGTGGAATTTTAATTTGTCACTTAAGAAGTACTAGAAACGATACCGCAAACCGAAAACACAACGCAGGGTTCGTTTCAATTTATAATGGTTTTTAAAATGGTCAAAGATAATATTTGCTGTCATTGGACGATGGCAAGCAAGCTACAAAGTAAAGAGTCCCCAACTCTTTTATGGCCCCGTAGGTTGTTCGGCTAATACTGTTTTGTCTTGCTTATGACGTTCAGTCTCGTCTACGTAAAAGTTTGTAGGGCCATATTAAGACAAAAACAATTGCGACCTCAATAGTTAGTGACTCCAGAAATAGCGGTTTTACCAAATAGTCTTGTTTGCGGCCTTGGCGGGCACGGAATAATAACTTTCGAAAGTCCCATAGGACCATAAGAAAGCCTAATAAAGTATATGCGATTATAAAAATGGTAAGGCGTCCGAAATAACCCATAACTATGGATGGTTTTGATTATGCCTATTCTATAAGCTGATTTTAACAC
The DNA here is from genome assembly GCA_964556325.1 of uncultured Candidatus Saccharibacteria bacterium. GTDB lineage: Bacteria > Patescibacteriota > Doudnabacteria > UBA920 > UBA920 > JAEUSE01. Next base: position 26,150 of record CAZKVS010000017.1, read on the forward strand.
CTTTGCTATAAAATACGAATACTTCCACTAATACTCTTCCCATAAAGACCCTCAACTTACCAATAAAAACACGGCCTACTTAGGCCGTGTTTTTATTGGTTATAGCTCGCAGTACCCAATGACCCATCCGGGTCACTCGATACTGCGAGCTGGTGGTAGCGCTACCGGGAATCGAACCCGGATTTTGTGGATGAGAACCACATATCCTAACCATTAGATGATAGCGCCTCGTCAGGCTTGCTTCCTGGTATATGTTTTGCCTTTAAGGTCAAAAGCTTATACCCTCCAGAAGTCTTCCTCTCCCCAAACTGCTTAACCTCATACACTCAAGGTAGTGCATTCGGCCCAAGTAGTTTGGGGGTCCTTTGAAGCCGGGGTAAGCTTATTGCCTCAGTATATTACGATAAACAAGCGTAAAAATCAAGAGCCATCCTCGGGTGGTATACTTAATGCATGAGAAAATATCGTGTTGCTATTTTATTGCTTTTGTCAGTGTCGTTACTGGCTGCAAGTTGTACCAAAGAGCCGTTGCCCCGGGAAGTGCCGAGCTCGCCTAAGGAGTCTTACGAGCAATTGCCCAAATAGTGAACAGTGTACAGTGAAAAGTGAACAGGCATAAAAACAGCCTCGACGTATGTCGAGGCTGTTTTTATAATATTATCTGTCCACTGTCCACTGTCCACTGTCCACTGTCCACTGTCCACTGTCCACTGTCCACT
>CAZKVS010000018.1:0-22873 GCA_964556325.1 uncultured Candidatus Saccharibacteria bacterium
CACCAAATTTGCACATCGAAGGGTTGCAGTATGGGCACCCAAGAGCGTACATTTTACTTTTTAACTTTTCTCCTCGGTTTTTTTAATCCTTAAGTGAATACTATTTTATGTGGAAATTGATTCGTAATATTGTCATTACTTTAGTAGTTTTTTTGTTGCTCACAGCGGTCGTGGGGAGTTTTACGACCGATACTCGCACGAAGCCGGTGCAAATTACTGAGATAGTTGGGTTGGTAAATTCAGGTAAGGTTGAATCGGTGGACGTAGATCAAGATAAGGTAACGGCGCAAATAAAGGATAGTGATACGAAGCTTTCCGCCTCCTTAGGTAAAAACACAGAGTTTATTACCCTCTTGAAGGATACAGGTATAGCTCCAGAAATTATTCGTGGTTTAAAGATTGATTATAAAACTCCAGGTTGGGGTAGTGCTCTTGTCTCAAATATATTGCCTATTTTAATCCCATTTGTACTTGTGTCTTTGTTTATTTATGTGCTCATGCGCCAAGTGCAGGGTACTAATAACCGAGCCATGTCTTTTGGGCAGAGTAGCGTACGTTTATCAGATGAACGAAAAAATAAGGTGCGGTTTGCAGACGTGGCCGGTGCTAAAGAGGCTAAAGAAGAGCTGCGTGAAGTGGTGGAGTTTTTACGTTTTCCACAAAAATTTCTGCAATTGGGGGCGAAGATTCCGAAAGGGGTACTACTACTCGGTAGTCCTGGTGTGGGTAAGACGCTATTGGCACGAGCAGTCGCTGGAGAAGCTAACGTTCCATTCTTCCATATTTCTGGTAGTGAGTTTGTAGAGATGTTTGTTGGTGTAGGTGCGAGTCGGGTACGCGATTTATTTAGAAAAGCAAAGCGAAATGCACCCTGCATTGTGTTTATTGATGAAATTGATGCCGTGGGCCGCCAGCGGGGAACTGGATTGGGTGGGGGTCATGATGAGCGAGAACAAACACTTAACCAAATATTGGTAGAAATGGATGGTTTCGAAACCGATACCAACGTTATTGTGATTGCGGCTACCAATCGCCCCGATGTGCTTGATCCTGCATTGCTTCGTCCTGGGAGGTTTGATCGTCAGGTAGTTCTTGATTTACCTGATATAAAAGATCGAGAAGAAATTCTACGTGTGCATGCACGTAATAAGCCTTTAGAGAAAGATGTTAATTTACGCAACATTGCAGAACGTACGCCAGGTTTTTCTGGTGCTGACTTGGCTAACCTTTTGAATGAAGGTGCTATCTTAGCAGCTCGAGCAGATCAGAAGGAAGTAACCACTAAAGACTTGCGAGAAGCAATTGAAAAAGTGATGTTAGGTCCGAAGCGCGCGAGTCATATTTTGTCCACCGACGAGAAGAAGGTCACTGCGTTTCACGAGGGTGGTCACGCTTTGATTGGGGCGGTGCTGCCTGAAGCGGATCCTGTACATAAAGTCACCATACTTTCTCGCGGCCGCGCTGCGGGGTATACCATGAAGCTTCCGGTGGAAGATAAGCACATGCAGACTCGCACAAGCTTCTTGGATGAGATTGCTGCTTTGCTTGGAGGTTATGCTGCTGAAAAATTGGTCTTTGGAGAGCTCACTACTGGTGCCTCAAATGACTTGAAGGTGGCTACAAATATGGCTCGAAAGATGGTTGTGGCGTATGGTATGAGCGACATAGTTGGCCCAGTCACCCTGGCGGAGCCGAGCGAGACTGTTTTCTTGGGACGAGAGCTGGGTGAGCACAAGAATTTTAGTGAGGCAGTTGGGGCCCAAATTGATGGAGAGATTCACAGAATTATGACTGAGCAACTTGCTCGAGCAACCCAAGTGCTTACGGAACATCGGGAATACCTCAACACCATTGCTGACCGACTGGTCGCCAATGAGACACTCGAACAAGAAGAGTTTACCGATATTGTTCGAAAGATAATCCCTGCGTCGAAGCTACAGCAGGCCGCCGATAAGGTTACAAGGGATGCTCGTACTGATGCCGATGCAAAGGCAGAGGCGGACAAGCTCTCAGTAGAAGAGAAAGTAGAAAATAAGGCATAGTACATGTATCTTGCCTACCGCTGGAACCGTATGCTACCATACTTCCAGCGGTATTTTACTTGCCATAATTGTCCTTATACCAATGTTGGGCTCGTAGCTCAGGGGTAGAGCATCTCTTTGACGTAGAGAGGGCCAGAGGTTCGATTCCTCTCGGGCCCACCACTGGTATGGGGGTATATAATTAAAATATCGAAGAGCCGAACGGGACTGTAACAGTTATTTTGGTCCGGTTTGACGCTTCGATTGTCGTAAGGACAAACGTAATGATAACCAAACAGGATGTTAAAAAAATTCTTGGAGTAGACTCCCAGAATTTAGATTTATATATCTCAGCCTGCACACACCGTTCGTATATTAATGAGCATAGGTCATTCCCATTGCCCCATAATGAGCGGTTGGAGTTTTTAGGTGATGCGGTGCTAGAGCTGGTTGCCACAGAGCATTTGTACCGTACCTATCCTTACTCCGAAGGTGAGTTGACCAATTTTCGCTCTGCTTTGGTAAATTATAAAATGTTGTCGGAAATTGCTCGCCGTATTGGGCTTGGGGATTTTTTGCTTATGTCACGAGGTGAGGCAAAAGATATGGGCCGAGCACGGCAAGTTATTTTGGCCAATGCTATAGAAGCGGTTATAGGTGCAATATACTTAGATTTAGGCTACACAGTTGCGGCTGAATTTATTGCTCGAGAAGTCTTGGTAGAATTGCCCGGAATAATTACTACAGGTCAGTATGTTGATCCTAAAAGTAAGCTCCAAGAGATAATACAAGAGAAGCGTGGGGTGACTCCCACGTATGGAGTGGTAAGTGAAAGCGGGCCTGATCACGACAAGTTGTTTGTTGTAGCGGTCTACGTACAGTCGGCTGAAGTGGGGAGAGGTACCGGACCATCGAAACAAGAAGCTGAGGTTTCTGCTGCGCAGGATGCGTTAACGAAACTTGAAGTGCAATGATATACAACACCCCCAGGAAACTGGGGGTTTTAGTTTGCGCTATGGTATACTAAAAAGAGCTTATGCACTTGAAAAGACTACAAATTCATGGATTCAAATCCTTTGCTCAAAACACAGCATTGGAGTTTGAACCAGGCATTACTGCAATCGTGGGTCCAAATGGCAGTGGTAAAAGTAACGTAGCTGACTGCGTGAGGTGGGTATTAGGTGAACAGAGTACTAAGCAGTTGCGTGGTAAAAAAAGTGACGATGTTATTTTTGCTGGTTCGGACAAACGCTCTCGAAGTGGTTTTGCGGAGGTGGTGGCCACATTTGATAATAGCGACCGACGTATTCCGCTTGATGTGTCAGAGGTGAGCATTGGCCGAAGAATTGATCGGACAGGCGAGAGCGAATACCTGATAAACGGTGGGCGGGTGAGGTTGTTGGATATTATAGATTTGGTGCTAAAGAGTAATATTGGAACTTCCCGTTACACGGTTATTGGTCAGGGTACGATTGACCAACTTATTTTGGCTGGGCCATTGGAAATAAAAAGCTTGCTCGATGAGGCAAGCGGTGTAAAAACGTATCATGTCCGGAGAGATAAAACTTTAAAGCGACTTGAACAAACGGCGCAGAATTTAATGCGGGCAGAAGATGTGGTAAATGAGCTTGAGCCGCGATTAAAAAGCTTGCGTAGGCAGGCTAAGCGAATGGAAGCACGCGAGGGGTTAGAGTTGGAATTAAAGCTCTTACTTCGTGAACGTTTGGGTAGTGCATATTATGGTTTGTCTCAACAAGTCTCTAGCCTCGGACAAAAGGTAGAGGCTTTGGCGCAGGAACGGCAAGGTTTACAGCATCGGCTGGTAGAAGGTCAAGCCGAACTAGAACGTGAGTCGGCGAGCGGTACGAGCGAAATTACTCGCGTTGCCACTGTGCGGCGTGATTTACTTTCTTTGCAGGAGCAAAAGAATAAGTTATTGGAGCAACGGAGTATAGTACAAGGTAAACTCGCCAGTGCGCGGAGCGGCCAGAGCGGCGATCCGCGTGCATTACAAGTGCAAGCGCAACAGTTAGAAAGTAAATTACGAGGGCTTGGTGAGGAACTTACCCGAGTTCGGGAGCAGCTCGTGCGTCACGTCCAGCAAGAAGCAGCGTTCCACACTCAACGGGAAGCCATTGTTTCTAAGCTGGAAAAGCTCTATGCACTGCTGAGTCAGCCGGAATCTGTTGACAGGCATGAGTTTGACGCAACTATGCAGGCCATGGAGCAGTCAGTCGATCAGCTGTTGCAAGAAATAGAACGCGCTGAAGATGTGGGGTCTGTTCGGGCGTTAGTGTTAGGGTTTAAAAATATTTTTAATACCATAAAAGCACGAGCACATGCTTTATTGGGTGGTACAGCTGAACAAAAAACTCGACAAGAGGAATTACAGCTTTTACATGCGGAACAGTCTCGGATTGAGCAGCAATTGTCCTTAATTGGAGCTGAGCGTGCGAGTGCTGAAACAAGTGTTAAAATTTTAGAAGGGCAGGAGCAGGCACTTCAACAAGAGCAGCTTGATGTGCGTTTAGAACTGCAAAAGGCATCGAGCCAAGGGGGAGTGGATGCGTTCGTAGAGTCATTGACCAATGAAGCTACTGTGATAGATTCGCAAGTTTTGGTTTTCCAAGGCAAAATTCGATTGCTCGAGGAAAGCTTGGTTGCGTTTGATGCCCATGAATCTAGTAGACGTTCAAAAACTTTAGAATTAGAGCGGTCATACCGAGTAATCCAAGACACTATTAACACCTTGCGAGATCAGGAGTCAGCATTGGCAGTTGAGAAGGCCCGGTTCGATACGCTCTTGGGTGGGGTTATGGAAGAGATTGTTCAGGTTTTTGGTGCAGAGCTTTCTACCGAAGTTGTCCATGCTGCTCAACCGAGTTCTACCGCTGATTTAGAAGATAAAATTGCTAAGGTGAAACATCAGTTAGAACTCATTGGCGGGGTGGATGAGATGACTATGCAAGAGTTCCGTGAGACGGAATTACGATTTAATACGTTAACCGAGCAAATAGCGGACTTAAAACGGAGCATGGAAGACTTGCGACAAGTTATGGACGAGCTCGATGATCATATAAAACGCACTTTCAATGAAGCATTCCATAGAATTAACGAGCGTTTTGAGCATTATTTTAGGATTTTGTTTAATGGTGGTCGTGCCCAAATGGTGTTGGTTAAATCTGCGGAAGAACAAGCTGTAGACGGGTCTATAGAAGAGAGCGCTTCTGACTCTGATACCTCTGAGCTCAGGCCTGAGGAGCGATTGCTTCAGAAGTATGAGTCTAGTTCAAGTGTTGTGGTCGGAGTGGATATTAAGGCTACGCCTCCGGGTAAAAAATTATCTGCCCTTCAAGCGTTATCGGGCGGGGAGCGAGCATTAACCTCTATCGCACTTTTGTGTAGTCTGCTTGCTTGCTTTCCTTCTCCCTTTGTTGTTTTAGATGAGGTAGACGCAGCTTTGGATGAGGCAAACACTATTCGATTTGGTCAAATATTAGGTACGCTTTCTCACCAAACACAGTTTGTGACCATTACTCATAACCGGGAAACCATGGCCCAATCTAAAATGTTATATGGGGTCTCTATGGGGGATGATAGTGTGTCTAAAATTTTAAGCCTAAAATTTGATCAAGCAACGGCATACGCAAAATAAGCAGGGCCAAATTACCAATTCCCAATATCCAATTCCCAATGTAATGCTAAATGGCTGAATTTAGGATTAAACATTGGTCATTTCATTGGAAATTGCTAATTAGATATTGGAAATTCATTTTTGTGCTTCGCTTGACCTGAGTTCTAATCAATGGTAGACTAAGCCTACTTTTATAGATATATTTTAACTATGTTAACTATTCGTTTTCAACGTACTGGCAAGCGAAATCGTGCTGAATTCCGCGTTGTGGTTGCTCCAAAGACGGCTGCTGCCCAGAAAAAATTTACTGAAATTTTGGGGAACTATAACCCTCGCACTAAAGAACTGACCGTGAAAGATACGGAACGTTTGAACTACTGGCTTTCTCAAAAGCTTCCTATGTCTCCGAGCGTCCAAAATTTGTTTGTGACCAAGAAACTCGTAGAAGTTGGTAAAGTAAAAGCCTTTGCGTTACCAAAGAAAGAAGTGGTTAAGGAAGAAGTAAAGCCTGAGCCCGCTGCACCAGAAGTCGCTCCTGCGACAGAGGTGGTAAGCGAAGCTCCTGCTGAAACTGCTTCTGAAGAACCTGCAGCCTAGCACTCCCTATCTATATTTATAAAATCCCAATTCATGTGAGTTGGGATTTTGTGCTTTTAGCTGTGGAAATACTTTACATAATCGTGTATTAGTTGTACTAATGACGTTTGACATGCAGGGCCTTTCTATTTATGATTCAATCATAGCTGGCTTAGGTAGAAAGGTCGAAAGCTAAGCAGTAAGTATATAGCAGCTAACGATACCGATATGGCAGTAGAAGAACAAGACGCAGCATTTGTAGAGTTCGTTGTACGGGCATTGGTAGATAATCCCGATGACGTACGCACCGAGCGCGTGGTAGATGAAATGGGTGTATTAATCACTCTTCACATCAACCCAAAAGATATGGGTCAGGTTATTGGCCGTCAAGGTCAAACCGCCAAAGCTATACGCACCTTGCTTCGAGTAGTTGGTGCGAAGCACAAAGCTCGCGTGAATTTGAAAATCTATGAACCCGAAGGCTCCCATCGCGGCCCTCGTATGGACCATAGCTCCACCGGGGACAACGTACCGAGTCATGACGACATAGACGATTTCAAAATTTAGAATTTGCGTATTCGAGGCCGCCCTTTCAGTAGGGCGGTCTTTTGTTTATACTATGCCTATGATCAAGAGACGAAAGATTACTATCCGGACAATTACGTTATTTCCAAGTTTTGTAGAGAGGTATGCAGAGTTTGGTATTATTGCGAGGGCTATACTGAATAAACGCTTGGGTTGGTTTGCAATAGATTTACGCCAATTTGGTTTAGATCAAAGGCAAACGGTGGATGATCGACCTTACGGCGGCGGAGTTGGGATGGTCTTACGGCCAGATGTATTACTTAAGGCAATAACAAGCGCTAAGGGTGTAGGGCTAAGGGCAAAGGGTAAAAATAAGAGGGTTATTTTGTTAACGCCGTCGGGCAAGCAGTTCCAACAGAAGGATGCAGTGCGCTTAGCGAAATACGATGAGCTTATTTTTGTGTCGGCGCGATATGAAGGGTATGACGAACGTGTGACCAAATTTGTAGATGAAGAAATTTCTATTGGAGATTATGTGCTTATGGGGGGAGAGCTGCCGGCGTTGGTTGTGGCTGAGGCGGTACTGCGTAATGTGTCTGGTATTTTGGGTAAGGACGAGTCAGCGGTAGGAGAATCGTTTAGTGAGCAGATGCTTGAGTATCCACAATACACTAAGCCTGAGCAGTGGAAAGTGGAAAGTGGAAAGTGGAAAGGGAAAATGTTTAAAGTGCCAAAGGTATTGTTGACAGGGCATCATGCAAATATTGAAGCGTGGAGGGCGGGTGAGGCTCTTAAGCGGACACAGAAACGTAGGCCTGACTTGTTGAAAGAAGAATCATGAATCAAGAGTTAAGAATAATGAATGAAAATCCTGCCAACTTCTTATTTGTAGTTGGTACGCTAAAAGTCAGACTCGATAAATTTTTGGTAGAACAACTACCGGGTGTTTCTCGTAGTCAGATCCAAAAGACTATAGAAGCAGGCGGAGTGAGTGTGAATGGCGAAACAGCGTTTGAGTCTAAATTTGTAGCGCGCATGGGTGATAGCGTCGAGTACCGAAAGATTAAAGACCCAGGGCTAAAAACCAGGGGCAATCGAGCAGTTTTAAAAATAAAAGTTTTATACGATGACCATGGTTTACTAATTATTGATAAGCCGGCGGGCCTGAGTGTGCATCCTGGAGCAGGGGTAAAAGAGGAGTCGCTATCCGACATACTACTGAGGCAGTTTCCTGAGATGGAAGGGGTGGGTGAAGCCCATCGTCCCGGTATCGTGCATAGGCTAGACAAAGATACGAGCGGGGTTATGCTCGTGGCCAAAACAGCAGCAATGTATGAATACCTGAAAGATGCTTTTGCTGACCGACGAGTAAAGAAGAACTACTTGGCACTTGTTTTTGGGGTCCCCGATAAAGCTCATGGGTTTATTGATGCGCCTTTGGGTAAGAGTAAGACCGATTTTCGTAAATACACGACCAAAGATATGGTTGAATCTAAACCATCATTAACGGAATATCGGGTTCTGGAGGTGCTCACTCTCAAATCTCAAATCTCAAGTCTCGGCTCCGGCGCTGTTGACAAAACAGCCCTAATTTCTGTAGACTTACATACAGGTCGCACCCATCAAATACGGGTCCATATGGCATCTTTAGGGCATCCACTCATGGGTGATGCGCTATATGGAGGTAAAAGAGCAGTATTGGAAGGCTTGCATAGACAATTCCTGCATGCTCGAAAAATAGAGGTGCAACTGCCCGAAGGGATTTGGATAGAAGCGGAATCTGTTCTGCCAGCTGATCTGAGGGAGGTGCTCAGTTCTCAGAACAGTAAACTCGTTGATACTTTATAAATATTATGTAATTCCCAATTTCTAATTTCCAATACCCAATGTAAGGCTAAATGCTTAAATAACATTGGACGTTTCATTGGAAATTGGTAATTGGATATTGGAAATTTATTATATATGCCAATCGTTAAGCACATTGAAGAAAGTCAGTTAAAGAATCTCGCTCCTTTTAAGGTTGGTGATACGGTAAAGGTTCACCAGCGTATTCGTGAAGGTGGTAAGGAGCGCGTACAGATTTTTGAAGGTTTGGTCATTGCCCGTAAGGGTGGCATGGGTGCAAATGCTACTTTTATGGTCCGGAAAATTTCCAGCGGTGTAGGTGTTGAGCGTATCTATCCGCTCCATAGCCCAAATGTGGTGAAGTTGGAAGTTGTGAAGTCTCCAATCGTTCGTCAAGCAAAGCTTTACTATGTTCGAGCCCGACAAGATAACACCCCTCGTACTCGTAAAGTAAAAGCTGTAAAAAAGACTGCTAAGAAATAGATACTTAACCCCGTTTCAAAAACGGGGTTTTTTGTTACACTGTAAATATAATTAACTACCCGGATATGGCCAATAGAGAAGCTGCGGCGGCAGAACGCGGGCTTTTGTTAGACAAAGCTTTGAAAAAAGCTGAAGATATATTGAATCAGTGTCGAATTGATCCAGTTGAGTTTGAGGGTTTATATGATCCTGCACTTTTGAATCGCCATAAGGAAGAAGTGGAAAGAGCGTTTGCGCGTTTTGAAGCACAGTCTCAGCGAGAAGGCAGTAATGAAGGTAAAGTTGTTGGTACTATACTTGAAGCCATACTGTTAGATCAGGGTGAGATGGCTAATTGGCTAGGCGAAAACGCATATACTCAAAAAACCGCTGACTATGATGATTTAAATGGTACGGATATGATTGTTGAGTATGAGGCGGAAGGTACATATGCTCACTTGGGTTTGGGCGTGGACGTGACCTCAAACACTGATCTTGGTACCAAATTTAAGCGAGTACAAGGCGATGTTGACTCCCATAACTTAGCAACGATTTATTATTTTAAATCTGATGCTATGTCTATTAAGGGTAGGAAAGATTTTGTGCCTAGAGTCATTATCGGTGTTGAAGCTGCTACCGTGTACGAGTTAATGGAACTTTGGTTGCGTAACGATACTGAATCATTAGTCAAACATCCTATTCAAGCGACCCTTCTTAAGGAAATCGAGTTACAGCTTGAAGCAAGTTTGCGCTGTTTACCAGGAACAGCAATAGAAGCAAGGAAAGCAGTGGAAGCGGATCTGGCTTTAATAAAAGACATTCTAAAAAAGAAAGAAAAAGCTGGTTTAGGTGAGGTAATGGAGAGTGATGAGGTGTACTTGGCTATCCAAAGCTTCGCGCGAGCGCTTAAGCCTGCAATATAGGTGATTAACTTTAAAAAGGACCGGTGTGGTCCTTTTTAAATAGTACTATTTGTCTATTGCATTTTAGGATGTGGGTAATTTATCCATACCTAGTTTTACTGCGGTAGCTTCCACGTCTTCCCAGTTAAGGTTTTTGAAGAAGGCGGCGATGTAGTCAGCGCGGGAGGTGCCGTAGTCCATAAAGTAGGCGTGCTCGTACACATCAAGTGCTACGAGTGGGGTCGCGTGCCAAATAGGGAATGCATCGTGTGCGTCACCTAAGTAGTTAAACACACTACCGTTTTGCCAATCGAACGCAAACCATACCCAGCCGCGAGCGGCTATCCCCGTAGCTTTCATATCCGCTAGCCAGTTGTCATATGAGCCAAACTGGTCCGCAATCATTTTTCCTACCGCACCAGTAGGAGCGGCGCCATTCCCCGACAGGTTACCAAAATATAGTTCGTGACTTTTAATTGCATTGACCGCAAAGGAGTAGCCAAGCTTCAGTGCACGAAGGTCAGAGTAGGTAGCGTTAGCTTTGGTAAGGTCAACGGTTTTGAGCGACTCTTGGATTTCGTTGGCTTTTTTAATATAACCCTCATAGAGCTTATAGTGCTCTTTCATCTGGCGTTCGGAAAGCCCCGTAACGCCGTTGATACTATTGAATTCTTTTGGAGTAAACATAGTAATTGTTCAGAATTGACCAGAATTGTTCAGAATTGACCAGAATTTAATTCTGATAATTTTGAACAATTATGTACAATTTTATTTAATTTTGGACAATGTCTTAGGCTTTGCCTAATGTTTGCTCGCCAGTGTGCCAGTTGGCTGGGCAGCGTTCGCCGGTTTGAAGTGCTTTGACTACTCGGAGAGTTTCTTCAATATTGCGACCCACTGAGTCAGCGGAAACAAGGGCAAATTTAAGGATGCCTTCTGGGTCGATAATGAAGGTGCCACGTTGGGCAGAGCCATCTGTGTCTAGGACGCCATACATATCTGCTAATTCTTGGGTGGTATCGGCGATAATGGGGTATGTTACGCCCTTTAATCGCTCATCTGTTTCGTACCAGGCTTTGTGTACATATTCGCTATCGGTGCTGGCACCAACAATTTCACAGTTAACTTTTTTAAACTCCTCATATAGTTTGCCAAAAGCTTCTATTTCCGTTGGGCATATAAAAGTAAAATCTCTAGGATAGAAGAACAGCACTAGCCATTTGCCGGCATAGTCAGCAAGGGAGACCTTATGGTACTCACCTCCGTGGTAGCTTTGTAAATTTTCAAAAACCGGGGACTTTTGTCCTACTTGCGGGGTTACATAAAATTCCGCATTATCACAGTCACAGTCACAGCTTGGGTTCATAAAATCCTTTCATTTATTGGTTGGGAATAGATTACCTTTTTATAATACTTAAGCTTACAACAGAGCGCAACCATACATGAAGATTACTCATGTGTTTGACCCCGTATATCAACATTCGATGGGGCGTGTTGTAAAAGCTTGCCGGGTAGCATAGCTTTGTTGTTTGTAGTAACTTTGTTCAGTCGGGATATTCGAACGTTGTATTACGGGGTTTGACCAGTTTTTGCAATTTATGGTATAGTGCGAGTGTATTATTCAACTACTATTTCGTAGTTTGTGCGGTAGTTTTGGGTGAGCAAACGAACATTCTGGAGCGTTGTTACCGGTTTTATGGAGAATTTTCCTTCTTATACTATTTTTCTTCCATCTAGGCATACAAGTTGTGTAGATACATGTGTATTTACCACTTTTGCCTCTCACGCCTGGAAATACAATAACTAATTAGTTATTGTTCTTTTGCTTATTTTCAAAACTCGTCCAAACTCCTTTGAGGAACGGGTATGATTTTATTGTATATTGCTATTGGCCTGGTTATTGGCGGCTTGGTGGGATACGTTGTTCGCCAACAGATGGTCACTAAGCGCGTGAGTGGCGCAGAAAATCGCGCAGAGAAGATTTTAGAAGAAGCTAAAAGTAAAGAGCGAGAAATATTACTTGAAGCTAAGAGCAAGGCACTTGAAGTTACTGAGCAGGCAAAAAAGTCTGAAAGTGATTTTCGTGCCCAAATTGTGCGCTTTGAAGAACGCATAGATCGTCGGGAAAAAGAACTGGGTGTAAAAGAGCAGGAATTGGATGGATATAAGAAGCAGATTGAGCAGAAGCAGCTTGATGTGCAGAAAACATTTGAAGAAGCTAAAGAGGCAAAGCAAAAGCAATTAGCTACTTTGGAAAAAATTGCCGGTCTTTCTCGTGAGGAAGCAGGCAAGGTGCTCATGGAAAATGCCGAGCGCTCTATGGGTGATGAAATGATAAAACTGCATCGGAAGCTTATTGCCGGTGCTCGGGAGTCTGCAGAAAAAGAGGCAAGGCAAATTGTTGCCGAAGCTATTGACCGCGTGGTGAGTGATGTAACGTCTGAAACTACTACCACTACTGTTGCATTGCCGAGCGAAGAATTGAAGGGTCGCATTATTGGAAAAGAAGGCCGTAATATTCGTGCCTTTGAGCAAATGATGGGCGTAGAGATTCTTATTGATGATAGTCCAGACACGGTAGTCATTTCAGGTTTCAACTCTATTCGTCGTCACATTGGTAAGCTCACCCTGGAAAAACTGGTGTCCGATGGTCGTATTCATCCAGCGCGCATTGAAGAGGCGTATGAGAAAAGCAAGGCAGAGATTAACGACCAAATTAAGCAGGCAGGTGAAGCTGCTGTGTACGAGTTGGGTATAACTACATTTCCACCTAAGCTAGTTCACTTGGTTGGCCGGCTTATGTTCCGTACGAGTTATGGGCAAAATGTGCTCAGGCATAGTATAGAAATGGCTAAGCTCGCTGCCTCTATGGCGGAAGAGTTGCACGCTGACCAGCAAATTGTGAAGCAAGGTGCTTTGTTGCATGACATTGGCAAGGCTTTGGATCAGGACATGGAAGGTACTCACGTGGAGATTGGTCGTAAAATTGCTGAGAAATTTGGTTTGGATGGTAAAGTCATAGAAGCTATTGAAAGCCACCACCACGATACCGACGTAGCCGAGCACGCGCACAAGCACGAAGGTCCGTTGTCTATTGAGGCCATGATTGTGGATGCCGCGGATACTATTTCCGGCGGCCGCCCGGGTGCACGGAAAGATAGCTTTGAGAACTATGTGAAGCGTCTGACTGATTTGGAAAATATAGCCAATAGCTACGACGGTGTTGAGAAGACCTATGCCATTCAAGGTGGTCGCGAGCTGCGGGTATTTATAACCCCGACAAAGATTGATGACTTGGCTGCTCAAAAGCTGGCTCGTGAAATTGCCAACCGGTTAGAGGACGAACTTAAATTTCCTGGTGAAATTCGTGTGGTGGTCATTCGCGAAACTCGTATCGTAGAATACGCAAGGTAAGCCATGAATTCAAATGAAACAATGCCGTTAAGTTATGAGGCTCGTATGTCAACGGTGCTTGATGGTGCTAGTGCGGTGCGCCGCGGGCTTATTGGTGGGCTATTGGTACATGACTTTGCGGGTAAGAAATCTCCTCTAGCGCTAGAGGTGTTTGATCAGTCCGATGAATATGACGATACAGAGTTGGCTGAGTTAGGAGGCTCTCCAATTATGATTCGCGTACCAGGACAAATGGAGCCTTTAGAGCAAGAATTTGCCGAATATATTGCAGAGAAGTTTAGGGTCGCGGGTTTCGTTGTGGTACGGGTAAAAGAACGATAGCTGGAGTTATAGTAACTATGGCAAAAATTTTAATTTTTGGAGATATATATGGAAGACTTGGGCGGCAGGGGCTAGCCCAAGTTTTGCCTATGTGGAGAGCGCAGCATGCACCGGATGTGGTTATTGCCAACGTAGAAAACTTGGCGCATGGTAAAGGTGTAACCGAGACTACCCTGGCTGAACTGGAACAATTAGACATAGACGTCTACACTTCCGGTAATCATATTTTTCATTCCGGTGCTGCAGCTGATGTGTGTTTTGCCAAATATCCAAAGTTAATTCGTCCTGAGAACTATGGCCCCGACTTTCCCGGTAGAGGATATTATCGATTTGAAAAGAACGGGCAATGGTACTGCGTGCTCAATCTAAATGGGCAGGTCTTCTTCGAAAAACAGTTCCGGGGCGAAATAAGCAGTCCATTTACGGCTGCTGATCAGTTGCTTGCAAATGTGGCCCAAAAAGGTGATATAATAGTCGTAGATTTGCATGCGGAAGCTACGAGTGAGAAGGTTGCCCTTGGCTGGCATTTAGACGGTCGGGTTGCGGCTCTCGTTGGAACCCACACTCATGTGCCAACAGCAGATCAATGGGTGCTGCCCGCAGGAACCGCTTTTGCCTGCGACGTAGGTATGACCGGCCCGCAGCATTCTGTAATTGGGGTAAAAGTTGAGAATGTGTTAGGGCGTTTCCTGGACCCCTCAGGCCGGTATGCTATGGAGCCGGCGGAAGAAGGACCTATAGTTGTGAATGCAGTATTGGTCACTGTTGATGGGACGAGAGCAAAATCTATTGAGCGTTTGCAGCAGGTTGTATAAATTGATTGAGCTTATTAGCTCGTAGCTTGTTAGCTATTTAGGGAGTGGATTTCTTAAAGCTAAAAAGCTAAAAAGCTAAAAAGCTAAAAAGCTAAAAAATGACAAAATTTGTAAACCCGGGCGATATTATTGCCCAGCTGAATTTAAAAAAAGGACAGGTAGTTGCTGACTTTGGTTGTGGCGCCGGTTTTTATTCTTTAGCCGCTGCGCAGTTTGTGGCTGATGATGGTACGGTATACGCCGTAGACGTTATGCCCGATCGTTTAGCAGTTACGCAGTCTTCGGCGCAGCATGCGAAGCTTAAAAATATTACTGTTGTGCAGGCGGATTTAGAACAGCCATTATTAGGAATAGAAGCAGCAACGTGTGATGTTGTAGTCATTAGCAATATTTTGCACCAGGTTACTGCAAAAGAAGCGTTGCTCCGAAATGCATATCAGGTGCTAAAGACAGGTGGGCAATTGGTAGTGGTGGAATGGAAGAGGGGCTTTAGTCCTTTTGGGCCGGCGCAGGACGTTCGGGTTAGTCCTGATGAATTGACGAGTATGTTACAACGGGGAGGATTTCAGTTTACTAAGAATTTAGAAGCGGATGGGTATCATTACGCAGTAGTATTTGGTAAGTAAGGCTATATATATGAATAAACTTGTACAAGCAGTGAAGTATTTTTTTTCCTACGATTTTCAAATATATATTAACCGGGTCCGTCTAGAAACCGTAGACAAGGTGTTTATTGGGTTGGCCGTATTGTTGTGCGTATTTGCCATAGCAGCTTGGGTGAGCAAGAGAGTGGTGGGTAACCCCGTTACTAAAAGATTAATGAACCGTTGGTTTGTTTGGGCTGCGAGCATGGGTATAGCGGGTTTAGTATGGACCGGTGCACGGTACCAGTTGGTAGGATTGTTTGGTACTCATCTGGCGTTCATAATTTTGCTTATTGTAGCAGGGGTATGGAAAATATATATTGTTAAATATATGTTCAAGGTATACCCGGCAGAAAAAGTGGCGTGGGAAAAGCAGCAGCTTAAGGATAAATACTTGGCAAAGCAGAAGTAAGGGGTATGAATTAAGAGTTAAGTGGGGCTAGGCTACTTTCTCAGAGCCTGTGAGTGATTGGTGATAACCTTTTCTCGTATGAGTATCTTTCCTTGGAAGAAGAAAACTACAGAAACAGAAAAACCAAAAACACTCGGTCAATTGGGAGAAGAGTGGGCTCAAGCTGAGTATAAAAAGCAAGGCTATACAGTTATTGCTCAAAATGAATATCATCACAAAGGTAAGCGTTTAGGTGAAATCGACTTTATTTGTCGGAATAGCCAGACGCTTATTTTTGTAGAGGTAAAAACTCGTACGGTTGGGGTAGAGAAATTTGGTACGGCGGTGGAAGCGGTTAATCGTATTAAGCAGATAAAGATGTTAAAGGCGATTAAGCTGTACCTACTTAAGCACCCGGAGTTAACTTCCTTACGACCGCAGATTGACGTTTGTGTCATAGAGGTGGAAAAGAATCAGGGTTCGACTTTGCTCACCCTCAATGCTGGGGCTGGCCCCAGCATTGACAAGCCCTTGTATTCTGCTACAATAATTACGAATTCAGTAGAAGACTGGAATTGAACTGGTGAGCGCGTGCTCTCCTTTTTTATTAATAAGTAGTAATCACAAATATACAAATTTAAGATAATATACAAATAAATGCAGCGAGCAAGAGATTTGTATATTTGTAAGAATTTGTATATTCGAGAACACTAATATGAACGACCAACTCAAACAAGCGTTAGATCAAATAGCAGACGAGAAGGGCATTCCCGCTGAGGAGATATTAGCCATGATAGAGGCGTCTCTTGCCGCTGCTTTTCGTAAAGACTACGGAAACCGAGACCAGAACATTGTAGTCGAGTTTGACCCAGAAAATTTATCCGCCAAGGTATTTGATGTAAAGACCGTTGTGGAGTTGGTAGAAGACCCACAAAAAGAAGTAGATGTAGAGTCTGCGCAAAGCTTGCAAGAAGGCGCAAAGTTGGGTGATATTATTCGTACTGAAATCACTCCTCAAGATGGTGCCCAGTACGGTCGTATAGCTGCCCAAACTGCTAAGCAGGTTATTATCCAAAAGCTCCGCGAAGCAGAGCGAAACATGCAGTTCTCTGACTTTAAAGCTAAAGAGCGTACTCTCGTGAGCGGTGTTGTGCAACGCATCGAAGGTGATACTATCTTGGTAGACCTTGGCCGTGGTACTGGTGTGTTGTTTCCTTCTGAGCAAATTCGTGGTGAACGTTATACCCTGAATCAACGCTTAAAGGTTTTAGTACTACACGTAGAGCCTGCGCAGAGAGGTCCTAAAATAACTTTATCCCGCAGTCATCCGGACATTGTACGTAAACTGTTTGAGTTGGAAGTACCGGAAATTTATAATGGCGTGGTAGAAATAAAGGCAGTGGCCCGTGAAGCCGGTTCCCGTTCTAAGATTGCGGTGACCTCCACACAAGAAGGTGTAGATCCAATTGGTGCATGTGTCGGTCAAAAAGGTACTCGGGTACAAACGGTCATGGCCGAACTTGGTGGCGAGAAGATTGATATTATCGAGTGGAGCGATGATTCCGTTAAGTTTATTGCCAACTCTCTTTCTCCGGCTAAAATTTTGAATGTACAACTGAACGAAGAAGAGAAGGCCGCGAATGTGGGTGTGTTGGAAGACCAGTTATCTCTTGCGATTGGGAAAGCCGGACAAAACGTTCGACTTGCTGCTCGCCTAACCGGTTGGAAAATAGACATCAACGGTGAAAAGATTGAAGGCGCTCCAGAGGTTGTAGCTGAGGAAGGTGCAGCAGAAGAACCTACAGTTATTGCAGAAGTACCGACTGCTGAGTAATAGTTTATGCGTAATCCTTTTTTCTACTTTTTGATTTTACTTGGTGTAGTACTGGTAGTTCAGGGTGTGACTTCTGTGTTTAAAAAAAGGTTTAGGTTGTACTATAGTGAGAGTAGCAAAGTTGCGTGGGAAACTACGGGTAGGACGGCGGTGGCTATGGGGGCGTTATATATAGTTGCTGGATTGGCTGCTATACTGGTCTCGGTTTTATGGCCTGGTGTTACCCTATAGTTATTTTTCGTCAAAGACCGGTATTACTACCGGTCTTTTTATCACTCTACTTGCGTGAGTGCTAATTATTTGATATTATTGGCTTAAGGATTTTTTTAGAAATGAGTAATTGAATATTGGAAATTTTTAGCTAGATTAACAGTACTATCAGATAGGTCTCATAAGACAGAAAGATAGGACTTATAGGAAAATAGTATATGCCTTTAGTTCCATATGTAATCGAAAAATCTCCCACCGGGGAGCGTGGATATGATATTTACAGTCGTCTACTGAAAGACCGAATTGTTTTTTTGGGTGAACCCATAGACGATGTGGTGGCAAATCTTATTATTGCCCAGCTGCTTTTTTTGGATGCTGAGGGTAAGGGTGACATTAAACTTTACATTAACTCTCCTGGCGGCGTAGTGACATCTGCGTTTGGTATTTATGACACTATGCAGCACATTAAGAGTGATGTAGTCACTATTTGTGTTGGTCAGGCCGCCAGTGCTGCGTCTCTTCTACTTGCTTCCGGCGCTAAAGGTAAGCGGTATAGTTTGCCAAACTCTCGCATTATGATTCACCAAGTTATGGGTGGCGCAGAGGGTCAACAAACAGACGTGGAAATTCGCGCGCGGGAAATTAAGCGTATTAAAGATAAATTGAACACTATTCTTGGTAAACACACCGGCAAAACTGAGAAACAAATTGAGCGTGATACAGACCGCGATAACTTTATGTCTGCAGATGAGGCAAAGAAGTACGGTTTGATAGACAAAATTATTCAGTAGTGTAGAAACTCGTGGAGACCGATTGAGACTCATAGGGACTTATTACTAATAATAAGTCTCTATTTATTTCCATAAGTCTCAATTAATCTCATGTTATTGCATTCGTCTCGATCGCTTGGGTTTGGTATACTTGTGTGGATATATGCTGGATAAAACATTCACTATTGTAGATGTAGAAACCACCGGAGCAAGTCCCGCGCTTGGTCGGATTATTGAAATTGGCCTGCTACGTGTTGAACATGGTGAAGTAGTGTCCACTTACAAAACTTTGGTGAATCCGGAACAAGACATACCCGAGTTCATAACTGGCATGACTGGTATACGGGAGAGCGATGTGCGGGGTGCGCCTACCTTTGAAGATATCGCCGATACATTGTTAGAGTTTTTTGAGGGTTCTACCTTCGTAGCACATAACGCGGCGTTTGATTATGCTTTCTTGAAATCTGAATTTAAGCGACTCGGCTATGGGTTTACGCTTCCCCGACTATGCACGGTAAGACTATCGAGGGCGGTGTATCCGGAACATAAGCGACACAACCTTTCAGTGCTTATTGAACGTCATGGTTTTGTGTGTAAGTCACGACATCGGGCTTATGATGACGCAGAGGTGCTCTGGCAGTTTTTACAGATGCTCCACGAGACTTTGTCGGAATCAGATTTTCAGGCACACTTGGACCGGTTGATACAACCAGTTTTTTATATACGTCCGGAAAAAAAGAAGACGGCTTTTGTGTACGAGCGGGATAGCCAAGAAGTGGGCCTTGACGAATGAGTAGTATTCCCGTACAATGCTTTTTCAATAGAACGGCAGAACTATTGTTTTAATTAATCCTTGCCAGAAGTACGCGTAAAAACATGAAGAATTTACAGAAAATGCGCATATTTGAGGGGAATCCAAAGTTAGCAGCTTTGGAAGTTTTTGCCGTCGGTTTATGGCCAGCGCCAAATTTATGTGGGTTTAGACCTATCGTTTAACACATACGTAAATTTTGACTGTTCACGAAACCCCGGCATGCGTCGGGGTTTTTAAATACTAAAATAAGATACAAAAGATAAATCCCAAGGAGGTTTTTCCATGAAATCGATAAAAGCGAGCAGGCTCACCATCCTGTATTGCTGGAGAGTTGTCCTCTGGTTTGTTGGCATGGTGATAAAATGGCTTGTTCAGACCAATATGCGACTCTTAATTAACGGGTGGATTACTGTTAGAGATGGTAACCCATTACTCTACCTGCTGTCTAAGGTATGGCATTACGCCGACGGCTGCAGAGGTAAGATTGTCCAATACTGGGCCATGTTTATAGTCTCAAAAAGCATCGAGCTTTTGGCGGGGCCGTATATTTGGTCAAAAATGATTCAAATCATTCAAGCCGAAGGTTTGACCGACCACAGTATTTACCTCTTGTGTATACTGTTGGGCTGTTCCATTGCGTTGGTGTTTGTGGACTGGTCATTGCACGGTCCTGCGCGAGTCATTGAATGCTCTGTGGCGTTTCGCGTACGAGCCAATTATCGCAAGCACCTGTTGCAAGGGGTTATGACTTTGCCGCTCGAATGGCACCGCGACCACCACTCAGGCGACACCATAGATAAGATTGAAAAAGGGGCAAACGCTCTTTTGGCGTTTGCAGAGAACATTTTTCAAATTATCTATGCGTTGGTGTGTTTGGTGGGTAGTTACATCGTGCTGGTGTATTTGAGCCGACCTGCCGCCGCTACTATTGTAGTTATGATAGTGGCCACCGTTTGGATTACAATCCGGTTTGATAAAGTTTTAGTGCGCCAGTACGAAGAATTGAATCATGCTGACAACAAGATTGCTGCTGGTATTAACGATGCCGTCAGTAAAATCACCACCGTCATTATTTTGAGAGTAGAACGGTGGGTGTTTGGGGCTGTCGCTCAGAAGATTGACGAGCCATATGCTCTATATAATCGGAACAACCGATTAAATGAGTATAAGTGGTTTTGTACTAGCTTGTGTTGTTGTGTGATGGTCGCTGTCGTTTTGGGGACCTATTTCTTGCAGCACAGGGGCGCCCGTGAAGGTGTGCTTGTAAGCATTGCCTACTTATTAATCCAGTATCTTCGAAACATTAGTGGACTATTCTTTACGTTCACTAGTATATACGGAGATATCATTCAGCGACGGAGCAGGGTCGCTAATACCGAAGAATTATCTCGAGACTTTCAACCAGAAAGTTTTGCCAATCACGTGCTGCCGTCCGATTGGCAAGAAATTGTTGTCGAGAATCTGAACTTTTCTTACGAGGGAGACAAGAGCGACAACCTACATCTGCGTGATGTCCGCCTTTCGTTTAGACGGGGTGAGCGGATTGCGTTTGTAGGACCTAGTGGTAGCGGTAAAACCACAATGTTGAAAGTTATTCGGGACTTGTTCCACCCACGAAAGTTTACTCTGAGTGTGGATGGACAAGTTATACGTGAAGGTTTTCCCGGTATTAGTCGGGCAATTGGCATGCTACAGCAAGACGCACATATATTCGCAAGTACTATTTGGCTCAACATTACAATGGGAGTTGAGTATGCGATGGAATATGTGCGTAAGTTTGTGGCGATGGCCTGTTTCGACGAGGTGGTTGAGACTGCGGCTGCAGGGTACGAGACCGAGGTTCTAGAGAATGGTGAGGGCTATAGTGGGGGGCAAAAACAACGTCTTGCCCTTACGAGAGGTCTCATAGCCTGCCGCGACAAAACAATTGTTTTGTTGGACGAGCCGACGAGCAGCTTGGACGCGGTATCTGAACGGAAAGTGTATGAGAATATCTTTCGTGAATTTGCCGATAAAACCATTATTTCATCAATCCACCGACTTCACCTGCTCTCACTTTTCGATACGATTTATGTATTTAAAAGTGGTCGTATTGTGGCCCAGGGTACACTAGTGGATTTATTGGATACATCGCCGGAATTTAGAGAGATGTGGGAGCAGTACCACAAGCAGTCAGGCGATGAGAGCTAGTTTTGTACCTCGATTTCATGGGACTATCTTTTGCTTTAGCTGGCGTTTTTGATTAAACGCCAGCTATTTTTATTTGTCCTTATTTTCTATAATTTTCCCTCGAAAATACTTGACAAGGTGGGGAAAGAAATATATTATGGTTAGGCGTTAATTACTTAGCTCTTTTCCCTCCAAAAAACCTTCCAATTTTGCTCTTATGTAAGCCAGACGATAGGTATTAAGCCTGTTGAAAAGTTGATTATAAGAGGGGTCTAACGTTAGACCAATCTGAAGGCACTTCCCACATTGTTCGTACGGGTCGTGTTTTTTGTAAACTCAAAATTGGAGGCCCTGATGTCTTTAACCCAGTATTTCAGAGTACTTGTACACTGTTTTACTGGGTTAAGGACGACAGTCCTTAGAACCTGCCCTTTCACAGTTGAATAGTGACAAGACGTGTACAAAAATTACGTTATTCTTTTTTGAGAGTCCGTCTTACAGCAATGTAAGGCAAACCAAGATTCTAAGGAATCAAAAAGTTTGGTAATTGACTTTGATAATTACAATTAAACAATATATTACACTTCGGTGTGGAAATATGGCGTTTGAGCTTTAATGGCAACATTGAAGTTTTACTAAGAGTTTGATCCTGGCTCAGGATGAACGTTGGCGGCGTGCTTAAGACATGCAAGTCGAGTGGGTTTAGGCCCACGGCGAACGGGTGAGTAATACCTAGGAACGTCCCTCTAGTGGAGCATATCCAGCCGAAAGGTTGTGCAATTCTCCATGTGATCGAAAGATTAAAGTCGCAAGACGCTAGAGGCGCGGCCTGGGTCCCATCAGCTAGTTGGTAAGGTAATGGCTTACCAAGGCTATGACGGGTAGGGGGCCCGAGAGGGTGATCCCCCACACTGGAACTGCGACACGGTCCAGACTCCTACGGGAGGCAGCAGTTTGGAATATTGGACAATGGGCGAAAGCCTGATCCAGCGACGCCGCGTGGACGATGACGGCCTTCGGGTTGTAAAGTCCTTTTGGCAGGGAACAATAATTTGAGCGTACCTGCAGAATAAGTGGTTGCTAACTCTGTGCCAGCAGCAGCGGTAATACAGAGACCACAAACGTTATCCGGAATCATTGGGCGTAAAGCGTACCGATAGGTGGTTTACTAAGCCAGAGGTGAAATCTCCGAGCCCAACTCGGAATCTGTCCTTTGGAACTGGTAAACTAGAGGGACAAAGAGGAAGCTGGAACAAACGGTGTAGTAGTGAAATGCGTTGATATCGTTTGGAACACCAATAGCGAAGGCTGGCTTCTGGGTGTCACCTGACACTGCTAGGACGAAAGCGTGGGGAGCGAATGGGATTAGATACCCCAGTAGTCCACGCTGTAAACGATGCATATTCGGCGCTAGTGAGTATCGACCCTCATTAGTGCCTAAGCTAACGCGTTAAATATGCCGCCTGGGGACTACGGCCGCAAGGCTAAAACTCAAAGGAATTGACGGGGACCCGCACAAGCGGTGG
>CAZKVS010000019.1:0-20739 GCA_964556325.1 uncultured Candidatus Saccharibacteria bacterium
TAATCCGTTATTGGGTGGAGCTCCGAAGACTCTGACATGTAAGGCAACTACTTCCGGTGGTGGCGGTGGTGGCGGTGGTGGTGGTGGTTCCAGTAGGCATAATTACTTAAGCTCTTGTGAGAATAATGGTGATTTTGACGGTACCGTAGATCCGGCAGTTTCGGGCGAGGTGCGAAATGATGGGACTATTAGCATAACTATTACCCCTGCTCCGGGACAACCAGCTCCTGTAATCAAAGATAGTACAGGCGCGGTGGTAACTCCGACCAGAAATGCCGACGGTAGTCTTACATACACATACAAGACCGGCGCGGGTCAGCCGACGGTCAGCACAGTAACAGTTGGTGGCCATGTATACACTATTGATACCGATGGATTGACGAATCCGGGCGATACAGTCTCTGTCCTTGTGCCAGTTCCATGCATCCGCATTGGGTACGACGATATATTGGGCGGACAACAGTGTGGCGAGGGTGAGGCGGGAACTTGTGCAAAAGAGCTTGATGCTTTTATCAACGTAGATGGTATACAAAACAGCGGTTTGCACATTGCCGTTCCTCCTCAGAATGACAAGCCGAACCATGGAGACGAATTCTCTGTGCAATATAAGGTGGTGGGTGATCAGACCAATACGAATGGCTGGAAAGACTATGACTGGCGAGCATGCGGTCAGTACAGTAATCACTGTATTCGTCTAAAGGGTAAGGGGGTTATTTCCGCTCGAACTCGATTGACCGGCACTGATAATCACTTTAGTTTGGTGACCAGTAAAGCCTATGATGCTGATACCGGCGATCAGGGCTTGGGTGATTACGATCCTCTATAAAAAATAGATAGATAAAGTTTGATTTTTTAGGCTTTCTGCACTTAAGGCAGAAAGCCTTTTTTGTACATGGGCAAGAGGCGGCGCATGCTATTTTCTTTATCAAACTTTTTGTGTTCTGGTGTTGTGGATTCAAAAATTTAGTGGTATACTGGAAAAAATAGATTTACTAATCTTCTAAGAAACAAATTATGCAAGTTGCAAACCAACAAAAAGTTATTATTGGTGTTTCAGTGCTTGCGGTGGTGGCTCTTTTGTCCACGACATTATTAACTCGAACGGATTTTACTTATCGCCAGCAGCAAGATTTGCAAGCTGCCAATAAGGACGCGCAGGAAAAGAGTTTGGCTGAATATCGGGCATATTTAGCCGATTTAAAAATTGACCCTGTGGCCAGTTCGCAGATTTTGAATCAGGTTGTAGACGCTGATCAGGTATCTAAAGATATTCAACGTGATTTGGGAGCGGGTAAGCCAGCAGTAACTCCAGTCGTACAAGAGACTCGTTTTAAAATTGCAGATACCACTTCTGAGGCGGATATTAGTGACTATGCCACCAAGGCAGTGGATAAGATTAACGCCTATTATCAAAGCATGCTCACTGAATGGCCTGCTATTTTAACGACCAATCCCGATCCGGTATTGGCTCAGCAAGCTGTAGGGAGTGCGAAAAAGCTTGTGGATGGGCTTTATGATTTGCCCGTACCCAAGCCTGCGGTTGGCTTGCATCATGCAATAGTAGCAGGGGCGATTGTGCATCAAGACATGATAGTGAATACAAACAATGTAGCTCGAGGTATCCAACCTCGGGGTGCCCAGTGGCGTGTTATCCCCACATTTTTAGCTTCTCGCGCAGAACTGGACAATTTAGATAAAGAGATACAGAAGTTAACTTTTGCGTACGGCGACATAAAACTAGGAAATGTAGCCACTGCAAGTAGTAGCTTCTTTAAGGTGGCTGAGGCAGGTGTGCCGGTAACAGTGGTGGCAGATATTCCTCGTATTTTGGAACAATTTTTACGGTCTTTACTTGGTACTTTGGTACTCAACTTTATCAAGGATCGTATTACCAGTTTGGTGGAAAAATTGGAGAGTAACTTTACTATCGCAAACTTTTTGTATTACAGCGATGCGGTAATAAATACTAAATATGCGAACGACTATTTAAAGAAGTACGTGCCGATATCGCAAGATCAGGATATGGTTAAGAAATTTTTACCGCAATTTAACTGCGCTAAACAGAATTCGGCAGAATTGAAGAAGACTCTTCGAGCTAAGGCAGTGGAGTACCTTGGCTATGATCCGAGTATTCCTTTAGATACCACTAGCCCTAAGTTCTGGACTGACTTGTCTAAGACAGCGGACTTGCAAGGAGATGAGTCGGGTGCACAGCGTTTTTACAAAGCGTTGGCCGTGGTCACAGAAGGACAAGCGAAAGATGCATTTAACTCAGAAAACTTAAGCACTACCGGTAAAAAATCACCTTTGGACGAACAACTAAATAAGGGTATTGCTAAGTCCGTTGATTACATTAGTAAGAAAATTGAAGCAGCTCTAAACTCTGTCTTTAATATAGCTCCCGTGAACGCCACAACCGGTGGTCCTGGTTTCTCTGCTTTCGTGGTAAATATCGTGTTGGGGATTATAAACCAGTTAGTTATTAAAGGGGCGACTATTAAAGAGCAGGCAGCTTGTGTGGCCGTACCGGTTCTAAATCCAATTATCCCGGGTGATTTTACTCCAAACAATAGCGCTGTGGACAACAACCAAGTGGTTGGCTGTATGCAAAATGTGGCAGCGTGCAGAGATTTAATATTTAATCAGCAAACTGGTAATGGAGGCGATGTAACTGCATGTCAGCCTGGAGACACGAATCCTATATGTATAGGTTTGTAAAACGGTTCTAGATTTTACGGTCTGATGCACAAACTATTTAAACTCAAAAATCTTCTTATAGGCATTGCTCTGCTAGGGCTGGTTTTGTTGCCAGCCCTAGGGGCGTTTGTGGCTCAGGCACAAACTACCCCTCGAGGGACAGATGCTCCGGTTGGTCGTGTGCTACAAGCAGCTACCTGTAACGAAAACGATGCGGTTACTGTGCAGGTTAGTCCAGCCACGCCGAAAATTGGCGGCACGGTTAAGTTTACCGGCACTGTAAAATCTGAATGTCAGGCAAAAGTTGGCGGTACGGGTAACGGTGGTAGTATGTGGCTGTATCATGGTGAATACACGCCAAGCAATACGCAGTTTGAAGCAGAAATTGCCAATGGCTTCACTATTGCAAAAGAGTTCCCCATTACGCCGCAGCTATTTAGTCCCGGACAACATTTGGTTGGAGTCAAAATGTCCTACTGCGCGGCTACGTTTGGCGAGCCTCTTTGTCTAGACTTCTTGGGCCGTATTACTATTACCGTTGAAGCCGCGGCCACCACGGGAGGTGCCACGTTGACGGGCACTGTCGCACAGCAAGTGCAGGTTAGCACCATACGAGAAGTATTTACTCTTGTATATAATGCGGGTGGTTCAGGTAAGACCGCAGCAAAAATTGAATTTTATTGCGGTAACGAGAACCCTCCTGTTAAGCGAACACAAAATGTTGGGCAGCCCATTAACTGTGATTATGAGAAGAAAGCCGGTACTTATACGTTTACGGCAACAGCTTTGGATGCAAGTAACAACCCCATACAAGGAGCAACGTTCAGTAAGCAAATTACCTTAACGGGTAATGAGACCAATGCAGTAGGGGTAGACACTCCAGGTCTAGGTGACTTGGCTTTTGGAGGTTTTGAGTTGTTTATAGGTTGGTTGTTGAAGCTTTTTTCTGGTGCACTCAAATATACCATTTTATGGATAGTCGGTCCGTTCATAGAAGCTGTACTGTCCATACATACCTATGATGATAAGTTTGCCAATGTCATTTATCCCGCCTGGGAAATATTTCGAAACTTAGGTAATATTTTCTTTATTTTATCTATTGTAGCAATTGGCGTAGCTACGGTTTTCCGTATTTCCGGCTGGGCAGTAAAAGACTTACTGGTGAAGTTAATAGTGGGTGCAATACTTATTAACTTTAGCTTGAGCATTGCTCAGTCTATTTTAGGCATTGCCGATACCGTACAGAACCAGTTTTTGCCCAACGATACAGGAGCTATTCGGCAAATTGTAAACCATTTATTTACCACAGATATTTTTAGTGGGACCCCAGGTAACCTAGGTGGTTTTAATGGCATCTTAGAACAGATAATGAACTTTTTCTTGGCCTTTGGTTCGTTTATCGCGTTCTTGGGGATAGCCGCTCTGTTGACCGTTCGAATACTTTTCTTGTGGATACTGTTGATGCTTTCGCCATTGCCATATATTGCTATGGTGTTGCCCATCTCGCGGAGTATGTCCAAGAAGTGGTGGAGTGAGTTTGGTAAGTGGGCGTTTATAACTCCGGTTATGGCGTTTATGTTGAATTTGACCGCGCTCATTACTGTGCAAACGAAGGCTTCTAATATTATCCAAAGTCTGTCTAATACTGACCCATCTAAAACAGATGGTGTGGTAAGCGGAGTTATGTTTGCATTTGCAAGCAATGCCATTCCACTCGGGTTTCTATATATGACCCTGAAAGCAGCCACTGCTTTTGGTAGCGGAGCTTCGGGTTTTGTGAACAAAGCAGCAGAAAAAGGTGTCCGCGCGGCCTTCTGGCCCGCCGCAGCTGCAGGCGCAGCTCTTGGCGCAGGAGCCGTAGGAGCGGGGAAATATGTGGGCGGTGCAGCAGCTGGCTTAGCTGGTGGTGTGGCAAAAGTGCCGTTGAATTTGGTACGCAATAAGTTTGCTGAAAACTCTATGGCGCGTTCTCAGCGTATATCTAAGGGTGAGGGTACTGCTGTAGACAAAGCCAAGGCCCTGCTTTTTGATTCCAATAAAATTTTAGCCGCTAAGAATAAGAGATATGAAGGGTATCGAAAGGATTACGAAGAGAGAAAGGGTAAGGCTATTGCTCACACCGAAGAGAATATAATTAGCAGAAAGGGTGGTAAAGTACGTAAGGCAAGAAGAGAGCTTAAGGGTAAGAATCTTAGTGAGACTGATCTGCGGGCGCAGGAGGCTTTGTTAAGTTCCGTTGATTATGAAAAGTTGTTAAAAGACAATAAATTGAGCAAAGATGACCCGGAATTGTCAAAAGCTTTGGAGGAAAAACGAGCAGAGAACGCTGAAGCGCTTAAAAAAGTGCGTAGTGAACTGGTGCTGGGCAGCACGGATGACTTTGCTGACTATATTAAAAAATCGTATGACGAGCAGTTAAAGACGTTAGAGAAAGAGAGAGACGATGCCATTGTTGGTAATGCACCAGCTCAGGACATTGCGGCCAAACGCCATGCGGTAACCATGAAACAGCAGGAGAAACTTGCCACTCTGACTGCTGTTAAGGATATGGACCCAGGCAATGTTACCGTTCAAGAGTGGCAGAATAAATTAGCAAGAGTAAATGAGTTCCACAGTCTTGACGGTAAGAACCAAGGCGCAGCACTTGCTAGTTTGGCTGGTTTTATTCAACAAGCAAATAAGGCTGAGATTGACCCATTGCTCAAAAAGAAAAACGAACTGCAACGATTGCAGACTGAGCAAAACATAGTTAGTGATTTGGTTAAAGCAGAAGAAGATAAGGCTATAACGGAGGGTAAGAGCCCAGCTGAAGTTGAGGCTATCAAAAATAACCAAGACGCCATTCGCAATGGAGCCCGAGTTAAAGCTGGCACAGAACTTAAAGAGCTTACAGATCTTAAGGGTAAGAGTAAGTATTTGGCTTTTTATGGAGAAGAAGAGTTGCGACATGAATATACCGATGGTCAGTCTTCGAAGTTGCCTAAGGAGTATGATGAAGGTAATAACATAAACCAGTTTAGGAGCGCTGTCGCTCGGGGTGATAAGTACTTAGCTCTTAAAACGTGGGAATTGGCGGAAAAAGAGGGTGATATTAAGAAGTTGCTTAAAGCCTTGGGGTACAAGGATGATCCTGCGAGCTACGAACAATTTCTAAAAGATCACTTTGGTGCTAACGGGTTCAATATGGGCGAGCAAACCTTGACTGAGTTGCGACGTGAAAGCAGTAAGCGTAACAAGGCAGCGGGTAACTTTGACTTGAGTGAACAGGTAAGGTATGACGCCAATAAGGGTGAATATATAGATAATGATCCTATAAGAGATAGGCTAAAGACAGTTGTTGATAAGATGATGGGCGACTCCTCTGCTCAGCAAACCCTTAACAAGCTCAATACAAGCAGCGTATTTAGTAACCCCGGTACCGGAAACGCTCAGGTGAACGATCTCTTTAAGACATTTTTGGCTCGCATGGACTTGAAAGACGCCGGTGGGCTTAAAGCTATTGCAGAACGAATGCCTACAGCTGTTGCAAAGCAGATAGCTACAGTGGGTAAAGTACTACAGAGTCAGGAGGCTGTTGATAATTTTAGAAAAGATCTCATGGCGTATGTGCAGACTGCGGATGGTGGTAACTTGACCAAAGAAGAGGCAAAAGACTTCTATTTAATGATTCAAAAGGCCAGTCAGGAGCGTTTGGATAACCGTGATGAAATTCAAGAGGCATATAAGCGGGTTAACGAAACCTACAGAACCGAGCAAGGGTACAACGCCGGTCGTAAAGATAAGGTTCAGGCTAATCCAAGTGGTCAATCAGGAACTAACCCTAGCGGTGCAACAGGAGCTCCGAAGTTCGAAGATAATCCCGATAACTATAAAAACTTGGGCTAGTTAGTTAAGTGTGTACAGGATAATAACTATGGATTTAGAAGAAATTAAAATTAGAGTTCGAGAAGTTGTAGCTTCCAGCGATGTGAGTGAAGCTCGAGCAATTGCGAATGAGCTTTCGGCTGCTGGGGCGGTAGTTGACGGTGGCGATGAACCATCTGCTCTTTTGCGACAGTTGCTGTTTCTCCGGTTGCCCCAGTTAGACCCGGAACAGGCGGCTTGGCTTATGCAACATTATGTACTGGATGCGTTTACCATGTCTGACTTTGATTTTTCTCACCGGGTAGAGGATACTATTGCTCTAGTATGGGATACTGATAAGCGGTCGGATATTTTGCATCATTTTTTGACTGCGGTTGAAACATGCGAACAGCAACTTGGAGACAAGCCGGTGGTTATAGATGGTATAGACTTGGCACCTACAGTGGAAAATTGGCTTAAGGACTATGCGTTTTGGCCTACGGAAAATAAGTTTCGGGAGAGTTTTGATGCGGTGAACTATGCAAGCAAGGCGCCTAATCCACAAAATTTGTCTGCGGAACAGAGAGCTTTGCTTATTCGTGTGTTGGGTTGGCACGATCAAATTAGTAATACTTTATACGATTATCAAAATGCTGATGAGCTCGATTTGGAAGAGTATCCGAATTTAGATCCGCGATTACTCACAGCAAGTCTTGATGAGTTTGAGTCACCTAAAGCAGTGGAAGAGGCTTTAGAAAAAGCTTTGGCGGTAAAGAAAGCCAATCCCTTAAGCGGTATTCCACAATCGAGTTTAGTGAATCAGCCTTCTAAGTACTTACCTCCTGTCGGTGGAATTGTTAATCAACCACGCCCAAATATTCAAGGAGTATTGAGCAATGCGCCTATAAAAAAAGAAACTGTTCAGATAGAAAAGAATATGCCGGTGAGTCAGCCAACAGCTCCTGTAGCTCAGGTTCAATCGCAACCCAAACCCACGCAAACAACTCCGCCTTCAAAGCCTGTTGTGCCCACTCAACTGCCTACGCCTATACCGCCTGTAAGCTCGGCGAGTGGACCGGCTAAGAACGGAGTTGGAAAAGTGCCTCTGCCGGCTAAGGTTCCCGATAATTTACCCATGGTTGAACCAGAAGATTTACCAGCTATTATACAAACAAAAGCTCCAAAGCAGTCGTTTGCAAAACCCATTGCTCCTGCTCCAAAGGCACAAGCGCAAAGTTTACCTCCCACTCTGAATATGGACAAAATTCAGGCTGAAGTTGCCCGAAAGAAAGAGGTTGCTCAGTCGGACATTGACCAAAGATTGGCGAATTTGAAAAAGCGCTCAGCAAATAAAAATTAACCGCACGCTGCCTATAGATACATGGCTACGAGTGTATATATTAAACAACTAGTTGAAAGCTCTGCCATACTGTCTGATGCTGAGCGAAAAGAATGGCTTGACTTGCTGCCGTACATGAACGACAAACAGCAATCGGAGCTTCTTTTGATTTTGCAGCCCAATCCATTACCTAATCCGGCTGGGGGTAGGGTAATACCCCCTTCGTTGTCGCCTGCCCAGGCTTCACAGCTTCCCATACCTTCTCAGGTTCCTGCTTTTGTTTCTCCTGTGGCGCCGCCTACTCAGCCCGCGACTCCGGTGAGTGCAGTAAGCCCCACGCAACCAGCGGTGGCTACTACTGTGTCTGCTTTTTTGAATAAGAATTTTGCATCTGAGTTGCATCGTGGTTCTATGCCGGGGACTTTTAAATCGGCGAGTATTCCACCATCGGGCGATACGCAAAAAATGCCTTCTTCTCTAACCCAACCACCTACCAATTCCGAGGTCATCACTCCTGTGGCTCCTAAATTGCCAGAAGCTGTCCCAGGCGCTAGCATTCCCGTTTCGCCGACGCCTAAGTCGTCGCTGCCTCCTTTTGGCATGGTACAACAGCAAAAGAATCAGCCTATAACCGGATCATCGCTTGTCGTGTCCCAGCCAAAGGATTTACCCGTCGCGGCTGCGGTACAAGAACCTGATTTACATGTGGCACCGATGCCAGATGAGCCAATGATGCATGCTCGAAGTCTTGAGGCTGTGCGCATGTTGAACGTAGCAACCTTACGGGGGAGTGGTGTTATGAATGTAGAGTCTGAGTTGAAAGTGTTATGTGAAAAGTTCGGCTATTTTTCTGTCCAATTTGCCTTTGAACAATCGCCTTTATATCAGGCATATGTCGCAGTAGGGGCCCGCATTTTGAAGGAACATCATACTTTTGAAGAGGTGCAGGCCGCTTTAGCCGTGGCAGGAAGGCCGTATTTAACTAAGCCAGAGTTTGAGGAGTTTAGTGATTTAATTCGTCGTTTGAAAGGTCATCCGTAATAGAAACGACAAGGAAGCGTGGTATAATACACAAGCAAGCATCCTTGATTCTTAATCTTTTGTCCTTGACCATACCGGGTCTGGCTAAGGGTTGAGGATGAATGATTAAGGATTTTTATAAACGTATGCAGTTTCCCGTTCCACAATTTACCGATGTTGAAGATACCATCATAGGCAGTTTGACGGTAAAACAATTTTTGATTTTATTGGGGACGATGGGCGTAGTATTTTTCTTCTATTCCATAACAAAGGACTTGTACGTTACCGGCGCCGCAGCGATACTGATTGGAATTCCCGGTCTGGTAACAACGTTTGGACAGTTTAATGGTCGACCCATGTATTCTTCGGCAACTGTTTTTCTAAACTTTTGGACTCGGCCTAAGTTTTTTATTTTTCGGAAACAGGCTGTTACAGATGGCGTAGCAGATGAAAAGAATTTACAGCAAACAACCCAGCAGACTTCAACAGAGCCAGGTGAAAGTCCTCGAAATAGGCTACGAAAAATTCAATATCAATTGGAGCAGCGTGCGAAGCAGGAAGACGAAATTTTAGGAGATCTTCACAAAGTAGCGCCTTCGGCTGTGGCTCCCTTGGGGTCACCTGTCCCACCCTTGAAGAAATAACTGTACAGACAGGCAGCTAGAAATTTATTTTTTACTAAACCTTACCCATGGCACAAGAGATGCAAAAACCAACTCAGACTAACGCACAGCCAACTCATACGACTCTGCGTATTTCTGAAATCCGAGATGATTTGGTTATTATGCAGGATGGCACGCTTCGGGCAGTGTTGGCCATTTCCTCCACCAATTTCGATTTAAAGAGTGAAGAAGAGCAAAATGGTATTGTGTACGGATATCAGCGTTTTTTGAACTCTATTGAGTTTCCTGTTCAAATCCTTATGCAGAGCAGGCGACTCGACATCGCTGATTATGTAGAGCGGTTAAAAATTACTACCCAACGCCAAACCAACGAACTCTTGAAAATGCAGGCACAGTACTATGTGGAGTTTATCGCTCAATTGGTCGCTGACGCAAATATTATGAGCAAGAGTTTTTATATTATTGTGCCTCTGTCTCAAAGTGTGCTGCCTCAGTCGGGTGGATTTTTATCAAAAATATTTGGGGGGAGTTCGGCTAAACAGGCAAATCAAAAATTGGAAAACATACATCGATACGCCGAACAATTACAGCAACGTGTTGATACCGTAGTAAGTAACATATCAGGTTTAGGTTTGAAAGTTGCCCGCTTGGATACTGGTGCTTTAATCGAGCTATATTATAATTCGTACAACTTCGAATCGGCGCCTACAATAGACAGCGCTAGTTTAGGGGATATTAAAATACTCAATACACCGAGTGTGGGCGCTCCAGCTGCCCCTAAAAAATAACAGCTTTAATTTTATGGGATTATTTTCTACCTCAACACCTGAGCAGGTAGCTGCTGAAAAAGCTAAAATTGAAGCAGCAAAAGCAACATCAGACGCGACAAAGAAACTTGCGGAAGTCGATAAAATTTATCATGAGGGTTTAACCTCGTTAAAGGATTTATTGTCTCCTGCGGCGGTTCGTTTTGAGAGCTCATACTTTTTACTGAACAGTAAGTATGGTCGTAGTTTTTTTGTGCTTACGTATCCGCGTTTTTTATCCAGTAATTGGCTGTCTTTTATCATCAACTCCGAGGGCCAGTTGGATGTGTCGATGTTTATTTACCCTATAGATTCAGCAACTATTTTGAAAAAGCTCAAATCTAAAGTTGGGGAAATTGGCTCCCAAATTGCGATAAACCAAGAAAAAGGTTTGGTCCGGGACCCTATGTTGGAGACTGCGTATCAGGACGTAGAAGGTTTGCGGGATTCATTGTTGCAGGGTACAGAAAAATATTTTCGTTTTGCGCTCTATTTTACAATCTATGCGGACTCACTCAAAGAACTAGATGAAGAGTCAACTGTGTTAGAAAGCACCTTGGGCGCAAAGCTTGTGGTAACCAAGCGCGCGTTGATGCAGACTGAGCAGGGCCTTATTTCCACCTTGCCATATGGGCTCGACGAGATGAACATTGGAAGCAACTTGAATACCAGCCCGTTGTCTACAACGTTTCCGTTTGTTTCACCGGACTTAACGAGTAACGACGGTATTTTATATGGGATTAATCGGCACAATAACAGTTTAATCTTGTTTGACCGGTTTAAAATGGAAAATGCTAACTTTGTTATTTTCGCAAAGTCTGGTGCGGGTAAGTCCTACGCGATTAAACTAGAAATTTTGCGAAGTCTGATGGTGGGGACTGAAGTTATTGTTATTGACCCAGAAAATGAGTACGAACACTTGGCGGAAGCAGTCGGGGGGAGTTTTGTAAATATTTCTTTGAACTCTCAGTCGCGCATTAATCCGTTCGATTTGCCTCGAGGGTTGGAAGGAGAAAGCCAGGAAGATATATTGCGCAGCGAAGTTATCTTTTTGCTCGGCTTGATGAACTTGCTCCTTGGGAAGCTTGATGCGACCGAAGAAGCGCTCATGGACAAGGCCATATGGCAAACCTATGCGAAGAAAGATATTACCGCTGCAAGTGACCTTACGGGCGTGGAGTTTCCAACTATGGGAGACCTCGTAGAGGTTTTGTCCGGTATGGTGGGTGCTGAAAGTTTGGCTCAGCGTTTAACTAAATACACAGAGGGTACTTTTTCAGGTATTTTTGATCAACAGAGCAATATTGGTTTGGCAAACCAGCTGGTGGTGTTTTCTATTCGTGATTTAGAAGATTTACTACGGCCGATAGCTATGTTCATTTTGGTGAACCATGTGTGGAATATTGTTCGAAGTGAGTTAAAGCGTCGCATATTGGTGCTAGATGAAGCCTGGGTAATGATGCAGCATGAAGATAGTGCACGGTTCATCTACGGCATTGCGAAACGGTGTAGAAAATATTATTTAGGCCTTACGACTATTACGCAAGATGTGGCCGACTTTATGGCCAGCCCATTTGGCAGGCCGATTGTAACCAACTCATCCATTCAGTTGTTGCTCAAACAAAGTCCTGCGTCTGTGGGTATTATTGCCGACACATTCTTTTTAACCGAAGGCGAAAAGTATTTATTGCTTGAAAGTGAAGTTGGAGAGGGGATTTTCTTTGCCGGCTTAAAACATGCGGCCATTAAAGTCTACGCTTCCTACATTGAGGACCAAATTATTACCACGGATCCGAAACAGCTTTTGGAGATTAAGGACCAGAAAGACGCCATGGCTAAGTAGAAGCTTCGCAAGTGGTCAAAAGTCGTCAATCTCTCTCTGTCATTGCGAGGAGGCCTGGCGACGTGGCAATCTCAACTCCTTATGTACACAAAGCAGTATTATGTTTACATAATAACTAATAAAGCCAATACTGCGCTTTACGTTGGTATGACCGGCAGGCCGCTACCACAGCGCATTTGGGAGCACAAACAAAAGCTTGTCGAAGGTTTTACAAAGAAATACAATGTCGACAAGCTTGTGTATTATGAAGTAGCCGAGAACCCTTTGACAGCAATTGCTCGCGAGAAGCAGTTAAAAGGCGGCTCAAGGCAGAAAAAAGTTGACCTTGTTAGTAAGTCCAATCCGGAGTGGAAAGATTTGTATAACGACATAGTGTGAGATTGCTTCGTCAGTCACAAAGCTTCCCTCCTCGCAATGACACGGTGTGTAAAGGTATTCATTTTTTACTATCATAGATGTTTCAAGATTCAAATAAAGAATATACAGGGTCAGGCGCTGGAGTGGTGGGTAGTAATCCCGCGACTCCTGTTTCTTTGTCGGCAGTGCAGGAGGCTGCTGCACAAGCTGCGGCTGCAGTAGCTCTTCAGCAACTACAGAGAGAACAGCAAATTGCGGATGTCAAAACCACACAAGCACAGCTCTATCAGATTGTTCGCGAGATGGTTCAGACAAAGCGGCAGGCGGTGGATCCTCGCGTTGTGCTTGATCAGTGGCAGAAAAACGTCCAAGCCGCTCAGGGCACCCACGGTACTGCTAATCCGATGCCGCAACAGGCAGAGTCCTCTTCGGTAAACACGAGTGTAGAAAATCATTCTTCGGAGCCGAGTGAGGTTGGTTTAAAAAGTGAGCCTTCATCGGTAAAAACAACGCCTGTAAGGGGTGTGGCGGAAGCAGCTTCCGGAGCAGGTGAAAGAAGCGCAGAACCCTCGGAAGAGTTGGTAGATGGGGAAGGCGTAGAAGATAAGTCTACACATGCCAGCGGCGACGGAACAGAACAGTCGGGGTCGGAACCTCAGGCAGAAACTACGGATTTAAATGAGTCGAGTACTCAAAATTCCGAGCAGGTCGACGATGGATCGCGGCAATCGCCCCTAGCTTCAGCTTCAAACTTATTAGGGGGTACTCAACCAGATGGTGTGGGGGATGTCCCGACGTCAGATGCTGCTCAAGCTGAACAGGGGGCTACTCCACCGCCGAGAGTGGCATCTGATGAGCAGGCGTCTGCGGCAGAGAAAGGCCCTTCAGGTGAAGCTTCTTCGCCAAACCAGACGGCTGATACATCATCGGCGGCGCAAGAGTCCGGTGTTGGAACTCCCACAGCTGGCTCTGAAATTCCTACAACTCCTCAAGCTCCTACTGCGTCAGCCGATCATCAATCGCTTGGTAATGGTAAAGAGGGTGATGTTGGACTTTCATCTCCTGCGGCCCGGACGGGTGAGGCGAATCAGCTTCACGGTGAACCGGGTGACCCACGATATAAAAGGGAAGGTCTGCCTACCGGCGCCCGCGATCGTTTTAAACGTGGCTTAGAAGATAAAAAATCAGGCGAAAGTTTTAAAAATGCCTACAGTGCCAGGAAGCTACCCTCGGGTGGGAGTGCAGTAAAAGGACTGGGTGAAGGAGCTGCAAAAGGGGCGGCGAAAGGGCTTGCTCAAGAGGGTGCGAAGGATGTTGCCAAGGCGGTTGCCAAAGAGGGTGTAAAGGATACAGCGAAGGTTGGGGCTAAATTTGTGCCGGGAGCAGATTTAGCATCGGACATTGACCTAAAGGGCGCCATAAAGTCGGCGAAAGATTTAAAAGATCTGAAGGTTGGCGCGGCTGCAAAAGACGCTGCGAAGTCAATTACAGTAACGTTATTCCGTGTTTCATATGATCCGTGGGTTATTGGTTTTACGGTAGGTTTATCTCTCATAGTGACGTTGCTTGTAGGTAGTTTTCTCTTTTTTATGCCAAGCAGTAGTATGAGTTTTCTAGAGCGGCTTTTGGTGGTGGCACTTTGGATATTATTGGGTCTTGCTGTGGTTCTTGTGCTTGGTTTGTTATTGGTAGGATTATGTAATGGGCCTCAAGGTTGGGCTATATGGGGCGCCTCGTTTTTCTCAAAAACTGCTGCCGATATCAATAAGTTTTGTGAGCCTGTTGGTGCACTGCAAGCCGCAACAAAAAATGTAGCTCGGTAGAAACTATACTGAAAGGCGGATTATAGTTTTCTGCTCAGAGTGATTTGCGGCGTCGATTGTGGTATACTAAAAGTACATTTTGACTTCAGTCGGGAAATACAAGCATGAACAAAAAAGCTATCACTATTTTAGGGGCAATATTTTTATTAATTGTAGGCACTTTGGGAGTATTAATTTATCAGCGTCGGGCTAGTACAACCACAACGCCCACCCCACCACCAGTCACCGTTACACCTACTCCAACTCCTACACCCACCCCAACCCCTCCACCAGTCGATCCTACTCCAACTCCTACACCCACCCCAACCCCTCCACCAGTTGGATCGGATAGCCTTACCGTTTTGAAAGTGACTGATGACGAAGTCATTAGTCCGGTCTTGTTCTACCAAGGCAATGGCATAGCGTACTTTAATTCGCAAGGACAGTTGTTTCAAGCTGATTTAGACTCCACGAGTGGTCAAACGAAATTGACGAATAAACGAGAGCTTGCAGTGCCCGTTAAAACAGGTGTAACAAAGGTTTTATGGCCGGCTGCAGGTAATAACTATCTGGTCCAAACTGAAAATAATTTCGGGAAAAATATATGGAGCGTATATGCAAGCGATAAGGGCGCTTATATAGATTTACCCGCTCAAGTTACGGCGGTTAACTGGATGCCTGACGGTGAGCAACTGCTTTATTTTTGGCTAGAAGACGGCAAAACCAATTTAAACATATCCCCTGTTGATTTAAGTACTTGGCAAGTTGTTACTGATATGTGGGAGAATGACGATGACTTGAGTATTTCTCCCGATGGTAAAACAATCTTGTTTTGGCGCAAGAGCAACACTGGTGCAACCAATAGCATTAATCTTATGACTCCTGATGGGAAGTTGTTTCGAACTCTTGTGAAGGATGGGTATAACCAAGGCGGGCTCTGGAGTCCGGATAGCAAAAAGTATGCTTTTAACAGAAAAGGGCCAAACGGTCAGTTGCAGTTATGGGTGGGTAATTTGTTTACGGGAGAGGTGCAGAATATGAACCTCGAAGCTGCTGTGACAGAAGCTATGTGGAGTCAAGATAGTAAGACGTTGTATACCCCCTCTGTCGCTAACGGCAAAGCCCAGCTAATTAAAATAGATGTGCCCACAGCCGCGAGTCAGGTCATAAGTTTAGACACTACTACTTCTCCCACTGAACTATTTATGACCGCAGACGGTAGAGAAATATTTTTCAAGGATAAACAAGGGTCGGGGCTTTATTATGTAGACATTAGCGGAGTGTCTTCTAAATAAACGTATTTAAAAAGTTAATATTTTTTAGAGACTGAGAGATTTATAGAGATGGGGAGACTTATTGCTCGGTGCAGTAATCTCTGATAATCTCTATGAGTCTCGACCAGTCTCTAATTTTTTTTATGCCAAAAGTAACCCAACAATTTGTATGTAGTAATTGCGGATTTGCAGTGAGCCGCTGGCAAGGTAAATGCCCAGAATGTGAAAGCTGGAATACTTTTGCTAAGCAGGCACCTGCAGTGAGTGCTATGAGGTCGGGTACAAGCGCTCAGCCGGTGCGATTGCAAGCGGCAGGGTTTGTGCAGGTCGAGCGGATTTCTGCCGGAATGGCAGAGCTGGATTTGGTATTGGGTGGGGGATTGGTGCCGGGGAGTTTAGTGTTGTTGGGGGGCGACCCGGGTATTGGTAAGTCTACCTTAGCTTTGCAGACGGCTTTGTACATGAGTAAAGCTGAGTCCTCTGTGCTATATATATCAGGCGAGGAGTCTGCCGAACAAATCAAGCTACGTGCAGACCGAATTGACAAAACCGCAGATTTGGAAGTTTTACCGGAGACAAATTTAGAAACTATTATTGCGACTATTGCTGATAGAGCACCAGATTTTGCTATTATCGATTCCATCCAAACGATTGTAAGCAGTGAGGCCAGCGGCGTTATTGGCGGAGTGAGTCAGGTTTCATTTACCACGAATGCGCTCATGAGGCTTGCTAAGCAGACAAAAACAGCACTATTAATCATTGGTCACGTAACCAAGGAAGGTATGCTTGCCGGTCCTAAAACTTTGGAACACATGGTTGATACCGTGTTGTATTTAGAAGGGGAGCGGTTTGCAACCTTGCGGTTGCTGCGTTGTGTAAAAAATAGATTTGGGAGCACGGGTGAAGTGGGTGTTTTTGATATGACGGAAACAGGTATGGTGGAAGTGAGCAATCCCGCTGCGTTATTTTTAGAACATCGGACTGAAAAAGTTCCGGGAACGTGCATAGGGGCAATACTCGAAGGTAATAAAGTGCTCTTGCTGGAAGTGCAGGCGCTGACAAATACGACAAACTTTGGCTATCCCAAACGGGCCGCATCAGGTTTTGATAGCAATCGATTACAGCTTTTGTTGGCCATTATGGAGAAGCGTTTGGGGGCGAAGTTGGCTAACCAAGATGTGTATATTAACGTAACAGGCGGCTTTGAACTCGATGAGCGAGCTGCAGATTTACCGGTGGTGTTGGCAATTTTATCAAGTTTACATGGTCAAGCTTTGCCCTCTGAGTTGGTAGCCTTTGGAGAAGTAGGTCTGGCGGGGGAAGTACGAGGAGTTGCGCAGGTCGAGAAAAGAGTTAAGGAAGCGCAGAAGCTGGGGTTTAACCAGCTCATAACCGCGTTGGCAAAAAATAAAAAAGAAAAAACCCCGACTGTTCGGGGGATTAGATTTATTACAGAGTTATCTAGTTTATTCAAATAGTCCTGTAATCATGGGTATCATTCCATGTGTAACTCTTTGCTGAGTGGGAGAACAATCGGTTGTAGCAACGGATAATTTTTTAATTTTACATCACTCGCGGTCAATTGTCGGGCCGCTTTTTTTGCAGTTTCTAGAATACCCATAGTGAGGTATTGTCCGTACTTAAAGTGAAAACCACTTTGACTGGTGCCAAACAACGAACCAAACCCGCGGGTTTTTAAATCGTACTCCGCGAGAGAAAAACCGTTCGTGGTACGGGCGAATAGCTCAAGCCGTTCTAGGCTGTGGTTCACCTCGGAAAACAGTAGGCAATAGGATTGGTGTGGTCCGCGCCCGACGCGTCCTCGTAGCTGGTGAAGCTGGGCCAGGCCAAATCGCTCCGCGCCTTCAATGAGGATTAGGTTGGCATTGGGTATATCTATACCTACTTCAATAACAGAGGTGGCCACTAATATATCTGTTATTTTATTTTTAAAATCGAGCATGGCCGCATCTTTTTCTTTGCCTTTGAGTGCGCCATGAATGAGCCCAAGTTTAAGTTGAGGGAATACGGTCCTCTGTAATCTTTCAAATTCCGCCTTCACAGACTTGGCCTGAATTTTTTCGGATTCTTCCACGAGAGGGGTAATGATGAACGCTTGTCGCCTTGCCGCAATCTCATTTTGAATAAACTCGTAGGCGCCCGCTCGTTTGGTTTCCGGTACGACCCAGGTTTTAATGGGGAGGCGATTTTTTGGGAGTTCATCTATTGTGGCAATTTGCAAGTCTCCGTACAAGGCTAACGCGGCTGTACGAGGGATGGGGGTGGCAGACATGGAAAGGAGATGCGGGTACCATTTTTGTTTCGATTTATTTTTGGTGAAGTCAGGGGATTGTATATTGGTGAGGCTGCGGCGTTGTTCTACGCCAAACCGGTGCTGCTCGTCGATTATGACCAAGGCCAGCTGTTTAAAGGATACTGCGTCTTCTAAGAGGGCGTGCGTTCCTATGACTAACTGAATCGCTCCTTGATTCAACTGTTTTTGCAGTCTTATTTTTGTAGATGCGCGAGCACCAATGCTCTGAAAGTTGCTGGTCAATAATCCTACTTTTATGATAGGTGAGCCGAACTGTTTGAGTTGTGCAGTTATACTTTCAAAGTGTTGTTTTGCCAACACTTCGGTCGGCACGAGCAGTGCAACTTGGTGCCCGTTCTGAATGACCTGTAAGGCCGCTAGGAGAGCGACAATTGTTTTTCCGCTTCCTACATCGCCCTGTAGGAGTAGGTTCATGGGGTGCTTATGCTCTAGGTCTTGTAAAATTCGCCAGAGCGCTTTTTTTTGCCCATCGGTTAGACTAAAAGGCAATTTGGCAAGTCGGGATTTTACATAGTCAATGTCGGTTGTTATGCTGGGCGCCGCAAGTGCTTGGAGGCTGAGCCTGTGTTGTTCTACCGCAAGCTGTTGAATAAAGCTCTCTTCAAATGCAAGCCGTGTTTTGGCTTGAAGTAATAGTTCCGGCGTACTGGGAAAATGTAATTCTCGCGTGGTGGTGGGCATATCTAATATGCGGTATGAGCTCCGTACGGAGAAGGGTAGTATGTC
The DNA here is from genome assembly GCA_964556325.1 of uncultured Candidatus Saccharibacteria bacterium. GTDB lineage: Bacteria > Patescibacteriota > Doudnabacteria > UBA920 > UBA920 > JAEUSE01. Next base: position 18,666 of record CAZKVS010000019.1, read on the forward strand.
TTCTAGCTCATGGGCGGCGGATAAACTTTTATTGATGAGAGTGCGGAACATTTTGGGAAACACCCCTTCTGGTAGTTTGTACACAGGCACTAAACGGCCGGTGTGTAAGTGTTCCGGACCAACTTTTTCATATACCGGGTTGGTTAGTTGCAAGTTGTTTTTATAGTAATCTACCTTACCTGAGAGTAGTACTTCGTCTCCTTTTTTTAGGGTTTGTGCTATATATCCTTGGTTAAACCAGGTAACTTTCAGTGAGTCGGTGGTATCGGAAATGAGTGCCTCTGAAATGGTTTTTCGAGAGGGGAAAGTAAACCGTGAGCCTATGCTTTTGATGGTGCCTCGAACGGTTACTACTTCGCCCGCCTGGAGGTCTTTAATGAAAGTAAACTTGGAAAAGTCCAAATATCGACTGGGGTAGTAGGCGAGTAGCTGACTTATCGTTTCTATACCTATAGCTTTCAAGGCTCGTACCAACTTGGGTCCGGTTTTGGGTAATGTTGAGATGTGGTCCTTAAGCTGCATATGTGTATGGTAGCAAGTTTGTACATTTATATGAATAACCTTCTTGTCCTAGCATTTATTTGCTTTTTCAGTTAAACTGTGGCCAGACGAGTTTTTTGGCCCACTCGTCGGAGAAGTGACTAATCCCGTGTGGTTAGTTTCCGAATGACCTCAGAACAAAATACAGGAGGCACGTTGTGTGCAGAGATTCTAGATATTTTCTGAGACAGCCAGCAAAAGCTCCTTGGTTAAGAGTTCGTTTAACTGTTTTGTCTGTTGCAGCAGAGCACAGCAGAACTGTCCCGGCGTTCACCAGGAGCTTATGGCGCGAGCAACCCGCTGGTTGTTGTTTGCAAAACGGTACTGGATTGCTACTGCATATCCCGAAATCTACTGCCAGCAACCTCGAATTACCCAAGCCAGGCTACTATTACGGCGTATTTAACACTTCCGACCGTCACTATATCTCGGATTCTATAACTTTGTTTTTCGGCAACGAGAAAAGAAAGATTGAGTTCGGGAGTAGGCTAACCGGAGTGACGGCGCGCGTCGTTTTTACCCCGCGGATGGCCCCGTGGGTGCGACGACTTTCAAATGGTTGGGTGTCAGTGTGTAAATGGCAACAGACTGCCTTGGCCACACTGAAATTCAGTGATATCCGATGGCCGAGTATTCGGTTCCCGACCTGGCTTAAAGCGATTGATAAGTTGTTCCAACCAGCTTGGGTAACAGAGCTGCTGTGCCTGGTAGTCATGGCAATCGTATTTGCCGCAACAACTGCGTACGCTGGCTAATATTGCCGGGGTACCCATAAACAAGAAGGCGTTCAGTGTTCGGTTTCGTACCGCACACTGAACGCCTTTGATCATTTTGATATTATGGTGACCCTGGCTGGAATCGAACCAGCGGCCTTCTCCTTCGGAGGGAGACGCTCTAATCCACTGAGCTACAGAGTCATAAATACTTAGGTATTGTAAAGAAAACAAACAACCCCCACAAGGGGGCTGTTTGTGAAAGTTTTCTAAAAGTTGAATCTATGGGCAATACGTTGAGAAAACGACGGTGCTGCAGCTTCTGATTCTTGCACATGTTTACTTACAAGTCTCCGTACTTCTTCTGGGTCTTCATCTGCTAGTTCAACAATAACTGTTTGTTTGAGGTACGTGCTTGCTTCCAAGTTGAGCGTTTTATGTTCTTTGGTGTTTACTACCCAAAAGTGTTTAAAGTGTTTATACGGAATGCGCATATCGCCCAAGCTGATGCCTTCGTTGTCCAGCACAATATTAATAACCTCTGGCTTGCGGTTAGCGAACCATGCTACTAAGAGAGCTAAAATGACAACTGTGGTGGCGCCAAAATAGTCGCCCACGTAGGTTTGGTAGGCAGCTAGAAGCAGCCCTATGGTCATGAGTCCGGCGTACCAAATCCACGACTTGGCGTACTCTTTAAACTCAGGAGCTTCCCATTCTAGGTAATTGTTTTTGTTTGACATGGGGTATTGTAGAAATTAGGTTTTGGAAAAATAATTTGGCGGACTCGTTCAGCGGGTCTTAGGCCACGCTGAGCGTGGCGG
>CAZKVS010000020.1:0-16562 GCA_964556325.1 uncultured Candidatus Saccharibacteria bacterium
AAAAATAATTTGGCGGACTCGTTCAGCGGGTCTTAGGCCACGCTGAGCGTGGCGGAGAGGGAGGGATTCGAACCCTCGAGCCCATTTCTGAGCTTCCAGTTTTCAAGACTGGTGCACTCGACCACTATGCGACCTCTCCTCGTTGTAATCTCTTACGTTATTTCCTCGAGCCGTGAACGGCTCGACTCAACCACTTCAGGATTACTCCTTTCTCCAAACTGCTTAACCTCTTATTATGAAGCATAATAATCGGCCCAAGTAGTTTGGAGGGCTATGATTTTCTGTATTTTGATCTTATACGTAGTATAACTCAATTTTGGCAAAACGAAAACGGCTTTATCTCTAGAATTCAGCCGTTTCGTTATATCTGCCACGAAGGCAGTTTTAGTTTCCGACGTAGTTAATCCGTTGCCGGATAGCGACGCACGTGTCCGCACGTGAGTCGTATCTAGAACTGATTAACGCGTTAGGGGTTGCGTGGGTATAGGGGAGCAGGATTTTCCACTTGGAATCCCGATTGCACTTTTTCTGTTTCGGTTGGTGTTTCTGACGTTGTATCCTTCGTATCTATTATACCATCATTTTTTATGTCGACACTACCTTTTACCTTGCCTGAGGTGGGGACAATTAAAATAGTTTGAGCGGTAAGTGTTTTGCCAATTTTGATTGCTGTCACCGATAATATTTGTCCAACTTTTAGTTCTGCCTTGGCATCTTTACCATCAGGCTTGCTATATCTAATTTCTGTTTGGTCTGTAATAACGATGTTTACATCATCAACGGTAATTTGGCTTGGGGAAAGCAGACTTAATGTTCCCTTCACGGCTTGAGTGTTGGCCGGTAAGTTGGTGACATCGGATTCTTGGCTTGCTGCTACGAGTAACTTGGTTGCCGCAATAGTTTTTGAGTTTTCTTGGGCAGCAGCAAGAGCACCGAGGCCGAGTTCCTTACTTGAGGCGTCAGAGCTTTGAGTGAGGACTTTTACTTGCGATTGTGTGAGCTGTTCAATTTTGTCTAATACCGTTGGGTTTTTTTGAGCTACGGCAACTTCCTTTGCTGCTTCTACAGCCGCTTTTGTTTGCGTGGTAAGTTCTTGGAGGGTTGCAACCTTAGTTGCGGTATCTATAGTGGAATCGTTGAGAGCGTTCTCTGTATCTTTAATTCTATTTGCTACCAGGCTCAATTGTAAATCTAGTTTACTTTCAGGGCTGGTCGTGAAGCGAAGTCTAATCTGTTCGCCTTTGAGTTTATAAGCGTAGAGCGGGCTGCCCGGGTGAGCATTAGCAGCGAACACACTGGTGAGTGCGAGGCCGACTACTAAGGTGGCGCCGCCCATATAGCTAGAAAAGCGAATAAGTCTTAAACCCGTTTTAACATGTTCCGGTTGTTCAACGAGAGCGTAGGCTCGTCTCCGGTGGGGGATGGGGACATCTTTTTTGGGTAGGACTGTAAGGGTGCGAGCGAGTTGAACAAGCGATTCTGTCTCGGTGTTCACCGTTTGAGTAAAGTCAAAAGCCGCGGCATGTGTTATGCGTTGCTCAAGTTCATCTGCTTGTGTTCGATTCCATATCATGAGTGTGGCGTTTTGGTGAGGAGTTTTTTCAATTGTTGCAAGCCTCTGTGCTGAATAATGCGAATATTGCCTTCAGATTTGTTAAGTGTAGCAGCTATTTCTGCAATACTCAGATTTTCAAAAAATCGTAATTTTAAGATAGTCTGTTGCTCAGAAGATAGTTTTTTCAATGTCTCTAATAACGCAACTGTATCATCCGATGCTTCTAACCGATCAACTACTGAATCTTCATAGCTGGGGAGCTCTTCAAGGGCATCGAGATTGATGGTCTCTTTGGCTTTTCGGTAATGGTCTATAATCGTATTGCGTGCAATAGAGTATAACCAGCCCCGTAGCGTTTCCGTTCCCCCTTTCAGGCTAGCCAGGGAGCGGAATGCTTTCAAAAAGACTTCCTCGGTAAGGTCTTCAGCTGTTTGTTGATGGTTGGTGCGGTAGTATACAAAGCGGAATATAGCATCAAAGTGGTAATCATATAGTTTCCCAAAGGAGTGATTATCGCCTTGTTGCGCTGCTTCAAAAACTGCCTTTTCGAGAGGGGTATCTGACACAAATCTTTGATTTCTAATAATAGAGACGGAAGAGGGTAGCATTCTGTTACAAGCGGGTTTTGATTAACCAACATTGTACCATTTTATTGGGTTTTTGGCTATATTATAGGTTGAGTGCAATTCCGCTTGCTACTATGGCTGCTGTTTCTGCTCTGAGGGTGTAGGAGCCCGCGCATGCAGGCTTTATCCCTTGTTCAGTGAGTTGGGTCTCCTCCTCAGGAGACCAGCCGCCCTCCGGACCAATCCAGAGGTAAATGGGGGTGCTGGCCTTGGTTTTCGACAAAAGCTCAGCTAGCGGTTTTGGTGCATGTTGAGAAAGGAAAATGTTTTGGTTCTTCGCAGAGTATGCTTTGATGCATGTGGCAAATGTATCGAGCTGAATTGATATAGGTAGGGGTCGGCCGGATTGCTTGGCAGCTTCAATGCTAATGCGTTGCCATCGCGACAGCTTATCGCCTAATGGCCGCGTGGGGGAGTGTTTACTTGGAAAAATGTGTACTGTCTGGACTCCAAGTTCGGTGAGTTTTTGAATGATGGTATGTATAGTTTGTTCTGCAGTGTATGCCTGATATACATGCACCGTACGTTTTGGAGGGGAAGGAAGCTCAACTTGATGGAGGGGGGTGAGTGTAACATCTTTTTTACCGAGCTTGGACACCGCGCATATGAAACGATTCGGAACGATATCTTGCACTTCAATCTGTTCGCCGACTTTGACTCGCCTGGACAACAGTAAATGAGCAGCTTCTTCTTTGTCTAAAGTTGCGGGGGTGTTAATATGCAATTTTCCAGAATATAAAAAGTAGGACATATGTATATCTAGCCTTGATTTAGAAATGTTTGTTGCCTGTCCGTGTGTTGTTTTGACGCTTGAGACGCTTTCCGCTAGAATATGATAGCCAATTTAGAGCATTTCTACCAGCAAAAATGAAAAGCTTGTACGGAGAGGTCGCATAGTGGCCTAGTGCGGCGGTTTGCTAAACCGCTGTACCTTAACGGGTACCGGGGGTTCGAATCCCCCCCTCTCCGCCAGAGAAAAAAACCACCCCGTGTGGTTTTTTTCTTTGAGTAAGCTTAGTACACTCGGACTACCTTTCAGCCCAGGGGGCGTGTTATTATGAATGTACCGGTATTAAAGGAAAAACTATATGTCAAAAAAACTCATAACTATATTTATTATTGTTTTAGTCCTCATAGGCGGAGGGGTGTGGTGGGCGCTTTCGAGTAGTCCTGCTGTGGCGCCGATTGAGCCAAATCCTATTGGTGTAGCGACAGAAAGTGCCGTGGGCTCAAATGGCGCAAGTTTACCACCGACCGAATCAGCTGTAACGCCGGTTCCAACTACCGCAGTAGCGCCTGAACCAGTAGTGACTCCAAAACCCACTCCGGTCCCTACCCCGAAGCCAGTACCGGTACCGACGCCGGCACCAACGCCCACTCCTACCCCTCCGCCAGCTGGCGGACCTGCCCCTGTGCCCACTGGTCCAAAAAGTTACACCATGGCTGAGGTGGCAAAGCATGGGAGTCAATCAGACTGCTGGTCAGCGATTGATGGCGGTGTGTACAATCTCACTTCTTGGATAGGACAACACCCCGGTGGTTCGGACGCTATTGTTTCTATGTGTGGCACAGACGGCTCCAGTGCGTTTAATAATGAGCATGGCGGAGAGCGTCGTCCCGCTAACGAGCTTGCTGGGTTTAAAATAGGCGTGTTAGCGCAGTAAGTTTTGAATGATAGCGTATGATTGAAGTTGAACTGAGGGCTTTTGTTGATTCTGCTACATACAATCGTTTATTGGGCGCTTTTGGGTTTGCAAAAGAACATACGAGGCAAGTCACTTATTATTTGGATACAAACGTAGATACTCGTATCCAAGTTTCTACCCAGGGAGGAAGATTGTGGCAAAAGCTCGGTAAGATGCATGCGGATGCTAGAGAAGAATATGAGTTGGTTTTAACACAGGCGGAAGCGCGCACCATGCGGGCTCTGTTTGCAAATCTTGGTTTTGGAGTAAAAGTTGCATGGTTTCGTGAGCGTTCCTTGTTTCAGTTGGATGATATTGTTTGGACCGTTGATGATACTATTGGATATGGAAAAATAGTGGAGGCAGAGTTATTGGTGGATGAATCTGAGGTTGAGGACGCTCGGGTAAGGCTGAAAGATGCATTCGCAAAATTGGGCATAGCGATAACTGAGAAAGTAGTTTTTGATGAGGCGTATAAGCAGTATCTGCTGACCTGGGAGACACTAACTCAAGGGTTAGATGAAACCTGGGTTGAGACGCTGGGGGTGTAGTTAGTTTTAGTCCCTTGCCAGTGTTATACCAATAACCTGTGACGCGCCGTGTTGTTTGAGTATTTTTGCTGCTTCCTGAAGGGTGCTGCCGGAGGTGGTTACGTCATCTACGAGTAGCACTATTTTTTTATGTACATCCGTTTGTGGGGCTAGGGAAAAGCAGTTGGCTACATTGGTTACCCGGTCGGCTTTTCTTAAATCTTTTTGCGTTTTTGTTCGTCGGTGGCGCACCAGTGCCTCTCCGTATGGGATATTGAGGTCTTGTGCTATATGCTCAGACAAAATACCGGCTTGGTTAAAACCGCGCCATCGCTCTCGGAACCGGTGGAGGGGTAGGGGAGCTATCATTACATCTGCGGGTAGATCTATATAGTTTTTGACGAATGCGCTTATGTGCGGTGCAATTGTATGAAACGCATCGGGAACAAATTTATATTTTCCAGTGATGATAAGCTCGGCAACGTGTTTATTTTTGTAGTCGTATAAAGAAATGAGTTGATCTAGACTTTGGGGGTGCGCACAGGTGGCATGAACAAGTCCGGCGATGCTGGGTGTATGGCAGTTTGGGCATATCTGTGTTGGAACCACGGTGAAATTGGTTAGGCAGGTATTGCATACGGCTTCCGGTGATTCTTGTTTACACACTACGCAGCGCACCGGTAGGAATACGTGGAGTAAGGTTGTATATAGGTCAGTGAAGAGAGGATGCATGGGTAAGGCGGAAGTAGGAATTATGAATTATGAAGTAATAACTCTTCTGTATTGTCATTGCGAGGAGGCTTTGTGATACAGCAATCTAATCTTGCATGGAATAGATCACTGTGTCGCTCGATGACTCGCTCCTCGCAATGACAGAGCTACGCAAAAAGCTGCCCGAAGGGGCAGCTTTTTGGCTAGGCGGGAACAGCAGTTCGGGCCTTTGCTTTTTCAATTTTTAAGCTTATTTTTTCGTTCAGGGCATCGGCTAGAACAGTGGAGCCCGGGGTAATACGAGACAGAATTATTTTTTCTGCCAAAGGGTCTTCTATAAGTGTTTCTACATTTTTGCGTATGAAACGCGCGCCTTGGAGCGGGTCAAAGCTTTGTTCCGCTACAAACTTGGCTAGCGCAGCTGTGGTTTTGAGTTGTATGCGTTGCTTCTTTAAGCGAGAAGATAGTTCAGCAAGTTGTAAGGCAGCTATTTTACGGAGCTCAATTGGCCCAAGGGGTTTAAAGACTACGATTTTATCTATTCGGTTTATAAACTCTGGTTTGAATGAGCGCTTTACTTGTTCTAATACACCGTCTTTAATGCGAAGATATTCTGCTTCAAGCTCTTCTATTTTAGGCGTTCGGGAGGTCCCTGCCTCGCGTTCAGCAAAGCCAATCTTCGCTGCTTCGGTCGTAAGTTCTTGCATGCCTAGGTTGCTGGTCATAATAATAACCGTATTGCGGAAGGACACTGCTTTACCGGTAGCGTCAGTTAATGTGCCATCTTCTAGTATTTGTAAGAGGATATTGAACACATCGGGGTTGGCTTTTTCAATTTCATCGAACAGTACTACAGAATACGGCTTGCGTCGTACGGCCTCGGTAAGTTTGCCACCATCATCGTAACCCACATAGCCGGCTGGCGCGCCAATAAGGCGAGAAACATTGTGTCGTTCCATGAATTCTGACATGTCTACTCGCACCAAAGCGCTTTCGTCTTGAAACACCTCTTTGGCTATAACTTTGGCGGTTTCAGTCTTGCCGACGCCGGTAGGGCCTAAGAAAATAAAGGAACCAAGCGGGCGTTTGGGGTCGTGCAGGCCTGCGCGGCTTCTGCGAATGGCTCGTGCTACTTCCGTAATGGCCTCGTCTTGGCCGACAATGCGGGACTGTAAAATTTCTTCTAGATTGCTTAGCCGGCCAATTTCTGTACCCGTAAGTTTATCCAGGGGGATTTTGGTCATCATGGAAACCGTGTGTGCAATGTCTTCAGCGGTAATTTCTCGGACGGGTATTTTAGATTCCTTTTGTAACTCAATGTCCAAATCCAACTTTTGCTTATTGAGCAAGCCTTCCTGCAAGCGCAAGTGTTCAGCCGTGGCAAAATCACCTTGCCAGACTGCCTTAGTTTTCTCAGTTTCTAAGCTTTGTAGGTCTGTTTCAATCTTTTTCCTTTGTCGGAGTGTTTTAGAGTTGCCAGATAGTGCCCGTAAGAAAGCGGCAGTTTCGTCCACTAAGTCTACTGCTTTGTCTGGCAAATAGTGGTCCTGAATATATCTGCTAGAAAGTTCAACCGCGGCAGTAATAGCCGCATCGGTAATGCTCACTCGGTGATGCTGCTCGTAGTTTGGCCTGAGGCCCTTTAGAATAGCAACCGCTTCATCTGCGCTTGGTTCTTCCACTAAAATAGACTGGAACCTACGTTCTAAGGCTCCATCGTGTTCAATGTGCTTGCGGTATTCCGCTAGGGTAGTAGCACCAATAATGCGCACCTCACCCCGAGCCAGGCTTGGTTTGAGGATATTGGCTGCATCAAGACTGCCCTGTGTGGCTCCTGCGCCTACCATGGTGTGGAGTTCGTCTATAAATAGAACTATGTTGGGGTCAGCCTTTACTTCGTCGATAATTTGCTTAAGTCGGCTTTCAAACTCACCTCTAAACATAGAGCCAGCCACTACCAGAGCCAGGTCGAGAGAAAGAATTCGTTTGTCGAGTAAGCTGTCTGGCACCTCGCGGTTGGCAATGGCCAAGGCCAAGCCTTCGACAATGGCAGTCTTGCCCACGCCGGCCTCGCCAATAAGCACTGGATTATTTTTTGTTCTTCGGCCAAGAATAGAAGTCATGCGCTCTATTTCTTTTTTGCGGCCAATAACTGGGTCAACTTTACCCTCTTGAGCTTTTTTAGTCAGGTCAGTGGTAAAATATTCCAACATTTGTCCTTTCTGTTGTGACAGCTGTTGCGGTGTGCCGGGCATTTGTCCTGGCTGGTTGCCTGCCTCAGCTCCTTCAGGGAAGCGGGAAATGTTTTCAAAAGCTCCAAGCAAACTATGCTCAAGCTCGTGGCTATCTACTCCTAGCTTCGACACAATAACTTTTGCACGGTTGCCTTGCATAGAAATAATGCCATAGAGAAAATGTTCAGTACCAATAAATTGGTAGCCAAACTGACTGGCTGCAATGGCAGAGCGTTCAATGGCGGTTTTTAAATTTTCTGAAAGAGTTGGCTTCCAGTGGTCTACTTTGTGGTTTGCATTGACTGAGTCAATCTCCGGCCTGAGTCTGTCAGGTGTAATGCCAGCTCGCGTCAGGGCTTCAGAAGCGAAAGAGTTTTTTTCTGAGACTATACCAAAGAGTAGGTGCTCGGTCCCAATGTGATCGCACTGTAGTTCTTCAGAAATCATTTGCGCTGCGATGAGCGCATTTTTTGCGCGGCTCGAAAGCCGTTCTAATATAAATGCAAAGTTTGCCATATGCGAATAAACCGATGCGAAACTACGAATGATGCGAATCTACGAATAGCCACGAATGCTGTAGTTTTTGTTTCGCCTTAAATTAATACTTATTGTCAGTCTATCAATGAGAGTGATAATTGTCAAATCATAAAGGCAGTGAACAGTGGATAGTGTACAGTGAACAGAGTATGAATGAAATTACTGTTCACTGTATTGCTGTACACTGTTCACTACGTGAATGTTACACTTACAGTATACCAGCAATGAGTCAGGAAAAAGTATTCCATAAGTAGTATTTTTCTTGATTCATAATTCTTAATTCATACTTCTGCCTTATATGTGGGCCAAACCTTCAAAAGCAAAAGATGCAAATAGTTATGACGATGCGTATAAGTATGCAGTGCGTCTTTTGGAGTTGCAATTACGTACTGAAGGTGAGTTGCGCGTTAAAATGAAACAAAAAACTTACACTGAGGCAGTTATTACTCAGGTGTTAGAGAGTTTGATTAAGGCGGGTTTTGTGAACGATGAGCGGCTTATTGAAAGTACTATTCGGAGCTTTAAAGAGTATAAGCCCTATGGGTTTAGCCAGGTGAAGGTTAAACTGATGCAGAAACAATTTCCAAAAAGCTTAATTGACCAGGCCATGACTGACTTTTTTAGTTTGGAGGATGAATTTGCAGTTGCGCAGCGCTTACTGGGAAAACTTGAAGGTCGCGTGCGGGGTGACACTGAACAGGCTATAAAACAAAAACTTATTCAACGCTTGCAGTCTCATGGGTTCCGTTCCCAAGTCCTCTTCAAAGCTCTGAAAGGTGAAGTCTGGGAAGAATAATGTAAGAAATAAAAAGACTTTTTGGCCGGCCAAAGAGTCTTAAATCTGCGTAATCCGTGTCATCTGTGCATCCGCGGTCTAATTTACAAGTTCATTTCACGTAACCGTTTGATTCTATCGGCTAACGGTGGGTGGGTATTAAACAATCCGGCGACCCAAGAGAGGGTTTTACCTTGGTTTGCTTGTGGGCTGTCCAAGTGAAACGGGTTTGCTATGTACATATGCGACGTTGCTTTGTTAGCAACCTCTAGAGGTTCTTGGTCTTTCGCAATTTTTTCCAAGGCTTTGGCTAAGCCTTCGGGGTAGCGAGTTATAAGCGCGCCTGACGCATCTGCCAAATACTCACGTTGTCTGGACACGGCCAGCTGCATAAGCGTGGCTATAATGGGGGAGAGTATGGCCAGGGCTAAGCCAATTATCATAAATATTTGGTTGTTCCCGCCTTCTTCACTGTCCCGCTTGCGGTGCCCACCAAAAAATGAAGCGCGCAGAAACCAGTCACCAAGCAAAGTAATAGTGCCTACGAGTACGACGACTAAAGTCATAACACGAATGTCATAGTTGCCTACGTGAGAGAGCTCATGAGCTATAACACCTTCAAGTTCTGTTTTATCAAGCCTTTGCAGGGCGCCTGTGGTAACACACACAACTGCGTGCTTTGGGTCACGGCCGGTTGCAAAGGCATTTATAGCGCTGTCTTCTATTATATAGATGCGCGGCAAGGGGAGTCCCGCGGCTATGGTAAGGTTTTCCACCACGCGAAACAGTTCAGGAGAATCTTTGCGGTCTATCTGCCGCGCTTTACTCATAGCTAAAGCAATAGAGTCGGAAAAGTAGTAGGAAATGAGCGCCGAGACACTAGCAAACACCACGGCAAAACCCAAAATGCCAGGCTGTCCATAGGCCTGTCCGAACACCCAGCCAAGTGCGGCAACCACTATTAAGAACAATCCGATGATTAGGATGGTTTTGCGCTTGTTTTGGCTGATGGCAGAATATGTGATCATAAGCGTAGTGGACAGTGAAAAGTGTACAGTGAACAGAAGGACTACTTAAGTCTTAGTTTGGTAATTAATGATTGAAGCATTTTTTGAACTTCTTTTAATGTACTCAGTGCTTGCGTGATGTCGATGTTGAGAAATAACTCTTTACTGAGAAGTAGCTGCGTCTCAAGCTCCGCAGCCGACCCTGCGGCAATACCAAGGAATTGAATGAATTCACCTTTGTTATTTCTCGCGCAACCTTCTGCTATGTTGGAGGGTATAGATATCGCGGCCCGTTGCATCTGGGAAATTATTCCGTACAGCTCGCTTTTGGGTAACTGAGTACTTAATTTGTAGGTAAGTTTTGCGACAGCAAACGACTTTTGCCAAACAATAAGTTGTTTGTAATCAGAAATATAATTCGACTGTGTCTGTTCACTGTCCACTGGACACTATCCACTAGAATTGTACTTTCACCGGCTGCCCCTCTGGTCCCTTCTCATCTATGTCGAAGAACTCACGGACTTTAAAGCCAAGTGTGGAAGCAAATATGTTCGTAGGGAAGACCTGCAACTTGGTGTTGTAGTCGCGGACTGTGCCGTTGTAGAAGCGGCGGGAAGCTTGAATTTTATCTTCCGTATCGGTTAAGTCACTCTGCATTTGCATAAAGTTCTGGTTGCTCTTCAAGTCTGGGTAACTTTCAGCAACCGCAAACAAAGACTTCAAAGTACCGGATAAAGCATTTTCGTCTTTCAGCTTTTCTTGCATAGAACCTGCACCCATAGCAGCAGCGCGAGCTTGTGTGACGTTTTCAAGCACCGAAGACTCTTGCTTGGCATAGCCTTTGACGGTTTCTACCAAGTTAGGAATAAGGTCATACCGGCGTTTTAACTGCACTTCAATGTCGCTCCAGGCTTCGTCTACCCGGTTACGAGAGCGTATAAGCGAGTTATACAGTCCAATAGCGGCTACTACTATAACCGCCAAAATAATCCAAAATACCATCATATAGTTATTTTCTTTAATTCTCCCCCCTCTTATTATACCATCATCTTCGACCATAGGGGACCCCTTTGGAAGCAGCTTCCAAAGGGGTCCCCTATGTACGCTAATTGGTGGATAATTTTGAGAGTGTTCAGACATCTTTTCTAATTCTCAGCCAAATTTGGTTAAATTATTCCTAAATATTCATATTTTCCTAACATTTTACCCCCTTGCTTTTTCTTTGTGCATATCCTATACTTCGTCTAAGTTTAGTTGCTTGATTACCCGGAAAAGAGAATATTTCTGATTTTCACATTTGAAAATCAATAACGAGGCTTTTAGCCTTTTGTCCTGTAATGTAGACCTTTTATACATTACCAGAGGAATCTCTTAAACCAGGCTGCTAAATTCCATACAGTAGGAAACTAAATGTAAGCAAGATTCGTTCTGCTTATTTAATAGACCTGCGACATAATTGGCGTGGATTCAATCTGCGCTAGTGTAGTACACTGCTAGCTTCAAAATAGGAGATTTGGCCCATGAAAAAAGCCAAAATCGCTCGTTTCGTTTCAGCAGCGTTCATGGCCCTGATGCTGGCCGCCACAGCGTTGGCGTACACCCCGAAGGTCACGGACGATGGCAACTACAACAACAAAAATGGCCCTGCAGTGGAGAACACCCAGGCCAATCCAGCTCAGCCGGAGAACAACACCGGCATCACCAATCAGACGGTCACGGTGCAGCGTTGTACCACGGCTCCTATCACCGGCGCAACTTTGGCGCCTGACGACAATACCGGCATCACCAACAATACGATGGCCGGCAATCACAACTCCATGACGTTCCGCGAGGCAGCCCGCTTCAAAGACGTCATGACAATGGACAACGGTACGCCGCCCGAAAGAATCATGACGGCTACCGCGACTGCTGCGAAGAATGGTGTGCCGCCGGATAACGTGCAAGTGGCGACCACCAATCAGAAGACCGATGATGGTTTCAATGTGGGCACGCCAACCGATCAAGCTTCGATGGCGGCCGCATTCCAGGCAATTCAAGTGGCGAACCAAATTATGGCCGGTATCACCGGCTCCAATGTGGCCAGACATTATGGCGGCATGGAGGCAGCGAATGCACCATATGACGGCTTCGGCACTGTGGCTGGGACGGCAACCCAGATCGTGTAGCGCCACATTTCATTGTCGAGATTCATCAAAGGGGACGGTGGGGGCTGCAAGGCCCCCGCCTAACCAACAATCCGTTCTGGAGGACGAATAACACAAGTTGCATTTTTGCAGCAAAAAGGATCGCTTGAGTCCTACTCAAGCACACGCATTCATTTTTTCTTATACCCATCCTTTTTTCCCTGCTGGCTGCTGCTTGTCCCTCGAAGAGACTAAACCATGGTGCTGTTGCATGGTTTAGTCTCTTACGTTTTATGGGGGCATTTATTAGCTTTTTACAGTAGAGTACTGTTATTGTATATACGGTTTTATGTCTTATTTAAGGCGTAAACTGCCTAAATAACCTGTTTTTCCACTTTTGCTCTTGCATTGTTTAAATAGTAGGTATATATTTTGTGTATCAGCCAACCAAACCAACCCCAAAAAACCCAATGATGGTAACCCATCTCCAAAAGTTTTTTGAGAAGTTTGTAAACTGATCATCGCTCCAGGAGGAGCATCAAATGCCGATATATCGGCAAAACGACAACAACCCCCCCAAAGTTTTCCGGATGTAACTTACATCCGAAAAAATGAAAACTTCGTGCTGGGGCTGTTTTCTATTTTAGGGACTTTTTAAGTAACCACGCTCGTAGTTTTCTTTTCAAACCAAGAAAGCTAGCAGCGTGTTTATTTTTTTTACCTATAGTCTTTACAATTTTAAAGGTATTGTTTATCATCTTTTTATGCGACACCAGTTTGCTCCACAATTTGTAGCGCAAATTATTATTACCTTGCGGCGCGCAAGGTAAGAGGTGTTGTGTTAGTCTAGTCTAGAACACAAAATGTCCTCTGGCCTTGGGCCAGGGGTTTTTATTTTGTGTTCTTTTTTGTACGGAGGAAGAAATGAGACCTGAATTGCAAATGCTCCTAAGGGGCATGGCCGACCGGTTACTACGCACGCTAGAGGTACAGGCAGCACAAAAGTCCGGTCAGTACACTGATACGGCGGCGTTTCTTTTCGTAATTGCGGTTTTCTTTTTGAAAATGGCACAATCGAAACAAATTCCTCAGCTTTCTGAGGCAGTGCGTGAGCAAGGGATTGGCTATTTGCGGCGGGTACTGTGCGGCAGTTAGGAGTAGCGCGTGCAGTTTTACACAAAAGCGTCGAGCTGGATATTATCCCGCCGCCGCTTTTTTTTGCGGTTGACAGGGGATTTGTATTTGTTTAAGATGTGTATATGAATTTTGTAGTGAACTCCATTCTTAGCGGCAAACTCCTCCTCCTTACACAGGCGGCGGGTAGATTTGCTGTAAGTAATAGTTAACTAGAACTTTTTACTCTAAGCATTCTCCACCGCCAAAGCGGTGGTTTTTTATTTCCCAAAGGCGAGCGTAGCATTCAAATTTTTTTTTAATGTTGCGCCCGCACTTGGTCGAGCCACTGGGCTCAGTCACAAAAGTAGCTAGTAGTGCGGTACTGGCTTTTGACAACTGAATATTGGAGGAGACGGCAGTGATTTCGTACAAGAATCGGATGTTGCAGTTAAGAATAGCTCAGTGGCTCGCTGAGTTCCAAAAACACCTACCGGTGCTGCTTGCCATTTATGGCAACGAAGCACTGCGTTCACATCCCGTCTGGGGCAAAGCGCTTCCCTTTGAGGTGCTCCCTTACGGGAAAGGCAAATCCATTGCTCATGCAATCCGACTGGACGTGGTGCTAACTGAGGCCGGCCCCATATGTACTGAGGTTGACTTTGTGGGTGCCGGGGCTGGAGTCATGCTCCACGCTTTACCAGACACAGCAAAACGAGCCGGAGAGTTATCTCCGCGCGTTCGTTTCGCCAATGCTTACCGTAATTTTTTTCGGACCATTCTTTCCGGTCCTTACGGTATACAACGCGTCCTCTGCGGCATGCCCGCTATAGTGGATAGTAAATGGGGTAATGACCTGGCGGACGCCCAACTCCTTGTCAGTACATTGGCCGCCATGGGCGTACCCATTGAACTATTGAAGTTGGGTTCTCAAATACCAGCAAACACACCGGATGCGAGCGTTCTGTACCGCTTGTTTTATCGGTATGAAGTGGCAGAACAAGATTGGAACAGAGCCGAAGTCATTACTAAAGAGCCGCTTTATGACTCTAAGGTGTTTGCGGCGCTGATCCACGATCCGGATAGTGAAAACTTTCTTATGAATGCGTTGGGTATGAAAACTGAAGAGTTTTTCAAATCTATGTTGTTCCTGAGAAGCTTTTTGCCCAAGTCATGTCTTTTGAGTACGTTGCAGGGTAAACCAGTAACCCTTGAAGGTTTAGCCCATTCTCGGCAGAAGTATTTGCTAAAGAATGGCGACGTCGAGCATCCTGGTTCTTGGGGTGCAAGAGGTGTTGGTATGGGCCTGCGTTTTAACTACGGTCAGTTCCGCGAGGCTCTCTTTACGGGGCACTTGAAAGGTAAAGATTTGGGCAGTAGTCCAATAGTTCAACAGTACGTGCCATCGGTTGACTTTAACACAATCTGGAATTTGGCCGCCCTGGGCGAGCTTATGACGGCTCGAACAGACCTGGGGGCTGCGTTTGTGGGTGAACCAGAGCAACCGATGTTTGCTACTAATGAGCCAGTTCATGCGCGAATATCCGTTTTCGTGTTTGTAAACAATCCCATACACGGTAACCCGAAAGGAGCGCATAGAGTGACTATCGTACCGCACGGTTTAGTTACTTTGCGAGCAGGTGATCCGGTAGTTCACGGTACGGGCGACGCGGGTTGGTTGCCGTTTGAAATCATTTAACAGGTAGGGAGACGACTTTTGAGCCGAAAGTTGTCTCCCGAATTTCCTAAAAATATTGTATGGAATTATTAGATTTAGCTACCAAGCTTGTAAATTTTAAAAGTTATAAAGGGCACAAAGAACTGGATGAGTGTTTGGATTTTTGCGTTAATTATTTTAGTGGTTATCCGGTGACCGTGAATCAATATGAATCGAACGGCGTACGTTCAATTGTGGTGCAAACTCAGAACACTTTGACGCCCGACGTGTTAATGTTGGGGCATGTTGATGTTATATCTGCGCCCGATGAGCTGTTTACTACGAGAGTGGAGAACGGACGTTTGTATGGCTTAGGGAGTTTGGATATGAAAGCGTATGTGGCGACCTCGTTGAAAGCTTTTGTAGAACTACTGGACGAAGGTTTTCAAGGGAGTATCGCGCTTGTGTTGGTTTCCGATGAGGAAACCGGAGGCCATTTTGGTACTAATTACATAGTGAATACACTCGGGTATCGACCGAAGTTGGTTCTAGTTCCGGACGATGGTGGGCACATCGACAAGATTGTGGTTGAGACCAAGCATATTATGCAACTCACGTTTAATGCTGTCGGTACGTATGCGCATGCGTGTGAGCCGTGGTTGGGGAGCAGTGCTATTGCCGCTCTCATGCGTACGTACACAAAGCTGGAGGACAAATTTATGCAGGCCGGGTCTAATCAGCCGCACCTAAGCACAATAAATTTGGGAACTATACAAGGCGGTGTGGCAACGAACGAAGTACCTGCGGAAGCTGCTATGACGGTGGACATACGATTTCCCGATACTATGAGCCGGGACGAGGCGATACAAGCAATCAAAGAAGCATTGGCGCCAGGGGTGAGTTACCGTATAGACACGGAGGGCTATCCAGTCGGCATTGACCCGAGTCATCCTGCTCTGCAGTTATATGCCGCTGAGTTGCGGGGCGTGACCGGGAGAGAACCCAAATATACACAGAGCGGCGGCGGGACTGACGGTAGGTATTTTGCCCGACATAATATACCGGTTATTACTCACCAAGGTCATGGTGGGAACTGCCAGGCAGTAGACGAATACGTAGAGATTGAGTCGTTACACACAATGGTGCAGGTATATAAGCAGTTTATTAGTAAGTTTACGAGAAGCGTATGAATACAGACGTACATGACGGGGTGGAAAAATTAACCATCGGCATTTTGGGTGGAATGGGGCCGGCCGCCGCGGCGTATATGCATGGGAGGGTTATTGCTTTAGCTCAGCAGAAGTATGCAGTGGAGCAGGATTCTGATTACCCACCCCTCCTCGTGTATAGTCCGGTAATTACTGGGTTAGATGAAAGGGGGTTGCAACACGCTGATGATACGAGAAGGCAAGTGGTGCGTGGAGTACAACATCTGGAACGGGCTGGTAGTCATATAGTGGCGGTAGCTTGTAACACAGTACATTGTTTTTATGAGGATATGCAAAAAAGTGTTTCTGTGCCGGTTTTGAATATGGTTGCCGCCACCTCCGCAAAGGTAGCCTCTGCTGGGATAAAAACTGTAGGCGTTCTTGCGTCTTCTACGAGCATCCAAAGTGGGTTATATCAAAAATATCTGGAGTTAAATGGGGTTGCGGTTATTGTACCAAGCAGCGAACAGCAGAAAGTTATTAATGCTGTTATATTCGCGGTTATGTCCGGTCGGTCTGGTCAACGGGAAGCACATCAGCTCTCTGTTGTAGCAAAGGAAATGAGTCAGCTTGGAGCCGAGGGTGTGGTTTTGGGGTGTACCGAGTTACCTGTCGCATACGTTGATGAGGGTGTGTTGCCAGTGTTTGATTGTATTGATATAGCGGCTGAATCGCTTTTAGAATTTTCTTTTGCTGGGTAGCTTAGGGTCTTTCATGAGAATGAGCACAAAACTTCGAGTTGTCTTTGTGATATACTAAATACAAAGCTATTTTTTAAACTCACATGCCTGAAATACAAAC
>CAZKVS010000021.1:0-4282 GCA_964556325.1 uncultured Candidatus Saccharibacteria bacterium
ACTAGAGACTAGAGACTAGAGACTAGAGACTAGAGACTAGAGACTAGAGACTAGAGACTAATTCATGGGGTATACTATATATGAGGGAAATTTCTAATTTCTAATTTCTAATTTCTTATTGCCCGCTATTATTTATTTACTAATGCCTAATTATTAGGTTTAAGAACTAATTTAAACATATGGAAAACATGTCCAGTGCACCGGAGAAGAGGGGTTTATGGGGAGTGGCTACTTTGTTAGGTATGCTGCTTGTTGTGTTTGTAGCGGTTATGATAGTCCAGCAGGGCTATAACTTTGTGCAGGCAGTGAAGGGTAAAAAGCCGGATAATGTTATCTCTGTTTCTGGTGAGGGTAAAGTAAAGGCAGTACCAGACATAGCAATTGTAACCTTGGGTGTGGTTGCGCAAGGTAAAGACGCAAAAGAGACTCAAAACATAGCGGTTGATAAAATAAATAAAATAACTGCATTTGTGAAGTCTTTAGGTATCGCCAAGGAAGACATTACTACTACGCAGGCAAGCATTAACCCACGTTATAACTACGAGAGTGGTCAAAGCAAGATTACGGGTTTTGATTCCAACCAAAATGTAACTGTAAAAGTACGCGGGGTAGATAAAAACAGCGATGTAGTAGGCAAGCTTATGTCCGGCGCGGTAGATAATGGTGCAAACCAAGTCTATGGCAGCCAGTTTACTATTGACGATCCTGACGCGCTCCAACAAGAGGCACGCAAAGCGGCTATAGTAAAAGCTAAGCAAAAAGCCGAAGAGCTGGCTCAAGCTGCGGGTATTAAGCTTGGTAAAGTGGTGAGCGTACAAGATTCTTCCGGCGGCGGTTACTACCCTATGCCCTATGCTACTGATAAAATGGCAGTCGGTATGGGCGGCGGCGGTCGTGAAGCTGTGGCGCCAAGTATAGAGCCAGGTAGCCAGGAAGTTATTCAGACTGTGACGCTGGTGTTTGAAGTAAAATAGCCAGTGGACCCGACTTCGCCAAGGCTACGACGGGCGGGCAGTGAAAAGTGAATAGTGAACAGAAAAATACTACAGACAATAAAGCCGCCGAAAGGCGGCTTTTGCTGTTTTTTGGCTTATTTATAGTTAGTAGAGCAAGTATTTAGGAAAAGTACTTGCTTTTATTGTATTTAGTTGTATAATTCTTTTGCTACGTTATACCTGCAAGCAAACAGTCGCCCGAAGTTCGGGCAAAAGGCATGTCGCAGAGCCTACTCTGTCATAAACCTTGTTCCCGATCGGGAAACGACTGGCAGGAAGTAGTTCAGCACTTTCTCAATCCTTGACGTTTTGTCGAGACACATTTAATCACTCTTTCGGAGGCTTTCCAGACTCCGACACCCAATTTTACTCGCGCAAATTGTCGCGCGGAACATGTAGGGGTGCCGGCTGCTCTTGAGCCGGAAGTTAAGTGGCAACACTCTGGAGTTGCAAAAAGTGTGCGCCTCACATCGGCCGATAGTACCTGGCAGCCAGGACACGGCACGTGGAGTGCAAGGCGGAGTGCTGATATTGAAACCAGCAAAAACAGCTTTGGGGATTCGCATCCCTACACCATGGCATCGGTTGACACGCCATTGGGCTGAATTCCCAAGCTGTTGCTGGTTCGAGCAAATTTCTAGGCCACCCCGATATTGAGGGGCTCTGCGGTCAAAGGACCACAAAGGGGGCGGACTCCCGTATGTGGGGTGGTCTAGAAATTGCTTACAAATTTGTAGGAGGGGAATTTGCGGTTTAGAACCGTGCGAGAAAAGTTTTGGATTTTTTCTAACGAAAAGATCAAAAAGTTTCCTACGCGCATCTACAAACCGCAGAACCCAGGACCTCAGTCCAAATCAACAAAAGTCTTGCAGGCGCTTGTGCTTGCAAAAACTATTGGAGATTTGGCTGGGGTTCTTCATTTTTTTTGTTTATTATTTGACATCCGTGGTGGTTGGTTTTACCATTTTTTATAGGACGGATTGACGCGGGGCGTCATTTTTTGTATAATGTGTGAGTTCTTTGCAAGTCGAGCAATCGCTTGTTTCGGGGTAAAACTCGAAATGGGAGGAAAGTCCGAACACTTATTTGATGGCCTCATATGAGTCATCAAAACTGGTAGCGGGTAACGCCCGTCAAAGGTAACTTTAGAGGTGCGAACAGAAACGGCCAGCGCCGAAAGGCAATGGATGCCCCGCAAGGGGTAGGTCTAGTGGTGACACTGGAGTGAAACGGCTAAATCCTTACTTGAGTGCAATGCCAAATTTGGTAGGCAGCTTGAGCCCGGTAGCAATGCCGTGGACAGATAGATGATTGTTTAGAAACAGAATTCGGCTTACGAGCTTGCAAAGAACGCTAAAACATCCCGCATAAGCGGGATTTTTTATTTTCAATACCTCCCTCCAACTTCGTCCCGACTCGGAGTCGGGACTTCGTCGGACAGGCTAACCCCCTCGCCTCGCTGAGTTGAAGCGGGTCCTATATTAGGAGGGGGAGAGGAGGTGGCTGCGGGGTTTTTTGGTGTTTTCCGACCCCTTTTTTCGTAGTATACTTATAAGTGTCAGCCTATAGGTGGCTGTGCTGTATTTACTGTTCACTATTCACTGTCCACTGTTTTATGAAACGCGCTGAACTTGCTCTGAATATTATATCTGTTCCTTTAGACGCTCTTATGTTGCTCTTAGCTGCATGGGCGTCCTATGAAAGTCGGTATCAATTTACCAATTGGAGTTGGGTGGGGCCGGTAAAGTACGATTTGGCCTTGCCGAGCTTTTTAGCGACTGCTATAACCGTCATACCCGTGGTACTGCTCTTGTTTGTATTTGTCGGACTGTACAATATTCGTGGTGCTCGCAGGTTGCCCTGGCAGTTGGGTCGCATTTTTCTCGGTGTATCTGTAGGACTATTTTTAGTCATGTTTTTGTTTTTCTTTAAGCAGCAATTATTTCCTTCCAGATTTATTATTTTAGCTGCCTGGGGTTTCGCTATCGCGTTTGTGTTTGCCGGCAGGGTGCTTGAGCAGCTCGTGCAGCAATGGCTTTTTCGCGCCGGTAAAGGTTTGCACCATGTAGTTGTGGTGAATGGAACCAATACTGACTCGCAAATGATTCAGGACTCCTTGCGCAACCCGCGATGGGGGATGAAAGTAGTGCGTGAGCTAGATTACTCTGAAAAAGTAATAGAACAACTTGAAGGGCTGTATGGCACAAAGAAAGTAGATGAGATAATTCAAGCCAATCCTACGCTTACAGACTCTGACAACTTAAAGCTGCTAGAGTTTGCGCGGGGTAAGGGTATAGCGTTTAGCTATGTGCCAAATGTTTTTGATGTGCAGCGTAACGTACGCGAAGTGTTTGACTACAACGGTGTACCACTTATTTCTATAAAGAACACGCCGTTGGATGGATGGGGTAGGGTAGCTAAACGAATAGTAGACATACTAGGGAGTGGTGCTGCCTTATTGGTATTATCACCCGTGTATTTAATTTTATTTATTGCAGTGCGGGCAGGTAGTCCTGGTCCGGCGATATATCCCCAAATTCGAGGTGGGAAAGATAAAGATTTTTGGTTCTATAAGTTCCGGAGCATGTATACGCACATGAGCGATGGCTTGGGTGGTGAAGAGGCGGACAAATGGCGTGCCGAAATGTGGAAGAAAAATGATAGAGGCGGGTCGGAAAGTCCATTTCTAAAAATTAAAAATGACCCAAGGGTAACACCGGTTGGTAAGTTTATTCGTAAGACAAAGCTGGATGAATTACCTCAGTTTTGGAACGTGTTTCGTGGCGATATGAGTCTAGTTGGGCCTCGTGCTCATATGTTGGAAGAAGTAGAGCGTTACCGTAGCCGCTATCGCCGTATGTTTAGCATTAAACCAGGTATATTTGGTGTTTCTCAGATAGCTCAAATGTCTTGGCCGGATTTACCGTTTGAAGAAGAAATACGATTGAACACTTATTATATCGAAAACTGGTCGCTTTGGATGGATGTGAGCACTTTATTTAAAAGTGCGTATTTGATTTTTTTTGGCGCCAAACCAAAGGAAAACTATTAAGTTAGTGTAAAGTGTACAGTGAAAAGGGAAGAGTAAATGTAAGCTTTCAACTGCCTTCCCGCTTTTCTCTTTCCACTTTTCTCTTTCCACTATGAAAGTAATTTTAGCCCATGATTCTTTAACACAGCTCGGCGGTGCTGAGCGGGTGTTTTTAGAAATGGCGCATATGTATCGCGACGCACCTTTGTATGTGCTCGTTGCGGATAAAAATATATTGAGCCAGCTCCCTGAGTCA
>CAZKVS010000021.1:4382-13514 GCA_964556325.1 uncultured Candidatus Saccharibacteria bacterium
ACCTTTGTATGTGCTCGTTGCGGATAAAAATATATTGAGCCAGCTCCCTGAGTCAATTCGTGCTCGAGTGCATACCACTGCATTGCAGTCTTTGTATGGTATTTACGGTAAGTTTCAACACTTGCTACCATTTATTCCCACTGTTTTAGCTACTACTAGGTTACCCCAGTGCGATGTGCTGCTTAGTTCCAGCTCGGCCTTTGCGAAAGGTTTTAGAAAACCTAACGGTGCAAAGCATATAAATTACTGCCACACACCCACGCGGTTTTTGTGGAGCGATAGAGAATACATAGAGCAAGAAGTGCCATGGATAGTGCGGTGGCCGGCAAAGCTTTTCTTGCGCTGGTTCAAACGTTGGGACCTACGTGCGGCCGGGAATGTAGATGTTTTTTTGGCTAACTCCACAGAAACTCAGGCGCGCATAAAAAAGTATTATGGTAGAGATAGTGAAGTAGTGTATCCGTTTGTGGATATGGAATTCTGGTCACAAGGTGACAGTGAAAAGTGGACAGTGAAAAGTGTACAGGCAGCATCGAAAAATTCAGTATCAGGAGTCACTACAACCTATTTTTTAATCGCTGGACGGTTGCATGCGCATAAGCACAACGAGTTGGTTGTAGAAGTATGTACCGAGTTAGGTTTGCAGCTACATGTAGTTGGCGCAGGTCGTGATGAGGAACATTTAAAATCTATCGCCGGTCCAACCGTGACATTTTTAGGGCGTGTGTCAGACGAGCAACTGCGTAATGAGTTTGCCAACGCACAAGCCTACGTATATCCGCAGTTGGAAGACTTTGGGCTTATGCCGGTGGAGGCAGCCGCAGCAGGTACGCCAACTATCGGCATTAGCGAAGGGGGGAGCAGGGAGACAATTGTACCAGGAGTGACGGGTGAATGGTTTGCGCGAGGGAATAAAGATGAACTCAAGGTTCTTTTGCAGAAATGGGATAAATCTCGGTATAGTGTAGAGGACCTACGGAAACATGCGAGTAAATTTAGCAAAGAGAAGTTTCAACAGCAACTCACGGAAGTTATTAATTCCCAATATCCCCTCCTTCGTTAAAACTACGGAGGACAGGCAATATCCAATTCCCAATGAAAATTCTCTCGACTCGTTTCGTTAAAGCACGAAACTCGCTCGAGAAATAATACCCCTTCTCTTATTGTTCGAGCGAGTCATCGAGTCGAGAATTATTGGACATTGCGTTGGAAATTAGAAATTAGATATTGGAAATTCCATTCTTATGGTCATAGCTATTGATTTACGAAGTATACAGCGAGGCACGTTTAGCGGAGTAGAAAACTACACACTTTCCATGCTTGAGCAGCTCATACGCAGCGATCGCGATAATCGCTACGTACTTTTTTACAATGGCTTAAAACCAATACAGACCGAAGAGCTGCGTTTTTTGAACACCACAGTGATTTCGCGTCGCATACCTAATAAGTTACTTGCAGCCAGCACGACCTTTTTGCGACAACCTAATTTCAGTAAGTTGGTGGGTGAGTTTGATGTGTTGTTTATGCCCAACCTGAACCATGTTGTATTACAACCGGGGAAGAAACTGGTTGTGACCGTGCATGACTTATCTCCAGTGGTGTTACCTGAGTACTACGATATAAAACGACGACTGTGGCATTGGTCTGTGGGCTTTCGTCGTACTTTGGCTCGAGCGGATAAAATTATTGCCGTGTCAGAGTATACCAAGCGTGAATTGGTAGATGTATTGGGGCTAGATGCCAACAAAATTACGGTTGTGTATCAAGGAATAGACCATGCGCGGTACAAACCGCAACTTGAGCAGTCTCGCCTTCGGGATGTGCGCAATCGGTATGGTTTACCTGGCGAGTTTATATTGTACGTGGGTACATTGGAACCGCGAAAAAACGTGGACGGACTGCTTAAAGCGTGGGAGGCTATGGATACAAAGGTGCCAATAGTTGTAGCGGGAAAGCCAGGTTGGAAATATGGTGATATTTTTAAAATGGCACAAAAGAGTTCTAGGCGAAGACTTATTCAGTTCTTGGGCTTTGTGCCGGAAGCAGATAAGCCCTATGTAATTAAACTTGCTCGTGCGCTTGCGTTCCCTTCTATATACGAAGGCTTTGGTTTGCCCGTGCTCGAAGCAATGGCAGTGGGTACGCCAGTGGTAACGAGTAGTGTTACTAGTTTACCCGAAGTGGCTGGCGACGCGGCGCTTTTGGTAAACCCGTACAATACAGATGAACTTACGTTTGCACTGGAGCAATTGGTGACCGATGAACATTTGCGTGAACAACTTGTTACAAAAGGGTCCAAGCGCGCGCAGGACTTTACTTGGGATAAAACGGCAGCGGAGACGCTCAGAGTACTAACTGAAACTAATTGAAACTACTGGAGATTTATGGAGACTAGTTGGTTTGCCAATCTCCCTAGGTCTCTATGAATTTCAATTTGGTCTCAACTTTTTTTTCAAAGATTATGCGTTATATTAAACAATTTGTTGAACTGTCTAAGGGTGATGCAAGTATTGCCGGTGGCAAGGGGGCATCTCTTGGTGAAATGACGCAGGCCGGTATTCCAGTACCGCCCGGATTTGTTGTACTTGCGAATGCATTCGATAAGTTTTTGGTTGAGACAGATATTGGTGTAAAAATAGCTGTTGCGCTTGATACTGTGAAGACAGAGGAAATGCGTACTATAGAAGAAGCTTCAGAGAAAATTCAAACGCTTATTTTATCTGCTGCTATGCCGCCTGAGGTTGTGAATGAGATTATAAGTGCGCACGAACAATTAGGGATAGAATTTGTTGCTGTGCGTTCGTCCGCTACCGCAGAAGACTCCGCAAGTGCTGCTTGGGCCGGACAGCTGGATAGTTTTTTAAATACAACGAAAGAAACTCTATTACAAAATGTGCAAAAGTGCTGGGCCTCATTGTTTACGCCCCGCGCTATTTTTTATGGTTTTGAGAAAGGGTTCCATGTCGGTGGACAGGGAAAAGTGGACAGTGGACAGAAAAGAGCAGGTCAGGATATTTCTGTAGCGGTTGTGGTGCAAGCTATGGTCCAGAGCGAAGTATCTGGAATTGCGTTTTCTGTGCACCCTGTTACGCAAGACAGGAACCAACTCATCATAGAAGCTGGCTATGGGCTTGGTGAAGCAATTGTGTCCGGACAAATAACGCCTGACTCATATGTAGCAACTAAGAATCCATTGGAAATAATAGATAAAAATATTTCCGCTCAAGACCGCATGCTCGTACGCTCTGCTGACGGTGGTAATGAATGGATGGATGTGTACAATGGCGACGCTCAGAAGTTATCCACCGTACAAATTGTAGAGCTCTCCCACCTCATCATTCAAATAGAAGGTCACTATGGCTTCCCGTGTGATATTGAGTGGGCCTGGGTAAATGACCGGTTCTACATTACCCAAAGCAGACCTATTACTACTTTACAGAATTCTTTGAATAGCAATTACTTGCACTTTGTTCGATCGTATAGCCGTGATTGTTCAATCCTTTTGGAGCAGGCTTGGTATAAGGCTCAGACGGAAGGTATGAATGAGGTCATTGGGGCAACTAACCCCTATGGACCAGTGAATTGTTATTATGTACATAATGGTTTGTTGGAAATATGGGAAAACAAAGACGCGGTAGCGTGGGTGGGCGCAGAATTATTGGCAAAAGTGAGCGCCGGTTACTACTCTGTTGACGACTGCATATCGCGTTATGCCCAGCTCTATCAAAAATTGGATAGGATTTGGAAAAAAGATGTTGTAAGCGCAGAAGAATTTTTTGATTGTTGCGAAACCTTCTTTGATGCTACAAAATTATTTGCCCGCATATTTTATTTGGCAGTAAACCCTAATGTACCTGACAAAGTGAGGGGAAAAGTACTCACTGTCCGGCAAAATGATAATTTAATGGACGGTATGGATGCTTTTATTAGAACCACTATCCATACTATTTCTTCTATTTTTATAGACTATGCAACTGTGGTTTTATACGAAGAAATGAAACAATCTCAAAAGGTTGATACGCAACTTTTGGAGAGCCGGAAAGAACATTGGGTGGTTGTGCCTGGTTCGCACAATTTTATTGGCACATTGAGTGGTTTGACGGCAGAATGCCCTGAGTATTTTTTTGAGGATACAGCGAGTAGTAAAGTGGATGAAAAACAGCACTTGGGTGGTAGTGTTGCTGTTGGGGGATATGCCAAAGGTAGAGTTGTATTAGTAAATCGAAAAGTTGATGTGAATAATGTAGCTAGTGGAGATATACTGGTATCGCGTATGACCATTCCAGATTTTGTACCCGCAATGAAGCTAGCTGCCGCAATCGTGACCGACGAAGGGGGGATTACTTGTCATGCCGCAATAATCGCTCGCGAACTGGATAAGCCTTGCATCATTGGTACAAAAATTGCTACGCGCATCTTACATGATGGCGACTTGGTGGAAGTGGATGCCACTAATGGGATAGTTAGAATTTTAGAAAAAGCTAAATAATTTTTATGACTATGGACCCGATTGAGTTTTATAAACAGCAGGTGAACATGACGGACTGGCTTAAGGCTATAGGCGCTGCTGGTACAGAAGCAATGCAAGCGGAGGACTACGAGAAGCGTGAGCGACTGAAAGTTTTGAACCGTATTATTGGTTTGCCATTTGATAAGCCCACACAATTTAGCGGGCAGGATATAGTCAACAATACTTCTGAGTTTCAGGAGTTCATGAAGGAGCATGGTCATGAACTCTGCGCTGTCAGGGCTATACCCTATGATGCAAGTCACCAAAAGTTGCGCATGCGTGGTCATACTACAACCAAGGCCTTGGAATGGTATTTAGACCAGCACTTGGATCCTGCCTTGTATCGCGTAGACTTTGTGCCTCATCCGAGCACGCACATATGGTCTACTATTTTTATAGTGAACAAGCTGGGTGTGTTCGGCGAAGTTACTAAAGGAAGCCACGAACAGCTGACGCAGGGGCTATATACCGAGCACACACCTATTACCTTTGCGAAGAGTTGGACAGACGATATGTGGCAATTTTCGGAACATGAAGATGGTCTCGCATTGTATTTAGATGAAGTGCTTGGTTTTTTGCGGGTGATAGATTCAGCGCAGCAAGCTGAGTTAATGCGAGAACTGGAAGCTGAATTTGCGGGAGAGTATTTAGTTGGCTATTTTGAAACTGTGCAGTCAGAAGAATGGGGGACATGGTTTATAGACTATAACCGTCTACTTGGTAAAACATACGAAAACATTTTAGCTACCATTCCTACAGCATCGGGCACAGCACTTTCAGGCCAAATTGGTAATGCAGGCAAGGCAACGGGAAGAGTGCGCATAGTACCTTTCGATATGGTGGGGCAGGTTACGTTAGAAAACGATGAGGTACTGGTATGCGATATGACAACGCCGCAGTATGTACCGCTCATGCAACAAGCTGTAGCCATTGTGACAGACCGCGGTGGTATTCTTGCCCATGCGGCTATAGTGGCTCGTGAGTTGGGTAAACCATGTATAGTGGGTACTAAACACGCGACTAGCCAACTAAAAGATGGCCAGCTCGTAGAAGTAGATGCAGTACAGGGTATAATTTGCGTATTGGAGCAATAGACAAAAGTACGGTATTATAGAGTATATACATGCCCAGTAGAGCTTCTTTGTAGCCGCTGGGAAAGCCAAGCATATTTTTAATTTAGGTATCTGATTGTGAAGCTATAACTAACCTGACCACAGATACAAAGAAGTCTTGACTCTAGATGAATATTGGTTTTGATTTTAGAATGGGTGGTACATTGCATGCGGGTATTGGCCGGTATACTTTTGAGTTGCTCAAAGCCATATTGGAAATTAACCACCATGATACATTTTACGTATTTTATAATGACAGTGTAGCCAAGGAAGATGTAGACCTGCTCGACCAATCGCTTAACGTGGAGTTGGTTAAGGTGTCTGCCCGACATTACTCTATTGCGGAACAAACAATTTTTCTACGCGTACTAAATAGTACACCGGTAGACGTAATGTTTTTTCCAAACTTTAATCATCCCATATGGTACAAAAAGCCCTTCGTGGTAACTATCCATGACATGGTGCACCATCGCATAAGTGGGCATAAAAAAAGCCGCTGGTTGTGGTTTAAAGCGTACCAAATGGAAATGCAGCACGCCGCGCGTGGTTCCAAAGCTATTATTGCGCCATCGGAAGCAGCAAAAGCAGACATTGTGCAGTACTTCCCTGAGGTAGCGGACAAAACAAGCGTGGTGTATGAAGGTGCATTTTTGCAAGAACAGCCGGAAGAACTGGTGGAGAAAGTAAAAAAACAATTTTTGCTCACACGGCCGTATTTTTTATTTGTAGGTACGCTCGAGCGTAAGAAAAATATAGTCGGCCTTGCACGGGGGTTTGATACACTACTCGAAAAGTATAAACTTGATGTAGACTTAGTATATGCAGGCAGAGTAGACGCGCACTACCCAGAAGAAAAGTTTAAAGCGTTAGAAATAAAACATAAAGACCATTTGGTTTTTACCGGCTATGTGGAAGATGAAACTTTGGCTGCACTGTATCAAGGCGCACACGCCTATGTAAATGCGTCGTTAAACGAAGGCTTTGGTTTACCAGGGGTGGAAGCAATGCGGTTTGGTTTACCCCTTGCAGTGGCCAATACTCCGGTATTTAACGAAGTATACGATAACGCTGCTATGTACTTTGACGCGCAGAACCCAGACGACATTGCCGAGCAGTTGCGCCTGCTTGCAGTGGACCAGCAGTATTACGAACATAAACAAGAAATGGCTATTGCCCGAAGTAGGTTTTTTGACTGGCGCAAGGCCGCACAGAGCACTCTCGAAGTCTTACGGGCAGCAAGCGGTAAACCGGCTGAAGTGCCCATCGCTACTGCATTTGTAGCGGAGAACTAAATACGTATGAAAAAAGAAAGTAAAAATAAAAAAATTATTGTATTGGCAGGCAGTGGGAGTGGTGGACCCGTTACTCCTTTGTTGGCGGTGGCTGAAACTTTGGGCGAAATTGCGCCCGAGGCTGAATTTGTTTTTGTAGGAACGCCGGGTGGTGTGGAAGAGCGTTTAGCCAAGAACGCAGGTTTGCGATACAAGGCCATACAGAGTGGCAAGCTGCATCGATATTGGACACTAAAAAATATCTTGGCTCCGTTTTTAATTGCTATAGGCTTTGTGCAAAGCTATCGGCTTTTGCGTCGCCTGGGTGCAGATTGTGTATTGGGAGCGGGCGGTTTTGTCCAGGTTCCCGTTATGTGGGCTGCGTGGTTACTCGGCATACCCGTAATTGTGCATCAACAAGATGTTGAACCGGGTTTGGCCAATATATTGTGCGCGCCTATTGCTCGGAATATTACCGTAACATTTGCAAGCTCGCTGCTTGATTTTCCCCCGGGCTGGATATTGCGGCATTTAGACCAAGAATCAGACGAACGGCTTTTGTGGACCGGGAATCCTGTGCGGCAGTTAAACGTCCCTTTGAGAGAGAAAGCTTTGAAAAAATTTGATTTAGATGTTGAGTATCCTACGCTCTTAGTAATGGGTGGGGGTACGGGGTCACGTGCGTTAAACGAACTTGTGGTTGCCGCGCTGCCTTTGTTGGTGCGATTTGTAAATGTTATTCATATTACCGGCACGGGTCGCGGTCAAGTTGGCGGTGCACATGAGAGGTATCGCGCATATGAGTTTATCACTGATATGGCATCGGCTTACGGCGCGTGCGATATGGTAGTTGCCCGCGCAGGTTTGGGTACTATAACTGAGCTTGCACTTATCCACAGGCCCGCTATAATAGTTCCAATGCCTGGGGGTCACCAAGAGGCAAATGCTGCACTTTTGGCCGAACATGAGGCTGCGCTGGTTGTAGAACAGGCGGTTTTGACCCCAGAGAATTTGGTGAGTCTTATGCGGGGTTTGTTGTTTGAGCATGCGTTGCAAAAACGATTGGTCAAAAACATGAGTGCCCTCATGCCAGCCAATGCCGCTGTGTTAGTTTCCGATGTAGTTATACACGCGAGTGGGTTGGACATGCCAACCCGCACAGTTACAAAAAAGCATGCGCCTAAGTCGGTTCATAAAGTAAAGAAGTAATGGAAGAGAAACGATATAAACTTGGATTAGCTTTGTCAGGAGCCGCGGCGCGGTCTGTTTTTTACTTGGGTTTTTTGGAAGTACTGCAAGAGAATAGTATTCCGGTAGATGTTATTGCTGCGCAGTCTGGTGCGAGCATAGTTGCGGCGAGTTATGCTTCTGGGACCTTGGATCGACTTAAAAAAGACATGCTGGCTTTAAATTGGAAAAAACTCCGTGGGCTTTTGAAACCATTTGGCAAAGGAGGGTTGTATTCTTTGGAGTATGCTGAAGAATATTTGCGTACACATATTACTCTTGGCAAGCATTTTGAAGAGTTGCAAACAAAATTATGTTTTGTAGCGACAAATTTAGAAACAGGGCGGGTGGTGCCGTTAGTAATGGGCGACGTTGCTCGGTCTATTCGTATTACGTGTAGCGTGCCGGGACTGTTCGAGCCCGTGAAGTGGGGAAACCAGGTATTGGTAGATGGCGGTATTTTATCTATTATCCCTGCGCAGCTCGCACGTGAAGCCGGGGCTGATGTGGTGTTGGGTGTAAGCGTGCGTTCCACAAAGCATGTATTTTTACCGTCACATATAAAAATTCGCCGTTTTTATAATTTATTGAAAACACATTCCTATGGAAAACTGGCCTATTACTGGCGCAAGACAGTAAGTCCGGAAGGGGTGGAAGGGTTTATTCAAGATCCACTGCATGACGATGATGCGCCCGGGTACAGCATGCTCAAAACAATTGGTCGGAGTTTGGATTTGGCTATAGACATTAGCAAAAAAGAGGCCATAAGCAACGACGCGTACTGGTGCGACATGGCTATTCATGAAGGGGAAGGTAAGTACGGTGACAGTGTTAATATTTCTAAATCTCAGGGCCTGTATGAAGATGGTCGTCGGTCTGCGTTAGAAAATTTACGTGTAATTCGTACATTGATTGAAACAGGAAAGGTGTAGTATTTATGGATTTACAAAATGTGCGCAAGATTTATTTTATAGGTATTGGAGGTATAGCTATGTCCGCCACAGCGGGGTTG
>CAZKVS010000022.1:0-12343 GCA_964556325.1 uncultured Candidatus Saccharibacteria bacterium
AGTTGCTGGACGTTCGTCGGGTTTCTTTTGCTCCACTCGATGAGGTATTACAAGTTACCGGTATGGAGTATGGCGGCATAACTCCGGTGGGCCTCCCTAGTAGCTTTCATATACTCATAGACGCACGGGTGGTGGCGCTAGAAAAGTTAATTATTGGTGGCGGCTACCGGAAGAGTAAGCTGTTAGTGCCAGGTGCATTTTTAGCTGAGCTACCTAATGTGCAGGTGGTAGAAGGATTGGGGATATAACTATGGCTACAAACAGAGACATGTTTCGGGGCAGCAAAGACATTGAGGGTATAGTAGATAGTATTAACTTAAACGAACGAGAGAGAAGGGTGTGGGACAAAGGCTGGGCAGACGGCCAAGAATATATGCGGCAAATACACGTGCAGAATGGCTATGCTGCTCGCGGCATGCGTGTGTCCGGTACGTTTCCGAGCGCGCAGGAGCGGGAAAAGTTTTTGGAGCATGCAGACTCAGACTTAGACCCCTTTTCACCCGAAGAAGATGAAATATATACCGAAGCGTTTAACAACGCTTGCTTAGCAGGGTATCCTATACTAGATTCTTAACATTTCTTTTACATACAAAATATATGAACATAAAATATACATTTTACGTTGGACTGGTTATAGTCCTGTTTGCGTTGGGTAGTGTAGGTGCATACAAGTTGGGGGAGCGTCGAGAGGCAAGCAACCATGTGGTTCCGCCCATTGCCCCTCCTGTACAGCCGCCTGTTGCAGAGCCGCCGGTAACCGTACCGCCAACAGCCGAGCCGGTAGCACAAGTGTTTGAAAATGAGTACATGAAAGTTACTGTGCCTGCAGGCTGGAAGTTGGACGAGCTCACACAAACCCTTCAAGACCAGCAGTACGACAAGACTACAGGCGCTACCACAAAGGTAGGCGAACCGGTACCTACTAAAACCGGTGCGGTAAACATTACCAAAGACAATTATATTTTGTACATACACCCACAGGCTGGACAGGCGAGTGGCGTCACCGGCGGACGGTTTGCAGAAATAGCCATGGGTGCACCAAGTGCAGACGCAGTGGTAACTGAACAGCCCAGCCCACCGTGTGGTCAGACTGTCGGTGGGGGGAGCATAAGCATTTCCGGAGTTAACCTTACGCGCAAAGACTTATATGTGAGCAAGGTAGATAAGAAAGACTACTGTGCAGTCCCAACTACCGGCACTGCCTGGTACTTTTCCTATGTTACCGACCCTAAGGGTGGGTACATAAACTACTTTAAAGCAGACGAACTGCCTGGTTACGTTATAACCATGGCCTACAACACTACCAGCGTAGACGCGCTGCCCTTAAAAGGCACTCCCGAACTCACCGCCGCTCTCGCAGACATGACGGGCATAGTCAAAACCTTAGAGCTTAAACAGTGGGACAAAATAGCCCGTTAGCAGGAATCGATTTTGGCGCTGGTATAATACACATATGTCTCACGTAGAAGGTGAATACAACCAGTTTCATGTAGAGCAGTCTGGGCCAACAAATTTACCGAATCAATCCGAGGTTCAAGGTGAGTTTTCGTTTAAAGAAAAAGGCTTGGCCTTGGTTAGTCTGTTAAAAGAAGTGCTTCCTCCCAAGGCTTTCAGGGCTCTTGCTTTGACCGCGGCTTTAAGTGTTGGTGCGATGGACGTACTGTCGCACTTAATACCTGAGGGTTCTAGCGTCCGTAAGTCGAAAGCGGAAGTTGTTAAGGAGTATGAAGCTCGACATTTACCGGAAGCGGTTAAGGAAGATATTGCGTTTATTGAACAAGCGGTGGGTCCGCAGGTTTTACAGGACATGAGAAAGCTCGATAGCATACTAGACGTTTCTACCCGTGAAGATTTTTTAGACCATGGTGCACAGGCACTTCCGGAAGAATTACGTGCGTTACAAAATCCCATCAAGCTTGCTGTTAGTAGTTTGGAGAAACTTAAACCGCCAACGCCCGTGAAGTACGACTCATTAGATCATTTTCGTTTGGACAACCAAGACATGAGCACGTTAGTTCAAGAGTCCCTACCGGAAGGTTTTCGGTATAACCTGAAGTCTGTTGCCTACGTGGATGTGTCTCTACTGTTGCCCACGGCCTATGGTATGCCGGGGTCGGAGTACATTGCCGGAACCGTGGGCAGAGAAGGCAAGATTTATTTTTATAAAAAAGCCAACCGCGTGCCAACAATGGATATAGTTAAAACGTACTTGCCCCACGAAGTTGGACACAGTAACGATTGGGGTGCTAACCGGCTGCTCACCTACCCCGAGCGGGTACAACTCTTGGCCAACACGGTGCGTCGAGTGCGATCCCCGAATAGACATAAAAGTAATTATGTGGAGGCAATACATAACAAAGACCCTAAAGTACAGCTGCTCAATAGAGCAACTGAGTACTATGCGGACACAACTGCCATGGGTACGTCGGAAGAGTATTGGTTACTGCCGGAGGAAGATAAAAAATGGGTAGACAAGTTGTTTAAAAAAATGGACCCGCGTTTCACCCGTGAACGCGCCCGTGGTGCGCAACGAGCTGTAATAGACTCAGTTATAGACAAGCAGTTCGACAAAGCCTATGTACGCATGCCTAATGGTGATTTTATGCCTAAGGCGGACTATGACGACATGCGTGCAAATTCGGTTACGGTATATGCCCACAAGTCGAGAAAAGGGCAAAGGAAGAAATAACTATGAACAAGGTTGTAGTTTTTAACCAAGAGTGGCAGCTTGCCGCCGAGGTGTATATAAACGAAAGTGGCGAGTTGGTACACGTACCTCATTTTTCCGGGTGCAGCACCGAGCAGTGGGAAGTCGTACACAGTACATTAGACCTTGCCGGTGGGCAGGTGGCTCGGTTCGCGTCTGGGCCCACCCCCGCTGAGCGGTACACGGTAGCGCAAGCTGTTACAAGGCAAGACCCGGCGTACATGGAAGTAGTGGTCTCGGCTTTTAGGGAAGCGGGGTTTGTAGCCAAAGTGGTGCTCGCTGGTGTTGTCCCTCTACTGCTTCAGCTTTCAAACGAGGGCGTGGCCATGGAAGAACGGCGTGACGCCATAGGTGACTTGGTAAACCTGTCGCCGGAGCAGGCCGAACAAGTTGTTCACGCGAACAGCGAGTTGGTTACCCTGCTGAGCTCTGCTGTGGCCGACTAACTTGAACTCAGGCTCAAGTAGATGCTGGCAAAGGTACTCTTTGCCACGGGGGTATTGTCGTTAAACAAGTAATCATTTAGTCTAGAATTTTATAAATTTTACACACACCATGCAAAGCAAAGCTAAAACAGTAGAAGAGTATATACAAAGTTTGCCCACAGAGCAGGCAGAAGTGGTGCGACGGGTTCGGGCTGTTATTTTAAAGAATTTACCTAAAGGCTGCGAGGAGGGCATGCAGTACGGTATGATTGGCTACTTTGTTCCCTTGCGTTTGTACCCAGCAGGATATTTAAACAAAAAAGATGTTCCTTTGCCGTTTATGGCACTCGCCAGCCAGAAGAACTACTTTAGCTTGTACGTTATGACTGTGTACGGGAATAAAGCTTTGGCTTCTTGGTTTAAAGTAGAGTACGAAAAAGGTGGGTACACACTAGACATGGGGAAGTCGTGTATTCGGTTTAAGAAACTAGAACAACTAAACCTTGCAGCAGTAGGCAAACTAGTTGCCAAAGTCCCCGTAAAAAAGTTTATAGAGGCCTACGAACAAGCTAAAAACAAGAAAAAATAGCCCCCAGTCCATTAAACTAAACCATTCGCCACAGCCTAAAAAAAGTAGTAAAATAAGGTTATATGGCTTATTTTGGTAGTCAGCTATTCACTTTACATAAGGTGAACGAATGAATGCTATTATAATGTCACGATTAACAGCAGGTAACCGCCTATGCCAAGAAAATCAAAAAATACCAAACGGGAAAAAGTAGTTACTTATAAATTACAGAAAAGCCGCAGAACTTCTGTGGTTCGGGAGATTGGCGTTGCCTATGCAGGAGTTTCTAAAACGCAATCACAAAAAATTCCTTACAGCGGTGATTTCTTGAATCAAATTATATGTGGGGATACATTGCATACTATGAAACAAATGCCTTCGGGATCAGTTGATTTGATAGTTACATCTCCTCCATATAATCTCAAAAATTCCACTGGGAATGGCATGAAAGATGGCCGTGGTGGAAAATGGGCCAATGCCGCTTTACAGAAAGGATATTCACATCACGACGATTGTATGCCTCATGAAGCATATGTGAAATGGCAGCGGGAATGCTTAAGTGAAATGATGCGTTTAATTCCTGAAGACGGTGCAATTTTTTATAATCATAAGTGGCGAGTTCAGGGTGGTTTATTGCAAGACCGCCAGGATATCGTAAATAGCTTTCCGGTTCGTCAGATCATAATTTGGAAACGAAAGGGTGGTCTCAATTTTAATGCCGGATATTTTTTGCCAACTTATGAAGTAATCTACCTTATTGCTAAGCCAAAGTTTAAGCTTGCTAAAAAGGCAAATGCTCATGGCGATGTTTGGGATTTTACCCAAGAAATGAATAACGAACATCCTGCTGCATTTCCTGTAGGTTTGATTGACCGCATTGTTTCGGCTACAGAATCCAAAATTATTTTGGATCCGTTTATGGGTTCAGGTACAACAGCAATATCCGCAATAAATTTTAAGCGAGATTATGTTGGGATTGATATTTCTCCAGAATATTGTGAAATGGCACGGAGGAGGATAAAAAAACATCAATCTCAAATTAAACTCTGGTAAAGTTATGAATAAAAAACCTTTTATCTATACAAAGCCATCGCTCATTACAAAATTGAAAGAAATTTCGGCAATGGGTTTTATTCCTAATGCGCGTAAGGGTAATTCCGGAGGTATTGGTAATACACTCGAGGATTTATTGGGTATTCAAGAAAATAATCTGCCAATACCAAATGCCGCCGAGTGGGAGCTAAAAGCACAGCGACTTAATTCAAGCTCATTAACAACCTTATTTCATATAGAACCTTCTCCACGAGCCATTCGTTTTATTCCCCAAGTTTTATTGCCAAAGTACGGTTGGGCGCATCAAGAGGATGGTAAAAAGTATTCACAGGGGGAGATGAGTTACCGTCAAACAATTCACGGAAATTCACGAAGTGACCGTGGTTTCAAGGTTGTAATTGATAGTAAGCATCGAAAAATTTTAATTTCTTTTGATGCGAATAGCGTTGACTCGAGACATAAAAATTGGCTTGAGTCGGTAAAAAAACGTGCCGGCTTGGGCGAGCTTGACCCTCAACCGTATTGGGGTTTTGACGACTTGGAACATAAGGCTGGGACAAAATTGCTAAACGCTTTCTATGTTCAAGCCGAAGTGAAAAAAGAACGCAACAAAGAATATTATCATTATACAAAGGTGATGATGTTGCAGAAATTTAATTTTGAAGGATTTTTGAAAGCTTTGGAGCAGGGGAAAATTCTTGTAGACTTTGACGCTCGTACCGGACATAATCACGGAACCAAATTTCGTATGAGGCAAGATTGTTTGCCAATGTTGTACGAAAAGAATCAAATCATCCTCTAAAGATATGGCAATTAATACTTCGGGAATTTTCTATAAGCTGTTGAACGAAAAACGTGGGGATTCCGCAGGTTTGAAATCGTGCATTGAAAAGACCGTTACTAAATTGTTGGAATTGGAAACAGATTTACAAAGACCGGGTATTTTATTAGGAAAAATTCAGAGCGGAAAAACGAGAGCTTTTCTTGGAGTAATTGCATTAGCTTTTGATAATGGCTACGACATCGCCATTGTTTTAACAAAAGGTACAAAACCGCTTAGTGAGCAGACGTTGAAAAGGCTTAACAATGATTTTAAGGATTTTTTGTTTGAAAAACTTCTGCAGATTCACGACATAATGTCGTTTCCAGTTAACCTAACTAAATATGAGTTGGATCAAAAAATGGTCATAGTCGCAAAAAAACAGATAGATAATTTACGTAATGTATTGGACGCTATTACAATAAAATATCCAGAGTTAAAAGGTAGAAAGATCCTCATTGTTGATGATGAAGCTGACTTTGCTGGTTTAAGTTTTCATAAAAATAAAGAAACTGGGATTATGGAACAGGGTACGCTGGCAAATAAGATAGATGAAATTAGGATCAATGCCAGTAAATCAGATTTTCTACAAGTAACAGCGACTCCGTATTCGTTATATTTACAACCAGATAACTTTGATGGTGATAGCATGGTTTTTCTACCTAAGAAGCCGGCTTTTACGGAAATACTCCCGGAATATGAAAATTATAGAGGCGGCGACTATTACTTTTTAGAGAGTGAAAACGAAGAATCGCCAGCATTTTTTCTATATGAAGAAATACCTGACGAAGAGGTAGAATTGTTAAAAGCGAAGAAAAAGCTCGGTCGTGCTGATAGACGGTCATTTAAGATAGAAGACGTATTTAACGCAAGAGAATTTAAAATGCTACGCATGGCAATAATGAACTTTATTGTAGGAGGGTGTGTGCGTCGTATACAACAAGAGAAACTGGGGGTAAAAAAAGAGGACTACGCTTTTTTACTACATACTGACATTGCTAGAATAACGCATTCTTGGCAGGAGGAGATAGTGATCCGTTTAAGTAGCGAATTGATTGAAATATCGCAAAAAAATGAACAATTATTGATCGAAATGGTCCGTGTATCCTATAATGATTTAATTCGATCAATAACTCTAGCTCGTTCGCTTTATGCAACGAGCGACCTCCCTGTAGTAACGCTCGACGAAGTAATCTTGGCTGTCAAAGATGCGCTCGCTAGAGAAATGTTATTAGTTCAAAAAGTAAATTCCGATGAGGATGTTAAGTTTTTACTCGACGATAGCGGGCAACTCAGGTTACGGACGCCGCTTAATATATTTATCGGTGGGCAGATTTTGGATCGTGGTATAACCATTAAAAACATGATTGGCTTTTATTATGGCCGCAATCCAAAGAAATTTCAGCAGGACACTGTATTACAACACTCAAGGATGTATGGGGCAAGAACAAAAGAAGATTTAGGGGTTACACGTTTTTATACTACCAGAGATATTTATGAGATAATGCGACGTATACACGAATTTGATAGTGCCCTTCGTACAGCTTTTCTTAAAGGTGAACATGATAACGGGGTCTACTTTATACGCAAAGATGAGGGTGATAAACTAGTGCCCTGCTCGCCGAATAAAATAATGAGTTCTAACATTATTACCCTTAGACCATATAAACGTTTATTGCCAGTTGGATTCCAGACGGATTATAAAACTCATATTAAAAGAGATATTGAGGAGATCGATAAAAAAATAGATTTAGTGGGGCAAGGTGGCGATTTTAAAAATCCGTTTTTAATCGATTTGGATGCTGCGAATGAAATTATTGATTTGATCTCTAAAACTTTACTCTTTGATGATAAGAATTGGAATCCGAAATCACACAAAGCTTGTTTAGAGTTTCTCTCAAAAAACACAAAAAATACTAGCCAAGCTGGAATGGTCTGGTGTTTGGTACGCAAGGACAGAAATATCTCTAGATTCAAAGAAGATGGGAGTTTTTCTGATGGCCCATACGGAACAAAAACCGAGGGTGCTATAGCCGTAGAAGTTGCAATAGATATCCCCATGCTTATGTTGTTTAGGCAAAACGGTTATAAGACTGATGGTTGGAAAGACCAACCATTTTGGTGGCCAGTAATTACTGCTCCAAAAAATACATATACATCAATATATGCTGATGAAAAATGATGTTACCGCTTAGAATTTTACTCAGCCTATTAACCGTTGCAACGGTCAGCTTCGTAACTTTTATTCTTCGAGCTACTGGAGACTCGATGAATCTTGTCGGAATAAATGATGGGGATCTAGTGCTTTGCCGTCAGCAATTAAAGGCTGATACTGGCAATAGGGTCGTTGCGTTTCTAGGTGACAATGTAACGATAAAAGAATATGGTCCACGTGCAGATGGCGTTCGATTTCTTTTGCCCAAAAGCTCAAATAAAGATCATTCGCCCATAACCCCAGGCGAAGGAGGCAGTGTGCAAGGTATTGTGCAAGAGGTTTTATGAAAATAATACAAGACGACATATTAAGTTATAGAGAAATGTGTAATTCTGAAAACCAGGAGGTTATGCAACGTGGTATAAATTTTCGCATGAACCCTTCGTACTCAGTTATTTTAATGTCACAGAGAGCAAATGCACCATATTCAGACAAGGTTCATGATGGTGGGGTTACAATCGAGTACGAAGGACATGATATCTCAAAAGCTTACAGTAAGAACCCTAAAGGCGAAAATCAACCAGAGAAATTATTTAGTGGCAAATTAACTCAAAACGGATATTTTATAAAAACTGTAAATGACTTAAAAGAGAAAAACGGAGCTCCGGAATTAGTAAAGGTATATGAAAAAGTGTTCCCTGGGGTTTGGTCTTTAAAAGGATATTTTGATCTTGTTGATTACAAAGTTGTGCATGACGGATATAGAAATGTGTTTAGATACATTTTGAAATTGTCAGATCGTTCAGAAAGTTTAAGCATAGCTAAAGAGAAACTAGGGCATAACAGACTAATTCCTTCAGAGGTTAAAAGAGAAGTTTGGAAAAGAGATGAAGGAAGGTGTGTTATTTGTTACGATAATAAAAATCTTCACTTTGATCATGATTTACCATTTTCAAGAGGTGGTACAAGCTTATCTTCTAATAATGTAAGACTACTTTGTATGAAACATAATTTGCAAAAATCAGATAAAATTGAGTAAATTTTATGGCAGGATCTTAACATGTCAAAGGGGATCTTTGACATTGAAGGAGTTCCGCCAACTTTGGGACGATATTGTCATCCGAGGGTCAGGCTCGTAATGGCAATTACAGTTGCAGTTAAGCCGGTATGCCAAAAGTGCACATTGGCTTTTTTGTTTGGTTTTGGGTATAGTGGGGGTACGTTATGAATTTTAACCGTTGCAGTGGCCATCTTCGTAACGGAGAGAGCAGCAGTATAGTACCAAGGGGAGTCCCTGGTATTTGTTAGGTTTGGGATTGTTAAACAGCAATACTGGGTATTGAATATTGACTTATGGATTTACTCACTGATGTCGAAAAATTGAAAAAATATATTTGTGAAAAGCTTGTTTTAGAGAATGTGGAATTAGGAGAAGAATATTTTTATGCGTCCCTTCCGTTATGTATAATTGATGCGGTTTTCTCGATCGGAGTAAATTATGAACAATCCACAGCTCCTACTGTTAAGAGGTGGTGTGAATGGTCAGGTTGGCAACTGTATGGGCATCCAGCAGGTAATTCTCACGCTATAGACGATCTGGTAAAATTGTATGAAGATAAACATAGGGATTTCGATTTTTTTGCCACGAATGTATTTGTAAATCGGCAGAGGACGTCCTCTAAAAGTGGTATTTTAAAGGCAGAGGCAGTGTACTTATTTGCTAAAACTCTCTCTAAGTTCGGGATTCAAACACTGGATGATACTAAAAATGGAATCCTGCACGATATTGAAGCAGAGGCAGCTATCCGCAAGATTAAAGGGCAGGCTTCCGGCATCTCGTATAAATATTTTTCAATGTTGGCAGGATCTGAGAGCTTGGTAAAAGCGGACAGGATGATATGTCGTTTTGTTGCACAAGCGCTCGAGAAAAAAGAGCATGAGATAAAGCCCGATTATGCCGCTCGTTTGGTAATCTCGACTGCCAATGAATTACGTAAAAAATTCCCCCATCTAAACCCACGGTTACTAGACTATGCTATTTGGAATTATCAACGTGGCGTTAAGAGTAGTGCATTACAAGGGTCACCCTTGTAATGGCAGTTGTGGTTGTTGTTAGGCCGGTGTGCCAAAAGTGCATATTGGCTTTTTTGTTTGGTTTTGGGTATAGTGGGGGTACGTTATGAGTTTTGGAAATATATACGTAGGCCTATTCGCGCGAATAGTTCCTAAGGGTGAAGAAGCATAGGTGTAGCAATGGTGGTAATATATTTTACGGAAATGTTTAGACGGGCACCATTTAGACAAAAACTTCTTGCATTAGTCGCTTGGTAAGTAAAATTATAATGGAAAAAATGAAAGCTGTTGTGTATACGCGGTATGGGCCGCCGGAGGTGTTGGAGGTAAAGGAGGTGGAGAAGCCCACGCCAAAGGCGGGGGAGGTGCTTGTGCATGTGCGTGCCACTACGCTGAACCGGACGGACTGTGGTTTTAGGAAGCCGGAGTATGGGTTTATTATTCGGCCTATTCATGGTTTTTTTAAACCACGGAAAAAAGTGCTAGGTACTGAATTTGCCGGAGAAGTAGAAGCCGTAGGGGCGGGGGTGACAAGTTTTAAACCAGGGGACCAGGTGTTTGGGCTCAGTACATACAAGTTTGGCGCTCACGCAGAGTACTTGTGCATGCCGGAAAACGGGTCCATAACCCATAAGCCCACAAACATGAGTTACCAAGAAGCTGCAGCTGTGTGTGATGGGCTCATGCTTGGCATGAATATTATTCGTAGCATAAATTTTACAAAGGCAAAGAAAATTTTGGTAAACGGCGCGTCGGGTTCCATTGGCACCGCGTGTGTGCAGCTAGCTGTGCACTATGGCGCAGAGGTCACTGCTGTATGTGCGCCACAAAGCATGGAGATTGTGCGGTCGTTGGGTGCCAAGGAAGTGTTAGACTATACC
Organism: uncultured Candidatus Saccharibacteria bacterium; assembly: GCA_964556325.1. Classification (GTDB taxonomy): domain Bacteria; phylum Patescibacteriota; class Doudnabacteria; order UBA920; family UBA920; genus JAEUSE01. The sequence continues at coordinate 10,683 of CAZKVS010000022.1, forward strand.
AAACAGGACTTTACACAGAGTGGTCAAGTGTACGATGTAGTAATAGACGCGGTAGGTAAAAGCTCATTTTTTAAGTGTAAGAAACTGCTTACACCAGGCGGGAAATATTTTTCTACTGAGCTAGGCTACTTACTGCAAAACGTATTTCTCGCGCTGCTCACTCCGTTGCTCGGCGGGAAAAAAGTTCTATTTCCTATTCCAAAAGACAGCAAGCAGGACATGGAGTTGTTCCGAGAGCTTATAGAAGCAGGGAGCTATAAAGCGGTTATAGACCGAACCTACCCTTTGGAACAAATAGTAGAAGCAACCACGTACGTAGAAACCGGACAGAAAACCGGAAACGTTGTTCTGGTTGTTAGCTAGCAAGAACGACCATTGTACAAAACACGAAAGGGGAATCCTTTGCATGGGTGTTGCAAAAGTCAGCGCGAGAACTCGCACTGGCTTTTTTGTAGGGTTTTGGCTATAGTGGGTAAAAGCTTGTATGAACAAAAAGTATATTTTAATTGGTGTAATTGTTGTTGTGGTAGTGGTGGTTGCCGCGGTGCTTTTGTGGCCGGGGAAAAAGAGTGTAGTAACCAACTACCCATCTAGTGGGACGGACATTATTGCCTATGGAGACAGTTTGGTGCAGGGGGTGGGTGCGACTGCGCCAGATAAGAACTTTGTTTCTTTACTCTCAGCACAGTTGGGTCAGCCAATAGTTAACCTTGGGGTGTCTGGCAATACTACCGCAGACGGTGTACAACGGCTGCCGGAGTTGGATGCGTACAAACCCAAGGTGGTACTGGTTTTGCTTTCCGGTAATGACCGCCTACGGCAAATTCCACAAGCCCAGACTTTGGCAAACCTGAGTACTATAATTGAGAACATCCAGAACCGGGGAGCAGTGGTCATATTGCTTGGGGTACGCGGAGACTTCTTTGGTGGCGGCGGGTTTGGGAGCGAACTAAAAAGCTTGGCTGAAAGCCGTAAAGCGGTATATATTCCGGATGTTCTAGACGGCCTGTTTGGTAACAACGCCTACATGTCCGACCTCATTCACCCCAACGACGCGGGCTACGCCAAAATAGCAGGTCGTATATATCCGGTTTTACTTAAGTACATCCAATAACGTTTTTATTATGAAAATATTGAGTTTTTTAAAAAAGAATTTGGTGTATGGTTCGGCAGGGTTCTTTGTGGGCAGTTAAGAGAATGACTACTGTTTACAAGAGTTACCCTTGTAGCATAGGCTACTCTAGCCCTTATTCGCGCGAATTGTTCCCGTTGATAGAAGTATTAAAATCTAAAAAACAGTATGAATATCTTAGAAGAAGTAAAAGACAGGTTTAACGAAAAGTATAAGTTAGGTAGTACACCATGGACTAAGGAGCCGGGATATAAATATATAGCGCAGTATATTAAGTTGCTCAAAAAGAAAAACCCTATTCCGTATGTTTTAGACTTAGGTTGCGGTGACGGCTGGGTTGCGTTGTATTGTGCGCGACAGGGAGTAAGTGTGGTTGGCGTAGATTCTTCACCCATTGCTATTCGTGTGGCAAAGCTGAGCGCGAAAGAGTTGGGGTTAAAGAACATTGTGTTTAAGGTGGAAGATGCGCTTGCAGTTTCCTACAAAAAACCAATTTTCGATGGTGTTATAGATCGTGGCATGTTGCACC
>CAZKVS010000023.1:0-12102 GCA_964556325.1 uncultured Candidatus Saccharibacteria bacterium
ATATACGTTGGATACCGAAAGGCAACGAGCGCCAAACCCAACGCAACATCCTGCACGCAATGCTGCTTAATCAGTAATGTGGAATCGATAATCCGCGCTGCTACTCGTTTTAGTTCTCTATCAAGAAGGTCGGCACGCGCAAACTGAAAATTTCGCACCAACTCAGCACAGCGGCAGTATGTCAGCGCAGCCACTACGACATGCACGCTGGGAGCTGAGTTCTTTTCTTTATCCAAACGACGCAAAAGTCCCACATAAAACCCACCACCCGTCCGTTTAAAAGATGTTTGTGCGTGAGTAAATACGACCCCCGCATCTCTATAAAGCTGAGCCAACTCTAACAACAATTGCTTAATGTGGGCAACCCCGTTCTTGCCCTCCTGCCGATACAAAATGCCGGCAAAGGCAATGAGAGGAACATAAAAAGTGACGTACGCTCGTAAAGCCTTAGGGTAAAACGGAATTTTATGGTCAATTGGCAACGTTACATCATGGAGCTTGCGAGTACGACGAAGCGAAATCAAATAATAGCTCTTCCAAAAACCACGTAGAATGGTCCACGCCCCTGTGCGTATAACCGAATAACGGAGCAATGCTAGCCCGCGTATAAAATTATTCGCTGTAATAATACGGTGTTCTTTCATGTCTTCTCAGTATATCAAAAAGTACCGACTACAATGTCGGCACTCTTCGCTATCTATTACTTCTTGGCGTACATTCTAGGAAATATATATCTATCCAAACCAACCCAACCCCCTATCCGCCAAGCCAACATAAGAAACACTTCCAATACAAGCAAGACGGGGTTTATACTCACCGTCCCTGCGAGTAAATAATTCACATTCATAAACGCTCCAAAAAAAGCTGCAACGGCAGTGAAAATACCCAGAATAAGAGCGACGCCCACCAAAATTTCGCCGTACGTCACCAAATAAGAAAATAGTACCGTGTGTTGAAGCGCAAATCCTTGGACAAAACCAGCATACCAACTTTGTACATCAGGATGCGGACCATTTGCTTTTTGTAATGCGCCCATCAAAAACCCCTTTACGGCAACACCTGCTTGGCTGCCAACCCAGACTGGACTATGGAGTTTTGTCCAACCTGCTTCCAACCACTGCCAACCCACGTAAAGCCGTACGACCAGCCACACCCAGGACATGCGGGTGTCTTGAAATACAAACCGAGACAATTTTGATTGGGGCATACTTACCGACGTTGTATCTGCCATATTTTTACAACACTCATTAATGTTATTGTTATTAAATAGTATACGCGCTACTACTGTACGCTCATTTTTTGTTTCATAATGTGATTATACTGTACGGCTGCTAACAATAAACTAAGCAAAAAGATACTCGCACCCGTAAAGCACGGGGTCAGAAATGGATTCAAGATGGGTGTCGCGGAGCAGCCCAACACTGGCGTGCCTCTTGCAGTATAGAACGCCACCACCTCTCGAGTCACATTTATCCAAGCAAACGCCGTACCTGCGGCTAAAAACCAAAATACATACCGAACATGGCGCACGATATTTTGACGAATGATATATACCATCCAGAGTAATGCGACTAAAAAAGCTAGGGCGCCATAAAAACAAGGCTCTGTAACAGGATTAGGAATTACACAATTGTGAATTTTAAAAAGCGTGCCTTCAAAATGATAAAAGCGAACAAAATTCTTCACTGTTGTATACCAAGCAAATAAAGTCCCCCCGAGTAAAACTGCCGCCTGGATCCAAGCCAGTCTTTTAGACATACAAGCATACATTAATAAAACTCTCTTCCTACTTTATAGTAGTCCTACCCTACAAGTTTGGCAACAAGTTCCAAGACTACAAAAACCTCCCGACATGGCGGGAGGCTTTTGTAGTCTTAACTTGAGGTGACCACAGGAGGCACTCCGTGTGGATCAGGCTGAGTTGGAACCGACGCCGGCGTCGGCGTAATGGGCGTGGCTTGTGGTTGCTCTTCCATATATATCCTTTGTTATTTAATTATTATAGTACTGCTGTCCCTACGAAGTACGCCGTATGGCTCGCACTATCGCTATGAGCACGATAGCCCCCAGCACCGCGACAATAAAGCTGTACAGGTTAAAACCGCTTACACCGCCCTGACCTAAGGCGCTCATAATCCAACCGCCTAAAACTGCGCCCACGATACCAATAACAATGTTCATGAGCAAACCTTCATTTGTCTTCATGATTGCGGTGGCCACCCAGCCGGCCAGTGCGCCGAACACTATCCATAAAATAATTCCCATATATCTATATTAATTATATTTACTACTAACTCAATTCTTCGGCAGCCTGAGTCTCCTCCGCGGCGGCCGCGAGCTGCTCGCTTGCAGCAGCCTCGTGTGCACTGGCTGCATCTGCATGCGCTGCGCCGACTGCTTTATTTGCTGCGACTACGTCTTCGTCTGTTGACATATATATTTTCTCATTTACAAATTATTAAAAGATGAAGTAACTTTTATTTTTCTTCTCTGTCTAGTTTCGCTGCCGCCTCGGGTGTTGATACTGTTTTACTCATCACAAAAAGCTGTGCAATAGCCATAGCTATAAGCCCGTACACTACGATGGCAAGAACGGTAGTCCATTCAAATATACTTCCCGATACTTTAGTCACCTTAAATACACTCAAAAACGGACCAGCGAACGGCTGAGTGACGCTGTATATAAAACTTGTAAACCCAGCAGAGGGGTTGGCCCCAAAGAGCTTAAGCAGAAAACGGAACACTAGCAAAGCTTCTAATAAGCCAGCAATGTACCAAACTATTTGTGTGCCACGATAGAGCGGCTTTGTGGTAGATGATGTTGATGCGTCCATATGTTTCTATAATTTAATGAGCAGATTTGCTTTCACTCTCTTCTCGGACCACAATCTAGTATATATACCAAATCGTGTGTTCATGCCTATATCATATTCCCCCTCCAGCCCGTACGCGTTAGCTTGTGAAAGTTGCTACGTCGTAAGCCAGGAATCAAATAGTCATGCAATATAAATTTCCTCGGCCTAACCACTACAGCATCTCCCTCCGCTAAAAAGTAACGAGCACTAAAATCTTCCCCGATAAATAAATCTCGCGCCGCGTTGATAAATCTTGGTTTCATGTGTACATGCTTTTACTTAATTACGTCTTTAATAATAGACTGTGCGGTTTTATTGTCCCGCCGAAGTTTATAGTACACACGCTGGCCCATTTTTTCTTTTTCTAAAACCGACGCTTGTTCTAAAATTTTTAAATGCTGTGAAGCTAACGGCACTGACACGCCAAGCACCTTTGCAACATCACTTACCCCTAATCGAGTTTGTTTAGTGAGCATTTCAAAAATACGATACCTGTTTGTATCACTCAATACTTTAAAGATTGCTCTCTGATTAACTCCGTTGAACCCTTTACGAATTTTAACGATTTGCTTGTCGGTAAGCATGAAAGTTCTCTCTAGTGTATACACCAACTATTTTAGTATGAAGTTGTACTCATGCGCTGCTATTAACTCAACACTACTCTCTATAACTGTTTACGTATATAGTAACGCAAGCCATAACACCTCAGTTACACCACTTGCACCTCTATTTGACTCAATATGACTAATTAAATCATTAATTAACTGCTTAACTCCGCTAGTATAATTTTCTTATGGCTCAACAGTGGCAGTAATGTTGTAATACATGTTTTTGCAAGATTTGCACAAAAAAATTACCCCCACTGAAAGCAAAAGTAATTCTACAATCACAAATTATATTTTTGTATGAGGTCTCATGGCAATGCCATAACTCATGTACCTCTCTATAGGAACCACCGCTGCACTAGGTCGTACGCGTGAGTAGAAAAGTACGCCAATACAGTGTCGAATATAATATTACCTAAAAAAAGCGGAATCATAACCCGCCAAAATGGCACGCGAGCAATACCCGCCGGGATGGTTAATAAATCATTAGACGTGGGCATGAACGTACTATAGAGAAAAAATAAAAACATAAACAACTTTGGCCTATCCTTGGCCTTATTAAAAATGCGATCAAACCATTTAGTTGCTCCTTCGGGGAGAATGACTCGCCCCTGCCAGCCAACAAAATACGAGGTAGTATCACCCAATGTTACCCCCGCCGCTGCCAATGGTCCCAAAATGAAAGGATTCATCCCTCCTACCGCGAGGGATATAAGCAGCAAATGGTAGGGAATTACGTTGAACGTCGTAAAGCCGCCCGCAATAGCGACTACGAAGATTAGTGCATACGCATTCTCCACGCCTACCCATTGCACTATATCGTTTGGATCCAAATACACAAATAAAAAAAGCGAGAAGCCAGCAAAGAGCAGCACCGAAATTAACCCGAGTATATATTTCTTTTTATGCTTCCAAATATGCGCTATCATTGATGCGAAGGGAAAATTCTAACTGTACGTGCTTGCATTGAAGTACCGACTCTCTCAGCACCAGCGACTATTGCAAAGTCGCCAATTTTCACTGCGGCGTTTGACAGTGCCTGCCTTCCAAAAAATATCTTTGTCTCTGGAGTAATATATACGACCTGTTGAACTCCATTCACATGGGCCAAAACTATAACGTTAGCCCCCATACGAACAATGCGGCCATACTGCTGGCCTCCTGCCCAGCGGTGAAAAGAGTCTCGCTTGTGCATATACAATACCCCTACGGTTACAATCATAGCTCCTAAAACTACGCACATGCTCCACCATGACCACCGACTTGTTTTTATGCTTTGTACTTCTTGCCTATCCATAGACCCATGGTAGCATACTTTGTGCCATAAAAAATAAAACCACCCCATAGCGACGGGGTGGTAAGTGTAAAAAATTTAATTTATACCCAACAATTCTACTTCAAAGATAAGCGTGGCATTGGCAGGGATAACCGGCGGGTAGCCGTTCACACCATAACCCAGACTGGCGGGAATAGTCAGTTTTACTTTTTCTCCTACTTTCATACCAGCCACACCCAAATCCCAACCTTTTATAACCATGCCCGCACCGAGGGGAAAGGAAAATGGAGCCCCACGATCCACACTGGAGTCAAACTTACTACCATCGATTAGCGTGCCCGTATAGTGCACATGCACGGTATCGCCCGACTTAGCTTCTTCACCCGCACCCTCAGTTATAACTTCTTTTTTCAACTCTGTGACTTCTTCCATATATTTTCTTTAATAATGCCTTATTGACTTGTTGTGTAGTGTACCCGAAATTATCGTTTTTGGAAACGGTAGTACAAATAATCACATCCGCATACATCTATATGTCTCTCATTATTCCAATGTGTATTCCCATCCAGGTTGCCATGCTTTGCGCTTACGCCAATCCTGCTCAAAGGCCTGCTCCCAGGTGAGACCTCCTAATAAAACATCAAGAGCTAATTGAGGTGCTTTATGGGCTACAATAGCCACCTGTTTGCCGTCGTAATTAGTTTTTAAATCTGTAAGAAAACTTGCCATGCGCTCCTTTACCATCTCATAGCTTTCTCCGTTTGGCATGGGCATAGTAATCGAACGCTCTTGAAGTGGCTCCACAATCTCGCTCGGTTTTCCATTCAGATCTCCGTAGTTACATTCCCGCAAGCGCGCATCCTGAACACATGGATATAAGTCGCCCCACGTCAGTTGTGCAGAATGAACCGCTCGAATTAAGTCTGAGGTATATACCACATCAAACTTTTTATCACTTGTCTGGGCTGCAAGGTCCTGAGACTGCTGCACGCCCAACTCAGATAAATCTACGTCTTGCCACCCTGACGAAACATGTTGTTCGTTATCCGTAGTAGTTCCGTGTACGAAATATGTAATATGTACTGCCATACTATAATTTACAAACCTTTAATACTAAAAATAATATATAAAATTTACGACTACTTTATTTAGATGCGGCAATTTCAAACTCGCCACTCCGGCCGATCAAGCTTTTATCACTTACCGGATAAATTTCTATTGTGTAGTCCTTGCCCGGATTCGCGACAACTCCCCACTTGTACTCACCGGAGTTGGGCATATTGCCGGCAAGCTCGTCACAGCCCTTACTACTACATAGGGAAATGGTCACGTTTTCTTTTTTGTCATACTTCCACTGAATGTTCTGCGCCGAACGTACGCGCACCACATCGTCAGCTTTAGGACTCATTACCACAACAGCACCTTCTTTTGACTGTACGAGCGGTTGTGTCTGTTTCGCACAACCAGCTGCGAGTAAAAGCATACAAGCAAAGTAACCTAGATATTTTCTCATATACGCAATCTTTCTGTTTAAAAATTAAGCTTTCACTTATATTATTTTTTTTACACTCTTTATCGCTCGAGTTAACGCTTTAGTCTCTTTCACTCGATACTGAGTAATGGCCTTTACTAAACCCAGAGGAAGCGGTTGACCGAACGGAAACTGAATCGCGCCTTTAGAAGTCTTGTACTTTTCCAACTGCTTTTTATACGCTGTTATACCGGATGGTGCGGGGTAAAACCCAATATGGCTTTTAAAAGCAGCAAAGTGCACCAAGTTTTTACCGTCTAAAATAAACGTTGGCATACCGTACTTTACATCCTCCGTAGCCTTCGGGGCGGCGGACTGAATAGTCTTTCTCATGCTTCGCAGGAGGGCTTGAATCGCAGTAGGATACGCCCGTATATATATGTCTATATCTGCTACTTTCTTCATCATACAATTAGTTATATTAATAACTACAGGTAAGGTTACTATCTAGTATAACAAAAAGCAGTACCAAACGGTACTGCTTGTATGTATGTGATTTAATCTAAAGTCTTTGAGCTCCGCGCAGAGCTTCGCTTTGGTGGAATTTGTTGTAATTTCTTTTTTAACTGGAAGTAATTTAGCCAGCCAAGAGCCGCAAGTATAGCCAACAAAAGAATAATAATGTTGGACGGGGTCAATACACGAGCAGCAGACCTGAGCATATCACCCAGTCGAGAACTCAGAGACTTTTCTACCAGAATAGTGTAATGCTCCGACTCTGCCTTCACACCATCCGACCGAACAGTACTAACCCACATCTCAAATGAACCAGTCGTGGCAATAGGTTCACTTTTAAAAGTAAACTCACCCTTTGCATTGGAAGTCACATCATAGCTTCGTCGAATAGCCTCATCTGTCAATAACGTAATTGTAATTGGTGCATTTGCGGGCCCAATGCCTTGCACAGTTATGCGGCCCCCTTCTCGCACGCTCTTACTATAGTCCAATACAGACAATTTCACTCGCTCCTTAAACTCGTACGCACCTTTTGTTTCAGTCATATTGCCGGCTCTATCAAACGCCTGCACGAAAACTTGATGAGTACCAGCAGAAATGTCCGGAATAGCAATCTCAGTTTCACCTTGTGTGGACTCAAACCTTGTCGGTTCTGCAGTATCAATGCGGACCATATAATATGCAATACCGGAATGAGCGTCGGTCGCAATTATGGCGGGAGCGGCTCGCTGGTTCTCCGTTGAAACAGGGAGCAGAGTTACGCTCTCGGGAGGCGTCGTATCAACTTGTATTTTATACGAAGTAACCGGCGACCAACCCTTTGCGCTCAAAAAGCGTGCATTGAAATACCACACACCCGAAGTGATATTGTCTACCGTAATCGTACTTACCGCGGGACGACGCAGAACACGAGGGATGGTATTCGCAGTTTTATCCAAAGACGTTTGGCTCGCTGTTGTACCTGCGGGGAGTTGCCAAGCAAATACCGCCTTCGTCTCTTTGTACCATGCTTCGCTATTTGGATGCGTCGCTGATGTAATTGCCACACCACTCGCTGGAGTGGGCTGGGCAATAGAAGGAGCAGGCTGCTCAACAGGGTCGGGCGTAGTTTGCTTTTGCTCAGTAATACTAATCTGTCCGCCACTCTGACCGGTGAGCACATTTGTACCAAGACCGTCGTTCTCACGAATTGCCGCGGAACTAATGGTAATTTGTGCCGTACCCGCAGCTTTTGCTTTAAATTTAGCAGACAAAATATGACCGCTGGATCCGGTGTACCCCGGATTTGGCGCGCCACCATTAAAAGTTATGGTACCGGAGCCATTCGAAAAAGCAGCCGGCTCCACCCACAAGGAAAAAATAGACCCTCCTGTACTTACAGATTGTACTTCTACTAAATCTGTAGGGTAACTAATAACTGCCTCTGCGTTATTAATAGTCTTTCCCTGAGAATTTAAATCTACGCTCACGGTAAAAACTCCGCCGGCCACAACCTTGGTGGTTAACGGGCGAGCACTGAGAGTAGCTGCATGCGCTAACAACGGTGCAAAGAGCAACATAATGCTCACATAACTGAGAGCACTGTGCATTATTTTTTGTTTTAATTTCATGAAACAATAACTATTTAGTTTTTCTCCTACGCTTCACTATCAATGCTAATACTATAAGTATACACAACGTTCCCAGTGCTATGCCAATATACAATATCAAAAAAGGAGTTGCACGCTCGGGCTCCCACGCAGCGAGTACTGTATTACCAGCTTTATCATAGGCGGTTACCGTTATCCGTGCGCGCGCTTCTTGATCCTGCAATACATACGGGCTCCCTGCTCGAACAGGCGTTCTTAAACCTTCGGCAATTTCATAATAATCTATCCCCGATTCAGCATCAGTGGTATTAAACGAAATAAATTTTTTATCATCATAAACCGAAGGGTTCTGACCCAGTGAAATAGTAAATGGCTCCGGAGGTGTACTATCTGAAATCACTGTTCGTTCCCAGGAATTGGCACTTGCCCCACTACTTTCGGACACGGTGAGGGTAAGAGAACTCGTGGAAGCTAAAATTTTCGTGCCTCGCCCATCATTCTCATACGAGACTATGTGCTCCGGCTGCATGACAACTTTTCCGGATTTTTCTGCAGTTAAAACCACTTTAAACAGCAGCCCATCACTCTGCGTAAAACCGCCCGGTACCCCACCCGTAAAAGCAATGTCCGTTCCGTGCGACGTTGCTTCCGCAACGGGTGTACGAGGCCACAGAGTTAACACTGACCCGCCTACGCTTATATCAGAAACACGGACTACGTCACCCTGCACATGCAGTATTCCCTCAACTGCGTTTAACTGCTTCCCTTCTGTGTTTAAGCGGACGTCAACTACTACCGTATCCCCTACCCGCACTTGTTTCGTCACAGCAGTGCTGTACAATTCTGCCCCGCGCGCCGCCGGCGTGTAAAAATACATCGTCACACATACGCACGCTATCCACATCGTATATACAATTTTATTCATACATTACTTTCTTCGTTTCCACTGATAAAGCATAATAGAGAAGTCGACTGAGTCAACTTTTCCGTCTTGGTTTAAATCTACACCAGGATTTTTAAAGGGAGCTTTCGTTTTCCAAAACGCAAGCATAATGGAGAAATCTGTAGAGTCAACAACATTATCTCCATTTAAATCCGACGTTAGTGGTTGCGTCGCGGCTGGAGTGACCGGAACCGTAGGCGTAGGTGTAAAGGTCGCAATAGCTCCGCTGCCGCCACCAGAACCACCGCCACTTCCACCGCCTCCTCCACCACCTGAACCACCACCCCCATTATTCGGCGGAGTTACTGTATCTGCCACAGCACTAAACGACTGCACCGCCTCAGAAGAATCAGAACCAAACTGTACAACTACATGGAACCAGTATGTTCCCGGTGATAATATCCCGGAGTTCAATGTAGTATCAAAATTTTCTCCGGCTTGAATAAGTTTTGCGGCCGTTGAACTAAAAATGTCATTACCACCGCCACACGTATTAACTGCAGAGTCGGTGACACACCAAGTGTATGTATATTCATACGCAGTCACACCCTCGTTGGTAATACGAACTTGTGTAGCAATACTTGGCGAAGTCAAATCGGAAAAACCTTGGACCAACACCTGCGCAGGAGCACCAGGCATAGCGGTCGCTACATCAGAAGCGCTACCGGTACCGACAATATTTTTCGCCGACACTCGAAAATCGTATGAGTTGTTATTAGCCAAACCAGTTACGGTTGCTGTGGAAGCCGTACTCACACCGTCAGCGAATACCGCCCATGTACCACCACTGGTTAATTTATATTCAATTTTATAATCGGTAAGTGTTGAACCGCCATTGCTGACTGGCGCTGACCAGGATAAGGCAACACTACTGTCGCCTACTATCGCAGCTAGGTTAGCAGGCTCACCCGGCGTACTCGCAGGCGATACACCGCTACTAGTGCCCGATGAAACGCTGGTACCTATTGCATTCGTTGCGGTTACGGTAAACGTATAGGTCACTCCATTCGTAAGCCCTGTTACAGTCAGCGGAGAGGAACTACCCGTAACAACAAATCCACCAATGTTCGACGTTACTGTATAGCCCGTAATAGCCGAACCACCATCGGATGCTGGCGCGGACCAAGATACCGTTACGCTTCCGTCGCCAATCGTACCAGCAACATTCGTGGGTGCGTCAGGGGTGGTAGCAGGAGTGACCGCACTACTTGCACTGGAGCTACTTCCAGTCCCCGCGCCATTTGTGGCAGTTACAGTGAACGTGTAGGAAACTCCGTTCACAAGTCCCGTAATAGTAATTGGTGAAGAGCCGCCAGTGGCAGTCAAACCGCCAGGGCTGGAAGTTACCGTGTAAGAAGTAATGGCCGAACCGCCATTGCTAACCGGAGCTGTAAACGATACTGTTGCCTCACCATTACCACGGACTGCAGTCACGTTAGTTGGCACACCGGGCACCGCAGCTGGCACAATTGAGTTACTTGTACCAGACGAGACACTCGTACCTATGGCATTTGTCGCGGTTACGGTAAACGTATAGGTCACACCGTTAGTTAAACCGGTTACCACTAACGGAGAGGAACCGCCAGTCGCCGTAAACCCACCAGGGCTGGAAGTGACGGTGTAAGAAGTTATAGAGGAACCACCATTACTGACCGGAGCGGTGAATGTAATAGTTGCCTCACCATTTCCCCTGGTTGCTGTACCGATAGTTGGCGCACCTGGCACGGTTGCTGGTACTACCGAATTACTCGTACCCGAAGCAATGCCAGTACCCACGCTATTGGTTGCGGTTACTGTAAAGGTGTAGGTCACTCCATTTGTTAAACCGGTAATAATAATTGGCGAAGAGCCGCCGGTAGCAGTGAGGCCACCGGGACTAGCAATTACCGTATACGAAGTAATTGCGGAGCTACCATTATTGACCGGCGGGGTAAACGTTATTGTAGCTTGACCATTACCCGCGGTTGCCGTACCAATACTTGGCGCACCTGGCACGCCTGCTGGAGTTACCGCACTACTTGCACTCGAGCCGCTACTATCCCCCACGCTATTAGTAGCAATGACGGTAAAGGTATATGAAGTACCATTGGTTAAACCAGTAATAATTATTGGCGAAGAGCCACCGGTTGCAGTGAGGCCACCAGGACTGGAAGTAACAGTGTAGGAAGTAATAGATGCGCCGCCATTACTGACTGGTACAACAAAGGAAACCACCGCTTCCCCATTTCCCCGCACGGCTGTTACGGTTGTAGGGCTACCTGGTACCGTTGCCGGAACAACTGAGTTACTCGGCACAGATGATATACCAGTGCCAACTGCATTTGTAGCAGTTACGGTAAAGGTGTAAGTAGTACCGTTTGTGAGACCAGTCACTATAAGAGGCGAAGCACTACCACTTGCAGTAAACCCGCCCACATTTGAAGTTACCGTATAGCTTGTAATGCTCGAACCACCAATATCACTAGGTGCAACAAAAGAAATAGTCGCTTGGCCATTACCGCGCACAGCAGTCACACTTGTTGGGGCACCAGGCACTGCTGCTGGAACGGTTGAATTTGTAGACGCAGAGGCACTGCTTGTCCCGACTGTATTTGTCGCAGTCACTGTAAACGTATATGTTGTACCATTCGTAAGACCGGTTATGGTTATTGGCGAAGAGCCACCAGTGGCAGTGAGGCCACCAGGACTAGAAGTTACGGTATATGAAGTTACACCAGAACCACCGTTATCGACCGGTGGGGTAAACGTTATCACGGCTTCACCATTTCCCCTAGTTGCAGTACCAATTGTTGGAGCATTGGGAACTGTTGCGGGTATAACTGAGTTACTAGAACTTGAAGTACTACT
>CAZKVS010000024.1:0-1839 GCA_964556325.1 uncultured Candidatus Saccharibacteria bacterium
ATGGGCGGGAGCTAAAAACTTCGGCCTACTACCCTGCCAGTCTATAGACTCTCCGGGCAACTCGCGCAAAAACCGAGAAGGCACAGCCACACGACTATCACCAAACATACCCCGCTGTCTCACGAACGTTATGGTCAAGGCCTTCCGGGCTCGTGTAATACCAACATACAGCAACCGCACCTCTTCCGCCAACTGTTTGGGGTCTAGCAGACTACGACTATGTGGCAATAAGCCTTCTTCAAGTCCAGCCAAGTAGACCGTGTTAAATTCCAGACCTTTGGCAGCATGCAAGGTCATAAGTGTGAGCGCATCGGTTTCATCCGCCACACTATCTACGTCATTCATGAGTACGACCTCTTCCAAAAATTTCGGCAATGCTTCCCGCCACGGTTCAACACTAAAACCTCGAGCCACGCTGACTAACTCCCGTAGGTTTTCCTGTCGAGTATCTGCGTCAGCATCTTCTTGCTTATAATACGCAAACAAACCGCTTTCTTGTAAAATACGTTCCAGGACCTTATCCAAGGAAAAATGTGCTGGTACTGCCTCAAAGCTTTGAAATAGCTTACACAAACCTAACAAGACTGACCGGTTACGAGCAGGAACCTGCTCCATGTGCAGCTCCAACGTATCAAAACTAGTGATTGCGCTATCCTTATCTAGTATAAGTTCTCGTAGAACCGCCAATGTCTTTTCCCCAATGCCTCGGGGTGGAGTGGATACCACACGACTTAAGGCCACAAAGTCTTTTATGTTCAGCAGTACCCGTAAATAACTCAAGGCATCCTTTACCTCTTTTCGCTCAAAGAATCGAAGTCCGCCCACAATCCTATACGGCACCCCCGCTTGCATGAGCGCCGCTTCCAAGGCCCGTGATTGGGCATGGGTTCGATATAATATTGCATATTCGGCCAAGGAACGATGCTCTTTAGGCAGTTGATGCACCTTTGGCTGCAATACCCGTGAGCCCGTACGCCGCTGACTTAATAAGTAATCTAAGACTGAAAACGGCTGATCGTCTGCCTCAAGTACCCCATAATCCGTTTGTGTTTCGTAATCCGTAATTCGTAATTCGCCACTATTTACTTCCGCTGTAGATACTTCGGCTACAATTCTATTTACTATATAATCTGCCTCACTGAGGTCAGTGGGAAGTTCTTTTATGAGCACGCGAGGGCCCTGGCCATTCTCAGTCCACAAAGTTTTCTGCAACTGCTGCGGACTATGCTGTAAAACTGAACCTGCTACTTCTAAAATATGCTGAGTGGAACGATAATTTTGCTCCAAAGTGATTATTTCTGCGTCTGGAAAATCTTTTTCAAAATGTAGAATGTTGGTAATATCACTACCCCTAAAACCATAAATCGCCTGCGCATCGTCGCCCACAACGAATAGCGACGCAGGTGGAGCGAGCTCTCTCAGAAACTGATATTGAATAGGATTCGTGTCCTGATATTCATCTACTAAAATATAGGTAAATAAATCCTGATAGTAGGCCTTAACCTCAGGGAACTCCCGTAACAAACGAAGTGGCAGGAGGAGTAAATCATCCAAATCAACGGCCCCCTGGCTTCGCAATGAATCCTGGTAAAATTCGTACACTCGGACTAAACGATGCGCGATAGGTTTCGGATATTTTTCGGCCACTATCTCTGGCTGTAACCCACTATTCTTTATAGCGTGAATAAAGTAGCCAGCCGCGCGAGGGTCCACTGCTTCGTCAAGCTGCTGATCCCGAAAAATATCCTTAACCACCTTTAGCCGATCGTCGCCATCAAAAATGGGAAACGTTTTGGGCAACCCCAATACATAGCCAAACTGCCTCAGCATTCGTACTCC
>CAZKVS010000024.1:1939-3021 GCA_964556325.1 uncultured Candidatus Saccharibacteria bacterium
AGTCAGTTAGGCCATTTAGTTTCCTATCCAGCCACTCGCTTAAGTCGCCTTCCTTGGCAAAAACTGGCAATACGTTTTTGCGATGAGGCGATTTTAGTTTTATTCGCCCTCGCAATTATTAGCGTGAGTGTCTTTGGAAGACTCACAGCAGATACGAGCCTAGCAGCTACCGCCCTCTCTCGCCACCCAAAGCAAAACTTAGCGCTCTATGGTCGCCTCTTTAGCACCAAAACGGTTGTGACACAAAAGGGTCTTATTGCGGAAGCGCAAGCAGAGGAAATCCCCGACATACAAAAACCCCTGGAGACTACACCGACACCCCCTGCTATTACCTCAATAGATGAAAGTGGTTTATTCGCAGCCATACCGGATAGCGCCCAAAGCCTAGTTAACAACCAAATACAAGTGTATGACACACAGTCCGGCGACACACTTACCGCTATCGCGCAACGTTTTGGCATTACTACCAATACTATTAAATGGGCCAACGGTCTCACCGCTGATCAAATAAAACCTGGTTGGCATTTAGTTATCCCCACGGTAAATGGTGTATTAGTGAAAGCCGACAGCAATACCACCATTCCTGACATTGAACGTAAATTTAAATGTTCTATCGAACGCATTATCGCATTTAACGGTCTCAGTGATGCCGAAGATATAGAACCAGGCCAGTTGGTCATGTGTCCGGATGGTGAACTACCTGCCCCGCCAAAACCTAAAATCACCTCCACACCCGCAAAACGAAGTGTGGGCGTTGCCTATGCAGACATACCTGACGAAGCTGGTAGCACTCACTTATTTGCCAAAGGAAACTGTACCTGGTACGTAGCCCGTAAGTTCCACGTCACGTGGGGTGGCGACGCGAAATACTGGCTCAAAAATGCAGCTGAAGCAGGATATCGTACCGGGCAAGTTCCCCAAGCGGGGGCTGTGGTGGTAACCTCAGAAAACGGTAAGCATGGACACGTTGCACTGGTTGAAAAGATTGACCACGCCAATGGAACCATGACTATTTCCGAAATGAACTACAAGGGCCTTGGCATAGTGGACACTCGTGTTCTACCGCTCAAGGACGGTGTAGT
>CAZKVS010000024.1:3121-12018 GCA_964556325.1 uncultured Candidatus Saccharibacteria bacterium
CATGTACGCGTCGTACTCGTTAGAAATAATCTTTACTGAAGTAACGACGTCAGGATTGACTGACCGATCTTTTATTGGCGGATTTTTCACCTGTACACTGACGTCCACACTACCTGACTCATTGGGGTTTAACACTTCTAATGCAGGCTGAGATGCAGCACTCCAGGTAACTGTGTTACCACTAATCGCAGCGCCTTCAGCAGACAAAGTGGAAAGATCAGCAGTCAAAGACTCGACGGTGAAGACTATTCGAACCCCGCGCGCAGCCACCGGAGCATTATTCTGATAGGTTATATGGTAATGCAATCCTTGTCCGGGATCGGTATTCAAGTTCCCCTCGGTTTTTCCTGACCATGTCTGAGCAACCAAGAGCGGCATCTGAGCAATTTGTGTAGCAAAACTTGCTTGGCCCTGAGAAAAATAGCCACCATTGGCGTCTGGAACGAGCAGCTCCGCACTTACAACCGCCCCCTGACCGGGCGTGGCTGATTGGTATGCGCCGCTGATAGCAATTTGACCGCCCTGTGCAACCGGCAAGCCAAGAATATCCCAGGTGTCTTTACCCTGACTGGGAGCAGGTTGACTTCCTGCAAACTGAAAACCAGGCGGCAAAACAACTTTTATCCGCACTCTATCAAAATTTTGTTGGCTCTGGTTCGCGTACTGCAAAGTGTAGGTAACCAATTCTGAATTCGTAGCATTCTGAGGACCCTGGATATCAAGGGTAACCCCGGCGGCCACCAACTTTGTAGAAGCTTGCGTTTGTTTATTGAATTCAGCGCTTATGCCATGCAGTTTGTACTTTAACTTAGCTACAACTTGCCTATTCTCACCCACACCTCCTTCATATCGAAGCTTCGTTAACACGGCAACATTCTGACCAGGACTTAAATTTGGCAAAGCAAACACGCTGCCTGATAAATTTTGAGCTGTAGGATTACTACTGACATATACCACGCCGCTCGGATACACCAGTTCCATTTCTAAACCCTCTATAGCTTTACTGTCATTGTTGGTGATGATAGTTTTGATTACACCCTCATTGCCACTTTGCACCTCTGTCGGTGCAGTCATATCCATAACCACTTTTGCCTCAGTAGTCGCTGAAGGCTTACGAAACGCAGCGTACGCAAGCACCCCAATAACCACCACTGCCAATAATGCCAACACCGCAAACCACTTATTGCGTTTCCAAAAAGAATCACTCGTATCAATTCCCGATGTCAATGGAGCTGACGGCGGAGAGACCTCTGACGCAAGGCGAGCCCGCGTCTGCGTATCTAAAGAGGTCGATCCAACCGGTTTTTGTTCAAAGTTATCCATATAGTTTAGTGAAAAGTGAAAAGTAAAAAGTGAACAGTTCGAAACAGAAACTAATGTTCTATTCACTGTACCCTTTTCTCTGTCCACTTATTATATTTCCCTCTATTGTAGTATAGCACCGAATAGCCGGCTAGACTGAACGGCGCGTTCAATCTGATATTCAAAAAATTGAGCAGCTAAATCAGACAATCGCTCATCCATAGGCTCGGGACTGGTCGTAGCCAATTGCGAGAACGGCATTCGGCTGAGCTGCATAAATCGACCAACCTCTTCTGTTATCAGAAACCAATCATCCCCTGAGATGGCCTCGGGCACAAAACCACCGGCCTCGATATTGAAAAAACATGAAGCTCCTGGGTCTGTGGGTTCTCGCATGCCAAATCCGAGGGCGCCGCACAGCCGAGTGAGCACACCGAACATAACCAGAGGCACTGAGGTGGGTTTGAAATGTGGCTGACCCAACAGCCCGAGAGTATCAACCATAAGAGCAAACACCTCTTCATTCGGTTGCTCATCGGGCGTAGCTCGAAGTATAATTTCTTGCAACCACTGTAAAAGTAACCCACGGCCATCTGCAAAATCGCGCACGTATATTTGGGCAGGAGTTACCTGAATAAGTCTAGGTAAATTTCCATGCCCTGTCCGTTGGGTAATTCGGAAAGCCACCGTACTTCCCGGTAGCAACGCAAACCCGAGTCTGCTTTGCATTCGCCGAGCCGAAACTACAAGAGACCGCATTTTACCCAATTCTCGAGTAAACCAGGTTACCAAACTATCAGCCTCACCGAGTGGCTGAGACTTTAAAATAATTCCAAGTAATTGATGTTCCTCTCGCACGGACGTATTCCTTTATTACGAAAACCACTGTATAAACTGAGCGTTATTGTGCCTCACCCACCACCAAAAAAAGAATTCTGCCCCCAAGAGTAGCAGTAATAGAACTGTCTTATAATATTCTCGGCGCGTACTTCCGCGCCGCATCTGTTCCAAAAATGTAACCATACTCTACTTATTCAGAGACACAACCTGTGTAGGTGATGCAGACACTTGATGCGCCCGCACCACTAAACGCTTATCTACGCTGAACAGAGGGGTACAGGTATATAAGGTAAGCACCGGCTGAGCAGTATTTTGTTCTATTTCAAATGAATCTGCAGAAGTTATTGTACTACTATCTATTATATAACTATACCGTCGGCCCTTCCAGTAGACAGTAATCGGGTCATTAATTTTCAGCTTATCTAAATTATAGAACGTATGAGGTCCAGACGTATACAAGAACCTATGCCCTACGAGCACCGTGTTACCACCCGTATCAGGAGTGCCTGTCCCTGGCCGATGCCAAATACCATTCATCAATACCTGCGCACTTTGCCCTTCCAAAATGCTAGTTTTCACATCAATATCTGGAATAATCAGTGTATTATCTTCCGGCACAAGCGCTACCAGTGCATGCTCTGCTGCCGCAGCCATGCTCACCCGGGGCGTTACTGCAGAGGCACGAAGAGTCGGTTCAACAGCAGACTCATGAGACCTGCGAAACCAGTGCAATGCAGCAGTGTGCTTTACAAAATAACTAACTTGCGGTAAAAGAGGTTGTAAAATCAAATACAACCCACATATAACCACTGCGCACGCAAGTGCGTTATTGCATTGTTTAATCCCAAAAGATGATACGCGCATACGAGAAGCACCTTTCTTTATAGAGAATCCAGCGGAACTTCTACCTCACCCAATGGCGTTTGTAGACGAGCAATACGTATTGTTCGAATTTGCACTGCTGAAGCAGCGGCTATTATACACACCAACGCGAAGAATATAATAGGTATAGTTGGGCTGCCGGATTGAGGCAATGTACCCCCCACCGTAACGGTGGCACTCGCCTGGTCATCTTCAGATGCGTGTGAGTTTCCTGGAGTAGAATCTACATCTGGCAATGAAGACGTCCATACCTCGCTTGTATTGGTGAGTACGCCTACTTTATCTGCCTGAGCGGTTATTAACAAAATAACTTCTTGCCCTGCTTGCATCCGACCTACCGCCCATATGCCCGTAACCGGATCATAGGTACCCTGACTCGCGACCGCACGGAGCACACTCAACCCTTGTGGTAACTGATCTTTCACGGAAACCAAGTCGGGACTACCTGGCCCTGCGTTATGTAAGGTGATGGTAAAAATTGTTTCCTGACCGACCAACACTTGCGAAGGATTTGCCGTTTTGGTAAGCGATAAGTCAGCTGTCGTATCTGTCGAAGTTAACACCGTAGGCGCATACACGATTACCGTACAGGTAGCCGATTGATTCCCGGAAGTAACAGTGGCGGTCTGAGTACCCACTTGAGAAAACCGTGTCGTAAAAATTGAGCCCGATCCAGTACTAGGAGTACCGCTTGGTACCGACCAAGAATATAAACCGGATGCGTTGTTCGCATAAAACTTTACATCTTGACCAACTAGAATAGTATTGACCCCACTTGCACATATGAGTGAAGGGTTACCACCACCTGGCTGTGACTGAACAACGAGAGTTGCGGAAGCGGTATTGTTTGCGCTATTGGTGTCCTGTGGTGTTACCGTGACTAAGCTCACTTGGTTTGTATAGGTACCAGCTTGTGGACCTACAACTTGTATGGTGAGCGTAGCGGATTGATTGACACCCAATGCACCTACGTCCCACACGCCGGTCGAGCTCGTGAATGTGCCTTGACTGGCACTGGCCGAACTTACAGCCAGACCGCTTGGAATAATATCTTTATATTGTATGGAATTACCTTGCACACTACTTTGGTTCGTAACAACAATAGTAAAAGTAGAAGTTTCTCCCGCTTGTATCAAAGCTGGCGCTACTTGCTTTGTAACAGCAAGGTCCAATTGCGGTGTTGGTACAGGCTCAGGTATTACATTGACTGTGCAAGTCGTTTGCTTGGTACCCGAAGTGAGCGTTACCGTTCGACTTCCTACAGATGTATAATACGCACTAAAGGAATTGCCTGTTCCCGTGTTAGGAGTAGCTTCGGGGGCAGTCCAATTATAGTTACCCGTCCCACCGGCTGCAGCAAGAAGCGCTTGCTGATTCACTCGCACGCTTTGGAATGATGGCGCACATACTACTTCAGGAACAACTGTGCCGGCAACAACAGTGAGTGTAGCCTGCGCCTGATTATTAGACGTATTAGTATCAGTCGGGGTACTCGCAGTGAGCAAAACAGTATTAAGTTTGCTGCCCACACTATCCCCGCTTACCGTAATGCGCAATTCCGCTACTCCCGATACTGCCAACGCACCTACAGTCCAGACTCGTGTGTCGGCATTAAAGTTGCCCTGCGTAGCGACTTGGTCAACAATTGTTACTCCTGCAGGCAAGGTATCAACTAACGCCACCCCCGTCGCATCTACTGGACCGTTATTGGTCACGGAAATTGTAAAGACTGCATTTTGTCCTACTTGAATAAGCGATGGTGCAACACTTTTTTGTACGGCTAAGTCTACCGTTTGTGCAGGCGGTGTACCAGTAACTACTACACTACACGCAGCGCTCCCATTAGCCGCGGTTACGGTGACTGTCTTTGTACCGTTGGAGTTATATGCGGTAGAAAATGTACTGCCTGTGCCCGCTGTTACCGTAGCTCCCGGAGCGGACCAGGTTGTAGTGCCCGTTGCTCCACTCACAACCATTATTGCTTGTTGGTTCAATGCCACGGTCTGCGTAGCCGGACTACACACCAACGGGCTTGGTGGGGTTGAGTCATCCACTACTATTACAGCACATGTCGACTGCGCACTCCCCGCCCGGACTATAACCTGTTTACTACCCGCTTGGCTATACTGTGTGACGAATGAAGCACCTGAACCTGCGCTTGGCGTACCGCCTATTGCTTGCCAAGTCAAAGTACCTGAACCTCCTGTGGCACTAAATGTTGCAGGTTTATTTATAGTCACCTGCTGCGTGGCAGGAGCACATACCAATTGAGAAGGACATGCAGCCGTTACACTCGTAGTTACCTGTGCACTCGTAACAAAACTTTGTAAATGATTGTATTCATCGGCTGTCGCCTTTGCAGTATTCACAACCGTTGCCGTAGCGCACGCAGTCAGGTCCTTTATCTGGCCAACCCACTGTATGCTCACGCTCTGTCCCGGCTGCAACAAATTGGCATTCCAGGTTAATACCCGATTTATTAAATCATGAAAAGGACTGCCGTCACCCGCGTAGCCACGGACTACGCTACTCGGATGAGTTTCGCGTACATATACTATGTTCGCATCGTATTGGTCTTGCACCTTTACCCCAGTAACTCCACCGCACGCTGCAGTACCGGTGTTTTTTAATACCAAGCTGTAAGTAAGTTCATCACCTGGCTCTGCAGTGGCTTTGGCTACGGTCTTATTTATTTCAAGCTTACATACTCCAGCCGGTGGCGCAGGAGTGACGACTAGCGTACAGGTTGCTTGCTGCTGTCCGGATGTCACTGTCACCGTCTTAGAACCAGGACTGGTGTACGACGTACTAAAAGTTCGACCCGTGCCGGAACTAGGACTGCTACCAAAGTCAGCAAACCAAGAAATAGGATCGGTACCTCCAACGGCAGTAAACGAAGCTGGCTGCCCAGCGACTACCGTTTGTGTCTGGGGGGCACAGGTTAACTTGAGAGCACCGCCACATTGAATGGACTTTGGACTGCCTGCGAGTAAAGTATTGCTACCACCAGTTCTATCTATAGCGTAAATATACACTGCATGTAACTGACCATCCAACAACGCAGCAGGTAAGGGCACAACTCGAAAACCATGTGCTCCTGTAATAGAGAATGTTTGATTTACATCTGGCCGATCAATGGTCGTTGGATACGCGCCCAACAATACTCCCCCATTACCTGCTTGTCCGTCATAGACATGCACATCAATGCTCGTGGCGGCCACGTCTGGGTCATATGCCCATCCCTCCAAACCTTCACAACTAATAATATCAAAATTACCTACCGGATTATGCGGCACAATTTGCGTAACCACTACGGTACAATTCACCTGCTGATTCCCTGATGTCACCGTTACTGTTTTTGTCCCCCCCGTTGTATATCGAGTAGAAAATATAGTACCACTACCGGAAAGAGTTGCACTCCCCGGAGCAGACCATGTATATGTACCCGTACCACCATTCGCAGAGAAGATCGCAGCTTCATTTACATTCACACTGGGGGTAATGGTTGTGCAACTGAGCTGGGCTGGAGGAGGTGGGCCGGCTACGCCACACACACGGGCAGTAGACGAGTTGTTTGCTTGCGTGACGTCCGCTGGCACTGAATGGTACAGAGAGGCAGTGTTGGTCCAATTGCCCGCCCCATATACATTCATCGCCAAGACTAACGTTGCACTCTCCCCGACCGATAACGCGCCTATAGTCCAACGGCTGAGCGAACCATCCCAAGTACCCTTGCTCACTGAACTACTTTGGTAGGAAAGCAAGCCGCTCCAAAAATCATTTATCTCAACACTGCTTGCGGCTATAGGTCCCTTATTAGTAACGGTCACGGTAAACAGGGCATCCTCCCCTACTGTCACACAACTCTTGTCTACTGTTTTTAATACTTCAATGTCAACCGTCTGCGCTGGAGGTGGTGGCGGGCTCACAACTACAACCGCACAGGTTGCCTGCTTCCCACCCGAAGTCACTGTCACTGTTTTATTGCCGCTTGCAGCATAACTCGTAGTAAACGTATTACCACCGCCCGAAAGTGTCAGAGCACCGGGTGCGGACCATGAGTACACACCAGTACCACCACTCGCTGCAAAATTCGCGAGCTGGGTGGTAATGACGGTTTGGGAATTTGGACTACATACTAAATCTGGTATTGGCGCACGAACTGTAACCGCACACGTTGCGGACTGCACGCCAGAGGTCACCGTAACAACCCTGTTACCGCTGGTCACGTATTGAGTCGAAAAAGTTGTTCCACTACCACTTGGTTTAGTGCTATCAGGAGCTGACCATGAGTACACACCGGTTCCCCCACTCGCTGCAAAGCTTACCAGCTGATTAATGTCCGTAGCCTGGCTCGCCGGAGCGCATACGACTGAAGATGGCGGCGGAGCCTGACTCACTACTACGGCACATGTAGCCTGCTGAGTTCCCGAAGTAACCGTTACAGTTTTGTTCCCACTTTGAGAATACGAAGTAGTAAACGTAGTACCGGTTCCGCTTGCTGTGGCCCCTCCCGGGGCAGACCAGCTATACGCACTCACTCCCCCAGAAACCGTGAAAGAAGCCATGGCATTAACCGCCACTGTTTGAGTTGTAGGATTACACACCAATGCCGGAGGCGGATTAACTACTACGGCACATGTAGCCTGCTGAGTTCCCGAAGTAACCGTTACAGTTTTGTTCCCACTTTGAGAATACGAAGTAGTAAACGTAGTACCGGTTCCGCTTGATGTGTTGGCGCCGGAGGCTGACCATGAGTATGCATTGGTTCCACCGGAAGCACTAAAAGAAGCGACGGCATTCATCCCAACAGTTTGCGTCGGTGGATTACACGCTAAAGTTGGAGGCGCATCGTTACACAAAGGACCATCAGGAACAAGATACGTTATGTTTTTATTCAGATGAAATGCTGCTCCCATAAATGGCGGTCCGCCATTGAACGCAAACTCAGGTAGTATCTGACGAGGGGCAATCGGAGTTCCATACATATCAATCTGAGCCATACAACTGGGCAAGGGTATAGAAACCGTTTTAGTCTCGTTGCCTGAGACAACTATATTGTCACTGCCGGAAAAATATTTTTGATTAACAAGTATGCCGTCATACATTTTATATACCGCAACAGAGACCGTCATACAGTCAAAGCTCTCATTTGTAACACTTGCATTGACTGTCGTACCGTCCGATGAGCGTTGAAACTTTACGTATATGGGAGCGTTCCCACCCGCTACGGTTGAACTCGGCTGTGCTGCATAGTCAAAGCTGCCCAGAGGAGCGAAGCCTTCCATGTGGGCCCGAATTTCATCTTCTGTCCATTTCGTTTCCGTACAGCTCTGGCTCTGTGCTGCAGAATGAGCGCTGCTATTAGGTATAGGAACAGAGCATTGAACTATAGAGCCTATAAAATTTGTTTGCGCTACTGTTTCAGCAGATGCTACCACTGTTGGTGGCTGAGTTCCGGCATAGTAATGACTACCAGTAATTTGATTTGTGCCTGTTAAAACCACACCCCACGGTACTTGAATCTTTACAGTAGTTGCAGATTTTGCTGCATCTTGATTTGTGCCTGTTATTTTTACGTTCCAACCAACAATCACACCTGAAGTATTTACGTCCGAAGTGGCACTACAGGCTATACTAACTGCCAAAGCTGACTGGCTCACCGGCGAAGACTCGGTTACGGAATAAGTTTGGGAAACAGCGGCCTTGCCAAATTGCCCCTTTAACCAAGAAATGTGTTCACGGTTACTATATACAACAAAACCGGTGACCAGTATAAGACTGATCGCCAGGACGTTAAAAATCAGGAGGAATCGCCTGCGAGACATTGCCACAAAAAGCCTTTTATTTAATTGGTTTTTATTTTGGTTTCA
>CAZKVS010000025.1:0-11857 GCA_964556325.1 uncultured Candidatus Saccharibacteria bacterium
AACTCTTCTTTTATCTTTTTTTCTATGACGTCTATATGGTGTCCTACCAAACGGGGTACACGATCCACCGTAGACAACATGAGTTTCGCGAACTCCCCAAAGTCGTCTTTAATGTAGTCGAACTCTTCTTGCAACTCCCCTTCGTGGTAAATGCGTTTGTAGAGCGGTGCCCCGTTCCATTCTATGGTAATAAATATTCTATATACTCCCATGTCTATAGCTTCAGACTTAAAGTCCACCACTTTTTCTACACACGGGTCTTGCGAAAGCAAGTCTATAACTTCTTCTTGTATGTCCTGACTTAAGGGTTTACCTATAATGTACGGATAGTTCTTCACTATAAGAAATACCGCAAGCACACCCAAAATAATGCCCACCACCAAACCGCCAATAGCGTCATACACATGCATGCCGGTCATATAGGTTAACAGTTGTGCTACGAGGGCAATGATTATACCCAGCACGGCTGCACCGTCTTCGTACACCACGGCCAGGGTTATAGGATCGGCATCGGTAAAATGTTTTCGAGTAAGTTTACGAGCTCCCCCTCTCAGTTCCCGCACTGCAACATACAGCGTAAACCCTTCTACTATGAACGCAATGAGCAACACGCCTATGCTAAACTTGTTAAATTCATGCACCGAGTCGGGCGCGTGTGAGAACAAGGAGTCTATGGAGCGAAAGATGGTTATGCCCGCACCTATAAACAATACCCCACAGGCAGAAATGAGCGACCAAAAGAACCGCTCACTCCCGTAGCCGTAACCCCGGCTATCATCTGCCGGCCGTTTGGACCGCCGTATACCTATAAGTAAAAAAGACTGATTGAGTGTATCGGCAAAGCTATGCACGCTCTCCGCAAACATGCTGGTTGAACCGCTGAGCACTGCTGCAACTATTTTGCTGAACGTAACAAAAATGTTACCTATAAACGCTGCTCGTACCGACTTATTTCCGTGAGTGTGTGTCATAAATTTCTTACGTTTCCGTAGAGCAATTGTAGCACTAAGAAGAACAAGGGTCACCTGTGCGCAACGCGAGGGTGACCCTTGTTAAACAATGCAATTTATTTCTTCGACCGCCTGTTGAGTATGCCTTGCACTGAAGGACTAACTGCCTTGTCCG
This sequence comes from uncultured Candidatus Saccharibacteria bacterium, assembly GCA_964556325.1. Taxonomy (GTDB): domain Bacteria; phylum Patescibacteriota; class Doudnabacteria; order UBA920; family UBA920; genus JAEUSE01. The sequence continues at coordinate 1,126 of CAZKVS010000025.1, forward strand.
TACGGTGAGGACAACCGAGCCAGCAGCAGGGGCGGCGTATGCCTTCGTTGAGCTCGCTCACTACCCGCTTCACATGCTCATTCCTGGTCTCCTCTTTTTTTACAAAAGTAACCCAACATATCCACTCGTTCCGCGCGAGCGGCGTAAGGTCTTCCCATGCCAGAAGCGCCTTTTTGTTCGCAGTAAGTGCCTGCCGAAGGTCTGTGGGTACGGTATGGACTGTTCCGCTAGCCAGCGGAGTAGAGGTTTGTTTGGTAGTCATAAGTGTCCTGCGTATATACTATCGGAAAAAGTACTATTGGGCCAAAAAGCCAGAAAGCTTTTCCAGTTGCTGGGTAAAGCCTGCCTGCATGCCTTCTGCAGCCATACCAGCCTTTGGTCCAGTTTTGTAAATGGCGGCTTTCACATGTACTTTAGTTTGCGCGCCTTCTGCAGTAAAGGTGACTTCGGTCATTTGGTCTATGGTAGTTTCTTCTTTGTCCCCTTCAGTCCATGCTTGAGCAGTAAAGGCTAACTTTTCGTTTGGCACAATCTCTGTGTACTCAGCCTGCATAGGCCATAAAGTACCTTTGTACGGACCCATGGCCTCCCCTGCTTCCATGACTATGTAAAACTTCCCACCCATTCGTAAGTCCACTTCGCACTCAGGAATGCTTACATGCTGCGGTCCCCACCACTGCTTCAACTGTTCCGCGTTAGTCCACGCTTCCCAAACTGTTGCCACTGGGGCATCGTATACTTTTTCTAATACTACTTCTTTAATCGGTTCCATAATTTTATCCCTTGTCCCGCCTTAACGGGTGTTACTTATTATTCTTTAAAAAATTATCTAATGAATCTAACCGATTTTGCCAGAGCTTTTGGTATTGCTCTAGGTAGGCATTCGCTGCAGCAAATGCCTTCGGGTCAAGTGTTGCTACTTGTTCCTTCCCCTGCCTGGCCTTTACCACCAACCCTGCTCGGGCAAGCACGTCTACATGCTTCGCTACCGCCGCAAAGGTAAGTTCGTAGTACTCGGCAATATGCCCAATACTCATACCCCGCTTCCTTAAACGCGTAAGCATATCCCGCCTGGTCGGGTCACCGAGCGCCCGAAACACAGCATCTAACCTGCCCGACTCGCCTTGCGAAACCTGGCGGGCGGGCTCATTAATACGTTCAACCATATAGTTGAATGATATAGCACCGCGATATAGGTGTCAAGTAAAAAATAAAACACACATGGCGTACCAGTGTGTTTTATACGAAATAGTAGTATGCAGCTTACTGAATCACGCGGACGTCGTTTGCCGTCATTACAGAAAGTACAGGCTTGACCATGTCTGCTGCATTGGCTGGTACAAGAGCATCTACAGTACCGCCGTTACCCAGAAATACCTCCCAGGAAGAAACAGGAATGCGCCCTGCATCGGTTATAAAGTATACTGTTTTATTCTGCACTACCCAGGACCCACTCAGGTGAGCAGACGATGCACTTTTAATAAGCCCACCCAGCGGCAAGGAAGCGGTTTTACCTCGAACAACGCGCTTTGTTGTATAGCCCAACCCCCGGAATGCGGCAAGCGAAGTAAAGCCGTATTTTTTTCCACCCAGCATAAGGTATATAGTACTGCCGTCTTGCACGAGCGAGTTTGAACCAAACACAGACTCTTGTACCGTAACGGATGCAGTAACTACATCGGACGACCGACCCCACTTGGTATAAAACTTTGCGTACACCGCATAGGTTCCGGGCTTACAAGTCACCGCCGACACATCTGCCGCTGACTTCTGGCACACATTCCATACCCGTGCAGGCTGGTAGGCCTCTAGCACAGCTTGGGAAAAGTCCGCAGTATTAGACAACGCAAGTTGAGTAACATCGTTCCCGGCGTTAAACAACAACGTAACGGTAGGCGCGCTTACTACTACCCCTTCCTTAAAACTAATTTTGAACCCGCCCTCAGGAACCACTGGACCGGCCAAGGCCCCCACCGGCAACGCGACACCACAATCACCCAAGTTTCTCAGCGCAATATCGGATCCAGCAACTTCATTGCCCGCGGCATCTTTGGACGTTGGTCTAAAGTGATAATCCCGACAAAGCACAAGACCACTTATACTCACGGCGTGGCTGGTCACCCTGGGAGAAGTGTCTACTTCCCCGGTACTGCTGCCATATGAAGAGGTAGTGCCGTAACTCACTATACTGGAAGCTGCTTCGTTGGTAGTCCAGGTTATGGTAATAGTACCGGCACTATGCCCGGCACTGGCAGAAGAAAGAACGGGTGCTGCGGTGTCTACGGTAAAAGTATTTATAGTCAGAGCTGCGGAAACATTACCTAATGCATCTGTTCCCCGAATGGTACAGCTATAGGTTCCGTCTACCAGGGCATCAAAGGCTTGCGAGTAGGCTCCTGCCACCACAGTAGTAAGCGGCATGGTGCAACCACCGGTATAACTTAAGGTACCGTCTTCTATAATAGAAAAGAATATAGTCGGTGTGGTATTGGTAGTTGGACTACTAATAACTGTGCTGGTATAGAGCGCTGGCGCAGCACCGTCGGTCGATGTTTTTTCTGTAAACGAGGCAAGCGCATTTCCTACGCTATCCGTCACGCTTCCCACCTGAGCTATGTGCAAGGTGTAGTCTGTCTTGTTTGGTGCAATTACATCTGTCCCGCTGGTTACGCCTACATATATAAATTCATCGTTTGCCGCATCCGTAAACACACCACTTCCCGGTGTGCCGGAGCCAAAACTTTCTACTAGTGCGCCTGCTCCCACACCACTGAATCCGGCGGCATAGTCGGAAGGCGTAACTGAGGCATCACTAATGGGTTCGGAATATACTACCCGAATATGATCAATAGTTCCATTCTGGTTATTGTCTATCGTCTTAGAAGAAATATATACTGGCGCCGCGCCGTCTATAAAACTAGCCTGCGACTGAGTGCGGAGCGTGTTGTTTGTATTAAAACCATCGGTCAAGGAAAAATTATTTTGCGAGTTTATGGCAATACTTCCACTACTATTATATGTATCTATAGCGGTGGCTTCTGTGCCAAGAGTAATGGTAGTTTGTGTTACGGAACCCGTTATTAAGTCCGTGGTATCGGAACCAAACACGGCACCGGTAAAGTCACCCACGTTGGAAAACGCCAAGTCTGCTGCCCGCAACACCGCGCCCGCCGCAACCGTTTCGGTATACGCAAGTGTTAATTGGTCAGTTTTGCCGTCTCCGTCGTTATCTAAATAGGTGAACGATTTTATTTGAGGAGCTGCTGCGTCTCCGGGGGCAATACCGGATGTAGATGCAAACGCATTATTAGCAGAATCTTTTACCGACGCAAGTGTGCCTTGGTTGGTGTAACTTACTTGTGGATTGGTACCGCCACCTGTTATGCCGCTCGTGGTTGTAACTGCCAAAAGAATACTTGTGCTCGTGTAGTTTGAGCACCCATTAATTGCGGTGACATTTATAGTACCCGCAGTAGTAATGGCCCAGTCCCCCGCCTCAAATGTACAGGTCACCGGTTCGGTAAAGCTTAAGTACAAGCCGTCTACCGTGCCGTCTCTGTTGGCGTCTGCATAATAGTTGAGCAAGGTGAACACCGTAGGAGCTGCGTTGTCGGTTATACTCCCGCTGCCAATGGTAATGAGAGCATTATGCACCGAACTTCCGTCCTGAACGGCATCGGCCGCAATGGTGAGGCTATTGCCGTTTATGTCGGTACCGTAGGCGTTCGTAAATGTCAGCGTCATAGTGGTGGCGTTGTTTATAACCGCCGTGTTGGGGTTTAATGTGCGCCAAGTAATTTTCGCTCGGTCAGTACCGTTTGCAGTGGTAGTACCCGAACTCACAAAGGTACTAAAGCTGGTACCGGTTACTACTATGTCCATGGTACTGCTCGTGGTATTTTGCAATACGGCAGATGTTCCGGTAGGAGCAGCTGCCTCTGAAGTATGCGGTAGTAAAAAAAATATTCCGGCAAGGAGTACTGAACTAACGAAAAAGTATTTTTTGAGTGACATTTTTATTTCTTAAAATAAATAATTGCAGAATTATATGTGCATTGTATCACAAAATGAAGAACGATGAATAAATATCAGAACAAAAAGCACCCATTTTACCTGAGAGCGTTATGGTACGGCTCATGCTACCATACACATATGAAGCAAACGAACGGAACAACCCAACACCGCATACACACCATGAGCTTTGCACGTGTCTATCCCCTGTACCTAGCCAAGGTAGAAAGAAAAGGCCGCACCAAAGCAGAAGTAGATACAATTATCCGCTGGCTCACGGGCTACACACAGAAACAGTTAGAAGCGCATATAAAAAAACAAACGGACTTCGAGACTTTTTTTGCAAAAGCCCCCAAGCTAAACCCGGCTCGAAAACTTATTACTGGTGTTGTTTGCGGCATTCGAGTAGAAAACATACAAGAACCCCTTATGCAGGAAATCCGTTACCTCGACAAACTCATAGACGAACTTGCAAAAGGAAAACCAATGGAGAAGATTTTGCAAAAGTAGCCCCGTTTGCCATCCTCGGGCGAGTCCGCGACCTGTCCACCATAGCCTTGGCGACGGCGGAAGACCCGGGGATCCAGTATTTGTATTGAAGTCTTACTATCGCACCTCCCAGAATTGTCTTCTCTGAAAGCCGGTGATATACTTGATATATGGATGTGGGTAACGATAAACAATCTATGACTTTAGACGACTTAGCCGCTATGGTTGCTAGGGGTTTTGAGGATATTACCAGCAGAATGGCCACAAAGGACGACGTTGCTGCCGTTCGCGCGGAAATGGCTACCAAAGACGACCTCGTTGCTACGGAACAAAGGCTTAAAGCGGAAATTGAAGGACTTAGAAACTCAGTTAACAACTACTTACAGCTTTCCAATGAACGGTACCTAGAACTCAAGCACCGGCAAGATGTTATAGTAAGCTGGATTGCCAAGATTGCAGAAAAGAACAACGTGCACATTGACCTTACAGAGCTAGAATACAAATAATATTTGAAATTTAAAGATAACAAAAGCCGTTACAATGGTGACCATGGTAACGGCTTTTAATAATAGTGTTCTGTATTACATCATCCACTTAAACACAGCCGCAGCTATTTCCATACAGCCGAGAGCTGCGCCTGCCATAATAAGAATTTTGGTCATAACCCATTCTGGTTTGGTGCCACCAAACAGAACAGCGGCCACCTGCGTTGGGAAAATAAACCCAAGCCAGAAGAAGAAGGCCAAGCCGTACACGTTCCAGTCCGAGGGAAAACCGCCCAAGAGCAGCGCAAACACAAAGCTGGTTACAAAAGTTACAATGAGCTGCACCAGCAAAGGCTTCCACATGTTTTTCATCATTTCCTTTTGCTTGTCGGCAGGGACTTTGTCGAACTCGTGAATTTTCCCCCAAAGTTTACCAAAAATGGGCGTGTACCAAATGGCGCCAAAAATAAACTGCGCGATGGTGGCTATAAGTATAGCCGTATAGTTTAGTTGCATGTTTCGTTATTAATACTTTTCATAATTATAACAAAAAACACCAACTTTGACTTTGGTATTTTTGTCATATTACAAGGCTAAAGATCACTATATTGTGCCGATGTATTAGCCAGCTAAATACTCATCGGGCAGAGAGATGTTGAACTTCTCGCACAAAGCAGACACATCTTGACGGTCTTTTTCTTGTAGTTCATAACCGGTATGGAACAGAACCATAAGCTCCGGAGATAACGCGTATACTTCTTGCCCTTCTAAATTTCCTCTAGAGGCCAGAGAATCCAGAGGATATAAATCCTCCTCGCGTGGATCTGCATATTTCCAACCCGCGTGTTCGTCAATACTAATTCCGTGAATATCAAGTTCCCTGCCGTTGGCATCGCCCAAATGGAAATCCCATTCGGTTTGATCGTTGCGAGGTATAAGACTAAATCCCTGCCCAGCAAAAAAGTTCTTAATAGTCGGCAAATCCTTTGACTGGATAAGCAGGTCAACATCTGGATGCGAACGGGTCTGCTTTCCCAACAGGGCATCTACACCCCAACCGCCATTAAGCCAAAAATTAATTCCCAAGTTTCCTAACTCCCTCTTAAGCCACAAAACATCTTGTATTGTTGTTTCTGTTCTTTGCATATATAACTTGCTGCATGCTAATCTTTCGCGTCGCGAAGGCGCTGTTCCTTTTTATGTATTCTCACTCTGTACACGTACATGTTTTTTATGAGCTTGGCCAAAACTTTTTGGTCTATGTCCGCAAGCTTGTTTATGTACAAGCACCCTCCCCCTCGTTTAAACTTCCCCAGCTTGGCCAACTCCTTAGGCTCTTCCATTTTCCAGCCCAGTATATAGAGGGTTAAGTTCTGCTTACGGGGAGAAAACCCTACATGAAACCAATCCCCTTCTTGGGTGCTTCTGTCGGACTTGTAGTGATACTTCCCAAAACCCACAATGCTCGGACCCCACATGACCGGCTTCTCCCCCGTACTGTCTTTAAACAGTTTTAGTAACGCCAACGCATCTTTCTTTTTTTCGTCCGGCGTTATAGTCTTCAAAAACTTAGTCACACTCTCCTTAGTCGCCTTGGTCTTTATTTCTGCCATACAAATTATTTAATAGTCAGATTTATATTTATCGTGCCTCTGCCAAAACCTTTATGCGTTGCAGCACCTCGGGAAGTTTAGCATTGAAATACTCAACCAGCTCATCTGGCACGTCTTGGGTGTTAGTAAGTGTAACTACACCATTACTTTCTTCCAGCTTATACTCCTCTGTAGTCCCTGCCCACTGGCTTGCTCGTTTTTCTATTGCGCCGTCCGGCTGGAGCACTATGTCTGCCGTGCGGGTAAACAGTATGTATTCGTTCGGCACAAGCTTGTCTACTCTACTGGTTACTCCATAGCGCACTCCTCCCTCACTGTTCCCTATAAAATTCACCTCGCCTCCTTCTTCCAAGGTTCCGGTCATGTACGTGCCCGGGTCTATCATGCCCGCCCAGTCTCGAAGGGTCTCGTCACTCCACAGCACCTGCCAGACTTTTTCTTTGGAAGCGTGTATTTCTATTGTATGTTGCATGGTTTGCATAATTTAATATAGTCAGACAGGGCAGGAATTTAGCGTCCCTCTGTGCTAAGGCTTAAGTTTTTTTAACTTCCGCCAACCACCAGCTTTATTATTTTGCACGACCGACTTAATTAATTGGATAAATGCTTTGGAGTTAATTGTATCTTCCTTTTTTATTTGTATTGAACGCGCGGTAAGATTGTTTTTACCTTGGTTAATTAAACCGCTCGGATCAGGAACTATGGGATCATAAATGAAAACATTTACGTGGTCCTTTGCATTCAGTAAAGCAGCCACATTTCCCTTGAATGTAAAATAGGGCTGTACACTTCTTTTTATCTCTTCCACAATTCCTGGTTCTGCTTTATGAATTAATCTTCGAATCTCGTTGCATACATCTTGTTGCCATTGTGGGAAATTTTTTATATATGCATCCACTTTAGGATTATGGTGTTCTGCAGTCATATATATTATTAATAATGTATATTATACCATCCGTAGATCCGAACCTTTATTCTTGTCGTACACCAACCACACCCCTTCCTGCTGAGTATGGTGCCTACTCAACCACAACCGCCACGCAGCCCGGTCCTTGCAATATACCTGTTGCGCATTTTTGATAGTGTTCACACTGGCATTATAGCATTTTACTCACAACACAATCCCAATGCAGTAAACATAAAACACCAGCACATGCCGGTGTTTTATGGTGGCTCCAACGAGTAGCAGATAACGAAACATTATTTGCAAAAACTCGAAATGCGTGCGAATGTTTAATAATCTTTAAATTCGGCCCGATAACAATTTATCTTGATCTGACATAATTTGTTCGGCTGGAGGATTCCACCCAAACCTATCTGTTAAGTCCAATATCATTTTATTACTTAGACCTTTTGGGTTTGTAACAATTTCGTCTTTTGTGTAGGTTTGCGAAAAAGTAAGCTCGCTCGCAGAATTTCTTCTTGGAGTCATAAATGGTGCCCTCATTTGGTCTTCAACCCAGAGCTCCCTATCTTTGGTATTATGCAAAGAAAGAGAGACTTTTACACCTTCGTCATATAAGCCGGTTTGAGCTAATCTAGATAAAAATTCGTAAATTTCTGTAATTTCATAAATAACCGAACTAACTATACCCAAAGAAGTGCCTGGCTTAATTTTTTTTGCCCACCCCATCCGCATACCATCTTCCTCAAACCAGTCCTCCCTTAAAGCAAGATATGACAAAAACTGACCCGATTTGTACATTCGCCAAAATTCTTTATAAAACTCCCAATCTACCCAGCCCTCACAAAAAGAATCGACAAAAGCTATTCCGGTAGTTTCGTCTTCTTTTCTAGGGATGTGAGGAAAGTCCCAACCTCTCAACTCCACAGAGTTTTTATCGACGACCTCTCTGCACTTCTGCAAGGTATCAATTTTAACATTTGAAATTAAAGGCTGAAAATTAACTCGCCAATAACCTCGAGATTTAATTTTATCCAGCAAACCTTCTTTCATAGACCTTGTAACTCCCCATCTAATTTTTCTTTATCTCCGGACTGAATAACATACCCCAAAGCAGATTTACGCTGCATCATTCTCACAGTTGCCACTTCAATAATGTCGCGCATGTCAGTTGAATTAGAGACCGTTGCGCTTTGTGGTCGACCATTGGTATTTCGGTAATACACAACTCCAGCTTTAACATCGATACCATTTTTTCTACAGACCACTGGAATGTCCCGGAATGGTAGAACACGAACAACAGCGTATTCTTTCCCGTCCTTGTCTTTTGGGAAGTCAACAGTAAAATCAACAAAGGGGTCAGCAAAAGAAGACATTTGGTCTTTCATAATATCAAGATCAAATGTAATTTTATTTACACCCGACACCCCGTGGCGATTAAAGGTTCCATCCTCAACACCGAAGATTATGTACCCACCGTCCTGAACGTTAGACATGGCTAAAATATCTTTGGCCAGACTCTGAACTTCCCAGGGCATATCACCTTTAAACTCCAAAGTTGTAGTTTCGGTTTGCGCCTCTAATTTTGCCTCTAATTCCTCAGTAGTCATAATAATAAATTTTGACTTTACTATCAGTATGAATCTTTAGTCGATAATGGTCAAAAGTAACATAAAGTGACAATAATCCTTCTATTTATTGCCCTGAAAGGAAGTCTTTGACAAAAGCATGACCACGCAGCGTGGTGCTTCTTAAAGCTTATAGTTTATGGCGAAGCATAAGTAAGGACGAAGCCGCCGGTACGAGAGGCTACGCTTGGAGAAGTAATAGTCATTGTATATGTAATGACTTAAAAACATAGGTAGTTTCGCCTGCCTTAGTTGGCATTCTCTGTGTTAGGAGCTTCAATTTTAAGAGGTAAATCTGTCATTGCATAATGCACGAATTGTTGACCTAGCCCTGTCAGCTCATACAGTTCTTCGTTATCAAAAGCAGATTTGGCGGTGCGTGTTCCCCCGTCAGAAGAATTCTTTGGCCTACCCGAAGAATTCTTTAAAATTTTATTACCGTAATAGTCAACTTCGACATGCTGTCGAATAATACCACCCATGCTTAAATCTCGAATTAGCAATTTGAACAAATCAGCTTCCGCAGAATCTTCCCTAACTTCTTCTTTCCCCAATTTTTGCCACACCCCTGCTCTCGTTATCCCAGAGTTATTGTATATAACACTAATAACTTGAAAATGTAATTCTGAAAATGTTTGCAACCAACTCAAGAACATTTTTACTACATCATCACTTACAATAGGAGTAGCCCCGGCATTTGCTAATATATTTCTTGTTAAAATCCGCTTTTGCTCGCTTTCAGCCGCAGCCCACTCTCTAAATGCTTTTTTTAATAACGATTGATATTCGGGGCTATCCATCCTTTTTGCAATCTTTTCATCTTGTAAGTCCAACCTGGCTACAATTTCGAAAATCGTCCTCTCCTTTTCTTTCACCTCGTCTGCCAACATTTGTAACCAATGTTTAAAAAATGAGTTGACTTTATCCTGATCATTTTCTGACCAAGCAGTTGCGGCGGCGGATAGAAAGCCTCCCACAAAGGGGATGATTCCCCCCGCAATTTCCATACCAGCACGTGCCACTTTTTTACCAGAACCACTTTCCTCAGGGTATTCTAATTGTTGACTTTTTTGTTCCATAAAGTGTATAGCCAAGATTGGGCTGTGTTTAGCATTATTTTAGCTTAATTTAAAATAATTTTAAACCACCAAAGAGAATCTTTGACAAACAAAACAGCACCACGGATGCGTGATGCTAGTTGAAAGTGGGGGTTTATGCTGGGGCGTAGGCAAGGATGACGCCGCCGGTTTGGAGAGGTTTTGTTTCTAGTAGCTTAAGCTTTTGGTAGGGCAGGCCTCCTTTAAAGAGACGGTTGCCTTTACCGAGGAAGACGGGCACAACGCAGAGGCGGTATTCATCAAAGAGGTTGGCTTTCATGAGCGAGTCCGAGAGTTCCCCGCTGCCAAACACAAACAGGTTACCACTTCCCTCTTGTTTAAGTTTTGCCAGTTCTGTAACTGCGTCCCGCACAATGGTAGTGTTGTTCCAGTCCGCAGTTTGCAAGGTAGTGGAGCAAACTATTTTTGGCAGGCTGTTCATAAAGCCCGTTACTTCGCCTTCGTTTGTTGCTTTGGTCCAGTAGTCGGCCATGCCTTTGTAGGT
>CAZKVS010000026.1:0-3183 GCA_964556325.1 uncultured Candidatus Saccharibacteria bacterium
TTGTGTTATAATTTACCCATGTTTCGCAATAGAAAAACAGTACAAAGAGTATTTGGTGTGGTGGCGGTTATTATGGTCTTAGCCATGATTGGTTTAGCACTTGGCCCCAGTGTGTTTCAATAACGTAGCCTAATGCGTTATGCAACCTAGAATTTGTAGTTATTTGTAGATTCGGATGCATTCGTTGATTCGGATCGGTATATTATGCGTTCACTCATACTTCAGCCGGACGAAGAAATAGCGGTAGTGTTTCGGCAAACGCCTCTGGTTTTGTGGTGGCACACAGCAGCCTTACTGTGCGCTATTATTGTCCCAAGCTGGTATGTGTTGCACTACGAGCTTGTTGCTCCTGCTCGTACCGTGCTCGGGGTGTGGATACTCATAGCAGGTATTTGGTGGGCGAGGCATATATACCTGTGGTCTGTGGAACGGTACATTGTTACTACCAAGCGGTTTGTAAAAGTTGCGCATGAGAGTGTATTCCGTCACGTTGTTACGGAAACTGCGCTGGATCGCATATTAAATATAAGCTTTCGCACAACGGGGATGCTATCTGTAGTGGGAAGGTTTGGCGATATAGAATTGCAGGTAGTCGGTCTTTTAAACCCTATAGTCGTAGAGAATATTGCTGACCCCACGGCGATAAAAGAGTTTCTTTGGCGCCTGCATGAAAAAGCAGTCGCAGCCCGAGGAGTGCATAAACCTGGCGGTCCACAGTTTACCGTTGACTATACTAAACCTAATCAACGCATGCCGGACTAGCATGCGTGGGCGGGGATTGTAGTAACTAACATATACACGAGTATGTCTGCTCGAAAGTCGGTTACATTTTTATCAAATCGTTTTGTTATTGTGCTGCTGGTAGCAAGTTTGGGTTTTTTGTCTTTTGTTAAGTTCAATCAAATTCGAGAGCAAAGGAAGCTGGACCGGGAAATACAGTCGCTGAAGTCCGAGTCTAAGGACGTTGAGGAGAAGAATAAACAAATAGAAGACTCCTTAAAATATTTATCCAGTCAGTCGGCTGCAGACCGTATAGCCCATCAGCAGTTAAACAAAAAACGAGATGGAGAAATAGCAGTGGTGTTTATGCCTACTGCCAGTGCTACCACAACCGCCAGTGGCGGTCTTGCAGAGTCAAATCCAAAAACCTGGTGGAATTATTTTTTTAGTAGACCATAACATGTAGTTATATGGAAAAGCACCATAAGAAAAAAATTATACAGTGGACTGTGGGAGTGTCTGTGGGTGTGGTGGTACTTATAGTGCTTGCCGGGTTTTGGTTGTATTCGGGTGCGGCTCGTGGTGCTCGATTGCAGGCCTTACAGGTACTGAGGGCACCTCTGGGAGTAGTCGGTTCGGAGTACATTACAGCGGGCGATTTACAGTACTTTTCCGATGATGTGAGTGGTGTGCAGACTGAAGCCGCAGCGTCGGCCCTGGTTCATGCTTTGCAAGTGAAGTCTATAGCTGCTGGGCGTGGCTTGCATGTTTCGTCGTCAGATTTACAACGTGCTGCAACGGAGCTGCAAGCAGGCGACGGGCAGTATAAAAGTTTTGAAGCGAATTATGGACAAACGGCGGCGATAAAAGTGCTTGTCGAGCCGTATGTGTATGAAAATTATCTTCGAATAGATTATATGAAGCAAGGATTAGAGCCTGTTCTTACGCAGCAACTACGGACTCTTTCCGCAGGTTTGCAGTCAGATGACGACTGGAAAGTGGCAGCGTCTACTCACAGCGATGATTTGGCCAGTTCCTGGTCCGGTGGTGATGTCGGGTATGTAGACCTCGGTCTCGCTATTCCGGAATACGCTCAGGCTGTGCAGGGTCTACCTCTTCATAACCCAGCAGTTATTTATACCCGGTATGGCGCGCATATTGTAGAAGTGCTTAATCGGGTAACAAAAGACGAGAAGGAACTGACGCAACTGCGTGAAATAGTCTTACGACCAAAGCACTTTGACGCCTGGTTGACTGAGCAAGCCACCGCTGTACCGGTAAAATGGTATGTGCAAGTGCCGACTTCCATAGAGTAGAAAAATTAGATAGAATACTTGAGTTCCCTGCGGGATTAGTACAATGGTAGTATGAGACCTTCCCATGGTTTAGACACGGGTTCGATTCCCGTATCCCGCTCCAGACTCCGCCAAGGCTTCGTCTGGCTTACGCCAAAAAGAAGATTTTGCTAAAATTGGACAAAAGTATACAAGAGTAGAATAAAGGAGTCTGTCCGACGTAGCTTTTAGCGAAGTTGGACTACCGCTAAGGCTACGGCTGGCTTACGCCAGTACAGGATAGTATTGCGAAAGTTGGATTATATTATATAGCATGCGGAGGCTGCGCGCCGAAGTTATACGAAGGCGGGCTGCTGTGTATGTATTATGTTTATCTTCTACAAAGCTTAAATCATCCAAAAGAGCATTATGTGGGATACTCGACGGATTTGCGTTCTAGAGTGAAAGCGCATAATTGGGGTGATTCAAAACATACAAGCAAGTTTGCTCCGTGGAAATTAGTTACTTATGTAGGTTTTCTCGATGAGCGAACTGCGAAAGAGTTTGAGTGGTATCTTAAGACCGGTTCGGGCAGGGCTTTTTTAGGAAAGCATTTTTTGCCGGCTTAGCTCACCTGGTAGAGCGGCGGTATCGTAAACCGCAGGTAATCGGTTCGAGTCCGATAGCCGGCTCCAGACTTCGCCAAGACTTCGTCTGGCTTACGCCAAGCGAAGATTTGCCGAAATGTGGACATAATCTTTTATATGTCTAGAACAGAAGTCTGTCCGACGTAGCTTTAGCGAAGTTTGGACCATCTTGATACAAATCCCGGCACAAAGTCGGGATTTTAGCTTGCCAAAGAGGGGTTTTTCTGTTAGGATATATGCGTAAAAGTCCTTAAGAATAAGGCTAAAAAGTGGACGTAGATTTAAAAAATAAGCCAAATATTAGCAAGAATGTGTTCACTATGCAGCGCATGGTGAGCCTGGCTTCTGAGTTTGGCTTTGTTATAGCGCTTCCGCTCGTTTGTTTCGGACTTTTTGGTAAGTGGCTCGATGCTCGGTACCACACAAATAAAGCATTTACTTTAGTTGGTATTTTACTGGCCATCGTCGCTAGTGTGGCGTTTTTGTCCAAGCGTATAATGACCATCCGCAAAGAACTTGCGCCCCCTCATGCTTCATAATTC
>CAZKVS010000026.1:3283-10325 GCA_964556325.1 uncultured Candidatus Saccharibacteria bacterium
ATGACTCTCCCGCCTTTAGCAGCAGAAAACTTAACTCACGTACTCGGGTTTCCAATAACCAACAGCTATGTCACTTCAACGCTGACGGTTGTTGGATTTATTATTTTTGGCTGGCTTATAAAGCAGGCGGTAAGTAAGTATGCAAACGTTGCTCCAAAAGGGTTGCTTAACTTTTTTGAAGCTATTTTAGAGTTCTTGCTGGAGTTTATGGACCGCGTCACTCGTGACCGTAAAAAATCCATTAAGTTCTTACCTATAGTCGGAGCACTTTTTTTCTTTATTCTCGTTTCAAACTGGATAGGCCTATTACCGGGCATAGGCTCTATTGGCGTGTGGCAAGTGCATCATGGGGTTCTGGAGCTAATTCCAATTTTTCGGCCTGCTAATACAGACTTAAATATGACCCTTGCTATGTCAGTTTTTGTCGTAATAGCTTCTCATTTACTGGGCATAGCAGCTATAGGTTTTTTTAAGTACGCGAATAAATTTATCAAGCTGGGCGATGTGTATAAAGCGGTAATAAGCGGCAGCCCAACCAAAATTCTTGTTGCGTGTATTGAATTTGTTGTTGGTCTGATAGAAATTTTTTCGGAAATCGCGAAAATGGCTTCTCTTTCGCTTCGGTTGTTTGGTAACGTATTCGCTGGTGAGGTTTTACTTACCGTTTTGGCATCAATTATTGCGTATTTTGTGCCGTTACCTTTTATAGCGCTCGAACTTTTGGTGGGGATTGTCCAAGCTACGGTGTTTGCCATGTTGACCTTGGTATATTTAAGCATAGCTACGACCGAGGTTCATGAGCATGACGCCGTAACTCACGCTGAAGAACCGGATATGCTGGAACCAACGCCCACGGTGTGACCAGTGCAGAATTGAGAAGTGAGAATTGAGAAATGAATCCGTGCAGAATCAAATCTGAATAATCAGTGAAATCTGCGCATTTGTGGAAAATCTTAATTCTTTATTCTTAATTCAATTTAGAGCATATCCGACTATAAATATCCAACCATATGTCGCGTTACGCCTAAACGAAGGAATAGTAGTATGGACCCAGAAAGTATTAAGTATATTGCTAAAGCTTTGACTATCGCTCTTGGTGGTATGATCCCTGCCTTGGCCATTGGTAAGATTGGTGCAAAAGCTATGGAGTCTATTGGTCGAAACCCAGAGGCTTCCGATAAGCTGTTCGTTCCTATGCTCCTTGGTATGGCTTTTGCTGAAGCTATCGCCATTTACGCTTTGGTCATTACCTTTATTTTGTAGAACAAAATAATTCCTAATGCCTAATATCTAATTTCTAATGACAAGACTGTATTGCATTAGAAATTAGGAATTAGTAATTAGACATTTCAGACATGGATATTGCTCATATATTTTCTCATACAGCCCAAGCTGCAGAAGCGGTCCACGAGGCGGCGGAGGCGGCAAACCCTAACGTCGCTACCATGTTCGGTATTAGTGCCAAACTTTTTGTAGCTCAATTGGTCAACTTTGGTATAGTGCTGTTGGTGTTATGGAAATGGGTGTTTACCCCCGTAACCAAGGCATTGCAAAAACGAACGCAGAAAATTGAGCAGTCCTTACAGACCGCTGAAAACATACAAGTACAGAAAGCTGAGTTTGAAACTTGGAAAAAGGCGGAAATGGCTCAAGCTCGAGTGGCTGCCGCAGAGATTGTGGGTCAGGCAAAGGGTGAAGCGGAGAAGGTGCGCGAGGAACTCTTACACAAAGCCAAACAGGAACAGGAGAAGTTATTGGCCGATGGTAAAAAGGCGCTGGCACAAGAACAGGAACAGGTATTAGCAGAAGCACGAGGGCAACTTGCAGATTTGGTGGTACTGGCTGCTGAGAAAGTACTCAAAGAAAAGCTAACCGATAAAAAAGATAAAGAGCTTGCCCAAAGCGCGCTCAATACATTAAGCACTAAGCACTAAGAACTGTTTTATGACTACAACGACAGTAGACGAATATGCTCAAGCCCTCTTACTGGCGGTACAGGAATCGAGACCTGAGGACCATGATGTCATAATAGAAAACTTGGTTGGGGTGTTAAATGGTAACGGCGACTTGAGTAAGATGGAAGATATTGTGGCCCGCTTTGAGGTCCTACTCGCCGCCCAGGGCGCTACGACACAGATTGACGCGACGTTTGCTCGGGAGGCGGTTCAGAACAAGCAGATACTCAATGAGCTGAATGCAATAGCAGGAAATCAGATTGAAATACGGAGTAGAGTTGACGACGAACTGGTGGGGGGTATGGTGTTGCGAGTGGATGATACGTTAATAGATGCAAGCGTAAAAGGGCAACTGGATAGAATTAAAAATGAATTATCTAGTTAACGCGCTCACAGGTTAACGGGTTAATTCAGACAAACTCGTTAACACGTTAACTCGTTAATAATCTAATCAGAATTTTTGTACGATTATGGACTCGAATAAAATTATTGAACAACTGAAGAGTAAACTCACCAGTTTTAATACCGACCCTCAGGTAAACCAGGTGGGAACGGTTTTAGAAGTAGGGGATGGTATAGCCCGCATGAATGGTTTGGGCCAAGTGGCGAGCATGGAAATGTTGGACTTTGGTAATGGTGTGAGCGGCGTGGCACTCAACTTAGAAGAGCGCAGTGTAGGCGCCATTATTCTTGGCGATTATTTGAAGGTAAAACAAGGCGATACAGTCAAAGCCACGGGTAAAATTCTTTCTGTTCCTGTAGCCAACTCTTTAGTAGGCCGAGTCGTGTCAGCTTTGGGTGAACCAAAAGATGGTCGCGGACCTATTCAGGCTGAGAAGTTTTATCCGGTAGAGAAGATTGCTCCTGGTGTTATCACTCGCCAGGGTGTACGACAGCCGGTACAGACGGGTATTAAAGCTATCGATGCGCTTATTCCGATTGGTCGGGGGCAGCGTGAACTTATTATTGGCGACCGTCAGACTGGTAAGACCGCAGTAGCTATAGACACTATCTTGAACCAGCATGACCAGAACATGATTTGTATTTATGTTGCTATAGGTCAAAAGGAAAGTAAGGTTGCAAAAATAATTGCTGAGTTAACCGAACGAGGGGCAATGGACTATACCATTGTTGTTTCTGCCGCAGCTTCGGAACCTGCAGCCTTACAGTTCTTGGCTCCATACGCTGGATGCGCGATGGGTGAGTTCTTCATGGACCAGGGGAAAGACGTGCTTATTGTGTACGATGACTTGAGCAAGCAGGCTGTGGCATATCGTGAAATATCTTTGCTGTTACGTCGTCCGCCCGGCCGTGAGGCGTACCCTGGGGATGTATTTTATCTCCACTCTCGGTTACTAGAACGCGCAGCCAAACTAAGCCCTGAATATGGTGGTGGTTCAATTACAGCCTTGCCTATTATTGAAACACAGGCTGGTGATATTTCCGCGTATATTCCGACCAATGTTATTTCCATTACCGATGGGCAAATTTTCTTAGAAGCCGATTTGTTCTATAAAGGTGTTCGCCCTGCTCTGAACGTAGGTACATCGGTTTCTCGTGTGGGTTCTGCCGCCCAGACCAAAGCTATGAAAAAAGTGGCTGGTAAGCTTAAGCTTTCTTTGGCTCAGTTTCGTGAGTTGGAAAGCTTTGCTCAGTTTGGAAGTGACTTGGACGAAGCAACTCGGAAAGCGCTCGACACCGGCCGCCGCATGACCGAAGTGCTTAAGCAACCGCAGTATTCTCCTGTGCCCCTCGAAAAGCAGGTAGTTATTTTGTATGCAACCAATAACGGCTACTTGGATGACGTAGCAGTAGATAAAGTAGGCGAATGGGAACGGAAGTTCTACGAGTTTATGGAAGGCCAGGGCAGAGAAGTTATGAAAGCCATTCGCGAGTCCAAAGAGCTGAACGAAGAAACGGAAGCGGGTCTAAAAGAAGCGATTGCGAACTTTAAGCAAACCATCCAGTAAAGTAGTAAGTTGTATAGTTGTATGTTGTAAGTCTTTCACTTACAACTCTACAACGTACAACTCTACAACTTATTTATGGCATCTACACAAGAACTTACAAGAAGGATAAAGTCAGTCAAAAGCACGCGCAAGGTGACGCGGGCTATGCAAATGGTGTCTGCTGCCAAAATGCGCAAGAGCCAAGCTGCTACTTTGGCTAGTCGAAGTTATGCTGAGCTCGCATGGGGTATGTTGCGTTCGTTATCTTTAGATGCCCAGAACGTAGCCGGGGCAAGTTCAGAAAGTGCCGCTACGAGTTTGTTGACTGCGAATCCTAAAGCTACCCGAGTCGCAGTTGTTGTTATCTCAACCAATCGAGGGCTGGTGGGTGGTTTTAATGCCAATCTGTTTATAAAACTCAGAGCCTTAGAGCAAGAAGTAGGCGCCGGCAATATAGACTATATAGTTATGGGTAAAAAAGCGGCAGAAGTGACTGCTCGCACAAAAAAGAACTTGGTGGCAGATTTTAGTAAACCGGATGCGTTAACGAATAGTGCTGTAATCCAGCCCATTGTAGGCGTGCTCACGAAAGGGTTCACCGCCGGCACGTATAAAACAGCGTATGTAGTTTATAACCATTTTATCTCTACCTTAACTTCCGAGACTCGAATCCAACAGTTGCTACCTTTGGTTTCCCCTCCTCAGGAGGCCCGCTCCGACTCGGGTGCGAGGCGAGAGGGGTTAGGGGAGGTCATAGTAGATTCTCGCGATGAAAAGAAGTCGCCTATGACCCCCACCAACTCCCCCTCAAGAGGGGGAGGGCAAATGCCTATTGAATACGAGTTTGAACCAACCCCTGAACTGGTCCTTGAACACTTACTTCCACGAATACTTGAGAGTCAAATGTATCAAGCGGTGTTAGAGAGCGATGCTGCAGAACATAGTAGTCGTATGATTATGATGAAGAATGCTACCGAAAGTGCAGGGGACATTATTTCTGACTTGACCTTAACCTTTAACCAGTTGCGACAGAATAAAATTACTACCGAATTGAGTGAAATTACCGCTGGCAAAATAGCCTTGGAAGAACAATAATTACTAATTTATATACTACGATTAATGAACAAGATTATGACAACTAAAGAGGCTAAACAAGCCCCGAAGACAGATACCGGAGTGGTGACTCAGGTTATTGGTCCGGTGGTGGATGTTCGGTTTACAGGGGGTGTACCAAATATATATGCCGCTGTAGAAGTAGTGTTTAACGACACAACCTTGACGCTTGAGGTCCAGCAGCAGCTCAAAAACAACACGGTCCGTACTATTGCTATGTCATCTACCGATGGTTTAAAACGGGGCATGGAAGCACGGGTAGTGAGTACTGGTATAGAAGTGCCCGTAGGGGAAGTTACCCTAGGACGCATGTTTAATGTGCTCGGGGAGCCAATAGACGGTAAGCCGTTAGATCAGTCTTTGGTAAAGGCACGGTATCCTATTCATCGCCCTGCTCCGTTACTTACCGAACAGTCTACACGCAGTGAAGTGTTAGAGACGGGTATTAAAGTTATTGACCTTATTTGCCCTATCTTAAAAGGTGGTAAAGTAGGTTTGTTTGGTGGTGCAGGTGTGGGCAAAACAGTGGTTATTCAAGAATTGATTAACAACATTGCAAAAGCCCATGGTGGTTTGTCAGTGTTTGCTGGTGTAGGGGAGCGTACTCGTGAAGGAAATGACTTATATCATGAAATGACTGAGTCAGGAGTTATTGATAAAATGAGCATGGTGTTCGGTCAAATGAATGAGCCACCGGGCGCACGTGCTCGTGTAGCGCTTTCTGGTTTGGCCATGGCGGAATACTTCCGCGATGCCAGCAAGGCAGATATTTTGTTGTTCGTAGATAATATTTTCCGTTTTACCCAGGCGGGGAGTGAAGTATCTGCGTTGCTTGGTCGTATTCCGAGCGCGGTGGGTTACCAGCCAACCTTAGCTTCTGAAATGGGAGAGTTGCAGGAGCGTATTACTTCCACTAAAGAAGGTTCTATTACTTCTGTACAAGCTGTATATGTACCGGCGGATGACCTTACCGACCCGGCTCCGGCTACTACTTTTGCCCATTTAGACTCTACCGTGGTACTTTCTCGCGCGTTGTCTGAGCTTGCTATTTACCCGGCTGTAGACCCACTCGATTCCACCTCTACTATTTTAGATGCAAACATAGTTGGTCAAGAACACTACGACACTGCTCGTGCGGTACAGAAAACTTTGCAGCGCTACCGTGAGTTGCAAGATATTATTGCCATTCTCGGTATGGAAGAGTTGCCAGAGGAAGACAAAGTTACGGTTGCTCGCGCTCGCAAAATTCAACGCTTCTTAAGCCAGCCATTCTTCGTAGCAGAAATATTTACCGGCAGTCCAGGACAATATGTTCCCTTGGCAGATACTATAAGTGGTTTTAAGAAAATACTCAGTGGTGAGCTTGATCATATGCCAGAACAAGCATTCTACATGAAGGGGACTATAGACCAAGTTGCTTAAGAAGCAACTTGGTAATGTTGAATTACTAATTTCTAATGCCTAAACTAACTGCGAGTTATACATTAGAAATTAGATATTAGATATTGGAAATTTGTTTTATGGCTTCTATTCACTTTAAATTTGTAACACCAGAACGTACGCTCTTTGATGGGCAGGCAGACAGTATTACCTGCTCAACCAAGCAAGGGCAAATAACTGTGTTGCCCAACCATGCGCCCTTGGTTGCCGAGCTTGTGCCGGGGGAAATTATTGTTTCGCATAAAGGCAATTCTCAACTGCTGCACGTAGGTGGTGGTTTCTTGCAAATACAACCTCACAGTGAGGTAGTGGCTTTGGCAGATTCAGCTGAGCATGTAGCCGAAATAGACCTTGCACGGGCCGAGCAGGCAGTACAGAAAGCTCAAGAAACACTGGCCAAAGCAGCGTCGTTATCCGATCAGGAATATGCTATTACCGCTGCCCTCTTGGAACGAAATATGTCACGCATACGTATAGCTCGTAAACATTCTCACCGACGCACAGCAATTACTAATGAGGGTGTGTTTGAGGAATAGATGAGTAGTAAGTAGTAATAAGTAAACAGTAAGTAGTAAATAGAAAATA
>CAZKVS010000026.1:10425-11658 GCA_964556325.1 uncultured Candidatus Saccharibacteria bacterium
TTTACTTATTACTGTTTACTATTTTGTAACTATTTTATAAAAGTTATCAACAATGTATGCTTGACACTCGAAAATGATAATCGTTATAATTCATGTGTAGTACTTTGTACAAACAAATATTTAGAAACAGAATTTATTCCTTCGCATACAAAACTACTTTGCATAAAAATATTTTGAATGCAAAAAATAAACGCGAAGGTTGGCCGAAGGTCCTGAGGTATTCGAAGGATGTAAAGGTCAAAGCGTAACCGGTAACACAAAGAAACACAGAAGAATTTTTACTTGCTACTAACCTTAGTTCTTTATTGAACTAGGCAGTAGAAAAATTAAGGGATGTGCACAAAAATTAGTACACATCTCACGGAGACTAGCACAAATGGCAGCAAAGAAAAAAGCCGCAAAAAAGACCGGCAAGAAGAAAGCTACCAAGAAGACCGCTAAGAAGCGCCTCTAATTGGAACCAGCTCGCAAGAGCTGCATAAAGCCACCTATTCGTAGGTGGTTTTTGTGTTTTATATAAGACTTTTGTCTTTGGCCAACTTCTTCGTTAAAACGCTGCGTCAGACTTCGCCGTACTTTTAGTACGCCTCAGTCTGTACTCGCGTTTTGCCTCGAATTTGACTCAAACGCAAAAGTCTTAATTTATTCCCAATATAATGGCTTCTTGTTTTGGCCTCAAAACAAGAGTATACTTATATGAAAATTGATTTTCCCCTTATGAACGAAGAACTACCCCCAAATTTAAGGCCTTCTGAAGTGGCACCCGAAGACCAGCAGTTAGTGGAAGAAGTTGTGAGCTCTGTGCAGCCGCACAAGAGCAAGTTTAGTCGTCACACTATACAAATAGGACTTATAGTAGTACTGGTTATTTTTGGCCTTGGTTATGTAGTTATAGCGGGTAGGTCTGCTTTTCAACTCAAGGTAAAAGTAGCGAATGCGCCGGAAGATGTTATTGCTGGTTTGCAAATGCCTGTGCATACAGAAACTGCATCTTTACCCGCAGTGGTAACGAACCCATACCAACCCCCACTCGTGCAGCCGCCCGCAGTAATAGACGAGACACCGCCAACACCGCGCATTTCCAGCACCTTTACCAACGAACCAAGTATAGCTACAAAGCCTACGCCTCCGGCAAAAGTAGCGGGTGCAAGCACACAAATTAAACCGGCATATACATATACCAGCACTCGCGGTTTTAGTTTCCGTGTGCCCGCAGGCGGAACAGTGCAAGAA
>CAZKVS010000027.1:0-7116 GCA_964556325.1 uncultured Candidatus Saccharibacteria bacterium
TGCGAGACATTGCCACAAAAAGCCTTTTATTTAATTGGTTTTTATTTTGGTTTCAAGTTACTAAAACCTTACATATACTATAGCATATCTACAGTTTTTTTGCAAGAATATATTATAAAAAATGATTCACTGCTCTGAAAAATAAATGCGATCCGGGGGTCAAAACTTGTCAAGTGGCAAGCCATAAAACAGGAAACATGGAACATGAAGCATATAACACAGAACAAAAATACAGAACATCAGTTCTGTATATTGTTTGCCTCATGCTACATGCTATATGTTTTATGCTACATGCTTCATGTTCTCCCTGCCTCCCCTAGTAATCTATAACCCACAGTACTCCGAGAATAAAACCAATAACTAAAAATGCCATAGAAATAAGAAACCAAATGCTTGCACGAATTTTGGAAACAAAGGCAAAGTTTTTATCAATCTCAGTGTACGATTTCTCTGCAGTCATATCCAATATTCGAGGAGGCGCTTCTCGCTTGGCTTCGATATTTTTCGGAGAGTACAACTTAATTAAATCACTTCGAGAAATAACGCCGGCAATATGAAAATTATCATCAACCACCGGAATGGGGTTCACGCGTTTTGTGGCGAACAACTCGGCAACATGCTCCATGGTATCGTCCGGACTCGCAGTTACAATGTTGCTGTTCATTACATCTGCCGCTGTCGCCTTCATGATAGATTGCACTTCAGCGGATAAATGCTTCTTATCGTTCTGAACAAAGTCCAGGTCCTTCAACATTTTAATATACGTCGGTAAGTACAATTTTGAATCTGCTGTGATGAAATCGCGTTCCATAATGACACCCAACAGTCTTCCCTTGTCGTCTGCAACAGGCACACCGGTAAATCGATATTGGTGCAACACGTCTGCCACTTGTTCGATGGTTGCAGTTGGGCGTACAGTAATGACCTTCGTGGTCATGAGTTCTTTAACTTTCATATTTTTGTATCATTAAACGCGCAACCAAGATTATCACGCGCTGACTTTCTATAGGTCCTATATGTCTTAACTGTCCTATCAGACCCATGCTATAGTACAATACCATTATACACTATCAACCCCTATGACCAGCCTAACAAAAAAAATATTTCTTTTAAGCATGACCACACTGCTCGCTACCGGGTGTACGCCTCAAGCAAACGTGCCTACCGTAGCTTTCGTACACGAACTCAGTCCAACTAAAAAAATAATGCTAGACGAAACTGTACTGTCTGTACAAGTTGCTACAACCTCATCCGAACAACAGCAAGGACTCTCTCGCATACAACACATACAGCCAGATGAAGGCATGCTATTCCCTTACTCCCCTGCGGCAGAGCCTGTCTTTTGGATGAAGGACATGGTTTTTCCCATAGACATTATTTGGATACGAGATGGGCATGTCGTTGGCATAAGTAAAGACGCACAACCACCACAAAAAAAACAAGCAGATACTCTACTCGCACGATATCCCTCCCCTGGAAAAGTAACAGCTGTGCTTGAGGTACAATCAGGCTGGGCCACTGCGCATGCGATACATCCGGGCAGTATCGTTACGGGTTTTTAAAAATTAAAAATCACCCGCACGGGTGATTTTTAATGTAGCCAAGATCCTTATGTACGCTTTACTATACCTAACCAAATCGCCTGACCGCCTACTTGTAACTGAATCTCTTCATCCGCCTCAACTTCCAAACTTTGAGTAATGACGCTCACATACGTTTTTTTACGGTCAAGCAAGTCAAGAAGAACCTTTCCTAAGTGCTCATCTTGCGTATTGTAGTACAGCTCAATTTCTTCGCCAATGGTCAACCCAGACTTCTTACGCAAATCCTGTACGGCCCGTTCTAGCTCACGAGCATATCCCTCCAACCGCAGCTCTTCGGTCAATTCCAAATCTAACAGCACTGCGGCAATTTTACCTGTTCCGATGCTGGTATGGACACTACCACGTGTACGCGACCACTCAGCCAATTGCTCGTAGTCGTCAATGCCTTTTACGTTCAACTCTTCCAACACAATTGCAAGATGTTCATCACCCAACCGAACATCGGTTGATTGCGTTTGATATGCCAAAGCTCGGAGCGGTTGTCGCACCGACACCGCAGACGCCTTCCGTCCCGCTAGCGCGACACTCACCAGCTCTCTCACCAAATTCATCTGCTCTAATGCCTTCGCGTCATAGTCTTTTTCAATTACGCCTGAGACGGCTTGCCCTTCGTAGCCTTGGTGAAGAAGGGGCCACTCCGACATATGAACCGATTCTTCCCCGGTTACGTCTCTATATATATGGTCACTCAAAAACGGAGCAACGGGCGCTAACACCTGACACGTACGGGCAAGCACGTACCCCAAGGTCTGCAAAGCAGCGGCCGACGATTCATTATTTGCTTTTATACGATCTCGACTCCGTCGCACATACCAGGTAGAAAGTTCGTTAATGAACTCCACCAACTCTCTACATGCCCGAGGGGTATTGTAGTGATCAAGTTGATACGTAACTGTTCCAATCATCTGCTGTAACCGCTCCAATATCCAACGATCCAATACATGCATTTGATTGGAAATTGGAAATTGGAAATTGGAAATTCCAACCTTATCGGAAGAGTACATTCGGTAAAAACTCCATACATTATATAGCAGCATATTTACCTTCTGCGAAACTTCTTTCACTCCAGCCTCAGAAAAGTTAAAGTCATCACCGTTCATAACGGGGCTCTGCATGAGGTAAAAACGAATTGCGTCCATTCCATACTTCTCAATCAACACCCATGGGTCAGGATAGTTATTTAACGACTTGGACATCTTGGCGCCATCCTCTGCTAAAATAGTTCCGGTCGTGACTACATTTTTAAACGGTGCTTTATCAAACAAGGTTACGCCCAATACATGCATGACATAAAACCAAGCTCTAGTCTGAGCAATGTATTCCGCCACAAAGTCCGCCTGAGCACGGTGTTTAAACAATTCTCTTTCCTCAAATGGAAAATGAATTTCTGCAAAAGGCATCGACGCAGATTCCACCCAACAGTCTACCACCTCCGGCACACGAGACATGCGCCCACCGCAGTGTTCACACGGCATGAATACGGCATCAATGTAAGGCTTGTGCAAATCCAGCTTTGACACCTCGCCGTCATAGTCCGGGTATACCTCTCGAAAATTATCAGACTTCTCTATTAGCTCATCTACCGAGCCAACGCACAGAGTCTTGCGACAGTTGGTTTGTTCACAACGCCAAAATGGTAAGGCGGTTGCCCAAAAGCGATTACGAGAAATGTTCCAGTCAGGTGCCTGTTGCACACTGTTATGGAAACGGCCTTCTTTTAAATGCTCAGGGTACCATGACACTTCTTTATTTTCTTTCAGAAGCGCAGGTTTAATTTTTTGAATATTTATAAACCATGCCGGGAGCGCGCAATAATACAAAGGCGTAGCACACCTCCAACAATGCGGATAACTATGGGTAAATGCCTTCACTCGAAAAACCAACCCTCGACCCGTCAACTCTTCCAAAACCAATTTCTCTGCTTTTTTGAAAAAGACTCCACGTAAAAATTCTGGCGCGGTTGCCAGGTAATGACCTTTATGGTCAAGCATATCTACTCTCGGCAAATCATGCTCTTTACCCGCAGCAAAATCTTCTTCACCATACATAACCGCGCTATGAACTACTCCCGTTCCATCAGTAGTGGCAACGAAATCGTCTACATAAATTTTATGAGCACGAGCCGGGTCACCCTCCCGCACCGGTTCAGTTGCGCCGGTTACGACACCTGCATATAAGGGCTCGTAGCTCAACCCAACTAAACTCCGAGGAGACACATCTGTCAGTACTTCGTACGGACCTTCCAGAAGGTCTAACCGCTCTTTGGCTAAAATATATTTCTCACCGCCCTGTTCAACTAAGACATACTGAATAGTCGGCCCCAGATGCAACGCAGTGTTGCCGGGTAGAGTCCATGGTGTCGTAGTCCAGGCAAGCACATAGGTAGATTCGTCGGTAATAAAATCCAAAATACGCTGGCGAGGGAGTAAACGAAACTTCACGTATACCGAATTCTCAGTTACGTCTTTGTAACTATTATCCATCGCTACTTCAAAGTTGGACACTGGTGTCTCACAACGGGAGCAGTAAAGCAATACTTTTCTGTCGGAATATATCAACTCTTTATCCCAGAGCTGCTTTAAACCCCACCAAACAGATTCTTGGTACGTGGAGTCCATGGTCTTATAGGAATTATCAAACTCTACCCATCGCCCCATGCGCTTCACCATCTTACCCCATTCATGAGCAAAGGTAAGCACGTTCTCACGACACGCTTCGTTGAACTTCTCAACACCCAACTCTTCTATTTGCCGCTTGCCAGAAATACCCAATTTTTTTTCCACGATGTTCTCAATGGGCAGCCCGTGACAGTCCCAACCCCACCGCCTCCGCACGTACCTCCCTTTCATAGTTTGGTACCGAGGCATCACATCTTTTATGGTAGATGCAAGAATATGACCATAGTGCGGCAAGCCGGTTGCAAACGGCGGACCATCATAAAACACATACGGTTCACCGTTGCGGGTTTTTTCTAAAGACTTTTCAAATGTTCTATCTTCTTCCCAGAAATTTATAACCTCCTGCTCTAACGCATTAAAGTCAGGAGTGTTCGATTTAGTTTTTTCTTCTTGGTTCATAATTCTTTATTCTTACTTCACTACCCGCCCTATAGGCCTTATATGACCTATACGTCCTATTGGTCCTATAAGTCTTATACGTCCTATAAGCCCTGTTATCTTTTACATCTGCTCGAGCGTTTCAATACCCAATATAGCCAACCCGTTATGAATAACCTGCGCAGCTGCTTGCACCATCACCAGACGAGCAGATTGCAGACTCTCTGTCCCTGCTTTCGCCACTGAGTGCGTGGTATAAAAAGCGTTAAAGGCTTGCGCGGTTTCAAAAATATGAGTTGCTATTAAAGCGGGATTATATTCTTCAGCGCCTCGACGTACAATCTCGGTAAAGCCCTCTAGCTTTTGCAACAATATGCGCTCATCCCTATCACCCAATAGTCCATACTCAATTTGTGAACTCTCATCTCTCTGCATCTGCCCTACGCTTCTCACAATACTTTTTGCTCGCGCGTATGTGTACTGGCAGTACGGTCCCGTGTGTCCCTCAAAAGAAATAGACTCTTTAGGGTCAAAGTAAATATCCGTAGTTGGCTTCTGTTTTAACATGTAAAATTTAATTGCCCCCAGGGCAATAATGCGCGCCCGGCGCCCTATTTCTGAAGCATCTATTTTGTCTGTCCGATTGGTCCCCTCAGTCTTATTTGTCCTCTCAATAATTTCCTGAGTAGCCAGTTGAACCATTTGCGCAATTAAATCATCTGCATCCACCACCGTTCCCTCACGAGACTTCATCTTCCCTTCGGGTAAATACACCATTGCATATGACAAGTGGTACAGCTTTTCCGCCCACGCATACCCAAGCGCTTTAAACATAGCGAACAATGCCTGGAAGTAAAAATTCTGTTCAGAACCCACAACGTGTACAATTCTATCTAAGTGATACTCCGCAACGCGGCTTGTTTGCAAACCCAAGTCTTGCGTGTAGTACAAACTCGTACCATCTGCTCGGAGCACCGTTATCACTTTTGCGTTACCCTCTTCATCAGTACCAAACTCTTCCGGTGATAAGTCAAAAACGACATTCCCTTTTTCGTTTTTGTGAAATATCCCCTTAGCCAATCCGGCGTCTATCACATCCTTCCCAAGCTGATACACATCGGACTCAAAATAAATCTTATCGAACGTAAAGCCAAGCAGGTCTTCCGTTTGCTTCCAACCATCTAAAACCCACTGACGTACCTGCAACCACAGCTGCCTGACTTCAGAATCGCCTGCTTCCCACTTTTGCAACATTGCTTGCGCTAAATCGTTCAAGCTTGAATCCTTCTCTGCTTCTTGAGCAAAGCGAACATACCAATCGCCAAAGAAATGATCAGGCTTTTTTCCTACCGACTCCGGCGTCGTGCCCTCACCCCATCGCTGATATGCAAGCATGGCTTTACATATGTGCACCCCACGGTCATTTATAATTTCTGCTTTCATGACTGACTGACCGGACGCGGACAGTGCATTAATAACTGCTGCACCAGTAATGCCGTTACGCAAGTGACCCAGATGCAAAGGCTTGTTAGTGTTAGGCGACAAGTACTCTACCATTATTTTCTCTGGATGCTCTAACACAGACTTTCCGTATTCTGATTTCTGCCTTCCAATTTCTTCTAGTACCTGTTTAAACCAAGCCTCTGGTTTAAGCGTAAAGTTTATAAACCCACCCAGCACTTCTACTTTCGCAATACTTTGACCGGTTTCACTGTCCACTATCCACTGTCCACTATCCACTATCTTCCCAGCCACTTCCTTCGGATTTTGCTTCAACTGCTTAGCCAACACCATAGCTACATTTGTGGCATAGTCTCCCATCTCCGGCTTCGGTGGTTGCTCCACGGTAAAAACGACGGACTTTGCTACGTCCGCCCCAAACTCTGTTTCAACTGCTCTATATATAAGCTCATGAAGTGCCTGTTTCATACTGCTCATTATACCGAAATACTCATAATTACGCTAGATAGAGCTATGGACAATAAGGTTACTTTATGGAATAATACGAGGTTGCAATTACACCAAGGATTGCAAAAAGGGTCATAAATTTTTGGAAGTACTACAACAACCCCAAACGAGGAGGAGGCAATGGAACTGCTACTTTTCATTTTAGTAGTAATTGTGGCCGTTAAAACAATTGCTATTATCATGAATGTGCTGCCGAATGCGGAAATCAAGTGCCCAAAATGTGGGCGACAAACTTTCCGCAATCAAATCTCGCATCCAACTGCCGATGTATGGCGGTGCACGGTGTGCGGCCACCAGGAAACTTATACCAAGTGACGAAACCAAAGGAGCTATAGAGAGCCTCGGTTCGTCACTTTCGTTATTTTAAAGGAAAAGCTACACTATATTTATTAAACCTATAATTCATATATGTCTTATCAGACTTATGAATCCGTTTATTCGCATGACACAACTCGCAACCAACAACCGCGCTAAATACGACTACGACA
>CAZKVS010000027.1:7216-8856 GCA_964556325.1 uncultured Candidatus Saccharibacteria bacterium
TTTATTCGCATGACACAACTCGCAACCAACAACCGCGCTAAATACGACTACGACATCAAACAAACCTTTGATGCGGGTTTAGTATTGGAAGGGCGGGAGGTAAAGGCTGCCAAACAAAGTAACGTTTCGCTCACAGGTGCTTATGTCACCGTACATGCAGATGGCGCCTACCTCATTAACTGTCACATCGGCCCTTACAAATACGCACCCAACACCGACTACGAGCCCACCCACTCTCGTAAAATTTTGCTCAAAAAACAAGAAATCAATTCCCTACTCGGCAAAGAGAAAGGGCTGGTTATTATCCCTCTGGAAATTTACAGCGGCCACCGCGGACTGGTAAAACTTAAAATTGGAGTGGGTCGCGCGCGCAAAAAACTAGACAAACGGGAGTACATAAAAAAACGCGACACCGAACGCGAAATCCGCCGCAGCGTGTAGTATTATATACGACCGAAAAGTCGTATGAGTCCTATACGTGCTATGGGTCCCATACTTCCTTGTGAGCCTTGTGCATTCCATAAAACCAATCTCATGAAACTAAAACGCGACTTTATCTATATTATCCTTATTGCCCTACTGCTCGCAACGATTGGCCAACTCGTCTACTCCTACAAGTACATACCCCACAAACAACGCGAAGTAGCGGTCTATTATAACCGCGATGTTGAGGCAAACCGCGAAATAATAAAAACTATTCAAAACGCAAATCAGTTTGTCTACTTTGCGGTCTATACCTTTACCCGAAATGACCTTAAAGACGCTCTCCTAGGCGCGAAACATCGCGGACTCGATGTACAAGGCATAACCGATAAGGACCAACTCGTAAAAATTGAGCTCCAAGGAAAAATAATAAAAGAGTTGCGAGAAGCGGGCATCCCGGTGAGCACGCAAGACCACTTAGGTATAATGCACCTTAAAACAGTTGTGACCGATACCGGCTACGTATCCGGGTCATACAATTGGACCGCTGCCGCCACCAATATGAACGATGAGGTCATAGAAGTTGGCACTGACGAAGCACTTCGGTCTCAATATGAAAAAGTTCTGAGAAAACTACTGACAAAATACCCCTAGACACATACGTCTGGCCAAGGGGATATGTAAATATGGACATATCAGTATCCCCTGGGTGAAGTTATATGTTCATACGCCTAAATACCTCTATTTTCTGTGATATACTAAATTTATGAGCGATAGTTTTATAAAAGCAGATATTTTCTTTTTTGTAGCCACCATAGGTTTGGTGTTGCTAACTCTCCTACTTCTTATTGGCCTCGTGTATATAGTGAGCATTCTGCGCACTATTCGCCAAATCAGCAAAACCGCTCAAGCGGGTACGGAAACCATTGTCGCCGGCATACAGGAAGCTAAGGCCGCCGTGGGTAAAGAAGGTTTTGTACCCGACACTCTTTTCTCTATCTTTCGCAAGCTCTATACCAAAAAAGCTACACGCAAGAAATAATTAAACGCGATCCGAAACTACAAATTCATCGGAATCAACTAATAATCACGAATTACATTCGTAGTTGTTCGTAGATTCGTGTCATTCGTAGATTCGCATCGGATACATTCATAGTTATGAATAAGAAGCAAAAGAAACTAGCCGTTGGAGTCGGAGTAGGCCTCACCGCTCTCGC
>CAZKVS010000027.1:8956-10736 GCA_964556325.1 uncultured Candidatus Saccharibacteria bacterium
AAAGGCCACTGGGATGCCATTGCTTCCGAAGTCGAAGCCGCAGGTAAGAAAGTTGTGCCAGTAGTCAAGAAAGCAGCTAAAAAAGTAGTAAAACAGGCCACTGGAATTGGCAAAAAACCTGCCAAGACAACTAGCGCTACAGCCAAAAAAAGACAGTAAGCGAACTTCTAAACACCCGGAACAGTCCGGGTGTTTTTACATCCTCGCATACAGCCCTTGTCAATTTTTGTCCCAGTGGTATACTACTAGTCTGCTCAGGTGAATTGGAGACTAGTAAGGCATGAATATACGCAGTGTCGGTACGCCAACTCTCACACACGAAACTATGATGCTAGATTTATTAGCATCTAATTTCGAACAAATCTATCCACTAAAAATTCTCATCTAACCCCAGCCATTCGGCTCGAAGGTTACATGGGATTTTATTTCGCCCCACGGCAACTATACTCACACCACACTTTATACCAATATACAATAATTATTCAAAACCCTATATGGCCGCTATCCTCAACCGCATCAGATCGCATCACAAAATTAATATCATACTCTTTTCAGGGCTATTGGCATTTGTGGCACCTCAGGTATTAGCTAATGTCTCAGAAAGTACAGCTCCCCGAGCGGCGGTAACCTTCTTAGAAATTGCGCTTATACTTGTACTCGCCAAGGTTTTCTCCATCGTTGAACGCTGGAAACAACCGGCAGTCTTAGGCGAGCTTCTTGTTGGCGTGATCCTTGGCAACCTCGCGCTGATCGGTATTCATTGGTTTGACGCGTATAAAGTTGACCCTAACTTAAGATTCTTGGCTGAGCTTGGTGTTGCCATCCTCCTATTCCGCACAGGACTGGAATCAAACGTATCAGAAATGAGACGGGTAGGGTTTCGAGCTTTTCTTATCGCACTTGCAGGTGTTGTCATCACCTTTTCCTTGGGCGCTTTCGTTGTTGGACCGTGGCTTCTCCCCACTTTGAGCACAACGGCACACTACTTCCTTGGAGCGGCCTTAACAGCAACATCGGTTGGCATCAGCGCACGAGTTTTTACCGACCTAGGAAAAATAAGAACACCTGAAGCCAAGCTGGTTGTTGGAGCAGCAGTTATCGATGACGTAATTGGTTTGGTAGTCCTTGCGGTAGTAACCGGAATGGTCACTACTGGAGCTATTTCCTTTGGCGTTGTTAGCCTCACTCTTGGTAAGGCTATTATATTTCTTGTTGGCGCTATCGTCCTAGGACAAATATGTGCCCCCCGGCTCAGCAAAATCTTTTCTAAGATCCATGCAGGTGCCGGAACAAAATTTACTTTGGTTATAGGTTTTTGTTTACTTTTTGGCTCTGTGGCCGAACAATTTGGACTAGCGCCCATCATTGGCGCGTTCGCTGCAGGACTCGTACTCGACCCAATTCAGTTTGCCTCCTTTAAGAACGCGCGTATTGCGGAAGAACTGAAAACCGAACTAGAGACAGAAGACAGCAGCTTTAAACATAAGATCCTCCGCATAGTCCATGCTCACGAAGAACGACATATAGACGATCTAGTAGAACCACTTGCGCACTTTCTCGTACCTATATTCTTCGTGCTCACTGGTATGAACGTAGACATCTCTAGCTTGTTCAATCCTAAAGTGCTTTTACTGGCTGCCGCACTGACAACAATTGCGTTTGTGGGTAAGTACTGTTCTTCATTTTTTGCCGGACCGAATGTTAATAAAATGGTTATTGGTTTTGGCATGATCCCTCGCGGAGAAGTCCAACTTATCTTTGCCGCTATTGGTAAAGAACT
>CAZKVS010000028.1:0-1187 GCA_964556325.1 uncultured Candidatus Saccharibacteria bacterium
GGGCCACCCGATGTGCCCACATCCATGTACGCAATCCCGTGGCTAGCCAATTTTTCTGCCCGAGCCTTCGCATCGCCGTAGTTAGAATTACCACCGTCTATAATGGTATCGCCTGCGGTCAACAATGGAATAAGTTCGTCTATCTGTTCATCTACCGGTGCACCCGCCGGCACCATCAGCCAAACCACACGCGGCGACTGCAACTGATGTACTACATTTGGTATGGTCTGTGCAGGAGTGAGCCCTTCACTGCGCATATTCTCTGCCACACTTACCGTACGATTGTACCCTACCACCTGCCAGTTTTTCTCAAGCATGCGACGCGCCAGGTTTGCGCCCATTTTACCTAAGCCCACTATACCCAATTTCTTGTACGCAAACGCACTTAAAGCAACATCTGCTGCTTCAGCTGCTTCATTGGTATCCGGCACATATGCAGCCAACGGCACAACATCATTTTTCCATGCTTCTACAATGGGATCCACCGCCTGCCACATAGCCTTTACTTCTTCCGTAGACACAAACAAAGTTTGGTCGCCCTGCACTGCGTCGAGTAATAACTTTTCATATTCTTCTACATACTGTGTCCGCTGCTCTGTGCCACGCAAAGAAAACTCCAGAGACTTCTGAGCCATCTGATAGTTCAGTCCCGGCTGCTTCGCCCACAAGCTTACCGATATTTTTTCTTCCGGTTCTAGACTAAACGTAACGGTATTTTGCCGGTGTCCTTCAGGAGGACACAAACACGGCGTCACGTGTTTAAAAGTAACTACAATGTCTTTC
Source organism: uncultured Candidatus Saccharibacteria bacterium (assembly GCA_964556325.1). Taxonomy (GTDB): domain Bacteria; phylum Patescibacteriota; class Doudnabacteria; order UBA920; family UBA920; genus JAEUSE01. Next base: position 784 of record CAZKVS010000028.1, read on the forward strand.
TTCACTTCACCCATGCGTTTACCCCACTCAATCATAACCGGCACGCCGCGCCACTTGGGATGATGCAAACCCACCTCAGCTTTAAAATAGGTCTCAGTATTTGAGTCCGTCCGCACGCCCACAATATCCCGATACCCATCGTACTGCGCCCTGTATGTTCTTTGTCGCACATGGTCTCCATGCGGAATACGTAACTGCCGCACTAGTTCATACCGTGCAGTACGTATAGCCTCTGAAGTCAAAACACCGGGGTGATCCATAGTTATAAGCGCGAGCATTTGCAGTAAATGGTTCTGGCCTACATCTCGCAATGCGCCTATACCGTCATAAAAACTTCCACGGCTTTCTACGCCCAACTGCTCCCACCCGCGAATATCTATGCGCTCAATAAACTCATTACTCCA
>CAZKVS010000028.1:1287-10091 GCA_964556325.1 uncultured Candidatus Saccharibacteria bacterium
CGCCCAACTGCTCCCACCCGCGAATATCTATGCGCTCAATAAACTCATTACTCCATACATTCTCAAAAATATCATTGGCAAACCGGAAGGTGAGAATGTTTTGTAATGCTTCTTTTGCCAAGTAGTGGTCTATACGGTAAATTTGTTCTTCACGGAACATGGTCCCCAATCGTTCATCCAATGCCTCTGCACTGGCTGCATCTTTGCCAAATGGCTTCTCTACCAAAATACGTGTCCAGCCCGTTTCATCACTACACGGCACACTTAAACCAGTAGACTTAATATGTTCCAAAATAACTTCGTACTGTTCTGGTGGCACGGAGAGGTAGAACAATTTGTTACTACACGCCTTCCATTCTTCGTCTTGTATACCCAACCGTTTTGCTAACTGCTCATACCCGTCGACTGTTTCAAATAAACCTTCTTGGTAGGCAAATTTTTGTATGAACTCCTGTAAACCCGGATGGTGTACTTTTCCATGCTTAGCCATAACTTCTAACACGTAGGCCTGTACGTCACTGTCTTTCCAGGGTCTTCGGCCATATCCAACTATACTAAACAGTTTTGGTAACTGCTCTTTTTCGTACAAGTTAAACAAGGCAGGGATAATTTTCTTGGCAGCCAAGTCACCGGTCACTCCTAAAATGACTAAAATAGTAGGGATGTTTTTTTGTTCCATATAATGCATTTCCTCTCTGTATGTACTATACCCTGTAACTCGGCTGCTCTACAAACCAAGCATAGAATTTCGCTATGGTCCTCCTCCTTTCTAAGGGGGAGCTAGCCGTTCGAGGCTCTGAGGAGCCCTCAGGCTCTCGAAGAGAGGGGGTGAAATCAGAGAAACACTCACCCCTCCTAACCTCCCCTTAAAAAGGGGGGGAATAAATACGGGATAAGCAAATGCTCTGCAGGCTTTGACAAGCCCCACCCGAGCTGCGATGATTAATATAGATAGGCTAATCTCTTAGTCTTACTGTCCACTTTTCACTATTCACTGCTTGTCCGACGTAGTCCGACTCCGAGTCGAGACGAAGTTGGGTCCACTACTACCTATGCAAAAAATCAAACTCACATCCAAACACGAAGTCGCTACCGACACTACTGCTTTCTACTTCGAGAAGCCGCCAGGCTTTACCTACACTGCCGGACAGTTTGTTGAACTCACGCTTATTGACCCGCCAGAAACAGATGCAGAAGGAAATACTCGAGCCTATTCTATTGCCAGTCCACCCTATGAAGCAGATTTATGTTTTACCACCCGTATGCGCGATACTGCATTTAAGCGAGTACTTGGAAGCCTACCAATAGGTGGTGAAGTATGGCTCGACGGACCGTTTGGTAATTTTCTCATGCCCAGCAATCCCAACACTCTAGCTGTGTTCCTAATTGGCGGCATAGGCATAACGCCTGTGCGGTCTATGATACTCCAAGCTACGCATGACCAAAAGCCCAACCAAACCTTTATCTTTTACTCCAATCACACCCCGGCCGATGCAGCATTTCTTCAAGAGCTGCAAGACGCTAGCCAAAAAAATCCATTTCTCACTTTCGTACCGACCATGACTAACGTGGGCGACACTGTTCCCTGGGATGGTAAAACAGGTTATATAAGTGAACCCCTTCTTCGCGAGTACTTACCCAAACCAGACCTCGGCACCTACTACCTCTGCGGTCCCGAAACTATGGTTTCCGCCATGCACAAACTCCTAGAGACTATGGGCATCTACAACGAAAACATCCACACCGAAGAGTTTTCAGGCTATTAAAAAAGCTTTCCTGTTTTCCCTCATACATGCTGCCCTAAATACCACGTTTTCGCGATCGCGCTAAGCGCGACCATAGCAGCGCTGAGCGTTGCAGTCGCGAATAACGTGGTATTTACAAAATAAAATACAATTGCGCATAGACACCATAAAGGTCTTCAATGTGTACACCCACAAATGCAAAACCACCTGAACAAGCAATACCATTTCTGGTTACTTGTCAGGTGGTTCTGGTTTTATGAGTGGTCGCAGTTATTTCCTCACAATAACCGCGGTGATACCTGCCGGAGTAAATTCAATCGGTTGTTGTTCAAGGCTTTCTTGGACGAGCCTGGCTCGATTCGCGGGCAGCACCCAAGCTTTGGACGAGCACACGGCCCGCATAACTTGGCAAAGCTGAATCATCTCGCTCGTATAGTCGGCCTTCGGCCGGCTAAAACGCACGACTTCGGTTTGAAATTCGCAGCCCACGAAGTGGTTTGGTAGGCTGACACCCATTTGCAAGTTCATACCGGTGAGCCCGGCAAAAATGCTCGCTACTCCGACAAATTCGACTAAGGTTTCGGGGCCCTTAGCGGTGAGCATTGGAGTCCAATCGTACTCCAAGAATATTGCCGAACCATTCGCCAACGCAATCGCGCGCCTGATCAGATCCGCACGCCGATTCGCTGCTGCGTGCATTAACACGAACCGGGTGTGAACAAGATCAAACTTCTCGTCCATGGAAAGCTCCATCACGTCCACATGCCGTGCGGCAGCCATATCATCCAGGTTCATTTGATTGATATAACCTTGCAACTTCACCGCCAACGGCTCGCCATCTTCGCCAACTCCTGAGTCAACACCCAGGTATTCGCTTAGCATAGAATCCACAACATGGTAAGCCATGGCTGGAGCGGGGCCGCATCCAACGTCCAAAAAAGTCCGAAACTTCAGTGCATCTAAAATGCCGGCGGAAACAGTATTGGGCCAGCCGAACGCTTTCAAACGTTGTTCTTCCAATTCAGGCGTAGCAACATAAATCGCACTCATTTCAATTGCCTCCTTGAAAAGCAATAAGACCCACGGGGGTCGGTTTTATTTTTACGAAACAATGACTTCTCTCTGCTCAGGTAGAGCTTTTAGTAAGTCAATTTCTTGGTAAATTATACAATAAAATGACATAATTGTAAATAGCTTTATATCTTATAAATAAGCGATATCTATCACCAAAGCCACCCATATGGGTTTGACCTGAAGAAAACTTGGGTGTACACTCCCTAAGGTTTTGCCAAGCAAAACCACCAACTGAGGGAGTCTCACCGCTCTCTCGCCAACCCGGAGGGAAAGATGAAACCTGCGACCGACAAGCGGAGATTTCCGCTCAGATTTGCAGCAGCCTGCGACCTCCCCGGTTTTCGGGAATGCCGAAGACATCGGGGACACTATCATCCCATACACAAAAAATGCTCCTTATGTACAATTACCTGGGGCAAAATCAAATATGCCGTCAGTCGGCGGTTAAAAAAATGGATGAGGTGAGGTTATGAGCAGCACACGAAAAGCGCCAACGAACTCCGGTACGGATTTCTTGGCGCTTTGAATTTATATAAGTTGACATAATATATCAGAATAACAAAAGCACGATAGTTCAGACGTATACCGAAGTATACTCCTATCGTGCTTTTGAGTTGAATCCTGTGTCTTCGTTTATTTCGGAGCCATTGCAATCACTTTGGGAATGAGTGCTGCGGCCCCGATGATGAGCGATGTAGTGATCACCACGAAAGCCCATTGGCCATGGCCCCAAAGGGCCTGTTGGGAACGAAAGAGAATAAACAAGAGAACCAACGCTCCAACCGTGTCCATTGCTCCCATAAGCCATGTGTTCTGCCGCTCAGCTTTCCAGGTTTCCCAGCCTTGGATGCTCAATCCACTTTTGCTGACAGTAGTCTGGACTTCCGGCATTGCGCTTTCCACGTACCTCACGTACCCCGCCGGCCGATGAATCATGAAATCGCCTCGCATGACCACGAAGATGGTTAAGCTGAGCAAGAGCATGGGGATTAATTCATAAATTTTGGCATTGTCATAAATTACCGCAACAATGTAAATTGCCATTGCCGCGACGGTGAACAGATACAATGCCAAATGCATTAATATGTCGGCAGCGAGAATTTCGAGCCGACGTTCAAAGAGTTGTCTCAGGATATCGTTCATTGCACCTCCGTGCTGCGCGTAATTGGAGTCGTCCGTAAACCGTTACAAGCAAACTCCTACGTTGATGGTGTGACTGACAAATGCCAGCCATGTACATTAAGAAAATTGCATAGCAAAACCTTAAAGACTTAAGAGTATAGCTCAAAACCCACAAAAAATCCAGAGGGGCCCAATAGCAAAAAAGTGCGGAGCGAGACCTACAAGTCTCAACCCGCACTCTTTTCATGTATATGTATGTATCTTTCAATTCCAGGCATGTCATCCCGACTCCTTCGACCAAGCTCAGAGCAGGCTCCGTTCTTACGAAATGGAGGGATCCCTCGACTCAAAGATTCGCTCGGGATGACAGAGCAGAAAAGTATAATTTAAATAATCAACAAACTATTTCTTCGTCGATGGAATAAGTAGCCAATGACCGCAAACACAAGCAGTAAACCAGGAACCAGCAGCTGGAGTGACACGTACATGTCTATGAGTTGCCAAACGCTTATCCAAGTTAAGGAAAGATTACCACGTACAGTAGCAACTGTGTTTACTAGTTGCCTATCTTGTTTTTGCAGAGAAGCTTTGTTGCTCTCCACAGTCTGAATCTGCGCGCCAAGATCTGCTAGGCGATTAGCAAATTCTGCATTCACACTTCCTAATTCTGCATTTAAACGGTTTCGGTTTTTATCCAACTCTGCTATGCGTGCTTCCAACGCTTGCGCTTGCTCGGGGTGATTTTGCTTTTCGGCCAAGAGTCGAGCCCGTTCTTTACTGTTCGCAGATAGCTGTGCTTGCAATGTAGCTACAGTTTGATTATGCGCATCGGTCAGTTGATTCTTTTCTACTTGCAACTGAGCGAGCTGCTGTTCTACGTCCTTGGTTTGGTCTTCTATACTCACTTTTTGGGAAAGCAAGTTTTCTATTTGTACATGTTCATTTACAAACTTTTCTCCGGCAATGCTTTTAAGCTGCGCTCTAAATGCTTCCAGCTTTTCCGCAGGTAACACAAAGCTCACATAACCACTTTTATCTGCACTAGATGCGCTATCTACGCGCCCACCTAAACCGCGAACTAGTATTTGTAACTGTGCAGAAAGTGCATCTACCTTGCGAGTCTTTAAGTACGCACCGTAGTCTGTTTTTAAAAACTGCCGTGTATCTTCTATGGTCACATCTTGAGGTACATTTTGCGGGGCACTCTTTTGCATGGAGTTACCCGCCTCAGACATAGCGCTCGGCATGGAGAGTTGTGCAGAAAATGCATCTTCATTTGGAGAAGCCACAATTATACTCTGTTCACGCGTTGCAACGTAAGGCGATGCAAGCTTTTCCGATTGAGGACTTAAGACTATAAATGCAAGTACTGCCAAACCAGCTAAAGCAAAGGAAAACCATGGCGCGCCACGTCTTTGGCCCAACTCAGCTGCGCCTGCATGCGCGGTTGCTCGGCTTATAAACTGTTGCTTTACAAAAGAGGCTGTGCTCGGCAACTCATGTTGCGCCTTCCCCCACTCACTCATAGTGTGTTCTATTGTATTCACCTTTTTCATATGTGTGAGGTATTAATAACAGTTCGCACTCGGGCGAGGGCTCGAGACACCCGCACTCGTACCGCCACAGAATTACTATTTAAAGTTTTAGCAATTTCGTTAATAGATAAATCGGCAATGTACCGCAAACGAAGCAACTCTTGATCTGACTCTGAAAGTTTAGACAGTGCCTGATCTACAAGTAACTTGCTATGCAGTGCCTCATGTTCATGACTTACCGGCTCAGTCTGCAGCACATGTTCCTCGGCCCTATTGCTCTTTCGCCAGAGTTGCCTGCATTCATTTCGGGCAATAGCAAACAACCAGGAGCTAAATCCTACTCCTCTAAACTGGTAGCCTGCTATATGCTCCGCAGCCCGTAGCCATGTTGACTGGAATACATCTTCGGCTAGCTGCTTGTCCCGCAAAGTATTCACCAGGTAGCCAAAAAGCCTAGGACTAGACATATCCCATAACTGACCCAGCGCTTCCATATCCCCCGCCTGCGCCCGACTTACTAACTGCTGTTCTGCTTCCGAATCCATAGCCACTGCTTACTGCTTATCCGCCTCATCGGCGGACCCGCCTCGGGCGGGCTGCTTATAACAATATAATACCTGGACGGACCAGAATGTTACAGCTTGTACAGCATACAAAAAACACCCACAGGTTCATAACTCCTGGGGTGTTGGCTCGAGCTTGTATTACCCTCACATCTGTCATCGCGAGGAGCTCAGCTCTTTGGCTTTACAAAGACTGAGCGACGTAGCCGCTCAGCGGGACGTGGCGATCTACTAGCTAAAGAGATTGCTTCGTCAGAAGGAAGCGTCCTTCCTCGGTACGTCGCTCGCGAGCGACGTACCTCGCAATGACAAGGTCTATTGTGCTGGAGTGCTAGTAGATGGTGCTGCCTGTCCAGCAGGTGCGCCCATCATGCCGGGACCTCTGCCCATGCCCCCACGATGTCCGCCGCGGCCTCCCATACCATGGCCCATCATAAGGTATTGCATATCTATACCGTTAGTTTTTGCCCATGCTTCTAAGTCTGTACGCTGGGCATCCATAGCGGCCTTGTGCTCTGCTGGAGTTTTACCTTTGAATGCTTCAAAGTTTGCTTGACGGTTTGCTTCCAGTTCTTTCTGTTTAGCTACAATCAAGTCTTTTTGCGCTTGGGTAATTTTCCCTGCAGTGACCAAGTCAGTCAAACGCTGTTCAGTTTGCGCTTGCATTTGCTGCATATGGTCTTGCTTGTCAGCGTCAAAAACTGCCTGTACATCCGCCTGAGGTACTCCAAACTTTTGCGCAATTTTTTGCACTAAGTTTGACATGTGTGTACCCGGAGTACTTGCGGCTTTTGCACTGTATGCCCCACCACCTACGAGCAACGCCACAGCAAGTGCTGCAGTTGAACCATATGCAATTTGTTTCTTGGATATATTCATCTATGTTCCTTTCATTTAATGTGCAGCCGGTGGCCATCCGTGCTGACTCCCTACACCTATTACTACAACCCGTAATACATATTATTACAAAAAAAATACCGCTTAAGAGTAAGCGGTAGTTTGTGTGTCTGTATTATCCCTCCCCTCTCTAAGGGGAGGTTAGGAGGGGTGAAGACTTAGCATGCATAGATTTTCACCCCCTCTCACTCCCCCGGAGATCGGGGGAGAACTACAACAAATTATCTCTCCATGTGGCGCATGGGTCGTTTACCAAAACCATGCATTTCATCTGGGGCAAACTGCACTCCTTCGGCCTGAATGTTATTTTCATTCACGGGCCCGAATACCAATACAAAGTCACCTTCTCGCAATTTATGCTCTACCGGCAGCTTAGTAGTAGGAGTTATATACACCTGAAAATCTATACCCTCACGCGCATTAAGCAAAAAGCTTTGCTCTGCAAGTTCGCCCACAAAACCAGCGTGTAGACGCTGACCCGGGCCAGCGTCAAGACCTTTATACATGGCACTCCAAAATGGCGGCTTGGGTCCGTGTGCCTGCCTGTACAAAGAGCGGTGCAGAGGCGTTAAGGTTAACGCGTACCCGGCAATAAGCACCAACACGATAATACCCGCCACTGAGTACACCGCAGGCCTTCGATATACAAAACCAAAATGTTTTACTAACAACTCAAGTAGCACAACTGCTACTGCCACACAACCCACCAGCATCCAGGGCACAACAAGTAAGGCCGAACGAGTCGCAGACATGCCAAACCCCGGTGCAAACCAGGCACCAGAAGAACGCAAGCCAAAAAACACCAGACTCGCTATATAAGTAACCAGCAAGGCCAATACTATTACAGCCACCACGAACAAACCCAACCGAAACATGAAGTACGCCCGGGAAGTTTGTTTTATCTTTCCCGAGTGTATTTGCTCAAGCACATTCTGACTTATGGAATTCTTTTCTTCTTCACTCATAAATCTATCTTTATAGTTCTGTCATTGCGAGGAGGCTCTGCGACGTGGCAATCTCGACTCTTATAGGCACAGATTGCTTCGTCGACGCATGGCCGTCTCCTCGCAATGACAGAGGAGGAAATACTACTTATTGTATATTTTCTTAATGGCGGCCTTTGCCCGGTTTAGTCGCACGCCCACCGTTGAGGTAGGAATATGCAATACGTCTGCTATTTCTGCGTAACTCAACTCTTCATAAAAATACAAAATTAATATTTCTCTATACTTGGCATCTAGTTTGTCCAAACACGTATCTAAACTGTTGCGTATCTCTTCTTCTCTCACACCGCTATCTGCAGTCTCTTTGGCAAACAGGTGTGGGAACACCGTATCTGGATCAAAAAAAGAAATGGGTTGACGCTGGCGCTTAGCTATATAGTTTATGAACTCATTATGCGCCACCCGATACAACCAAGAAGAAAACTGCCGAGCCGCGTCAAAGCTATGTATGTTCGTGTACGCCTTTAAAAACACATTTTGCACCTGATCCTCCGCATCTTGTGCCTCTATGAGAAACTTGCGGGCATAGCGCATAAGCTTGGGTTCATAACGCTCCATTAACACGCCAAACGACTCTACGTCGCCCTCCTGCACCCTCTTCGCTATGGCTTCATCCGTTAGTTCCGTCATACTTCTATACTATACTACAACCCTGAAACTAAAATATTTCACCACATTGCGAACTCTAAAACAAACGCACCATAGGGTGCGTTTGTAAATTATTGAACCGGCAAAACCGAACTATTCAACTACTACTACCGCCCGAGCAGACGAGTTTTCGTGGTCATGCAAACCAAACGTTCCTTTTTGGGTAAACGTAGTGGTAGCACTTCGCCCAGGTTCTATATCCAAAGTAAATTTTCC
>CAZKVS010000029.1:0-9633 GCA_964556325.1 uncultured Candidatus Saccharibacteria bacterium
GTAAACCTCATAAATCCCGATAGCTTTATAGCAAACTCAAACCTAAAGCAATACAACAAAACCGGAAAAATAGATGCATACTACATAGCAAATCTTTCTGCAGATGCCACCTCACAACAAATAGAAATGTACAACAAACTACAAGGTGAAGATAAAAAAAACTTAGAAGGCTGGCTTCCCAATCAAAAAAATAGACTCCAAGCAAAAACCACCTACTGGCAATCTGCAAATCTCTCCCGTAGCCGCACATTAATGCTACTGCAAAAGTACGGTAATTAACAAAAAGAAAGGGCTAAACGCCTTTTCTTTTTTACAATGGCACAAATTTACCCTACATATAAAGAAAACTTTTTGGTGAGTTCTCTGGCTTTTTCTTTTTCTGCAAAGAAGCAAATGCCAAAGTATTCTAGGTCTGCTTCTGCGGTGTTGTCAAACTCGTTTTGTTGGTCCACGTAGGTACCAGGGACCATGGTTTGAGTAAAGTCGGTGTAAAGAATATGTTCTTCTATAAGCTTGTTCCGAAGTGTGCGAATTTGGTTGCTGTTTTCGGAGCGGAGCACTATAAAACCATTTTCCGAAGTACTCGGGTGTACTGTTTTATCTTTATCTATAAAGTCCCGAAAGCGCATGAGCGAAGTGTCTTGCCGATACTGATTCACCAACCCCGCGGCCATGTGACCAAGTGCATTAAGTAGCTTTGGCGCTTCTACTTTTTTGTTTACTACACAAACAAACTGGTGGGTTGTAGGTATGTATTCAAGCATATAGTTATAGTAAGGCGATGAGACGCAACGGCGCTTCTGTAGCACCTTTAATGTTCATAGGCAGCACCAAAGCTTTTGCCCCCATTGCCGGCAGCTGTCCTGCATTGGCTATGTTCTCTATTAAATATTTATCTGCACCAAGCACAGCTCTGTGCACAGGAAACCCATGTGCACCGGTGTCACATGAGAAAGTATCTACACCTATCCCAGCAACCCCTCTTGTAAGCAGCAGTTCTGCGGTGGAAATGTCTACGCTCGGAAATACGTGATTGTTGTGATACTGCTCCGGCGCGTTCCATTTCTTGTCCCAGCCGGTATAAAAAATAACTACTGAATTAGCTGGTATGACCCCATGCTCCTGTTCAAACTTTTCTACTGCAATGGGCATGGCCACATACTTTTCGTCGGCTTCACTACTTACGTCTATAACTACGCACGGAGCTATAAGTTCTTCTAAGGTAAGCTGGTCTATGGTTCTACCACCAGGTACTACATGAGCAGGCGCATCTAAATGCGTCCCAATGCCGGTACTGGATTTAATATCGTATTTACGGAATATGTCTGGTGCCGTACAGTCCGGATAGTCTAAGGCAAGCGTAAAATCCAGAGCCTTACCCCCATCCCAGGAAGGAATGTTTTCAGTAAGCTCGTGGGTAAGGTCTATAGCATTAAAGTCTTTGTTCATGGGATAAGTATACTAAAATCCCGCTGTTTGAAAAGCGGGAATAAATTGCGCAATCTCAGCAGTTAACATTTACTTGAGCAAGGCAGGAAGAACTGTCAGCAAAACTATATCTGCAGTAAAGTGAGCAACCATGCTGTACTCGAGGCCTTTTTTCCAGTAGAGCCAGCCAAAAACGAGGCCGCCAATGCCGTTGAGGACTATGGCACGTGCTACCACTAAGGGAGTTATAACCGTAAGTGCGGAGGTTATGGGTAAGTGACCTAGACCAAACAGCACCGTGGAAATAACTATGGCCGTCCACATGACGAGTGCATTTTTCGTGGGCTCGGTCACTCTAAACACTTTGGCGAACAACCAGGCAAACAAGGACATACAAAAGAGGCGCATAAGTATTTCTTCTACCACTCCCCCGTAGAGTGAGGCGAGCAAAGTTTTCCAAAGTGCGACGCTGCCATTTACCGCCGCAAGCTGGGGTAAGTATTGGCCAAAGATCTTGTCGCCTATGGTAATGAGCACGGCGGTTACCACGCCGGCGCTAACGGTAAGAGCTAGAAACGTACGCAGCTTTTCTTTTGTAGGCAAACCTGCTTCAAGCACAGACAACCCAACACGCCTGGCAAGCTTCAGCCCAAAGAATAGAGCAATGGCAAGTAGCACCGCTGTTTGTGCAAGGGAAGCAAACACAAGCACGGACAATGGCTTTCCAACTTTAGCAATAATGTCATGCTGCAACGTAAACGCATACGGTAGTGCCGCTGCTGCACCCACCAACCCAGCTAACCATAAAACCAAAAACTTATGTTTCATAAATACCGCGCATGACGAGGGGCATCCTCGTCATGGGTTTAATTAATGTTTGACTATCCACTTAACTATAAAGGGGCTCAGCAAAACTGTTAGTAATACTAACGGCCAAATGCGCCCGTGCCAGATTTCGTAGTCAGACAACATATAACTCCACGACCGACCGGCGGCCAGACCCAAACCAAACTCAAACGCCAGTGTAAGCACCAACCACAACAGACCAATGCACCACAACTGCCAGTTCTGCAAATGCTCCGCACTCCCCTTTAAACTCACATAAGCATATAAAAGAAACAGAGCCGATATAACTACCGCGCCAATTTGGTGGGAAAGCGACTCACCGATTATGGCTTTATACCATTTTTCCCGCAGCCAACCGTTCAGTATGGGTACCGGCAAAAACAATAACCAAGCAACGAATACTCGCAAAAGAATAGAACTCATAGTTTTAAAACCTGTAATATAACCGAAGTAAACCTTTTATTACTCCGAACACTTCTAGAATAAACCCAAAAGAAAAACCATGCAAACATGTGGTTTTTATAGATATAATACGACTATTGCCTCCGAGATTCAACAGACTATATTTTAAATTCAATTTTGTATTATACTAAAGTCAAAAGATTATATATGATCAAAAATAATCCTGAAGGCCAGAACATAGCAGAAACAAGATCTCGTACAGAACAAAACCAGTTCGCCATGTCAGCATCCAATGATGCGTACTACGCGGAACTCGAAAGATTACGGGAATACCATTGGCAGGAAGTAATGAAGGAAGTTGCGACAGCAGGTAAAAAAATCACCGCTAAACGAGCTGAATACTTGCAATCTTGGGGATTAGAAGTATCTGCCGATGCTATATTCTGCGAAAGTGAAGCGAGTCGGGAAGTTGAACAACAAACACATGGCGAGCTAACCTTTACTGACATGCGTTTAACTGTACTGCCCAGGCGGGAAGATACTGACGCAGTAAAACGAGATATGAAAGCCGGTGGCCCCGTCGGTATGGTTTATGATAAAAATCAAATCAAAAAGATGGATGGCTTTCGTCGTATACACAAGAACCATCAACTCATTGCCGCGGCGGAGGTATATTGGGGCAAAGAAGAATTTGAGGAACCTATTGCCGTAGGGCTTGCCTATACCGATGCCGCCCAGAATAATGTAAGTGAACTGGTTTGTAAAATAAATGATGGTTGGGTGCGCCTAGAAAGACGACAAGACGGCAGTATCACTACACCAGAACGTCTGTTTGGAAACTTGGACCCACAAAAAGAATTTGGTCGTTTAAACACGCGAGCCGAGGAAGCGCAGCACATACAAGCGGAAGGCCCGGACGCCATAGCGGAATACGCTTGTATAGCCAATGCCGAATCTACAGCGGAAACGTATCTTCATTTTACAGACTCACTTTGCGACAAGGCTCGACAGCTACAAGCTAAATATGCAGACGAAATTGCAAGTTTGAAAGAAAAGATTAAGGGAGCCCCAGCTGAAGCACGGTCTGAGATTGAATCGCAAATTCGGGCAATACAAGCTCAGTTGCCAGGTGAAATTGAAAAAGTAATCGAACAAATAACAAAAACTGGTCGTGTAAGAGCTGCTCAGTTTGAAAATTTTAAGCACCAATTTAAACAAACTAGAGGTGACCGATATGAAATGTTATTAGCTGCAACAGTCAAAGAAATTCCAGATGTAAAATCAAAAATTTTTGAAGTTTCTGAAACCTTGCGCAAATTTCGCCTCCAAGCCACGCTGGCCGAACAGGATACGTTAAAAGGAAAACTTAGGAAATGGTTACGCAGTATATAGCTCACAGAGACACTTAAAAAGCCGTCGCACAAATAACTATAGCGACGGCTTTTATCGTATAGCTTTTAAAAAAGCCGTTGCGATGGTCACCTTCGTAGCACTTAGGAACTAAGTTCTATACCCAAAATCCCAATGCAAAATGCTATAATGAGGCATATTACTTTACATATATGAACAAAGAGGTCTATAAACACATACTAGACACATACGGTAGAAATATAGGGCAATGGGTAGGACTTATAGCAGAAATACTGCGCTTGCTAATTATGCGGGTGTACATTGTAATCCCCATGGCACGGGTAACAAGCAGTATTGCTTCAGGAGACTTGTATCAGGCCAAGCGAAATACTCTCTACTTTTTGATTGCGTATATAACCGGAGCAATTGTTGGTAGCTTTGGAGAAATAATTTCCACGGACACCGAAAACGTACAGTACAACAAATCTCGACTTTATTTCTATCAAAAACTTCTTGGCAAAGACTTAAGCTTTTATCGCGATCACCAAACTGGCTACCTCGTAAGCATATTCAGACAGTACATAGACGGCATGATGAATCTCGTTCGCCTACTACGCGGCGAAGCCCTTAGTACACTTGTTTCGCTAATCGTTCCACCTGTATTGCTCTACTTCATTTCCCCACGCGTAGGACTCATTGCTATTGCCGTGGTGCTCGTTCAATTTATGTATGTAAAATGGTCTTCGAAACGAGCAAACAAATATAGGCAACTTACTCAAGAAGCATATCGTAAAGTGACAGGGGAAGTTTCTGACCAAATAACCAATATTGTCGCTTTCAAGTCTGGAGGCATGAATGAAGATTCTCAAAGTAAAATGGTATCGCTCATGGAAGCAGAGAGCAATGCATTTAAAATCCGGCGGAGGACAACAGAGCTTTTGGACTTACCACGTAACATTATTACAGCCTTTGGCATAGCCTTCGCAATATTCGAAATTATTACTCATAACTACAGCGCAGGTCCAGAAGCACTTAGCCTCATGGTGTTAACTATTACCTTCATGTTTCAAATTGTCAGAAACGTGGGGGCGCTCCCAAGCTTAATAACCACACATGACGACTTAATCAATCAAATATATCCAAACCTGAAGCACTTAAGCAACGACCACGAAAGCGTACGCGATATAGAACACCCAAAAACGTTAAACGTACCCCAAGGTAATATACTCATACAAAATGTAAATTTTAGCTATCCTTCTAAGGCAGACTCTGACACACGCATTCGTGTTTTTGAAAATTTGAACATACACATTAAGGGCGGTGAACGTGTAGGGATTGTAGGCCTAAGCGGAGCTGGTAAAAGCACGCTCGCCAACCTTCTACTCAGGTTTGACGATATAGAAAGCGGACTTATATCTATAGACAATATAGATATAAGAGAGGTAGAACAAAATGAACTACGAAGGCAGATTGCCTACGTACCGCAAGAGCCGTTACTCTTTCATAGAAGCATTTATGAAAACATTGCGTACTATAACCCTAGTGCAACTACAGAAGACATAATGCATGCAGCCCAAGCGGCACATGCGCACGAATTTATAGAAAAGTTACCGGAAGGATATAACACCACCGTGGGAGAACGTGGTATTAAACTTTCGGGTGGACAAAAACAACGCATTGCTATTGCCAGAGCAATTCTAAAAAAAGCACCAATCATGATTTTTGATGAGGCTACGAGTGCCCTAGATAGCGAAAGTGAGCAAATTATTCAACGCGCCCTTCCAGATATTCTAGGGAAACAAACCGCCATAGTTGTCGCACACCGTTTAAGTACTGTCGCTATTCTAGACCGTATACTAGTGATGCATGGCGGCAAGGTAGTAGAGGAAGGTACTCACGACGAGCTGCTCTTACACAAAGGTAAATATTATTCTCTGTGGCAAAAACAAACCACTGAGTTTGCTACGTAACCAAAAAAGCCGTCGCGAAGGTGACCTCGCGACGGCTTTTAAAAAAACAACACTCTTATAATATCCCTATTTGATTCTGCTTCAGCAACTCTAATTTCTTGGTGAAGACAATTTTAGTTTTACGCACGAGCGCCAGTTGTTTGCCCTGCTTTTGCTTGAGCTTTTGCTCGGTCCAGCGGAGTACGCCTTTGGCGTGTTCAGACATAAAAAAGTGCAGGCTGGCTTTTTCGTCTTCGGTGAGGGTTAGGTGTTTTTGGTACTCAGCAAAAAATATGGGAAGGCACAGTAAGTTTTGCTTACTTAAGAACACCAAGGCAAACGTAGCGAGGTCGTTTACAAGGTACCCCCAATGCACATTACCAAAGTCTATAATACCGCTTACCTTGTCGCCCTTCATGAGTATGTTGTCCGTACCCAAGTCGGCATGAATGAGCATGCTACGAAGTTTTTTACCTTTTACGTACCCTTGCGCCTGATCTGAGTAGTAAGAATTTTTGTGTTTCTTCTCTAGTTTGTAGTCTAGCAGTACCGTGTGGAGTTTCGCTATTTCTTTGGCTATAGATGCAAGATTCTTTTTAGAAAACTTAGTTATGTGCGCGCCCTGAACAAACTCGTATAGCGATACCGGCTTACCTTGAAACAAAGTAGTGGTTTCGGAAGTTCTCGTGGTAATGACTTTTGGCACTTTTACCCCCTTCGCCCTAAGGTGCGCCATGAGACCATTTTGAAAAACTATGTCTTTTGCCGGAACATCTGCATCCTCGAAAAACTTTAACAGGTACGTTCCTTTGGTGGTAATAATTTTGTAGTTCTGATTCTCAATAGTTACGCCTATGTACTGTTTGTGCACCAAAGTACCAATGCGATAATTGGTTAAGATTATTTGTATTTCTGTTGTGGTTAACAATTTTTTTGTCATGTTTATTTCTACATAGCAAACTCCATTGCCTTATCGCCATCCCAAGAAAGAATGTTTTCGGTCTACCCACGGGTAAGAACTATGGCTCTAAAGTCTTCTTCCATGGTATAAGTGCGATCAGTGACGAGGATGCCCCTCGTCATGGGCTTATGTAGCTCAAGCTACGCTAGTCGTACCAACTTTCCTTTACGTTTTACAATATTTTTATAGTCCCACTGAATAGTTTTTGCTTTTTTAAGCCAGCGTTTAAGTTCGCGGGAGTTTATTTCTTCTTTGGTTGCGTATCGTTTTTGAGCTGCTTCAAAACTGCCCTCAGGCTCAAGACCTGGCTCTTCAAATGACTGCCCACTCCAAAAAAGCAGTTGCACATTTTGTTTACGCACGGCGTACCCTACTACCGGGTTGCCGTCCAAAAACCACACGGGGTGCCCGTGCCAGAGCTTACTTTCTGCCTTAGGCAAACCTGCATCTATTTCTTTTGCAAGTTGACTACAAATAACTTTAGAGCTTTTATCTTGTACACGATTATACGCGGTAATATCTTTATTCATACATACATAATATCAAAAACACCCCGCTTGGACTAACTATGTCAAACGACGCCTGTAGTACTTTACTGTAAACGAGCAAGCTTTACCTTTGAGGTAGGATGAGGTAAACTTTGAATAGTTTATAGTAAAAATACTATGTTTGCAGACGAAATATTTCCGAAATTACAGTACACGGAACAAGAGCTAGAAGCTAAATATCCCCCGCGCAGCTTGCCTGCGGGTGCTATGGTAACACGCATGTGCCCCAGTCCGACAGGATTCATGCACATTGGTGGTATGTATGTAGCACTTATTTGCGAACGCATGGCTCACCAGACCAATGGTGTGTTTTATTTACGCATAGAAGACACCGACCGCAAGCGAGAAGTGGCAGGCGCGAATGCGATTATAGTAAATGCCTTTAAAACTTTTGAGATACAGTTAGACGAAGGAGAAGTAGAGTTGGGGGTGGAGCAAGGCGCATACGGACCCTATCGGCAAAGCAACCGGGCAGATATTTACGACGTGTATATTTATAAGCTGCTTACCCAAAACTTGGCCTATCCATGTTTTTGTTCTGTAGAAGAGTTGGATGAACTACGCAAACGCCAAGAAGCAATCAAAGTCCGGCCTGGCTATTACGGGGAGTACGCAACCTGCAGACATCGTTCAGAGGAAGAAGTACGGGAGTTGCTGCAAAGCGGCAAGCAGTACGTTATGCGCTTCAAATCTCCGGGCGACTATAGCAAACGTATAGTTATAGAGGACGCAATTCGCGGCACACTAAGTATGCCGAAGAATGACCAAGACATTGTTATTCGCAAAGCAGACGGCTTGCCAACCTATCATCTCGCCCACGCAGTAGACGATCACCTTATGCGCACTACTCATGTGCTTCGCGCAGATGAGTGGATTCCCTCTCTTCCTCTCCATGTGCAATTATTCCAAGCCCTTGGTTGGCAAGTACCGATATATGGTCATATAGCACCCATTGAAAAAATGGATGGCTCCTCCCGCCGAAAACTCAGCAAGCGCAAAGACCCAGAAGCAAGCGTGGAATTCTACTATCAAGAAGGGTACCCAATACCGGCAATGGTGGAGTACATGCTTAACCTGGCGAATTCCAACTTTGAGGACTGGCGCGTAGCGCACCCTACCGCAAACTACAAAGAATTTTCCTTGTCCTTAGAACGCATAGGCAAAAGCGGTGCCCTGTTCGACTTTGCCAAGCTCTCAAACATTAGCCAAAACATAATTGGTTCCTACTCTCCCGAAGAAACCTACCAATACGGTCTTGCCTGGACAAAACAATACGACCCTGAACTGGCTACGGAAATGGAAAAGCAAAAAGACTATTGCCTGGCTATATTCAATATAGAGCGAGATGCAGTCAAAACCCGCAAAGACCTAACCAAGTGGGCAGATCTTCGGGGCAGTATAAGCTATTTTTTTGACACAGAGTTTAGCAAGCTCTCTATAAACTGGGCAGAAGCATTTAAAGGTTTGGACCCGAACGACGCACCCACACTTGTTTCCAAATTCTTGGAATCCTACAACCCGGGAGATACGAGAGAGGCCTGGTTTGAAAAACTAAAAGCAGTAGCAGCTGCCTGCGGTTACTCCGACAACATAAAAGAGTATAAGAAAGACCCCGGCACCTTTAAAGGGCATGTAGGCGATGTTGCTAAACTATTCCGTATGGCACTAGCAGGTAAAAACCAGTCCCCCGACCTCTCAGAAGTCATGCGCGTTATGGGTACGGATCGTATCACAAAACGCTTACACCTCATTCCACAAAAGTAAAAACTGAAAAAACACCCCGGCTCAAAGTCAGGGTGTTTTTTCATTTACTACCAAGCACAAAGTTACAACAAATCAACATTTTTAGCTAAAGTTTTAAGACGCACACCATTTGCTTGCAGTACGGTTATAGTTACCGCTCCGGTTTTGCTGGTATGCGTGTCTTGTACCACCCCAGACTTACCTGCGTATGTACCGGCTATAACTTTACACTTTGCTCCGTCCATCAATTCCTTTTTTGAGGTAGTTTTCATAGTAACTCAATGATATCAAAAACTATTTGTCACCGCTAATACCTAATTTATTTCTATGTCAATGTAGGCAATTTGCGGGAACTCTTCTTTTATCTTTTTTTCTATGACGTCTATATGGTGTCCTACCAAACGGG
>CAZKVS010000030.1:0-8779 GCA_964556325.1 uncultured Candidatus Saccharibacteria bacterium
AACTGCGCGATGGTGGCTATAAGTATAGCCGTATAGTTTAGTTGCATGTTTCGTTGTTAATACTTTTTTAGATTATACCCTATTTTGCGTCTTTTGCGTCACGCAATCTTTCTGCTTTCTGATGAATCTTCTTTCGGTACACGTACATATTTTTTATGAGCTTGGCCAAAACTTTTTGGTCTATGTCCGCAAGCCTGTTTATATAAAGACACCCACCGCCTCGTTTAAACTTCCCCAGCTTGGCCAACTCCTTAGGCTCTTCCATTTTCCAGCCCAGTATATAGAGGGTTAAGTTCTGCTTACGGGGAGAAAACCCTACATGAAACCAATCCCCCTCTTGGGTGCTCCTCTCAGATTTATAATGATAGTTCCCAAACCCCACAATGCTCGGCCCCCACATGACCGGCTTCTCGCCGGTACTGTCCTTAAAAAGCTTAAGCAAAGCAAGACTGTCCACCTGCTTTTCCTTTGGCTCTACTC
Source organism: uncultured Candidatus Saccharibacteria bacterium (assembly GCA_964556325.1). Classification (GTDB taxonomy): domain Bacteria; phylum Patescibacteriota; class Doudnabacteria; order UBA920; family UBA920; genus JAEUSE01. The sequence goes on from CAZKVS010000030.1 coordinate 481, forward strand.
CCTTCAAAAACTTAGTCACACTTTCCTTAGTTGCCTTTGTCTTTATTTCCGCCATACAAATTATTTAATAGTCAGATTTATAATCTATTGCGCTCCCGCGCTGAGCGCGGGTATAGTCACGCTTAGTACGCTTAGCGCACTATCAACCACGCTGAGCGTGGTTAGCGTGGTTCCGCCAGAACCTTTATGCATTGTAACACCTCGGGAAGTTTAGCATTGAAATACTCAACCAGTTCGTCCGGCACATCTTGGCTGTTCGTTAGGGTAACAGTGCCGTCGTATTCTTCCAACTTGTAGTCCTCTGTGGTCCCTGCCCACTGGCTTGCTCGTTTTTCTATTGCGCCGTCTGGCTGGAGCACTATGTCCGCCGTGCGGGTAAAAAATATGTACTCGTTCGGCACGAGCTTGTCTACTCTACTGGTTACTCCATAACGCACTCCCCCCTCACTGTTCCCTATAAAGTTCACCTCACCGCCTTCTTCCAAGGTACCAGTCATGTACGTGCCCGGGTCTATCATGCCCGCCCAGTCTCGCAGGGTCTCGTCACCCCAAAGCACCTGCCAGACTTTTTCTTTGGTGGCGTGTATTTGAATTGTATGTTCTGTGTGTTGCATAGCTATTGTCTATAATGGTTGGCCTTTATGTTTTTGGCTGCCAGCTCTACGGTTTGGGTAATTCTGGCTTTGCGCGTTTCCGGTTTCTTGGCGTTTAGTATCCACTCTAAAATAATGCGTTTAGAGGACGGAGGAAACTTTTCAAAGTTCTCCCACGCTTTTTTGCTCTTGGTAAATTCTTTTTTCAGGTCCGCGGGTACTACACTATTTTGTACATCTACCAGCGCCGTCCAGGTACCAGTTTTCTTGGCGAGCTTAACGAGTGCCAAACCGGCAGGCTGCATCTTTTTTGCTTTTATGAGCTCTGCTACACGCTCGCGGTTGGACTTGCTCCAGTTACTTTTTAGGTTTCGGGGTGCTACCCATATTTTCGCTTGAGTCGCAGACACCCGCCCGCTTTTGCTGTCTATCCACCCAAAACACAACGCCTCTTCCACAATGGCGTTGTACGTAAGCGCCCGCTCCGAGCTACCACCCTTGTCGTAAACCAGCCACACCCCCTCTTTTTGGCCATGGTATTTGCTCAACCACAACCGCCACCCCGCCCGGTCCTTGCAATATACCTGTTGTACATTTTTGATAGTATTCACACTGACATTATAGCATTCTCACCTCTCTGCGAAATACCATGCAGTGAACAAAGATGCCAAATTTTCCTACTCGTATTTTTAGAACGGTTTTCCTTCTGGGAAGATGGCGCGGCTAAGTTATTAATATCCAATATGTAAGCTATCTCCTGTCAGCTCCAGCCATCTTTTTATGTATCTAAATATGTCGTAAGTCCAAATCACTAACGGTTCAACTGCCTCTTTTTCTATAATATAAACGTCAAGCAAGGTATCAACATCAAATGCTGAAAAATCTCCGAAGTCTTCGACCACACTTTTATTATCATCAAGCATGCGGAGTAAAATGTATCTATTAGGATAGTCTTTATTTCGGGGGTCAACGTTGTGTGCGCTGACAGTTGCATAGTTAGTAACTTTTTCTCCCGTTTTTCTAAAGCTTTCTTTTTTATTAAACGCCATTTTGAGGCTGATGAGTGCATTTCTTATATGAAGCAAAACTAAAATCTGGTCGTCATTTAAGCGGTTCAAGACGAAGTGATTTTCTAAAATCTTAGAGAAATATTCGTAGATCTCATCCCAAGATTTGAACAGTTCAAAGCCAATGAATTTCCTATTTAAGATGAGTCTTTCTAAGTCCTGGGGAGTAAGCTTTAAGAGTTTGAATGTCTCAGATAATACTCGCCCTCGCTGAAAACCGTAAAAGAACTTGGAAAGATTATTGATAATCGAAAAGATATCCTTATCCACGTCACTCTTTGCGTAAATAAATAACTCTTTTTTTAGTTCTTTCTCAGATTTTGCTTTTATCGTTTCATAGAGAAAATAAATAAAGAATACCGACGCAAGATTTGCAGATATGGATAAGAGCCAGTTATTCCACATCACGTGAACCATTACCAAGTATGCCAGCCAAAAGAAAAGAGCTGTAGAAGCTGAAAGAGAGAAATAAGGTATTATTCTCCAAAAAACTTTAATTTGGTATTGTTTAAGTTTCATATTAAGTTGTTGGGTTGCAAATTTTTTCTAAATCCGCATAGTGCTCTCCATCCGCAAGCTGAATAAACTTCAAGACATTCTGGGCTATCGGTTTTGCCTCTAGCATAGATGCTGATATGCCTCTGGAAAAATCCTGACCGTGAGAGTACTCGTGCAGGAATTTAACTACAAAATCTCCAGTGCCTTTTTTAAGATGATTAGCATCTCCCACAAACCTGGAAAGGACTATACTAGTAAACTCTTCGGTTGTGCGGCAAGACCACTTGAATCCTGCAAAGTACTCCAGAGTCTTTCTTGCAATGTTTGCGACCAATGGTTCATCCAGTTCTTTGATACCATTTGCAAATTGATACAAACGACAAAATAAATATTGGTATTCGCTTTTATATTCTTTGAGAAGTTCAGGTAGGTTTTCAACCGTAACCTTTTGCGGCGTGCTTTCTTTATCGTGTGAAATTAACAATAAATTAGAGTCGTCACGCAACTGTTTACTTGTCATCCAATCGCGCATTAAGTTGAAAAACTCAAAGTTATGAGTGAGGATGAGTAATTGTCCAACATTGTTCAGCTGTCTCTTAATTAGGCCAGCCGTGCGAAAAAGAAAGATACTGTCTTGACTGTCTACAGGGTCATCAACCACCACAAGACAGTGCTCTTTATCGCAGCCATCTTCTTCAAGTTTGACTAAGAAGTATACTAGGGCTAACACGCTCTCTTCACCTTCGCTCAAATGCTTAGCATCTTTGCCTCTACGTTTCAAAACGTAACTTATGTCCCCTTCTTCGGAATCTTCCATTTCCAGGTATATATGGGAGGCTCCGAAAAACTCTTTTAAGATTGAATTGATTTTCTCGACTGCCTCCGAAGCATTATGCAGTGAGCCTTTCTTAATCTGAATCTTAAGAGCTAATTCACCTCGTTCAGTTTTTGCTTTGGCAATCTCCGCTTCTATTCTATCTAAATCTTTTTTGTTTTCAAAATACCGACCGTTTAGGAGAGTGGAAGCGATGATATGCAACTCGATACTCTCTGCCGCATTTTGCACTTCTTCTGTGATAGAGTCCACTCTTTTATTGTGCTCAACTACAATTGATTCAATCTTGGATAGCTCTACATTAGCAAGTTCGACTGCGGCGCGAGGATATTCTACAGGAGTGTGCTTCTTGCTATGGTCGTGGAGGTTTTCTTTTTTGTTTTTTAATTCAGATACTAACTTTGTAATTGTGTCCTTAATAGTGTGAACTTGAGCTTCTAGATTATTCTTCGATGCGAGACAGTCTTTCGCTGGTTCAGGAAATAGCAGGCTTGGCTCTAAAGTAAAAGGACTGCCAGTAAGGTCTTCACTCTGCAAAGAAGTGACGGAGTACTCAATCTGGTCTTTAACCTTTTGTAATTCATCTGTAAAGAAGCTACCCAACTTTTGTAGAAGGTCGTCTGGTAAACTATTCTTGCAAAACTGGCATTGCTTTAAGGCTCTATCCTTATGCAGTCTGTAACCTTCCTCAACCCAATTTCTTAATGGCGGGTCATCTTTTAGGTCTCCGACATCTTCAACATTAACCGCTGCATCCAATAGACCGTTTGCGCTGGCGAAGAGTTCTGAGAAGTCAGAAATTTGAGCTACGTTTAATTCGATTTTTGTTTTTTCTTCTTTGATAACATCTTTTCTCGCATCAAAGTCAGCCTGGTCGCCAATAATCAGTGTTTGTAAGTTGGCTTCTGTGATTTTTCCAGTTTCAAGATGCTTATCAATTTTAACTTTATTATAGCTTCTACCATAATACTTATGATTCGCGAGTGGTGTATTGGCAAACTGTTTTGGGACTTCACGCCCAGCGTTGGTAAGCACATCATCAAGTTTAGGTAGTTTCGATGATTCAGCTTCAAGTGCCTCAACCGCTTTTTGTTTCGCCTGGTATTGTTCGTTAAGTTCGTCAATCTCTTTCTTTATCTCAACATTTTCTTTGCCCAGTATTACTATCTTGTTTGCGTGCGATTCTTTGAACAGTAAATTTTCTTCAATAAAATCTTCATTAAAGACACGAATGTTAAGACGGTGGTCAGCGAGATTGTTTTGTCTAACTAAACCAGCGTCGGTCTGGATTGTGAATTCAATTTCTTCTGAATCAGGAATGTGTATCTGCTTTCTTTCTAGGAAATTGAAGATTCTAGAAATGGTAGTCTTGCCTGAGCCATTCCACCCATAAATCAAATTATACTTTTGCAGCTCGTCGGCGGCCCAATCAAAAGAACCGAAAGCATCCGTATTCTTTATTTCTTTAATTTTTTTAATCCCCATTGATTTACAGCGTTTTTATCGTTATGCGCTAATTATTGCCCTAATTATCGTTAATTTTTAATTTTTTGTCTATCTTGAGTAAACGTCGCCTCTGTGCTAGAAGTCAATTAACTTATTAAATTGTCAAAGGAAATCTTTGGCAAACAAAACAGCACCACATTTGTGGTGCTATTTAGATACTCATAGTTCATGCTGGGGTGTAGGTGAGGATAACGCCGCCGGTTTGGAGGGGGTTTGTGTGGAGGAGTGAAAGTTTTTGGTAGGGCAGGCCTTCTTTGAAGAGGCGGTTGCCTTTGCCGAGGAAGACGGGCACAACGCAGAGGCGGTACTCGTCAAAGAGGTTGGCCTTCATGAGCGAGTCGGAAAGTTCCCCGCTGCCAAACACAAACAGGTTACCACTACCTTCTTGTTTGAGTTTTGTGAGTTCCGTAACTGCGTCCCGCACAATGGTGGTGTTGTTCCAGTCTGCAGTTTGCAAGGTGGTAGAGCAGACTATTTTGGGCAAGCTGTTCATAAAGCCCGCAACTTCTCCTTCGTCTGTAGCTTTAGTCCAGTAGTCGGCCATGCCTTTGTAGGTTCGCTCGCCAAACACCAGCGCGTTTGCTGTTTTTAGTTGCTCTATACTAAATTTTTCCAACTCTTCGCCCCACACTAAGTTATGGAACCCCAAGTCCCAAGGCTCCTCCCCCTCAAAGCACCCATCCAGCGTAACCAAGTTCCACATTATAAGTTTTTTCATATACTATTTCCTGAATAATGAAAGCGGGCGATTTATATACCAGATTTAAGTAATTCTGTTAGAAATTTTATATCGTACTCTTGGTGCTCTCCGCTCAACTCTTGTTTATATTCGAGCAATACTCTTGGGTTCATAAGCGTGACAGGGACCCCATCAACTTCTTTAATAACACTTGGGTGCTTTTCGTAAATTTCTTTATTCTTTACCCAACCACTACCGTTGAGCTTGCTCATCATAAGTGTATTAACATCGGTCAAGTCAATGTCCTGGCCCTCGTAGTTTAAAGAAAGAGTATCGCAATCCCATTTCTCATTTTTATAGTGTTTGGGGCCAACGGTAATATACTCTTTGACTAAAGGAACAATAGTTGAAAAATATTTTCCAGAAACAGAAATGTCTATATCGTTTATTTGCCTACCTGAACCGTAAAGATACGTAGCTGTGCCGCCGCCTACACGATACGGCACATTGTGCTTATTTAGAATGCCGGCAATCCACTTAAGGGCGCGCAGTGTTTTTTCTTCCATGACACAATTTTATCAATTTTTGTTCTTACTCTCAACGTACTATTTCTAACAAAGGTCACCCTCGCGCAGCGCAAGGGTGACCTTTGTTATTGCACCTATGTTTTCAGTGAGTCGTTTAAATAACTTTCCATGTAAGGCATGCTAGGCAAACCCCGCAGTTCATCGGCCGTAACCCAAAGGCTCTCCGTGTGCTCAGCACTCAACTGGACCTGAGTCACGTCATGGGACAAAACCCTGACCGCATAAATAATAAACGTGACGGGGGTATTCCCTAGCTGGCCCGGGTATACACCTTGAACCCCCTCTGCTTCTACGTCTAGTCCAGTCTCTTCTTTTACCTCTCGTTTTAAAGCCGCTTCAAGCTCTTCGTCCAACTCTGGTTTACCGCCAGCAAAGTCGTATAGTCCCGGAAAGGCATTAGGTTTCCCATTTTTTACTTCCGCTCGTTTCAAAACCAAATACTTTTCCCCGTGCATAATAACTACTTTTTGAGCAGTAATGCCTTCGCGAAGTTCTTGGTGTCCTTCTTGTCTGTGTTCCATGCGAAGAGTATATAGAATTTTAATTCACCTTACAAATACAAACATATACAAAAGTCACGTACATGCATACGTGACTTTTTTCGATTCCCCCACGTGAACGTGACCAGAAACTACTATTTGGAATAAAACTCAACTATCCATTCAATGCCGTATTTGTCTCTAAACATACCGGCATAGGAACCCCAGGGGCCGTCACCCATGGGACCTTCTACTTCTCCCCCGGCGGAAAGACCGGTAAAGAGCTTGTCGGCTTCTTCCTTACTTTCGGCGCTTACGGAAATCTTGCTTCGGTTTTCCCGCTCGTTTACTTTGCCCATTATTTCTGGGACATCGTTTCCAATGAGCATGTTACTTTGTCCCATGGGTAAGGTAATGAGCATTATTTTCTCTGCTTCTGCTTCAGGTACAGGAAACTCAGCGCTTGCGAGGTCTTTGAACCGTACTATTTTTCCAAACTCTCCGCCAAAGACAGATTTGTAAAAGGTAAATGCTTCTTCTGCGTTGCCGTTAAAGTTTATCCAAGGGTTTATGCTTGCCATATTGTTAAATTGTATTAAATTAATTTATTGGTACTATTTATTGTCCGAACAGGCCTTTAGGAAAACTATAGCCAAGGCTCTATTTGCTGTTTCACTATTTCAAATATAATCTCATGCCCCACCTCGTTCGGATGCAAACCATCCTCACAAAATAGCCCTTCTAAGTCGTGCTGCATAAAAGCAGAATAAACATCCAGTAATGGTACATTATGTTTTTCAGCAAGGGTCTGTAGGGGTGCATTGTAACGCCCTACGTACTCATTCAGACGTGACTTGTCTTTGTTTTCCACATGCGCGGTAACCTTTTCTACCACCGGAGTCGTATTAAGTAGTGCAATCTTGGTGCTATAACTTTTTGCATCACCTAATACTGTATCTAAATTACGCACATAGTCTTCCACGCTCACCTTGAACGCTCCCTTACTCATTATGAGCGCAGAGTCGTTCGCGCCAAAGGCAAACAGAAATATATCTTCTTCGCCTTTCCGAAAGCGTACTTCTGTTTCAGATTTGAACCGCTTAACCAGACCTTCTGTCGTCTCCCCTGGAATACCTAAATTGTAAACCAGGCCGTAAAAGTCTTGTTCTTTTTCTACCTTGTCATCAAAGTACTTACGGAGGAGGTTTGCCCAACCTGAGTTCTCCGGATCCCATGACCCATAGGTTATACTGTCGCCAAACGCCAATACTTGTGCCATATAGTTATCGTATCAATAATTCTAACGGGACTTTCTGTCGTTCTTCCTCGAAGAAACGAGTATCAAAATAGTACATGTTCTCCGGGACAATTTGGACAAATATCCAAGTGGGATTATCTATATACTGCTGCACATCGGAACCTTTACCTGCACGAGCGAAGTACGCATCAAACGCATGTTGTATAGTGGCTTTGTCCTCAAGTAATATACTGGCAGCACCCTCTAACTGAACACCCGCAACATCTCCTTGCTGTTCTGTTTTATATATTGCCACTGCAACACTATTGTTCTTTTGCAAATTCTGCATGTGGCGAGAATGCATTTGAGAAATAAAATACAAGTTAAGCTGTTCATCCCACGCAAAAAATACGGGATTATTCCACACGCCTTTTTCGTCCACCGTGCCTAGCGCGCAATAATTAGTAGACTGCATGCATTCAGTTATGTACTTTTTCCAATCAAATGTGGTTTTATCCATAAAATTAACCATTGAGTGATAATCACAGTATACAGCCTCTAGGGCTGGCTGCGAAGTCAAAGTCTAGCAAGGATCACTCCCCGGCGCTCCCCCATGAGCCAAGAAAAAAACGCCACCCAAAGGTGACGTATTTTTCTTGGCTCGGGAGCTGGGGATCGAACCCAGGACCATCACGTTAACAGCGTGCCGCTCTACCGCTGAGCTACTCCCGAATATGCAATTTTACTGCTAAAACTAGCCGCTCAATTATAGCAAAATACTCTGGAAGTATGCAATAGGAAAACCCTCAAAGAAATCT
>CAZKVS010000031.1:0-8704 GCA_964556325.1 uncultured Candidatus Saccharibacteria bacterium
AGTTGCTGGACGTTCGTCGGGTTTCTTTTGCTCCACTCGATGAGGTATTACAAGTCACCGGTATGGAGTATGGCGGCATAACTCCGGTGGGCCTCCCCAGTAGTTTTCATATACTCATAGACGCACGGGTGGTGGTGCAAGAAAAGTTAATTATTGGCGGCGGCTACCGGAAGAGTAAGCTGTTAGTGCCAGGCGCGTTTTTAGCTGAGCTACCTAATGTGCAGGTGGTAGAAGGATTGGGGGTATAACTATGGCTACAAATAGAGACATGTTTCGGGGCAGTAAAGACACTGAGGGTATAGTAGATAGTATTAACTTAAACGAACGAGAGAGAAGGGTGTGGGACAAAGGCTGGGCAGACGGCCAAGAATATATGCGGCAAATACACGTGCAGAATGGCTATGCTGCTCGCGGCATGCGTGTGTCCGGTACGTTTCCGAGCGCGCAAGAGCGGGAAAAGTTTTTGGAGCATGCAGACTCGGACTTGGACCCCTTTTCACCCGCAGAAGATGAAATATACACCGAAGCGTTTAACAACGCTTGCTTAGCAGGGTATCCGATACTAGATTCTTAACATTTCTTTTTACATACAAAATATATGAACATAAAATATACATTTTACGTTGGGCTGGTTATAGTCCTGTTTGCGTTGGGTAGTGTAGGCGCGTACAAGTTGGGAGAGCGTCGAGAAGCGGGTAACCATGCGGTCCCTCCTGTAGCTCCTCCTGTACAGCCACCTGTTGCAGAGCCACCGGTAACTGTACCGCCAACAGCCGGGCCGGTAGCACAAGTGTTTGAAAATGAGTACATGAAGCTAACCGTGCCTGCAAGCTGGAAGTTGGACGAGCTCACACAAACCCTTCAAGACCAGCAGTACGACAAGGCTACTGGTACTACTACAAAGACCGGCGAACCGGTTACCACTAAAACGGGTGCGGTAAACATTACCAAGGACAGTTATATTTTGTATATACACCCACAGGCAGGACAGACGAGTGGGGTGACTGGTGGCCGTTTTGCGGAAATAGCCATGGGTGCACCAAGCGCGGACGCAGTAGTAACCGAGCAGCCTAGTCCACCGTGTGGTCAAACCGTAAGTGGGGGGAGCATAAGCATTCCCGGAGTTAACCTTACGCGCAAAGACCTGTACGTTAGTAAAGCAGACAAAAAAGACTACTGTGCCGTACCCACCACCGGGACCGGCTGGTACTTTTCCTACGTAACTAACTCTAAGGGCGGTTACATAAACTACTACAAAGCAGACGAACTGCCAGGTTACGTTGTAACCATGGCCTACAACACTACCAGCGTAGACGCGCTGCCCTTAAAAGGCACTCCCGAACTCACCGCCGCTCTCGCAGACATGACGGGCATAGTCAAAACCTTAGAGCTTAAACAGTGGGACAAAATAGCCCGTTAGCAGGAATCGATTTTGGCGCTGGTATAATACACATATGTCTCACGTAGAAGGTGAATACAACCAGTTTCATGTAGAGCAGTCTGGGCCAACAAATTTACCGAATCAATCCGAGGTTCAAGGTGAGTTTTCGTTTAAAGAAAAAGGCTTGGCCTTGGTTAGTCTGTTAAAAGAAGTGCTTCCTCCCAAGGCTTTCAGGGCTCTTGCTTTGACCGCGGCTTTAAGTGTTGGTGCGATGGACGTACTGTCGCACTTAATACCTGAGGGTTCTAGCGTCCGTAAGTCGAAAGCGGAAGTTGTTAAGGAGTATGAAGCTCGACATTTACCGGAAGCGGTTAAGGAAGATATTGCGTTTATTGAACAAGCGGTGGGTCCGCAGGTTTTACAGGACATGAGAAAGCTCGATAGCATACTAGACGTTTCTACCCGTGAAGATTTTTTAGACCATGGTGCACAGGCACTTCCGGAAGAATTACGTGCGTTACAAAATCCCATCAAGCTTGCTGTTAGTAGTTTGGAGAAACTTAAACCGCCAACGCCCGTGAAGTACGACTCGTTAGAGCATTTTCGCTTGAATAGCGAAGACTTAAATACTTTAGTGCATGAGGCCACGCCGGAGGGTTTTCGGTATAACGTGAAATCAGTATCTTATCAGGACATTTCTTTAAAGTTGCCTGCGTCATATGGAATAGGCAAGGGAGAGTATGCCGCTGGGACATTCGGGAGAGACGGGAAGACCTATTTTTATAAGGGTGCTCAACGTATGTCTACTGTGGATCTGGTGAAGTCAGTTATGCCTCATGAAATTGGTCATGATAACGACTGGGGTGCAAACAGGTTACTAACTTACCCCGAGCGCACGCAGCTTCTCGCTAACGCCATTCGTCGAGTACAGTCGCCAACTCGATACAAAAGTGGGTATGTAGAGGCAATTAATAATAAAGACCCTAAGGTGCAGTTGCTCAACAAGGCAACAGAGTTTTACGCCGTTGCAACCGCTGCAGGAGTGTCAGAGGAGTACTGGTTACTGCCGGAGGAAGATAAACAGTGGGTAGACGAGTTGTTTAAAAAAATGGACCCACGTTTTACCCGTGAGCGAGCCCGCGGCGCTCAAGCGGCCGTAGTAAACTCCGTCATAGACAAGCAGTTCAACAAAGCCTATGTACGCATGCCCAATGGTGATTATATGCCTAAGGCGGACTATGACGACATGCGTGCAAATACGGTTACGGTATATGCACACAAGTCGAGAAAAGGGCCAAGGAAGAAATAACTATGAACAAGGTTGTAGTGTTTAACCAAGAGTGGCAGCTTGCCGCCGAGGTGCATATAAACGAAAGTGGCGAGTTGGTGCACGTACCTCATTTTTCCGGGTGCAGCACCGAGCAGTGGGAAGCCGTTCACAGTACATTAGACCTTACCGGTGGGCAGGTAGCTCGGTTCGCGTCTGGGCTCACACCCGCTGAGCGGTACACGGTAGCACTAGCTGTTACAAGGCAAGACCCGGCGTACGTGGAAGTAGTGGTCTCGGCTTTTAGGGGAGCGGGGTTTATAGCCAAAGTAGTACCCGCTGGTGTTGTCCCTCTACTGCTTCAGCTTTCAAATGAAGCGGTAAGCATGGAAGAACGCCGCGACGCCATAGGTGACTTGGTAAACCTGTCGCCGGAGCAGGCCGAGCAAGTTGTTCACGCGAACAGCGAGTTGGTTACCCTGCTGAGCTCTGCTGTGGCCGACTAACTTGAATTAAGGCTCAAGTAGATGGTGGCAAAGGGTGCCCTTGCCACCGTACAACAAGTATCTCGAATAGGACAAAACGGCATAAAAATCAGGCTAGAATGTATAGATGAGGTCCGTGAGCATGTAAGAATACCACACAGGGCAAACTCGTTGCATGGCAAAAAAGCCCTCTAGAATTGCATGCAAACATGTTATACTCTAAAGAGATATTCTGAGTTGCCACGACCAAGAACGGTAGCTGATGTTCCAAACAATTCTTGGTATGTGTGATGTGGTAAAAAATACCGCAGTTTAATTTCTTATGAAAAAAATCAACAAAAACATTACCGCTGAAACTCATCCATCCCACTACATGATGCATAAGTATTGGGGAAGGAAACCGCACAACGTGGTGAGCGATTACATTCTCAATTTTACAAAGCCGGGCGATACGGTCCTCGACCCATTTATGGGGAGCGGTGTTGTTGTGATTGAATCGCTAAAGCATGATCGTAAGGCAATTGGCATAGACCTAAATCCGATGGCCTGTTTCATTACGGAAAATACAATAAACAAAGTTGACCTTGAAGATTTTGAAAAAACCTTTGTTCAGATTTACGAAAAAAACTATAAAAAATTTATTGAACTCTATGATACGCAATGTCCTAAGTGCGGACACAAAGTTCCATTTGAAAATTCAATCTGGGATCACAATGAGTTTTCAAAAGTTAGAGCCTTCTGTCCAACACACGGCAAGTTTATAAAAAGTGCAGATGCTTACGATCAAAATGTTCTAAAAAGATCTTTAGAAACTTTTCATAAGCTCGATAAAGAAAATAAAATCTTCTATCCGAAAGATGAGATTCTAAAATTCGTAAAAAGAAATGGTAAGAGTAAGCTAAATGAATTTTTCACTGAGCGTGCACTTGCGGTACTCGGTTCGATCATCAAAGATATCGACGCCGTCAAGAATTCTGAGACAAAAAGTCTTATACTTTTGTGCTTTACTTCAATGTTGCCGAACGTCTCAAAAATGATTCCGGGGAATACTGACTCAGTGAATGGAAAATCAGGATGGGTCATCAGTAAACTATGGGCTCCTAAAGTTCACACAGAAAAAAATGTTTTCAATAGTTTCAAACATCGATTCCAAAAAGTTAAAAAAGGAAAGCAAGAATTAGTTGGAGTTTTGAAATCAAAGAACGCTCGAATATTAAATATCGACGCTACGAACCTTAGTGCGGTCAAATCTGGTTCCGTTGATTATATTTTTACTGACCCCCCGTATGGGGACAGTATCGCTTATTTTGGACTTAGTATGTTCTGGAATGGATGGCTAAGAAATAAAGTTAACTATGAGGGGGAAATCATCTACGACCCATACCGCAATAAAAAATACGAAGACTACTCATCACGAATGACCAAGGTGTACTCTGAGCTCTTCAGGGTTTTGAAGGATGAAAGATACCTTTCCTTCACGTTTCATAATCGAAATTTGAATATCTGGAAAGCAGTAATGGATGCGGTCACTGGCGGAGGGTTCCATCTTGTGAACGTAGTCTATCAAGAACAGGCTGTCGCATCAGGCACACAGGGTCTAAATCGAAATAATACTCTGCGAGGGGATTTTGTTTACAATTTCCAAAAAAATACAAAAATAAAATCAATCGACAAAGTCTACGACAACAAAGATGGTAAAAACGAGATCGTAAAAAAGGTTCAATCTTGGATACAAAAAAATGATGGCTTTATGACCTCGGATTCTCTATATGAGAAACTTATTCCGTTCATCGTGGAAAAAAGCTTGTATAGCGACGAAGACGGTCAGATCATGAACATTGAAGGCTTGCTCAAACAAAGCTTTAATTACAAGCAACTCCGCACTCAAGAATATGGCTGGCAAGAGAAATAAACTAAAAATCATTGATTTGTTCGCAGGAGTGGGCGGTATCTCATCCGGCTTTAAAAAGGCCGGTTTTGAGGTTGTTGGGGCAAACGAGTATAAACCAGAGATTGCAACCACGTATATCAAAAACCATCCGGGAACAAAGATGATTGTCGACGACATAACAAAAGTAAAGTCAAAAGATTTACTCAACGGCGAGCAGGATATTGATGTCATTGTTGGCGGTCCACCGTGCCAAGGGTTCAGTATGGCAGGTAGACGCATACGAGGAGGAGAGGGCGCATTCTTAAATGACCCTCGCAATGAGCTTTTCAAAGAATTTATAAGGATAGTGAAAGAGATCAGGCCGAAAGTCTTCGTGATGGAAAACGTAGCGGCAATGCTCAACATACACGGAGGCGCTGTCAGAGATGAGATAATCAAAAAGTTCAAGGAAATAGGGTACGAGACAAAAGTTCATGTCCTCCTCGCTGCAGAATACGGAGTGCCTCAGATGCGAAAGCGAGCCGTCTTCATTGGAAACAGAATAGGAGTAGACCCTGAAGAATTCTTCCCTGAAAAAACCCACGGTCCTAAGAAAGCAAAACCTTACGTGACAGTCGCAGAAACTATTCTCGACCTTCCAAAGGTGGCATCAGGATCAGGCGAGTTTGAATCAGAATATGGCCCGGTAAAAGCACTTTCCGAATACCAACAGGAGCGACGCGGAAAGAGCAAAAAACTATACAATCATCAGGCTACTCAGCACGATACACGAATTATCGAATTGCTCAAGAACATCAAGGAAGGAGAGGGTAGAACGAGTCTGCCGAAGGAGTTGCAGACGAAATCGGTACATAGCGGAGCATTCGGCAGAATGAACAGAAACAAGCCCGCATATACCATAACAACGCGGTTCGACACCCCTTCCGTTGGCCGCGTGACGCATCCCTCACAGCACCGCGCCCTGACTCCTCGAGAGGCCGCACGCATTCAATCCTTTGATGACGACTTTGTGTTCTATGGTAGCAAGAGTTCCGTCGGTATCCAGATAGGGAATTCAGTACCACCATTATTAGCCCAAGCCATAGCAAAAAAGATCTCTAAAATCTTAAACGGCCATGATAAATAGCTACCAAAAATTCTTAGAGGACAAGGGGAATAATAACTTCTGGAAAAAAGCAAAGCAGAAGGAATACACCAACGACGCCCTAAATAAAATACAAGAAGACCTCACCACAAACTTCGGCGAGCTTACAACGCGCAACAGCATCACTTTGCGCTACTTGGGACTGGTCATCAATCGTGGCGCAGATAATCTAGAGATATCAAACGCCGGTAAAACGTTCCTAAGCTCGCCATACAAGCAGAAAATTCTCGACGAGCAAGTGATGAAGGTTTATCTCGACTCTGCCGCTTTAAACAACAATATCTCAATCAAGATAGCCCCCATGGAGGTTCTCTTGGATATTCTATACTCAATCGACCACATCACTTTTGAAGAGTACATCTTCTTCGTTTGTTGGATCAACCAGAAGTCAGAAATCCCTCTCGTCCTCAGTCTCATTGAAAATTACAGGAAGACACCGAATAAGGCTCGGTACAAAGAAACCCTACAGGCAAAGAGTGTCGAGCTTGAGATTGGCGATTTTGCAGACAACGTTAAAAGATTTTTCGACATGCTCGCAATTTCGTCCTACATAAGAAAGGACGGAGTAAATACAATCAGTTCAAATATTTCTAAAAAAGATACAAAAATAATTCTTGAAAGTTTTGCGACTCGTGATTTCAGCGAAGAAGGATACTTCGAGTACCTCACCAACAACGATGGATGGCAACTCTACAGTGCAAATCCGAACTACAGAAAGGTCATTAAAACCCTCGAAAAGAAATCACTCGAAGAACAGGAATATATCGTGAATCAAATCGTGGGAAGTTCCAACTTGCCTGACCTCGACAATGTAAAGCCTCAAGTGATCGAGATAGAGATAAACGAGGAAGGAATCAGAGAGGTCCACAAGCGAGTGCGCGGACTCGCAGAAAAGATTGATTTCGCCGAAAGGGATGCCAACAACAGAGCAGTCGGAGATTTCGCTGAGCAGGTCGTCATTAAATACGAAAAAGAAAACTTGGCCGCAGCAGGCAAGGCAGACTTGGCTGATGCTGTAATACAAGTGTCCTTGGAATCAGACTCCCACGGATACGATATCGTGTCCTACGATCCGTCCGGCGAAGAAAAGCACATCGAGGTAAAGGCAGTAAAAAACAAGCCAGCATCCTCGTTCCGTTTCTTCATTTCAGATAATGAAATCGCCATTGCTCGTAGCGATAAGAACTACCATCTCTACATCGTATTCGATTATCTTTCAGAGTCGCCATTGATATGCAGAATGCCGAACCCATTCCTAAATGAGATACCTGGTGTTACGATTCGACCAGTTAAATATTGGGTCATGGTGGAAATTATGAATAGAATCACACAAGGGTGACCCTTGTAATAGCAGTTGCAGTTAAGCCAATGTGCAGAAAGTGCCCGTTGGCTTTTTTGTTTGGTTTTGGGTATAGTGGGGGTACGTTATGAGTTTTGGAAATATATACGTAGGCCTATTCGCGCGAATAGTTCCTAAGGGTGAAGAAGCATAGGTGTAGCAATGGTGGTAATATATTTTACGGAAATGTTTAGACGGGCACCATTTAGACAAAAACTTCTTGCATTAGTCGCTTGGTAAGTAAAATTATAATGGAAAAAATGAAAGCTGTTGTGTATACGCGGTATGGGCCGCCGGAGGTGTTGGAGGTTAAGGAGGTGGAGAAGCCTACACCAAAGGCGGGGGAGGTGCTTGTTCGTGTGTGCGCGACTACGCTGAATCGGACGGACTGTGGTTTTAGGAAGCCGGAGTATGGGTTTATTATTCGCCCTATACATGGTTTTTTTAAACCACGGAAAAAAGTCTTGGGTACAGAATTTGCCGGAGAAGTAGAAGCCGTGGGGGCGGGGGTAATAATTTTTAAGCCAGGGGACCAGGTGTTCGGGCTCAGTACGTACAAGTTTGGCGCACATGCAGAGTACTTGTGCATGCCGGAACGTGGGTCCATAACCCATAAGCCCACAAACATGAGTTACCAAGAAGCCGCAGCGGTGTGCGACGGGCTTATGCTTGGTATGAACCTTATACGTAACATAGATTTTACAAAGGCAAAGAAAATTTTGATAAACGGTGCGTCGGGATCCATTGGCACTGCATGTGTGCAGCTCGCTGTGCACTATGGCGCAGAAGTTACCGCTGTGTGTGCGCCGCAAAGCATGGACCTTGTGCGGTCGTTGGGTGCCAAGGAAGTGTTAGACTATACCAAACAGGACTTTACGCAGAGTGAGCAAACGTACCATGTAGTTATAGATGCCGTAGGTAAAAGCTCATTTTTTAAGTGTAAAAAACTGCTTACACCAGGTGGGATATATTTTTCTACTGAGCTGGGGTACTTACTGCAAAATGTATTTCTCGCGCTCCTCACTCCGCTCCTGGGTGGCAAAAAAGTTCTATTTCCTATTCCAAAAGACAGCAAGAAGGACATGGAGTTGTTCCGAGAACTTATAGAAGCAGGGAGCTATAAGGCGGTTATAGACCGAACCTACCCCTTGGAGCAAATTGTGGAGGCAGCCACGTACGTAGAAACCGGACAGAAAA
>CAZKVS010000032.1:0-8000 GCA_964556325.1 uncultured Candidatus Saccharibacteria bacterium
CCCGTTTGGTAGGACACCATATAGACGTCATAGAAAAAAAGATAAAAGAAGAGTTTCCGCAAATTGCCTACATAGACATAGAAATAAACTAATCCCTGGGGACAGTCTTATTGCAGCGACATTTTGGCGCTGGTATACTACCATACGTAATTAGTAACATATATAAAAATGAGTTATTTTCCACAAAAAAGTCTGTTAATTAGAACAGGTACGGCAGTAGCACTGCTTGCAGTAACGTTTGTTGCTTTGCAGAACGCGCCTACTAAACAAGCGCAGGCCGATGGCGGCCAGCCAAGCATTACCGTTGTTTCTCCAAATGGGGGAGAGGTATTCCAGACAGGATCAACCATGAACATTACCTGGGCTCAGGAAAATGTAGACACAGTGTATATAATGCTTAAATATTGTTCTAGCTGTGGAGTGTGGATAGCCACAAGTGTGCCAGTAAATATAAATAGCACTGAGGGTTCGTACCAGTGGACCATTCCTTCGTGGATTCCTTCGAGAAGCACTTACACTATGTCTATTACTGGATATCACACCGGCATAGGCTCTCAGACAGATGAAAGTAATGGCCAGTTCACTATCAATCAGCAACCGGCGCTGACGGCGGCCATTGCTTCTTCTAGTCCTTTTCCTCGCACCTATGTGCAAGGACAAACTAACGCAGAGTTTGCACGCATAAACTTTTCTGCAGTAGCGAGCGATGTAACGCTCTCCAGCGTGACTCTGCAAGCAGCGCCTACAGCAAGTGGTGTTGGCGTGGCCAATCTTTCGGTGTACGTAGGTAATACGCTTTTGGGCACAGTGGATCAGTTAGACGAAAAAACTGGGACTGCGGTAGTTAACTTTTCTACTCCGCTCGTTATACCTCAGTACGCAACCGTAATACTCAGCTTAAAAGCAGATATAACTTACGATGCCTTTGACCACTTAGCGCTTGGCATAACAGGCGCTACCGCAACTGCCAACGGTCAGCCTGCGCCAGTCTTGAACTTGCCAGTGTACGGCGCTCCTATGTATTTTTCTGAAAAGTAATTCTTGCTACCAGTATCATCAAAACAGCTTTGGCTTTTAGTTGAGGCTGTTTTTTGTTACTATTGAGCTATCTAGAACGCTATAAAGACAAGGTGTATATATGACCATAAATAAGCAGTGGCATGCTTTGCACAGAATGCCAAAGAACGCGACAGCGAAAGAAAAAATACAGTGGCACACGAGTCACAGTAAAAATTGTGACTGTCGCGACTCCAAGGCGCATATTAAAAAGTTGCAGGCAGTTGCAGGTAAGTCTGTAAAGAAGCTCAAAGACGGAGCAAAGTGCACAGTGGTAGCCGGTACTCACAAGGGCAAGTCCGGAATAGTACAAGACATGCACACTAGCAAAACCGGGGCAGTAACCATAACCGTACTGCCAGCAAGCGGCATCCGTTTTAAAACCTTGGCTAAGAATGTTGAGTCGGTATAGGGAAAGTTAATAACAAGGTGCTGAGCTTCAAGCAATACGCTATAACACTTTTAATTAACATACATAAAAATGCGAAATTTTCTTGAGTATAGATTTTGGTTGAAGCTCGCAGTATCCGCTGTATTAGTATTTGTTACGGGGTGGGTACACAATATGCTTACCAAGCCTTGTCAGCACCCAACGGGGGTAATGTGTGATTACGCGGTTGGGTTTCCGTTTCCTTACTTCCAATATACAGATGTAATGTCACAAATGGTAACACTGCCGCTAGTCTTGGGTTTTATTGTTAATCTTATAATTTGGTTCATAATAGTTTCGTTTATTTTCAATTTGGCACGCCGTTCGTAGCCTTGTTTCCTTAATTATTAACAAAAAATATGAACAAAGATATTACTGCGTATAATCGCGACCAAGACAAAAACTGGAAAAGTATCTGCACGCAACTCGCAAAAGAAATAGATGCGGGCTTGCCCAAAGCAGAAAGCAAGGTATGGCATGCCCACCCCGTGTGGTTTTTGGATGGTAACCCAGTAGTAGGCTATGCCGTACGTAAAGAAAGTGTGCAACTTTTGTTTTGGAGCGGCCAGTCATTTGAAGAACCAGGTCTTGAGCCTGAGGGCAGTTTTAAAGCAGCGCAGAAGCGCTATGCTACAAAAGAAGAAATAAACTCTCGCGACCTTAAACGCTGGCTCAAAAAAGCAAAGACTATTCAGTGGGACTATAAAAATATAGTAAAACGAAAAGGGAAGCTAATCCGATTAGTATAGAAACGATCATGGAAGAATACTTACAATTTGCAAAAGAACTTGCTAAAGAAGCCGAGGAAATAGCTCTCAGGTATTTTAGTTTTGAGGTGGAAAATACTTGGAAGGGAGATGGTAGTCCTTTAACGGTAGCAGACACGGAAATAAACAATCTGGTTATTAGGAGAGTACAGGAGACGTATCCAAGCCATAGTATTTATGGGGAGGAAGAAAGTTATAAGAAGGAAGGCTCCAAGTATATTTGGGTGTGCGACCCTATAGACGGAACTATGGGTTTTGCTTGTGGGCTGCCACTGTTTGTATTTTCTATAGCCCTCGTGGACCAAACAAATGGCCAGCCTGTTTTGGGCTTGGTCTATGACCCTGTAATGAAAAATATGTATTGGGCCTACCAGGGCGGTGGAGCATATAGAAACGGCAAAAAGATATTTGTCTCAAAAGAACCAAATGACCACTGGAAGTACTATATTATAGGTGGCTCAAGCACCAAGCTCGGGTTTTCAAGTTTTTCGTTGCAGCAAATTCTTACAGAAAAGAGAAATAAAGTATTCCGGTTTCCATCGTTTATTTACGGAGCTATTCAGGTGGCAAATGGTAAATTTGCGGGCGGAGCGTTTTACCACCCAACGGGGCACGACATAGCCGCATTGAAAATTATTACCGAAGAGGCTGGCGGAAAGGTAACAGACTTAAACGGAGACGATAGAAGGTATGACCAAGATGGGCCTGGGTGCATAGTCTCAAATGGAGTGCTGCATACGGAGCTATTAGACTATGTCCGACAGGGAAAATTATAGTTAGTAGGATTATAAGAATATAGCGAAACGTTGAGAGAAGATTGTACGATTATCATAAGTCTATGGAATTGAAACGATTCTTGGTTGATATGGTCGCGCTGAATGTGTTCGTCGCATGTAGCGCATTTATTGTTGAGGTCCTGGTGTCCGGTATATCTCTTACAGTGTTCTGGCAGGGGAGGCTTTTAATGGTTATCCCAAATATTGTCACTGTAGAACCATATGACCGAACTAGACAATGGATTGGTAAAAAACTGGGAGTATGGAAGTCACGACAGTTGCACCAAATAGTTCGTGACACCATAGTCTTTGTTATTTACCGCGTACCTTTAGTTTTTATTGTTTTAACTCTACTAGGAGCGCCTGTTTCAAAAGTTGTTACGGCGTGCATATCTGCAACTATAATTTCCGGTTTTACCGGCAGGCCTTATGGTTTGTTTCTCGATTCCGCGAGAAGGTTATTCGGTGTGCGGTGAAGTTGCGGGGTTGAACATTGCATATCTGTAAGCCATGTGTTTGCATGGTTTTTCTTTTGGGTTTATCCTAGAAGTGTTCGGAGTAATAAAAGGTTTACTTCGGTTATGCTATAGGTTTTAAAACTATGAGTTCCATTCTTGTACGAGTGTTCATTACGTGGTTGTTATTTTTGCCGGTACCTATATTGAACGGTTTGCTGCGAGAAAAATGGTATAAGGCTATTATTGGCGAATTACTTTCCCACCAAATTGGCGCAGTGGTTATATCGGGCGTATTTCTTTTATATGCTTATGTGTGTTTAAAGGGGAGCGCGGAGCATTTGCAGAACTGGCAGATGTGGTGCATTGGTCTGTTATGGCTTGTTCTTACCATGGCGTTTGAATTTAGTGTAGGTATGGCCGCCGGTCGGTCGTGGAGTTATATGTTGTCCGACTACGAAGTTTGGCACGGGCGCATTTGGCCGTTGGTATTGCTAACAGTTTTGCTGAGTCCCTTTATAGTTAAGTGGATAGTCAAACATTAATTAAACCCATGACGAGGATGCCCCTCGTCATGCGCGGTATTTATGAAACATAAGTTTTTGGTTTTATGGTTAGCTGGGTTGGTGGGTGCAGCAGCGGCACTACCGTATGCGTTTACGTTGCAGCATGACATTATTGCTAAAGTTGGAAAGCCATTGTCCGTGCTTGTGTTTGCTTCCCTTGCACAAACAGCGGTGCTACTTGCCATTGCTCTATTCTTTGGGCTGAAGCTTGCCAGGCGTGTTGGGTTGTCTGTGCTTGAAGCAGGTTTGCCTACAAAAGAAAAGCTGCGTACGTTTCTAGCTCTTACCGTTAGCGCCGGCGTGGTAACCGCCGTGCTCATTACCATAGGCGACAAGATCTTTGGCCAATACTTACCCCAGCTTGCGGCGGTAAATGGCAGCGTCGCACTTTGGAAAACTTTGCTCGCCTCACTCTACGGGGGAGTGGTAGAAGAAATACTTATGCGCCTCTTTTGTATGTCCTTGTTTGCCTGGTTGTTCGCCAAAGTGTTTAGAGTGACCGAGCCCACGAAAAATGCACTCGTCATGTGGACCGCCATAGTGCTTTCCGCCGTGCTGTTTGGGCTGGGTCACTTACCCATAACTTCCGCACTCGCCGTTATAACTCCCTTGGTGGTAGCACGGGCCATAGTCCTTAACGGCATTGGCGGCCTAGTCTTTGGCTGGCTCTACTGGAAAAAAGGCCTCGAGTACGCAATGGTTGCTCACTTTACTGCAGATATAGTTCTGCTTGCTGTTCTTCCCACATTACTCAAGTAACTATTGCCTCGTGTCAAAGGCACCCTTTGACACCTTGAAGGGTGTATATAAAGGTAGTACCCCGAGGCTACTTCTTGTGGCCTAAGGATTTAGGAAACTTCCTGATCATAAAAGAGCTATACTTGATGCAAATTGTTATCTTTAAATTTATGAAAAAAATAGGTTTAGTGCTAGCGGCGTTTTTGCTTCTTTCGATTGGGTCCTTTTGGGCAGGTACTAAAAGCGTAAAACATGTGGACGCACCAATGGTTGTCGCTCAGCCGAAGAATGAGTCCTTTTCTTATGCGCGCCCGAAGCCTAACGGGTATAATATCCCAATCACGCAATCGGCAACTTGTTATTTTCAAAGATTCAGCAGTGTAAAATTTAAGGACCCAGAAGATCCTTTTGCTGTAAGCGACACCAAAAAGATTATTTATGAGAGCAGTGAAGATTCAAAACCTAATATTGTTGCTTTCGTAGATTTGGATAAGGAGAATCCAAAGCTGGCCGCTAATGGTGGGCAAGGAGAGCTGCTTAAAATTATTGATAATGATGAAATGGTTACAATGATTGAAAAGTCTCCTCTTCAAATTGGCGCGAATACAATCGTATACACAATCTATAAAAAGGAAGCTGTGGCTACTTGGACCAAGCAATATTCATTGTTAACGATTCCGTATGCGCATGTAGCGATGGGTTATTGCGAATAGTAGAAAACTTATAGGTATTATTTAGCCGTTGCCATGGTCGTCCTTGCAACGGCTTTTTGCATATTTGCAATAAAAACCATGTGTTTGCATGGTTTTTACTTTGGGTTTATGCTGGGATTACTCATGCGTTGTCAAAGGGAATCTTTGACAGTTTAACAGCTGCTATTATTGGATAATATGCTTACTTATATACATTTGATAATCTGTTTTTGGCGCAACATGAATGAGATTGTGCAGGTTGAGCAAACAACTTTGCTTACCATCTTTATTGGCATCCTTACTTTTGCTATCCCGTTTCTCTGGAACGCCTACCAGAAGATATTGGACCTTCGGTCAAAAACTACAGGCGATAAAATAGAGAATGTTCTCGCAAGAGAATTCTACGGAAAGAGCTACCACTATTTTAGCAAGTATATTCAAGGTATTTCCATTATATTTTTATTTTTAGGGTTGTTCGTGGTGCTAATATTGCCTCCCGTTCTTGGCATGATAATAAACTTGTTTGCACTGGTATATTTCTCTTTTTTACCACAGTTGTATAACTGGTTGCTTGAAAAAAGTGCCACAGCTCTTAATGATTTTATTATATATAAAGACCCCCAGGAACCAGATATTCAAAAAGTGTTCTTTGAGCTTTGGCAGAAAATGGACGATGGTATTGAGAAAGAATTTTCTATTAAACCACGTTTAGTTATCCAAAGGTGGATAGCTAAACTTCGTGTGTTATTAGATAGAGATAAACCAGAGCTTATAAGACAATACTTGAACGATTTTCAAGCTTCGATACGTATTCGCAATATTACTTTAATCGTTATATTTCCGGAAGTATTTCTCGAGCTATCGAGACTACACTTTGACCTATGGACTAAAGAACAGAAGTATTTGCACATTGAAGAAAAGAAAAACTCCCTCAATTTATGGGCTGACTATAGCCAGAGCGTAAACCTATTGCAGGATGTCTTTAACCAAGTTGAGCAGTCTGTCTTAAAAGAACAACGCCATAGCGCCTATTCCTATTTTCGACATCAGAAAGAGCATATAGATAATCATACGGCTGATCATAAATATCTGGAAGAGTTATTTCAAAGCTTTTATAGAATTTTCTTTGACAACATACATGAGTCTTCAGAAAGGTATGATATATGGGAACATTATTTTCCTGGAGAATGGAAAGTTACTGTTAAGAATATTCAAGATGAGCAGAATATTATCCCAAGGCTTTCGTGGATAATCTTTGCTCAGTGGTGCAGCGAACGCATTGCTAATGCGGGGAACGATTCAACATACGATGGTACACTAGAAGACGTGGCACGAAATCTTTTTCCTGAGACTGACCCGTTTGTTTGGGCCAGGCTTTTAATTGTCGCACTTTGTCCGCATGACCCCGAGCACCATATTTCTTCAGTCTTGGAAGCAGGATGGACATTTGGACATGTGGGCAGGATTAGGACCTTCAGTGGTAGTACACTCGATGACGAAACTGCTATGCAAAGTATCATGCGAGAACAGGAACGAGAAGAGATGAATACTACATTCGAGCTAGCTTTTAATTTATTGGGTAAGTATTTCATCGCAGAAAGATTGAGTCAGTACATAGCAGAACTTGAAGAAATACCAAAGCTTGATGATGAGAAACGGGAGTATAAAAAAGAACAATTGGTTAGAATCTTTAAAAAGATGTTGGAGTACCAACGAAATAAACATTCAAAAGATAATAAAACAATGGACTCATAAATCATTGTGAAAGCCGTTGCAATAGTCATCTTTGCAACGGCTTATTTATTATCTATGCCTTACCAAAGAGGCAGACCGCTATTTACGAGGCGGCAATAGCCACGGAGATTGACCGTTCCTTTTTGTGTGCCGTTGTATCCTGGGTAGCGCGTGTACATACTGTAGTTAGCTCGGTCTGAGTCTGGCTCGTATGCATATTCGGTTTCTGCGAGTCCGTCTATCGTATACAAATATTCAATATTTTGTTCGGATATATAATTAGGAACTAGGTCGCGTAGGCGTTCGGGGTATGTGCTATTGTGTTCAGTCGAGTATTTATCCAACGCAGCACATACTTGATTGGCGTATGCTTCAAATACTGCACGTTGGTATTTGAACCAGAGTTGACCGAAGTAAACGGCGCTGCAAATTAAGACGGCGAGAATTAGAACACTGGCAGATAAAATAAATTTCTTGTGGCGAGTATTTAACATGTGGATAGCAAACTTAATTGTCTAACTCTTGCAGCAGGCCTAAAGCCCTGATGCGGGAAAGATTGCTAGATTGCCAATGGGCAGTTTGGGCTTGGAGTCTATTTTTTTGATTGGGAAGCCAGCCTTCTAAGTTCTTTTTATCTTCACCTTGCAGTTTGTTGTACATTTCTATTTGTTGTGAGGTGGCGTCGGCAGAAAGATTTGCAATATAATACGCATCAATTTTACCTGTTTGGCTGTATTGCTTTAGGTTTGAGTTTGCTATAAAGCTATCGGGATTTATGAGGTTTAC
>CAZKVS010000033.1:0-7509 GCA_964556325.1 uncultured Candidatus Saccharibacteria bacterium
GCAAAGCCAATGGCAAACGCACCCCACCAGCCAAGCTGAGAAATACCAGAAGCTAGACCGACGCGAAACGCTACGTATGGTGGAAATACTTCTACCGTACCTAAACGGTCCATCATCTTTTTTATGAAATGCAAAAACACGCCGTTGAGCCCAAGCATAACTACAAAAAAGAGCTTGAGTAGGGTAAGGCTATCTACCTGTCCTTTCAGGTACAACATAGGAATGCCGCTTACCACCAAACCTATAAACCCGAGCCATATGAGCCGCTGGGTTATGTTAGCCACGCCGGTTACCAGCTTTAGGTTTACCCCAAACAGCTTGAGCAAAAAGCACAGCCCAAATGTGTCTATGACTACCACCGCCCCAAAACCTACGGCAAAGGAAGTCACGTGTACAAACAGCAAAGCGTAAAACAAAGGTGTGTCCATATGTTATTTACTTATAGTTTTTATAAAAGCACTTGCCCAGTTAGCATACCCTGCATCGTTCGGATGAAAGCCGTCCGCAGCAAACGTCTCAGACCGGACGCTGTGTTCGGGCATTAAGTGATCGTGCACATTTACTACATGTACGCGGTCCGACTCCAACCCTTTCAGCTGAGCGTTCAACCATGTGGACCTATACTCCAAAAGCGCAATGTAGTACCACGGCAGTAAAGTTCCGCCGTTGAAGTTGGGAATGGTGGCTACATATATAGTAGCAGCAGTATGGGTACGAACCGCCTCTACAATAGTCTGTATATTCTGCAGAGTTTGCGCGCGCGACCAGAGGTGGGTGGCATCATTAGCCCCAATAGATAGCGTAACTACATCAGGCTTAAAGTCTAGAATCTGCTGGAGTTGAGTGTCTAGTACATCCTGCGTTTTTGCCCCAGACACGGCTACATTTTTGTAGGTTACCGTGTGCGTACGAGTGAGAAACTCATACACCTGATACGGGTAGGTTGTCCTAACCTCGCTTGCACCTTGCCCCACTGCGGTACTGTCCCCTGCCGCAACATACCGAAGTGCTGGACCTGTACCGTGTGTTTGTTCAGTCTGCTGTATGGTTGGCAACTCAGCTAAGTGACTCTTCTTGTACAAAAAATACAAGACCGACACAACGCTGTAGGCTAGCAGTACTACTAAAAAGATGTATACATATTTCATGGCCTAGCGGTTCAAGTAAGTAATGGTAAACTGCAGTACTGTAGCAAAACACACCCAAAGCAAGTATGGTAGGTTTACGTACGTTACCCAGCGCGCATAGGGAAATATAACTATGAGCGCCCATACCAATGTCCCTAGTACCAACGCAATGTCCAGACTGGCCAGCCAGTTGTTACGCAACCCAAACTGGAGCGGGGTGAACAACGCGTTGAAAATAATATTGAGTATAAATGGTAACACCACCAAAAACGAAACTTTTTTCTGGAAATACAAATAACCCACGTACCCGTAGGACACGGCAATAATTGCATACAACACCGTCCATACGGGTCCAAATAACCAACTTGGCGGAGCCCATGCAGGCTTACTGAGCTGTGCGTACCAGGTGTATGAGTTCATAGGTTTACTTTTAATCGGTTTCTAATCCGAGTATGAATTTAATAGTCGGTTTTGGAAGGGGTACAGACCCATCGGCAAGCTTCGTTTGTTCAGCAGGCGAAAGCACATTCCACCACACTTCCCGCGCGGCGTTAGCCGCCAACCGAACTGAGGGCTCGGTAATGTTGGGGTTTTCGTGTGTGTTGGCAAGCCGTGCAGCAATTTCCATATACGATAAACTCGGCTGTGTACCGGTATCTACCAAACGTAAATTCGCAACCTCCAGCTCCAACAGGTTTAGCCGCTCCTCCGCAGCTTTCAGCAACTTGGTTCGAAGGGTACTCTTGTGTGACCCCAGGAGGTGGTCTAGTTCAGTTAGAGCTTTAGTTTTACGAACACCGGAAGTATGCGGCATAGTGAAATAGTTACGAACATTATGTGGCGGGCAATGACTGCATAAACTCCACCACGTGCTTGTCGAGAATAATATCTTTTTGCGTGATGGGACTCTTTAAGTATAGCCCCTCCAAGGTACGACACCGAGAGAGCGCCACATACAGCTGTCCGTGGGCAAAGGTACCGGTAGCCAGGTCTACATAGACTTTACTAAAAGTTTTACCCTGCGCTTTGTGGATGGTAACGGCCCAAGCCAACTTAAAAGGATACTGGGTAAAGGTGCCGGTAGTTTGGCTGTCTACACTTTCCGTTTCGGTACTGTAAATAAACTTAAACATTTCCCAAGTGTAGGGCTCCACGTAGACTGTCTCCCCCGTTTCTAGTTCTACTACTATGGCGTCGGCGGAAGAAGAACGATGTTGCGGTTCGTCGGACACCGCTTCATAAGTGAGTTCACTTGCACCCAAGGAGACTCCTTGGGTAACGTCAATCCTACTGGGACGCTGAGACTCAGCCTGGCCCAAAGAGTCTCCTTGGGTTGCCTCGCGCAAAACCGGTGGCACGTAGGCTTCCCTGCTTGGTCCCATACTTTCTATGCGAGAAGCGGCAGAGGCAATGCCGGTCACCTTGCCCATAGTGCCATTCACCCAGCGCTTACGGGCGTCGTTGTTGAGCATCATAACCTGCGCGCCAATTTTGATTTGCAGGTCTAAGTCCGTGGGCACTTCCCGGTCTTCAAACGAGCCATCGGCTCGGCCTCGGTAAGTACGAAGCGGTGTGGTTAAACGTTCCAGGAAAAAATTGTTTACTTGCCGCGCGCGAGCATTGGTCGGAGTTAAGTAAATTGCGTATTGCTCAAAGCTAAACTTGTTATTTTCTTGGTGCGCTCTATTATTGATAATTTCTAAATGTCTGCCTGTCGCCACGTTGTTCCGCACGGCATTGAGCACTTCTATAAACACCTCGTCCTGCTGGCGGTACATTTTTCGGAGGCTCACATGGGCAAAGTTGGTCGTGCGAAATACGCGGGAGTCAAAAAAGTACGGACTAGAATAATAATCCGAATGCTGCGAAGGAGTATCCGAATGTAACGAATCTGGATCAATATCTACACCCTCAAATAAAGCAGGGTTGGTATTCTGCTTATTAAATGTAGATTGCGTTATAAAGCCTTTTTCTACCGGCGGGAGCTGGAACAGGTCGCCGATAAATATCATTTGTATACCACCAAACGGAATGTGCCCGCGGGTACCGTTGAGCTGTAAAAATTTGTCTACACAGTCCAGCAGGTCTGCTCGGACCATGGAAATTTCATCTATGACAATGGTATCTACTTTGGCCAGAAGTTTTTTCTTGGGCGACCAGGAGCCGCCACGCTTAACCTTGGCTAAGGTAATGTCCGGCCCAAACCCACAAAACGAGTGAATGGTCTGCCCGCCCACATTAAGTGCAGCCACGCCGGTTGGCGCCAACACCACTACGTTCTTCTTAGTTACCTGCCGGAAATACTGCAGCAACGTAGACTTGCCAGTCCCTGCCTCGCCCGTGAGAAAAATATTTTCACTGGTCTCTTCCATAAGCCGAAGAGCCTCTAAGGCCTCTCTGTTACCTGAGTAGTCTATGTTGTCTAAAGATACCTCCCAGGTCTTAGCCGGATGTACAACCACTTTTTTTATGTCTGCCTTTTTGTACATGACCAATTCGCCCTCTATAAGCTGTTCTAAGCGGTTGCGCAACAGGCGGGTGGCTATGCCATCCATACTTTCGGACACGCGTTTTATAAACGTAATATAGGTTTCGTTTTTATTGGCCAGATACTGCTCGTACTCAGTTTTTAACTGCGCGTCTAATTCCGGTGTAAAAGTTTTATCTAGTTCTTCTTGCAAGCTTTGCGTGTGGTAGCGGTCTTGGGTGTAGTCCCAGCCAGGCACGTCGGTGAAAAAACCAGCCAAGCGTGCTTTGAGCCCACCGGCCGCTCGGCCAAACTCCGTAACCAGAAACTCTACGAACGCGTCAAAAGTCATTTTACCGCCGGCTCGAAACTTCTCGTAAAACTCTTTTAGCTTAGCGTCTTCCTCCGGCTCCCACCGCTTACCCATGCGGGGGTACTTTTGCCGCAGTTCTTCGACTGAAAATTTATGAGACGAATTTTGCATACATCACCAATGATACACGATTAAACATAGAGTGCACACAGCCGCTGATAACACATGGTATACGCTATGAAATAACTCATACCGCCTTCTTTGCAGAGCATACACAGAGAGAGCAAGGGCCGCAAGGAACACCGCCGACACTATCAATACTATGGGTGCGCCCCTACCTACAAACAAAAGAATAAGGTTTGATGTAATAAGCATCGCGGCTCCAGCCATGTCTATTTTCTTATACGCGCGCTCACGTGAGTAATGATACGCAACCGAAAGTAATAGACTTGCCGCCAAAACCAAGGTGTACCAATATACTGACCAATATGCGGCCAATGCAAGCGGTACCACAAAGCCTAGGTTGCTCCAAACTAATATCTTTTTAAAAGCCATAGACTATACTCCCCAACAACACTTTAGCCACCTTCAACGTTTTTTAATCATACGACATATGCCCCCTATGCCCTACTTCGACAATATCAATATATTTATCAGCTTCATGCAGTCGGTATAAAATCCTGTAGGGCCATACCCGAATCTTCCGTTTGTCTTTCTTGTCTCCGCTCATTTTATCACCTAAATACGGATCATGCCGCAACTGCCTTAGCGCACCCAAGACACGTACTTGCCATGGCAAAGGTATCTTTCGAATCGATTTGCGTACCGAATTTGGAATATGAATATAATACATACTGTTCGTACTATTTCTTTCTTTTTCCTAAACTCCTTGTTTTATATGCGTTCTGTCTCTTTACTTTCTCTGCAACTATTAGCTCCTTCTTGGCGTTATACTGCAATTCTTCCTCTAGCTGTTCCAGAGTAACGTACTCACCTCGGTCAAGTTCAGCTTCAGCCTGTTCTATTCTGGCCAACGCCTCTGGATCGCTCAATATTTCCAAGTCTTCCATAAGGGAATCGTATTGTTCAGCAGACAATACCACTGCTTTTGGTTTTCCTTTTTCAGTTAACGTATAAGACCGACCAGGTTTCTGAACGTCTTCCGCAATTTCGAATATTTTTTTCCGGGCTTCGGAAATGGGGAGGGTGTATTTTGGGTTCATATAAAATAGCTTCTTAGCTTTTTAGCTGGTTAGCTTATTAGGGAGTAGAAATAGGTCTGATAGGACGGATAGGACGGATAGGACGGATAGGACCTATATAAAACACATGTACATAATAGTGTACATGTGAGAAGTGCGTCAAGTGGATAAATGGGAGGAAGAACAGAAGAGTTATTCCGCTTCGCTAAAACTTCGGACGGTCAAAAAGCTACGTCGGACCTTCGGGAAAAGATAGAAGTCCGCCCATGGCGGACCCGCCGAAGAGGCGGGAGTAAGGACGAACTAACAATTTTAGACCCGCGCTGCACGAAAGCTAAAGCAGGTTTTGTTCTTTAAGGCTGGCGAAGCCGGTAGCGGTGACTACTACGTGATCGAGCAGCTGGATGCCGAGTAGGAGACCAGCATCTCGCAACCTCCGAGTTACCTGTAGGTCTTCCTCGCTCGGCTCTAAGGACCCGGCTGGGTGGTTATGCGCTACTATAATATGCGAGACAAAATGCTTAATGGCTGGCTCAAATACTTCTCGGGGATGTACCAGGCTTGCATTGAGCGTACCTATAGAAACCACCTCCCGCTTAATAAGTTGGTTTTGCGTGTCTAAAAAGAAAACTACAAAGTGTTCTTTTTTGCTGGTACGCAGGTCTTCCATCCTCTCCCATACTATCCGGGGCGAAAGAACCAACGCCACCTGCTTGTCTTTCAACAACCTGCGACCCAACTCAAAACACGCCACCAACTCAAGCGCCTTTACCTCCCCCACTCCCTTAACCTTAGTCAGTTCGGAGACGGTGGCACTTGCCAGTCTCACACCAGAAAACTTCTTTATAACCGACTTCGCCACTTCCAAGACATTTTTACCAGCGAGACCCGTACGCAACAATATAGCCAGCAGTTCCTCGTCGGTTAGTTTTTCGACTCCATACTTAAGCAGCTTCTCCCTCGGCTGCTCAATGCGCTCTAGGTTTTTTATTTTTGCTTTTGGCATACAACAACATTACTCCAATGCTGCTTAAAGTTTGTGAATTGGAAAAACCACAATTACCCCTATAGTAAAAGCTTATTTAATTCCAACAAATATCTTACCGCTCTGACCATATTGCTCCCCTACCAATAGGTGATCTAGAACTTTACAATGGGCAATATCCAAAACCGACAATACATATCCTTTTGGTAAACCCGTCGAAACCACCACCGTACCCGGTTGCTCTTTGGACCAGGCGAGACCTGACCCTGCGGCCAAACCACCACCAAAACCAAACTCGTTATGACACACAATGCTTTGCTGACCGGTAGCTTCTGTTATGACTGGAGCACCACCCCGCGTACCTGCATCAAATACCATATATGCACCATCTGGAGAAATACTCAGCAGTTGCTTGCTTGGTCCAGCGTATAAGTTTTCAAATTTAGCTTGCTCCCCTGTAGCAGTACTTAACTTCATGGTCGTACTCCCGTTGTTTGTTCTAAAATACAGACTGTCTCCGGAATCAAAACCAACTATTTGAATATCAGGAAAACTGCCACAATAACCATCTTCTTCCGTAGTTGCTACTTTTGCAGTTAAAACTTTTCCGGTTTTGGCATTTTTGATTGCATATCCGTTCTTTGTAAAATAACCCACCCACGTCCGACTTGGCGACCAGAGGGGGGCAATCAACGCTGGCGGCCCTTCAAAACTGCACAAAGAGTTATCAACTCCTTCTGCCACTACCTGGGCTTTTGGGTTTTGAATGGAGCCCGAATAAAGTTTACCACCCTGCACAAAACTAAACGTGTCTGACTTTAACCAAGACACCGGGGTTGTAGCTTCTCCTTTTTGAGTGAGCACAACTTTGTTTGCACTTACATCTAGCACCTCCAGCGCGTCACCATCGTTTACTACATAGGCTACGTACTTTCCGTCCGGGGACCATGCAAAGTTCCACTTGGCTGTTTGTTTATCCGGACCCACATCTTTTGCAGTAGCGTTTTTCGCTAAGTCTACAACCACCAAAGTATTCCTACCGGAACCGAACATACCGTTCGGAGAGCCATCCCGGTCAAAGTTATAACGCCCAAATAGGGCGCGATCGAAGGTAGGTGCAATGGTAAAGCCGTACAACGACTCTTGGT
Source organism: uncultured Candidatus Saccharibacteria bacterium (assembly GCA_964556325.1). Lineage (GTDB taxonomy): Bacteria > Patescibacteriota > Doudnabacteria > UBA920 > UBA920 > JAEUSE01. The sequence continues at coordinate 7,243 of CAZKVS010000033.1, forward strand.
CTTTTGCGTAATCTGCCACAACACGATATTGCCCACCTTCATAGGCGGTCAAGTTATGTGGACCATAAAAATAAAGTGGTGGAATGGGCGCGCCCGCAGGAACCGGTGTAGCACCGCCTTTTTGTGGTACGAACCCATACGACGGAGCAGGCGCAATTACTTCCGGCGCCTGAGCCTCTTGCCGCATAGATAAAAAGCCTACAAAAGCAAGGACAAGACAAACTAAAAACCCAAGCAAGAAAGATAAAAAAGTTCTTCGAGGTGCAG
>CAZKVS010000034.1:0-7453 GCA_964556325.1 uncultured Candidatus Saccharibacteria bacterium
GCAAAGCCAATGGCAAACGCACCCCACCAGCCAAGCTGAGAAATACCAGAAGCTATACCGACGCGAAACGCTACGTGTGGTGGAAATACTTCTACCGTACCTAAGCGGTCCATCATCTTTTTTATGAAATGCAAAAACACGCCGTTCAACCCCAGCATAAGTACAAAAAAGAGCTTGAGTAGGGTAAGGCTATCTACCTGACCTTTCAAGTACAACATAGGAATGCCGCTTACCACCAAACCTATAAACCCGAGCCAAATGAGTCGTTGCGTTATATTGGCCACGCCCGTTACCAGCTTCAAGTTTACCTTAAATAGTTTGAGCAAAAAACAAAGCCCGAACGTGTCTATAACTACCACTGCGCCAAAGCCTACGGCAAAGGAAGTCACGTGTACAAACAGCAAAGCGTAAAACAAAGGTGTGTCCATATGTTATTTACTTATAGTTTTTATAAAAGCACTTGCCCAGTTAGCATACCCTGCATCGTTCGGATGAAAGCCGTCCGCAGCAAACGTCTCAGACCGGACGCTGTGTTCGGGCATTAAGTGATCGTGCACATTTACTACATGTACGCGGTCCGACTCCAACCCTTTCAGCTGAGCGTTCAACCATGTGGACCTATACTCCAAAAGCGCAATGTAGTACCACGGCAGCAGAGTTCCACCTTTGAAGTTGGGAATGGTGGCTATGTACAGAGTAGCAGCAGTATGGGTACGAACCGCCTCTACCATCGCCTGTATGTTCTTCAGAGTATGCGCGCGCGACCAGAGGTGGGTGGCATCGTTTGCCCCAATGGATAGCGTAACTACGTCAGGCTTAAAGTCCAGAATCTGCTGGAGCTGGGTGTCTAGTACATCCTGCGTTTTTGCCCCGGACACCGCTACATTTTTGTAGGTTACCATGTGCGTACGAGTGAGAAACACATACACCTGATACGGGTAGGTTGCCCTTACCTCGCTTGCACCTTGCCCCACTGCAGTGCTATCCCCTGCTGCAACATACCGGAGTGCCGGACCTGTACCGTGTGTTTGTTCAGTCTGCTGTATAACCGGTAACTCAGCTAAGTGACTCTTCTTGTACAAAAAATACAAGACCGATACAACGCTGTAGGCTAGCAATACTACTAAAAAAATGTATACATATTTCATGGCCTAGCGGTTCAAGTAAGTAATGGTAAACTGTAGTACTGTAGCAAAACACACCCAAAGGAAGTATGGTAGGTTTACGTACGTTACCCAGCGCGCATAGGGAAATATAGCTATGAGCGCCCATACCAATGTCCCTAGTACCAACGCAATGTCTAGACTCGCCAGCCAGTTATTGCGCAGCCCAAACTGAAGCGGGGTAAATAACGCGTTAAAAATAATATTGAGTATAAACGGTAACACCACCAAAAATGAAACTTTTTTCTGGAAATACAAATAGCCCACATACCCGTAGGACACGGCAATAATTGCATACAGCACCGTCCATACGGGTCCAAATAACCAACTTGGCGGAGCCCATGTAGGCTTAGCGAGCTGTGCGTACCAGGTATATGAGTTCATAGGTTTACTTTTAATCGGTTTCTAGTCCGAGGATGAATTTAATAGTCGGTTTTGGAAGGGGCGCAGACCCATCGGCAAGCTTCGTTTGTTCAGCAGGCGAAAGCACATTCCACCACACTTCCCGCGCGGCGTTAGCCGCCAACCGAACTGAGGGCTCGGTAATGTTGGGGTTTTCGTGTGTGTTGGCAAGCCGTGCAGCAATTTCCATATACGATAAACTCGGCTGTGTACCGGTATCTACCAAACGTAAATTCGCAACCTCCAGCTCCAATACATTCAGCTGCTCTTCCGCCGCACGCAGCAACTTAGTTCGAAGCGTGCTCTTGTGAGTACCCAAGAGTTGCTCCAGTTCGGTTATAGCTTTAGTTTTACGAACACCGGAAGTGTGCGGCATAGTGAAATAGTTAGGAACATTATGTGGCGGGCAATGACTGCATAAACTCCACCACGCGCTTGTCGAGGATAATATCTTTTTGGGTGATGGGACTCTTTAAGTATAGCCCCTCCAAAGTGCGGCACCGAGAGAGCGCCACATACAGCTGTCCGTGGGCAAAGGTACCGGTAGCCAGGTCTACATAGACCTTACTAAAGGTTTTGCCTTGGGCTTTATGAATGGTGACGGCCCAGGCCAACTTAAATGGATACTGAGTAAAAGTGCCGGTAGTTTGGCTGTCTACACTTTCCGTTTCCGTGCTGTATATAAACTTAAACATTTCCCAAGTATAGGGTTCAACGTAGACTGTCTCCCCCGTTTCTAGTTCTACTACTATAGCATCGGCGGAAGACGAACGATGCTGTGGTTCGTCAGACACAGCCTCGTAAGTGAGCTCACTTGCACCCAAGGAGACTCCTTGGGCAACATCAATCCTACTGGGACGTTGAGACTCAGCCTGGCCCAAAGAGTCTCCTTGGGTTGCCTCGCGCAAAACCGGTGGCACATATGCTTCCCTGCTTGGTCCCACACTTTCTGTGCGAGAAGCGGCAGAGGCAACGCCGGTCACTTTACCCATAGTTCCATTCACCCAGCGCTTACGGGCGTCGTTGTTGAGCATCATAATCTGCGCGCCAATTTTGATTTGCAGGTCTAAGTCTGTGGGTACTTCCCGGTCTTCAAACGAGCCATCGGCTCGGCCCCGGTAAGTACGAAGCGGTGTGGTTAAACGTTCCAAGAAAAAGTTATTTACTTGCCGCGCGCGAGCATTGGTCGGAGTTAAGTAAATGGCGTATTGCTCAAAGCTAAACTTGTTGTTTTCTTGGTGAGCTCTATTATTGATAATTTCTAAATGTCTACCTGTCGCCACGTTGTTCCGCACGGCGTTGAGCACTTCTATAAACACCTCGTCCTGCTGGCGATACATTTTTCGGAGACTCACGTGGGCAAAGTTGGTCGTGCGAAATACGCGGGAGTCAAAAAAGTACGGACTGGCATATGCATCCGAATGCTGCGAAAAAGGATCCGAATGCAACGAATCGGGGTCAACATCTACACCGTCGAACAAACTGGAGTTGTCCACTGACCCGCGTCGAGTGATGAATCCTTTTTCTACCGGCGGGAGTTGGAACAGGTCGCCGATGAATATCATTTGTATACCACCAAAAGGAATGTGCCCGCGGGTACCGTTGAGCTGTAAAAATTTGTCTACACAGTCCAGCAGGTCTGCTCGGACCATGGAAATTTCATCTATGACAATGGTATCTACTTTGGCCAGAAGTTTTTTCTTGGGCGACCAGGAGCCGCCACGCTTAACCTTGGCTAAGGTAATGTCCGGCCCAAACCCACAAAACGAGTGAATGGTCTGCCCGCCCACATTAAGTGCAGCCACACCGGTTGGCGCCAACACCACAACGTTCTTCTTGGTGACCTGCCGGAAATACTGTAGTAAGGTAGACTTGCCAGTCCCTGCCTCCCCCGTGAGAAAAATGTTTTCACTGGTCTCTTCCATAAGCCGCAGGGCTTCCAGAGCCTCTCGGTTGCCCGTGTAGTCTATGTTGTCGAGTGACACCTCCCAGGTTTTAGCCGGATGCACGACCACTTTTTTTATGTCTGCCTTTTTGTACATAACCAATTCGCCCTCTATAAGCTGTTCCAAGCGGTTGCGCAACAGGCGAGTGGCTATGCCGTCCATACTTTCGGACACGCGTTTTATAAACGTAATATAGGTTTCGTTTTTATTGGCCAGATACTGCTCGTACTCAGTTTTTAACTGCGCGTCTAATTCCGGTGTAAAAGTTTTATCTAGTTCTTCTTGCAAGCTTTGCGTGTGGTAGCGGTCTTGGGTGTAGTCCCAGCCAGGCACGTCGGTGAAAAAACCAGCCAAGCGTGCTTTGAGCCCACCGGCCGCTCGGCCAAACTCCGTAACCAGAAACTCTACGAACGCGTCAAAAGTCATTTTACCGCCGGCTCGAAACTTCTCGTAAAACTCTTTTAGCTTAGCGTCTTCCTCCGGCTCCCACCGCTTACCCATGCGGGGGTACTTTTGCCGCAGTTCTTCGACTGAAAATTTATGAGACGAATTTTGCATACATCACCAATGATACACGATTAAACATAGAGTGCACACAGCCGCTGATAACACATGGTATACGCTATGAAATAACTCATACCGCCTTCTTTGCAGAGCATACACAGAGAGAGCAAGGGCCGCAAGGAACACCGCCGACAGTATTAATACCATGGGTGCGCCCCTACCTACAAACAAAAGAATAAGGTTTGATGTAATGAGCATCGCGGCTCCAGCTACATCTATTTTCTTATACGCGCGTTCATGTGAGTAATGATACGCAATTGAAAGTAAGAGACTTGCCGCCAAAACCAAGGTGTACCAATATACTGACCAATACACGGCCAATATAAGCGGTACAACAAAGCCTAGGTTGCTCCACACTAATATCTTTTTAAAAGCCATAGACTATACCCTCCAACAACACTTTAGCCACCTTCAACGTTTTTTAATCATACGACATATGCCCCCTATGCCCTACTTCGACAATATCAATATATTTATCAGCTTCATGCAGTCGGTATAAAATCCTGTAGGGCCATACCCGAATCTTCCGTTTGTCTTTCTTGTCTCCGCTCATTTTATCACCTAAATACGGATCATGCCGCAACTGCCTTAGCGCACCCAAGACACGTACTTGCCATGGCAAAGGTATCTTTCGAATCGATTTGCGTACCGAATTTGGAATATGAATATAATACATACTGTTCGTACTATTTCTTTCTTTTTCCTAAACTCCTTGTTTTATATGCGTTCTGTCTCTTTACTTTCTCTGCAACTATTAGCTCCTTCTTGGCGTTATACTGCAATTCTTCCTCTAGCTGTTCCAGAGTAACGTACTCACCTCGGTCAAGTTCAGCTTCAGCCTGTTCTATTCTGGCCAACGCCTCTGGATCGCTCAATATTTCCAAGTCTTCCATAAGGGAATCGTATTGTTCAGCAGACAATACCACTGCTTTTGGTTTTCCTTTTTCAGTTAACGTATAAGACCGACCAGGTTTCTGAACGTCTTCCGCAATTTCGAATATTTTCTTCCGAGCTTCGGAAATGGGGAGGGTGTATTTTGGGTTCATATAGAATAGCTTGTTAGCTTTTTAGCTGGTTAGCTTATTAGGGGGTAGAAATAGGTCTGATAGGACGGATGGGACGGATAGGACGGATAGGACGGATAGGACGGATAGGACGGATAGGACGGATAGGGCCTATATAAAACACATGTACATAATAGTGTACATGTGAGAAGTGCGTCAAGTGGATAAATGGGAGGAAGAACAGAAGAGTTAGAAAAATTAGAAAAATGAGAAGAAGTAGAATTGCGCAACAATAACAGACAAGAAGACTACAGCAAGTTTTGTTCTTTGAGGCTGGTGTAGCCGGTTGGGGTAACTATAACGTGGTCAAGGAGCTGGATACCGAGGAGCGCGCCCGCATCTCTAAGCCGCCGAGTGACCTGTACATCTTCCTCGCTCGGCTCTAAGGACCCGGCTGGGTGGTTATGCGCCACGATGATGTGCGAGACAGAATGCTTAATGGCTGGCTCAAACACTTCTCGGGGATGTACCAGGCTTGCATTGAGCGTACCTATAGAAACCACCTCCCGCTTAATAAGTTGGTTTTGCGTGTCTAAAAAGAAAACTACAAAGTGTTCTTTTTTGCTGGTACGCAGGTCTTCCATCCTCTCCCATACTATCCGGGGCGAAAGAACCAACGCCACCTGCTTGTCTTTCAACAACCTGCGACCCAACTCAAAACACGCCACCAACTCAAGCGCCTTTACCTCCCCCACTCCCTTAACCTTAGTCAGTTCGGAGACGGTGGCACTTGCCAGTCTCACACCAGAAAACTTCTTTATAACCGACTTCGCCACTTCCAAGACATTTTTACCAGCGAGACCCGTACGCAACAATATAGCCAGCAGTTCCTCGTCGGTTAGTTTTTCGACTCCATACTTAAGCAGCTTCTCCCTCGGCTGCTCAATGCGCTCTAGGTTTTTTATTTTTGCTTTTGGCATACAACAACATTACTCCAATGCTGCTTAAAGTTTGTGAATTGGAAAAACCACAATTACCCCTATAGTAAAAGCTTATTTAATTCCAACAAATATCTTACCGCTCTGACCATATTGCTCCCCTACCAATAGGTGATCTAGAACTTTACAATGGGCAATATCCAAAACCGACAATACATATCCTTTTGGTAAACCCGTCGAAACCACCACCGTACCCGGTTGCTCTTTGGACCAGGCGAGACCTGACCCTGCGGCCAAACCACCACCAAAACCAAACTCGTTATGACACACAATGCTTTGCTGACCGGTAGCTTCTGTTATGACTGGAGCACCACCCCGCGTACCTGCATCAAATACCATATATGCACCATCTGGAGAAATACTCAGCAGTTGCTTGCTTGGTCCAGCGTATAAGTTTTCAAATTTAGCTTGCTCCCCTGTAGCAGTACTTAACTTCATGGTCGTACTCCCGTTGTTTGTTCTAAAATACAGACTGTCTCCGGAATCAAAACCAACTATTTGAATATCAGGAAAACTGCCACAATAACCATCTTCTTCCGTAGTTGCTACTTTTGCAGTTAAAACTTTTCCGGTTTTGGCATTTTTGATTGCATATCCGTTCTTTGTAAAATAACCCACCCACGTCCGACTTGGCGACCAGAGGGGGGCAATCAACGCTGGCGGCCCTTCAAAACTGCACAAAGAGTTATCAACTCCTTCTGCCACTACCTGGGCTTTTGGGTTTTGAATGGAGCCCGAATAAAGTTTACCACCCTGCACAAAACTAAACGTGTCTGACTTTAACCAAGACACCGGGGTTGTAGCTTCTCCTTTTTGAGTGAGCACAACTTTGTTTGCACTTACATCTAGCACCTCCAGCGCGTCACCATCGTTTACTACATAGGCTACGTACTTTCCGTCCGGGGACCATGCAAAGTTCCACTTGGCTGTTTGTTTATCCGGACCCACATCTTTTGCAGTAGCGTTTTTCGCTAAGTCTACAACCACCAAAGTATTCCTACCGGAACCGAACATACCGTTCGGAGAGCCATCTCGGTCAAAGTTATAACGCCCAAATAGGGCGCGATCGAAGGTAGGCGCAATGGTAAAACCGTACAACGACTCTTGGTCTATTGTGTAATCTGCCACAACACGATATTGCCCACCTTCATAGGCGGTCAGGTTATGTGGACCATAAAAATAAAGCGGTGGGATGGGCGCGCCCACAGGAACCGGTGTAGCACCACCTTTTTGTGGTACGAACCCATACGACGGAGCAGGCGCAATTACTTCCGGTGCCTGAGCCTCTTGCCGCATAGATAAAAAGCCTACAAAAGCAAGAACAAGACAAACTAAAAACCCAAGCAAGAAAGATAAAAAAGTTCTTCGAGGTGCAG
>CAZKVS010000035.1:0-7399 GCA_964556325.1 uncultured Candidatus Saccharibacteria bacterium
TAATCTTGTGAACAATTACGGCGTCAATAAGCTCTGGACGGGGGTTTAACTCCCCCCATCTCCACCAAAAAACACCCACCCGGGTGTTTTTTATATTGCAAACTTCCCCATACAATGGTCACCTTAGTGTACAATCAGTATCTTGGTAATCGTACTATTCTTTAGCGGATGGTATTTTATAAAAACTCGTTCAAAATAAAATGGACCGAATACGGTCCATGCGAACGGCTTCAATTTTATATATGAACTCCTGCCTCCATTATCTCCATGAACTCTCTGAAGCTCTTTGAGCGACGTTTGGCAGCTTCTAGATCAAACAGCTCACCGAATACTTCACCTTTCTTTATGACTGAAATTCGAAGCTCTGGCTGGAGTACAGCATCTAAATCTCCTTTGGGGTCATGCAGGCTATCAGGATCACATCGCATTAAATCCGCAACAGCTTTCGATTTAGGATTTTCGAAATAAGGAAAGTCTGCAGGCAACCCAGCTATATACCAACTCTCTATCATTTTATGAACGAAGTGTGGCGTAAAGCTTGTGGCTGAAACTCCGGATGCTTGAAAGACCTGTGCCAATTTTTTCTCCAATTCTTTTAAGGACTGGATCTGCAAACCATCGCCATCGTGAAAAATTCGATAGTGAACTTCTGGCATCGGCGCGAATAAATGAAGGTTATTGCTTACAACCGTGTCAGCTATATAGTAGGTCTTTTTATCCAGAAATCTACTTTTGCCTGTACGTGGCTTTTTTGGACCATGCGGCGGAAAGAGAAAGAACCAAAACAGCTCTTCCCCTTTCCTATAGATAAATGTATGTTTATCACTTTCGGCGGTGAAACCAAACTTATTTCTAATTAAACTAGGGAAGAAGTTGCTCTCGCTCGCCCCTTCCCCGATAATAACTGATATTTTAGTCATGAGAAGGGAAAATTAGATCGATGGTCGCGTCGATGAACAATTCAGAGTTTGGCGTTTCCATGATCTCCGGCTGTCTTTTTTCTGGCAAGCTCTTTATTATTTCTTCAAAGCTATATATATTACAGCGGTTCACTGAACCATTCGGTCCAGGTAAAGAAGGAGTATCTTTTAATAAAAATACTTCACTTTTTTCAAAGTAGTCTATGAACCTTGGAGAGTGAGTAGAAACAAATAGTTGTATGTTTTGGGATATAGATCTAATCAGCTCGCAAAACTCCTCCATAAGAGATGGGTGCAAAATTGACTCTACCTCATCAAAAATCATAATAGCGGGGGGTTCATAGCTTCGTGATAAATGATTCGCTTTAAGCCAATTCTTAAGGGTAATAAAGTATAATAAAACAGCCGTACCTGTAGACAGTGTATGAACATCTTTAGGCCCCTGTGGAGAGTCGACTAGCATCTCTCCCTTATTTCCGAACCTACCCTCTACACTTATGGAAACATCATTAACAATACCCCTAGTGTATAAAGCCAAATCTTTTTGGTATTCTGATTTTAATTTTTCATCCTTTTGTATATCCGCAACAAGAAAGATGAATTGTGACTTATCAAATGGCGTTAAGCTATGTCGCCTTTTATTTTCAGATTTAAGATACTCAACAACCTGTTCATAAACATCGTTGTTTGGTCTAGTGGTAACAAACTGGTAGATCAGATTAGAACTAAAGCTAAAGTTGCCCATCCAAGATTTTACCCGTGAAATATAATCAGAGAACAATATACGGTATTTATCCTGGTGCTCAACATTGCCACTATCGATATTGACTACTTTGGTATTCGGAGCTTCTATGTTTTGGGAGAGTTTTTCGCTATAAACCTCTTTGTCTTTTATGGCCGTAGCTTGCTTTGCAAGTTCAGCAAATAGGTCTTGATCTTCAAAGTTCTTTAAGTCTGCTGCAGGCATTTCCGCAACCGATCCAGTAAAAAACAACTTATGACTTTTGGAAGCAGCAGTCTTTTTCTCTATGATCTTTTCGAACCTAAACTCCTTTGAAGATATATATATAAATTTATCTCCACCTCTGAATAAGACACTTTGGTCTATATCACCTAGGGTTGTTCTAAATATCGCATGACTCTTGCCTGGTTGGTAAGTTACGATGTTATCGTTAAATATCTTTGAATAATCTTTATCAAGAGAAAGTGCGTGAGTTAATGCGAGTAAAAAATTAGACTTACCACTAGAATTCTTTCCAGTGATAATGTTTACTTTGCCAAAATCTACATTGGCTCTAACGATATTTCTAAAATCTTGAACTTCAAAATGAGTGATTCTCATATTCCCATATTACCCAATATTTAAAACTAAAGCAATAACAAATACGCTTATTTGAATATTTACTAACGCATAAGTATACATTACTTAACAAGATACGTCAATAAATATAGGATAACCTTGAGAAATGAATATTGGATAAATATCCGTATACGAATATTTATACAAACTCCCCCACACACAATGGTCACCTTAGTATGCTGTTACCATTTAGAAAATAGGAGTAGACTAACTGTATGAATGCAGTCCGGGCAAAAAATACATCTTCGCTCTTGCTAGCCATACTCCTTGGCGCTGTGTTGAGTGTGTTGTGTATGGGCGTGACTGCACACCCTTTGGCGCATGACGATCACCAGAATGCTTTAGTTCGTATTTCTTGTACTGAAAATGGAGCAACAGATACTGGATGCATGCCGGGACACAGCTCACTTATATACACTCTGACGCAAGCCTCCACCGCAATAGCTATTCCTCTTATTTTTCTTCTACTCATTTTTTCGGCCTTCTACATTTTGTTCACCGTTGGAAGCAAAACGGTCAGCAAACAATTTTATAAAACCAGGTGGCGGCTCACGCAGCAAGTTTACGCTGAGCACATTTTACACTGGCTCGCCATGTTGCAAAAACAAGATAGTTACAAACTAGCGTTTGCATAACACTCGCTACTATTAACTATATTGTTTTATGAACATGACTCACTATATGGAACTGTTGGCTACAAACCAGCCATGGAACTTACTCATTTTTATGGCCGTACCCGTGGTACTGGCCGAGACCATTGCCGTGACTGAACTGTACCTGCTCTTCACCAATAACTTACGCAGTTGGGTAAGGCAACTCAACCGAGTAGCCGGCGTTGTGGTTGGTGTCTACTTCACCGGCGTATTTTTCTATCTTCTAGACACCGCGGTCTTACCACTCACCCGCGGCGGACTCTGGCGCGGACCTGCAGACGTGGTGGCTGTTGGGTTTTACCTTGCAGGCGTAGTTCCCCTACTCGGCATAGCCCTGCTTGAACTAGGCATACTCGGCAAACAGCGAGACGAACGAGGCAAGCTTCAGCTCCACGCTACGTTCGTAGCGATATTTCTCGTGGTTGCCCATATAGCCATGATAGCCGGCATGCTCAACCCGGAAGTCCTCGGCTGGCACAGCCCTGCCATGCCAATGCCTATGTAGCCCACAGCACCACTGCTAAATGTAAGCCCAACTACCAAATACAAAACTCCACTAGATGGCCTGTCTCTAGTGGAGTTTGGTTTCTGCGATTTCGATTGTACGCTGGCTATTCCGGGCGATAGCGCCCAGCCTTTTTCACCAGCGCGATGATAGGCTGACCACGATACCACGGCCCGACTCTTTCGGCCAGATCGTAGGAGATTTGCATCCCGCCAATGTAGCCAATGTAGAGCGGAAAACCGTTCGCGCGCGCCGCTTTGAAGGCCTGCTTGTAGTCGAGCGGAGGCATGAGGCCTCGACCCGGCAGAACCTCGAAGCTATTATCAACGACCGGCACAACAGGGGTTGAAAGATTCAGCTCTTGCGCTTGTTGAAGTTGAGTTTCCTCAAAAAGGGCCCCATTCAAGCAAAGCACAATGACTGTAAACGCGTCGCGGCCGGACGGCTTGATGGTGGCGAGCAATTGGTTTTTAACGTAACCGGTATGCTGCTTGCCGTCGCCGTCATCGGCTTGGCCTTTCGCCTCTTTTGCAAAGAAAAAGCGTACTGAGTCAACTTTTTCACCCGCGCCGAGCTTGTCGTGACGGCGCAACGTGGTCAACAGCCGATTTTCCAAGCCAGGATGGTCAGAACGAAGCTTCGCCTCCATTTCGCCAGGCGAAAGCTCGGCCAGATCGGTCAGGGTTAAGCGGAAGGAATTATCCGCAAAAAACTCTTGCGAAACCGGCTTCACGCCGTTCGCCAAATCGGTCCCTTTGCGGGCATAAGCAATGCCCAAGCCGATAAGCGTTATGGCAGCTATCACCGCCAACAAGGTCAACGTACGTTTGAATCGCATGATTTTCCTCCTCAATGCGTGAAAAGTTGTCGTACAACATATGCCCGGGTAAGCTGAGCTGACCCAGGACGTGAAAATACTACGACATAATACCATAAATTTAGTTTTATGTCAACTAATATAAAACCCATAGATAAAGCAAAAGCACCCATTTGGGTGCTTTTTAGAGTTTCGATAAAATCTAGCTTCTATTTGTCGACTTGGGTACACGGACCAGTCTTTGATAGTTCGGAAAAATGTCCTGTGGCTGTGATGGAATAGTGTCTTTAAAAGTGCCGAATATACGGTCCATGGTGAGGAAGACTATACCGTAGTTCCCTCGCACGTAGTGGTGCACGTCGTGAAAGTGTACCAGCTTTTTAAAGTACGTATACTTTTGCAGGCGACTGTTGGGTAAGTGGAACTGTTGGTGCATTATGCTCACCACATACTTGGCATACAGTACAGAGCCTATGCCTAAAGCCAAACTCTGCCACCACTGCATGGCCCCGGACACGGTAAGCATAACGAGCAGCAATATAATAAATGCGCCTATGGCATGCCACAACGGATCACCCGCGTTCTTATACTCCGGCAAGTTAGGCCGCAAGGACTCCGGCGGGTACTCTTCCAAGTGATGCTTTACGTGCACGCGGCGCAGCTTGGTACCCATAGCACCATCATGAAAAATGAGCCGGTGTATCCAGTACCCTATAAACTCAACTAAGGGCACACCCAGTACAACCCAAATAAAAAACCAAAATATAATCATACTCTTACTCTGCTTTCGGTTTACGAATAGTCAACTCTTTTTGTAAATTAGCTACTACTTCTGCCTGCTCCTCTGCTTCCATAGCCGGCCAAAACGCATACCACTGCTCCATTTCTACTTTGTCTGCACCGTGGGCAATGAGTTCATCTAATAATGTTCGTAATTCTTGTTCTTGCATATATTTTATTCTACAACTGCTTCTTCAAAATCTTCATCGAAGTTAAAAAACTCAGCCTTGCGTATACCGGGCATGCTTTCATAGGCAGCTCGCAGGCGCCCAACTACCTCAGTCCACTTGTTGCCCAACTTTTCAGCCCCCACCTGTGCCAACTCAAATGCCAAGTGACTAGCAGGCACCCCATAAGTAAGTGCATGTGTAGCAATAGAAGCATAAGCCCCCGTCTTGGTTTCACCGGCCAGTACGCACGCATAGACTAAGGCATTGGACAACGCGGCAAAAGCATCTACCGTACGTTCAAACTTTGATAGCTCCTCGTGAGTACTATCATGCACCCCTTTCACTGCTCTCTGAAGCTTTACTACTATGTCGCCAATTACCGGAATGAACGTATGACTCTCGTGTACCACAAACTCGTTAACAATGCGACGAACGTCAATCATCCGACGGTCAACGAACCGCTCGGCTATTCGCAGCCTATCATTCCCCAGTAAGTGCAGCTCTTTCTGCTCCTGCTCAGTTAACTCACGCTTTAGTTCGGGCACAGGAGCAACCTCAGGGGTAGCGGCCTGGTTAGCATCCGGAGCGCTCCCGCCCTCAGGACCTTCATGCCGGTCGTGTGCACGTTTAAAATGTTCTCTGCTAAACTTCATATTGGCTTAAAAAAGGGTTAAACGGCTTATTTTTGGCTAACTATGTATAGTATACAACATTCTGCTCTTAGCTTTGACAAGTTCTGGGTAAAAACGTATAATATTCTTAAAGATTAAGCCAAATTCTAATAAAACAACTTGCTTAGAACCAGAATAAACCATCAAATTCAAGCCAAAGAGCTCCGCCTTGTAAACGAGGACGGGGAGCAAATTGGCCTCTTTAGTCTCTCTGACGCCCTTAAAATGGCAGCAGATAATGGCCTAGACCTGGTGGAGGTATCCCCTAATGCCAAACCACCGGTGGCAAAAGTCATAGACTACGCTAAGTTCCGATATCAGCAGAAAAAGGCTGAGCAGTTGCAAAAGAAAAAGGCGAAAAAGGTAGAGGTTAAAACAGTCCGCTTGAGCATTCGTATTTCCGAACACGATTTGCAGACCAAAGCAAAGCAAAGCGACGGCTTCCTTGAAGAAGGTAATTTAATTAAGGCAGAACTACGCATGCGCGGTCGCGAACAGGCTTTCCTGGACTTAGCCGAAAAGCAGCTCAAGAACTTCCAAAGCAAAATTACATTCCCTACTCGAGTGGAAGTACCTATCCGCCGCATGGGCAATACTATGTCCATGATCTTGGCCCCTAACAAGTAATCGACCGATATTGACCATAATTGAACAGAATTGTATATAATTAATAAACACAATTCCTACTTAATCAATTCTGGACAATTCTGAACAATTTTATTTAATTTTGGACAATTAATTTATGCCTAAAGTAAAGACTCATAAAGGCGCATCTAAACGACTTCGCCTCACCCCTACCGGAAAACTCATGCACCGAACCATGGGGCAAGACCACTTTAACTCCCGCGAAACCGGTAAGACAACCAAGAACAAGCGTCGAGATCAGACCCTTTCCAAGACCAACGATAAGCTTAAGAGCATTATCCCTTACAAATAAGCTTCCATAGCTGCACTAGCTTCCTAAGCTTCCTAAGCTTTAAAGCTGCTGAAGCTACAGAAGCTCTAGAAGCTACTATAATATATGACACGAATCAAACGCGGCGTAGCCGCTCATAAGCGCCGAAAGAACTTACTTAAGCGAGCTAAAGGTTTTGATAACCGCCGCTCTACCAACTTTGTAGCTGCTCGTGAAGCCCTCCTCCACGCTGACACCTACGCTTACCGCGACCGCCGAAACCGCAAGCGTGATATGCGCGCAGTCTGGTTGCAGCGTGCAAATGCTGCTCTCCGTGACAACGGTACTACCTGGAGCAAGTTTGCTGGCATTCTCAAAAAAGAAGGCATAGCTTTAAACCGCAAAATGCTTTCCGAAATTGCCATCCGCATTCCTGACACCTTTGACCTTTGGGTTAAAGAGTTAGCAAAATAGCTTCTATAGCTTACAGCTGTCAGCTTCTAGCTTTCAGAACTAAATAACCCCCGACTTTCGTCGGGGGTTATTTTATTATCCTTCCTAAAAGCTAACAGCTGTAAGCTGCAAGCTAAAGAAGCTTTGGAAGCTTATTTCGCTGCTGGAACAGGAG
>CAZKVS010000036.1:0-7039 GCA_964556325.1 uncultured Candidatus Saccharibacteria bacterium
GAAGAACTGCATGTAGTGTTGTCTGATGGAAATGAATATGTTGTGCGCCCGCTCGATGCAGTGGGTCTTGAGCAAAAGATGGCACAGGTTGACTTTGAAGGTGAAGTGTATCGAAAGGTCTTTGCTTTGGTTCGGGATAACTATGAGCTTATTCAGTCAGCTAAGCCGACCACCTCAAAAAATTCTTCTGGCTATTTTTTGTGGGACGTGTGGAATAAAGAAACGGGTGCGTTTAATTTAGTAAAATTGTTGACCGGTGCGCAGGGGACGCTCGGATTTGTGACCAAAATAAAGTTACGGCTTATTCATCTCCCACCGAAATCTGAACTGCTGGTTATATTTTTAAATGATTTGCATATATTAGGCGAGCTTGTGCACACCGTAGTGCGGCATAAGCCGGAAACATTTGAATCTTACGATAAGCACACTTTTGGATTGGCTTTGCGATTCCTGCCGGACATGATAAAGCGGATGAAAGGAAATAGTATTAAGCTGGGTTTGCAGTTCTTGCCTGAACTTTGGATGACCTTGACGGGTGGAGTGCCAAACTTAGTGCTCATAGCCGAGTTTACGGGGGAGACGGATCAAGCCATTGCTTCTCGTATTGCCTCAGTTCGAGCAGAAGTGGAACGGCTGTATAAAGTGAAAACTCATATTACACAGAGTCCTGAGGAAACTGCCAAGTATTGGACCATTCGCCGGGAGAGTTTTAATTTGCTACGTCAGCACGCGAAGGGCCGCCAGACGGCACCATTTATTGATGACATTATTGTGCATCCGGACCAGCTGCCGGAGTTTTTGCCCCGGTTGAATGCTATTTTTGCCAAATATCCCCATTTGATTTATACCATTGCCGGACATGCGGGTGATGCCAATTTTCACATCATCCCGCTTATGGATTTGACCGACATGTCTCAACATGAAATTATTTCTCAGTTGAGTCATGAGGTGTACGATTTAGTTTTGGAGTATAAGGGTTCTATTACTGCCGAACATAACGATGGGCTTATACGGACCCCATATTTAGAAAAAATGTACGGGTCAAAAGTTACAGCTTTGTTTAAAGAAGTGAAGCAGATTTTTGATCCTTTGGGTATGTTTAACCCCCGCAAGAAAGTTGGCGCGACGGAAGCCTATGCGCTGGCGCATATTAAACGGTAAGCGTGCAAGAATCAGAGCTCATATATATTATTCCTCACGACTACGAACTTGCTATTATTTGTATGCACATTTACAGAGCGCTGGATTGGCGTGTGGTATCAAGAGGGCTGCCATGCGCCGGTTAAGGTTATTTAGTGGCTTAGTTGGGGTAAGTATTCGTATAGAGGTAGTTTCACTATATACAGCATCGCTGGCTCGGCGTATGCTATAGAGACAGAAGAGCGTGTAATATGACCATGAGGCCCATTCTACTGAAAGGCAGGAACGGGCTATTCAGTGCGTTGGTTTATTCGTCTACTGTTTTATCTCGTAATTACTTATTTTGTATGATCCAGAAAAATAGAGAAGTGTTGTTTGTGCTTATACGGGGATACCACGAAAAGCCGGTTCCCGAAAAATTTGCGAATAAGGCACTAAACTCTCTCGCGGCAGATTTAAACCAAACCCAAGAGCGAGTTATAAGTATGGTTTTACGGTTTGTGCAAGGGAAAGAGGAGTTTACTGACTGGCGTCCTAGTCTAGAAGCGTTGGCACGTAAGGTGAAAACTTCACCTGCTAAGACCTCTGCAGATATTGCCTTCGCGCAGCTTCTTATGGATAAAGTGGGAGAACTTGTGGCCATGGTGGTATTGGCCCAAAAGTTTGTTGTGCCTGTAGCGATAGTCTAGATTATATTGTGCAGAAAAAATACCGGACATGTGTCCGGTATTTTTTTATGTACATGTTAACTATGCTGGTCGTAGCTTTCTAAATAGGTTGTGAGTTGTCGATTGACTCGAATAAACGTGGCTCGCTTGGAAAACTCCTTGAGTGTTCTGGCTCCAATGTACGTACCCGTGCTTCGGAGGCTTCCAAACAGCTCCTGAATAAAGTTCTCAATGTGTCCTTTATACGGCATGAGCACGTATCGTCCTTCTGACGCACGATGTGCGTCTTTTTTCCCGTAAAAGTCTATCAGAGCTTTATTGGAGGAGGAGCCAAAATATTCCTTGTATTGCTTCCCATCTTTTTCTACTAGTTCGCCCGCGCTTTCGGTGAAGCCAGAAAACAACGATCCGCACATGTTAAAATCTGCACCGGCGCAGAATGCTTTTGCAACACACGACGGATATTGCTGCCCACCATCAGCTATAACGAGTCCGTATCCTTGATTGTTGGAAATACCGTGGGCGGCGTCTGCGCATTCAATGACTGCTGATAGTTGTGGGTACCCGACCCCGGTCATGCGTCGAGTAGTACACGCAGAGCCTGGGCCAATGCCAATTTTAACAATATCCGCTCCTGAAAGGATAATTTGTTCGGTCATCTCGTTGGTGACAATATTGCCGGCTATAATAATATGCTCCGGGGCAAGTGTTCTAATAAGTCGAATGGTCTGCAAAAATATTTCGAGATACCCATTAGGTACGTCTATACATATGAAGGAGAAATGTTTGAGTAAATCAGCTGCAACCATCTCTTTCAACTGAGCAATATCCTCATCTCGAATGCCAAGCGTGTAGGCTACGTAGTCGGGGTTATGGAAGTTTTGAAAGAATTCCCGATACTCAGATAGAGTGTAGTATTTATGAAACGTCGTGATAATTTTTTGAGGAGCAAGCGCCCGGGCCATTTCAAATGTGCCGCAGGTCGCCATGTTGGCAGTCATTATGGGTATACCTGTCCACGTTTTGGGGGAGTGGTAAAAGCGGAAGGTGCGCTCTAAAACGACCTCTTTTCGGGAGGTTAATGTGCTCCGTTTGGGTCGAAGCAGTACGTCAGAGTAATCCAGCTTAATTTCTTCTTCAATTCTCATAGTGTAACTGTACTTGATGGCGGGTTATTTTTCAATGTTTCCGGGCCAGAATTTGGGATTACAGAGAGTGGTGGCCATGTACTGACCATGCTACACTGTGGGTATACGTGTATGCATACTACTGATTCATCGAAGCTTAATTCATCTTATAGGGTTCTCATCCAAAAAACAGCCGTGGTGTTTGCCACGCTTTTAGCGGTGAGTGGAATTTTGTATTTTCTCTATTTGACTCGCGCTGTGTTGCTGGGTTTTGTGGTTGCCTTTATATTTGCGGCGGCATTGAGTCCGCTGGTGTCGTACCTGGAAAAACGGCACATGAAGCGCATGTGGGCATCCTTAGCAGCTTTAAGTGTCACCGTTATAGTTTTATTTGGCATATTGGGTTCCATTTTGACCCCACTCATAACAGAAGGTTTTAAGCTTGTTGGCAATGCGCCCCAAATCGCCGAACAAATTGCGGGCAACGCAAAATTGGCTGCTTTCAATGAACAGTATCACATAGTTGATAAGGTGAGAGAGGCATCAAATCAGTTGGGGGATACAATCACGGGTGCAGGTGGGCCCGCCTTAGGTGTAGTAGGTCGAGTGGTGGGGGGAATATCCGAAGTGGTTATAGCCATTATTTTTGCTTTCTTTATGTTAGTGGATGGCCCTGCTACGTGGCAGCGGCTGTTGGGTTATTTGAGTCCACAGCAGGCAGCACAAACCAATCGCATTGGGAAGCAGATCATGAAGGCAATTAGCGGTTTTGTGACAGGGAATTTACTCATTAGTCTTATAGCAGCAATAGTGACATTGGTCACGTTGCTCATTTTGGGAGTACCATATGCGTTCGCCTTGGCTGCACTGGTGGGCCTGTTTGATTTAATACCGCTCATTGGAGCTGCAGTGGCAACAATATTTGTTGGATTGGTCGCGCTCTCCAAAGGGGTGACAGTGGCAGTTATAGTCGTTATTGTGTTACTGGTCTATCAGTTTGTTGAGGGACACTTTATACAGCCAGTTGTGTATTCCCGATCAGTATCTTTGTCCGCATTGCTTATAGTAGTGGCGTCGGTAGTTGGAGCCGAGTTGGCGGGTGTCCTCGGTGTTCTGCTTGCTATTCCCGTTGCAGCTGTTTTGCAAATTTTGGTTACGGAATTTTTCTTGAACAATAAACCTGAGCATGCAGAGTAATATGTTCCGTACTCAAATTATGTAATTTTCTTTTATATGGAAACAGAAAAACCTGCACTGGTTAGATGCACTCTTGTATTTCCTGTTCGGGCGGGCTCAGTTTTACTGGGGCTTGGAAAAAAAGGATATAACAAGGGCTTATGGAATGGGTATGGGGGTAAGGTTGATGCAGGTGATGCTGGTATTCGACATACTGCCGTTCGGGAGTTGGAAGAAGAAGCTGGCTTGGCGGTACGGCAAGAGGATTTACAGTACCATGGATATATGACTTTTTTGTGGGAAAGCGAAGTTCCTGGTTTAGGAGTGCACACAGCCCGAGAAGTAGTGGTCCATATGTACTCTGCTCCTGTGTGGCAGGGTGAGCCACGAGAGAGCGAGGCAATGAGCACTCCTTCTTGGTTTTCAGTTATGGAGTTACCATTTAGTAGTATGCCTCCCGATACTACGGGTTGGCTCCCCTTGGTTTTTGCTGCTAAAAAATTTATTGGCACTGCCCGATATAACAGCGCTCGCGAAGTTATTGCCTGCGAGGTTCGGTCTGTAGATACGCTACCTGAGCCGCTGCTATAGTTTTTTGGGAGGACAGGGCGTACTGAGCGTCGGTGGATACCGGGGCTCTTTTTAATATACGATGGTATACTATATATATGTCTCAGATTGAAGAACATCCATTTAGCAATTTTGAGCTTAAAACCAGACGGTGGCTGAGCCGTAAGCCGATTTTATATGGGTTTATTGGTGGAATTGGCATTATTCTGTTTTGGCGAGGGGTGTGGCACTCAGTAGATGCGCTTACTCATATAGTGTTTACCGCTACTATTCCCACGGCGAGTGTCGATTTTAGTACTGTGCCATGGTGGGATGGACCCCTTTCTTTTGCGGTAGGTAGTTTATTGTTACTTCATACAGGTATTTTCGTGTCTAGTTTTATTGGGAATGAGGTATTATTGGCAGGGCTGCGAGGAGAGAAGCGGCTTGCGGAAAAAACTACTGAAGAGCTGGCACGGGAGTTAGCTACTGAGGGGGAAATTAAAAAAGAATTGGCTGAGGTGGCTCGTCGTTTGGCGCGGCTGGAGAAAAAGCGAGTATTGAAAAAGTAACAGATGGATACATACAAGCCTCATTTATATGAAACCAGTTAAAGACCTTATTACATTCGAATTTTTGAAAGAACTCGCTTCTCGTTCTAACTTTCGGTATGGTCAGGATATAGCCAAGAATGGCACTATTACCTACGACACGGAGAATGCATTTCATGTGGTGGCCCGCGTGGTTTTTCGAGGGGGGCAAGCAAGAACCGTGGATGTGCTTTCAACACCAAAAGGTTTAAGGTTTAAATGCACGTGTACATCTCGGAAAGACTTGTTTTGTAATCACTGTGTGGCGGTAGGTTTGAATTTATTACCAGACTCTGTAGAAGAATAATAATAGTTTTTATTCTTTAAATGAGCAAGCACGGCAGATGTGCCTGCTCCAAGCAGGACTTTTATGCATATGCAACTTCGTTTGGTTGGTCCGCTCTGCGTAGTCATCTTGTGTGCCACCGCGCATCCTATTTTGGCTGCAGAAACCAATCTTGCGGGTGTGGTAACGGCTCGATACGGAAATCAAATAGTTTTGAAAACGAACACAGCGGTAACGTATAGGGTAGAAGCCTCATACGCATCTGTAGTTCGGAGAAATGGTAGTCCACTACCTATGGAAGATGTGGCGGTGGGTGATAAGCTTGAAGTTCATGGGCAGGTGTGGGCAGATAACAGCGTAAGTGCGAGCGCTATCCGAGATGTGTCTGTATATACGCATACTGGTACATTTAGTGGTAAAGTGGTTTCTGTTAATTCCGTAAATAGAACACTGGTATTGCAAGGCTCCCAAAGCGGGCTACAAAATATTCATACGACTACGGCAAGTGTGTTTACGCGAAATGGTTCGTCTGTCGAATTTAAGGATATTGCGCCGGGTATGTCTGCCACGGTGAAAGGGACATGGGAGCGAAGTAAACAAGAAGTTGTAGCTACGTCTATTCGGGCTACTGTGCGGTTGTTGAACATAGATATTACCGGAAGCGTCACCATGAAAGACGGAGCCGCACTTACCGTAGTGGCGAATGGAGTCCTCTATGCGGTGGACAGTGGGGGAGCAGTGGTCAGAAGTAAAAATAATAAACCCATGGCTTTAACGGAATTGGGTTTGGGTCGAGCTCGCATATGGGGGAAGCATATAACCGAAAGCGTGGAAGTGAAGGCGACGAAAATAAAATACCTTGACCTAGTTAAGTAACCCGATGCCATGCTTGCTTGCCTGGACGTATGTTTACCGTCATACTTACAAGAGAGGTAATTAAGTAGCAAGAGAAAAGATACTATATATGCATGATTTAACAACACAACCTAAGCCCGCTCATTATTATGGGGATATCGTACGAGTTTTGTTTCTCGTAGCCTGCGCGGTTATGCTAGTTGGTTTACCTGCCTTTTTGGGTTACACTCATCTTCCTACCATGGTATCCGTATTTGCCATGCTCATTTTGGGTTGTGCCGCTGGTCTGACAAACCCTACTCAGTTATGGAGTGCTATTCTAAATGTAGTCATATCTGTATTCGGATTCATGGTTTTTGAAAGTTTCGCTGTTATAGCGTATACCAATGCTGAAAGCTTTCCTTTTTTGGCAGCGAATGTAATCTTAGGTTTTATTTTTATTGCGGCTGTCTACTTTAGCGTCAAAACCCTTCGAGGCGCGTATGCTCGGGTGTAGTTTTGTATACATATGTGTAGGGGATAATGGTATACTATAGAGAGATGATGTAGCCACGTTTATACCAGAGGGCGTGGAATTGGTATGAAATCAAACAAACAATTTTTATACATGGTTAGGACTCTGCTTGTAAAAACCCGGGTTATCCCTTT
>CAZKVS010000037.1:0-3214 GCA_964556325.1 uncultured Candidatus Saccharibacteria bacterium
AGAAGAGTAAAGCGAGAAGAGTAAGAAGAAATAGAAGAGTTAGTATATAGATATATGCGCATATGGCAGATTTACTTGAAAATTTAAATACGGAGCAGTTGCAGGCTGTTACGCACGCAAGCGGGCCGTTGTTGATCGTGGCTGGTGCGGGTACTGGTAAGACTACAGTTATAACGAGACGTATTGCCTGGCTTATTAGTCAAAATTTGGCTGAGCCGGAGGAAATACTCGCTCTTACGTTTACGGAAAAAGCGGCCAGTGAAATGGAAGAACGGGTGGACTTGCTTATGCCGCTTGGGTATGTAGATTTTTGGATTTCTACGTTCCATGCGTTTTGCGAACGTATATTAAAACAGCATGCTCTGGATATAGGACTCTCGAGTGACTTTGAGCTGTTAGACGACACCAAGCAGTGGATTTTAGTTTATAAAAATTTAGATAAATTTACTCTCGATTACTACAGGCCACTCGGTAACCCTTCTAAGTTTATTGGCTCCATGCTCCAACACTTTAGTCGTTGTAAGGATGAACTTATAACTCCGGAAGACTATTTACAATACGCACAGGGCTTGCTGTTGTCCGATGGCAATGCGGAGCTTATCCCTAGTGAAGACAAAGCAACAGAAGTGAAGCGAGTGACTGAACTTGCAAACGCGTACCATATATACCAAAAGCTGTTACTGGACAATGGTTATTTAGATTTTGGTGACTTAATTAACTACACGCTTGAGTTATTTCGACGTCGGCCAAATATACTTGAGTTTTATCGTAGCCGTTTTAAGCATATTCTCGTAGATGAGTTTCAGGACACTAACGTGGCGCAGTATGAATTGGTGAAGCTTTTGGCGAGTACGCCAAAAGCAGTCGTTAGTCGTGAGTCGTTGGTCAGAAGACAAGAATCTAAAAATTTAGAGACTGATGACTATCGACTAGTGACTAACTTGACTGTAGTTGGGGATGATGACCAGTCTATTTATAAATTTCGCGGGGCAAGTGTGTCAAATATTTTAAAGTTTGAACACGACTATCCCGGTGTGACTCAAATTACCTTGACTCAAAACTATCGTTCGAGCCAAGAAATTCTGGATCTTTCTTATAAACTTATCCAGCAAAACAATCCTGACCGGTTGGAAGTAAAGTTGGGAATAAGTAAACGTTTGATAAATCCGCTGTTCTGCACCCCTCCTCTTGAGGAGGGGCAGGGGGAGGTCACAGCAAACAAAGATGTTCTGGCCAAGATATCTACGACCCCCTCTAGCTCCCCCTCAAGCGGGGGAGGACAAGAAGGGGAAATTCAGGTTTTGGAAGGGAAAGACTTGAGTGATGAGTTGGACTTAGTGGTAAAGAAAATTTTGCACCTGAAAGACATACATCCCGACACGAGTTGGAATGACTTTGCCATCCTTATTCGTTCCCGCGGAGCAAGTGATGAGATTTTACCACGCCTGGAAGCAGCGGGTATTCCCTTTACTTATTTAGCTAACACTGGTTTGTATCGTAAACAACTTGTGGCCGACCTTATAGGGTATTTGAAATTATTAGATAACTACCACGAGTCTGGTAGTTTATACCGCACGCTTAACTTTCCGAAATTTAGACTGCCCGCCCAAGACTTGGCCACCTTAGTCCAGTATTCGGGGAAGCACACGCTCTCTTTGTACGAAACGCTTAAGACAGCAGAAGAATTGGTAGAAACAGAAGAACCAGAAGAGTCATCCACCTCCGCCAAGGCTACGGGGGACCTTCGGGAAAAAGGGAAAGAATTGTCTAAATTAGCGGAGGGGAGTAGGCAGAAAATTAAAGACTTGCTTGCGTTGGTGTATGCGCACACGGAATTGGCTAAGGACCGAAGTGTTGTAGAGGTGTTTGTCACTGCGGTGAAGGATTTGCACGTAGCGGACATGTTAGAAGAAGAGACGTTGGAGAACGCCCAAAACCGCGAGCTCTTAGAGCAGTTTTATAAGCAAATTGAAGCGTTTGAGCAGGATAAAACTGTGAGCGACAAGTCGCTTCGAGCATTTTTGTTGGACTTAGAACTAGAGCTTCGGGCAGGACATGACGGGGATATTAAGTTTGACCCAAACATTGGTCCGGAAACTCTGAAGGTTTTAACAGTGCATGCGGCCAAAGGTCTCGAGTTTGAGAATGTATTTGTAGTAAATTTGGTAGATCAGCGTTTTCCAACTCGGGAAAAATCTACTGGTATAGACATACCGGAGCCTTTGGTAAAAGATATTTTGCCTGAAGGGGACTTTCATTTGCAAGAAGAACGAAGACTTTTTTATGTCGCGCTGACTCGAGCTAAAAAACGTTTGTACTTAACTTGGTCTAAAGACTACGGTGGAAGTCGGGCAAAAAAGCCCTCTATATTTTTACAGGAAACAGAGTTGGTACCCAGCGAGAAAACAACCAAGGCAACAGGTAAAGTGGTATTTAACCGACCGGAGAGTCACCCGAAACGCCAGGTGTATCAAGACTTGCCGAGTACTTTCTCCTACAGTGCAATTAATGCTTTTAAGAAATGTCCACTTGAGTATAAATATGCTCAGTACCTGAAACTACCCTTACCCGGTTCGCCGCAGTTGAGTTTTGGCGTAACTATGCATTGTACTTTTCAGCGGTATTTAGAGGAGTTTCAACGGACCATGCATGCCTTGCAAATGGACTTATTCGGCGCACCTGCTAAGCCGGAACTGCCTAGTTTTGAAAGGTTGCTGGAGTTGTATGAAGCCGAGTGGAAAGATGAATGGTATCCGGATAAGAAAAGTAAGGAAGGGTATCGAGAAAAAGGAAAAGAGCTGGCCAAGGTTTTTTACGAGCATTGTAAGACAGACATGCCGAAGCCATTGTTTATAGAAAAGAAATTTACTTTGAAGCTCGGCGAGTTTAGTTTTGTAGGCAAAATTGACCGGGCTGATGCAGGGGAGGCTGGACTGTATGTGATTGACTATAAAACCGGTCAGCCGCAAAAAAAGAAAAGCGATGAGGACGTAGACCAGTTGCGCATTTACCAATGGGCATGCCAAGAGCAGTTTCAAGAGAAGGTTGCCTCTTTGCGCTACTGGTACTTGGAAAAGAATGAGTTCGTGGAAGTGAAGGTTGCCGAAGGTAGTGAGCTTGTCGAACTACAGGAAAACTTACTTGCTACCATGCATGACATACGAGACGCGGTAAAGTATGATCGCTTCTCTGAACTACACAAGAAAGCAAAGCA
>CAZKVS010000037.1:3314-6975 GCA_964556325.1 uncultured Candidatus Saccharibacteria bacterium
GAGGATTTTACCTAGAAATATGCAACCTTGTGTATTTGGACTAGGGATACTGGGCGGCGGTGGGTTGTGAGGGTAAGCGAGTATACTGGCTTTACTAAGAGAATATGACGGAAAGGCTTGACTATTCAAGCCTTTCTTTGTATAGTGAGTAGTCTTTTAGTTAAACAAGTAGGCACTAAAAGACAAAGCTTACGGACATAAATAAGTGTCTCATTACAAGCGAGGGCATATGCTAGCGGTCAGTTTGGTTTTTATTTTTTTTGCTAGCTCGGTATTTGTCTCTGCGTGGGAGACCTGCGGGAGAATAAAAAGAGATGGATACCGGTGTGGAATGACTGCAGAGAAGTACTGCAAAGTCCATGGGTGGCGATGCAGGAAACATGCATGCAGTTGCAAACCACGCAAAAGGTAGTTGGTTGGTATTTACGCAGGCGACTAGCCGCTGAAAATAATCAACAGTCGACCTGACTATAGAGAATTTCAGGCGACTATTCCGATATGGATCGGTCGGCTCATCGGAGTCGGCTTAGCCATGTCATTCCTTTTAGAATAGGTTCCTGAGTGCGCTGCGCACAGGGGCAAATCGAAAACAAATATCAGTTGCAAAAGGAGGCTGATTATGACCGATATCGGCACTGATGACCTGCAGCAAGAGGTCGATAGGGCAGAACGGCTGCGTGAAAAACATGGAAATATTGACGCTGCCATGCAGAAGCTTGGCTTGGTCATAAGTTTGGCCGAGCAGTACGGATACTTGTTGGTATTGCGCAATGCGCTTGCTCAGCGTATTGTATGCAATAAGCATTTATATCGTCTTCATGGCGCAGAGGTCTATATCCACGCCATGGTACAAGACTGCCTGCATGGTCTGACGTTACGGATCGAACCGAACCAAAAGGCAGTTTTTCATTTTCGAAGCGCCGAAGCGCATGCTCTCGTCGGGAAAAATCAAATTGCCCAAGATGACTATCAGCTCGCGCTTGAGACTGTTGCAAAAGACAGTCGCGAGCATGCCGAAATTTTGAGCAGTCATGCGGAGTTTCTGGCTGACGAGGGCAAAATGGAAGACGCAACGCATGCCTTCCAGAAAGCCTTGGTTATCTATAATGACCTCCGCGGCACTATCTCCGAGTCTGATTGGTTGACTCTGCAATCGGGCTTATACGCCCGACTAGCCAAGTCCGCGGTAAATGGCGGCGATTATGTGTTCGGGGCACATCGCCTGGGCAAAGCCGTCCAGCTCGCATCGTGGCTCTGCCTTCGCTGGGGCAACCGCCAGCGTTTGGTGTTGCTCTGTCATGAAATTTGGACAGAGCTTAACAAGCGGCTGAGTCGTCGTTCGTAGACAAAGGTCATCAATATATTTTTCGTTGAGTAACCGTGTTGCTCCCGTAGTGTGATGTTTTCGTCATACTGCGGTTTTTGTTTTTTAACCACCTACTGCGTTTATTTTCTGTTCTAGAATAGGGTAAGTATTTGCTCCTACTTCCCCTAGCCCCTCCTATCCTAGGAGGGGGACCGGAAAGCGCTTTTATTTTTGGGGAAAGAGGGGGTTTGTGGTATAATTAAGTATAATTTTTGGTGTATAGAGTTACAGAAACACTATGGTAAGTCTTGAACTGACGAAAATTTTTACCCTTACTTCTATAGCTTTTATTTTAGCTTTGTTGGGTACGCCGTTGCTGACCTTTTTCTTATATAAATATAAATTAGGTAAACAAATTCGAGATTCGGTAGAGACGCCCATATTTACCAAGCTTCATGCAGCAAAAAAGGGCACGCCTACCATGGGCGGCATACTGGTATGGGGGAGTACTATTGTCATTATTGGCTTGTTTTGGTTTTTGGACCGCGTAGTTGGGCTGGAAAGTTTTCATAGCTTGAACGTGCTCACTCGAAAAGAAACTTTGTTGCCGTTGGGGGCATTTTTGGGTGCGGCAGGCGTGGGGATGATAGATGATTTACTCGACATAAACCGTATGGGCCACAAAGGCCGAGGGCTCGCCTTTCGGTTTAAAGTGGTGCTGTATGCTTTGGTCGCAGCAATTGGAGCCTGGTGGTTTTACGCGAAGTTAGGTTTTGACGCTATACACATCCCGTTTGCCGGGTCACTGCATTTAGGTTGGTTGTTTATTCCATTTTTTATACTGGTAGTCATTGGTACGAGTTTTGCGGTTAATCAAACCGATGGCTTAGATGGACTTGCCGGCGGTACGTTGCTTATAGCCTTCTTTACCTATGGTCTCATAGCCTTTGTGCAAGGACGAGAAAACTTAGCTGCATTTATTGGCATAATTTGCGGGAGCTTGCTTGCATTTTTGTGGTTTAATGTATTTCCGGCGCGGTTTTTTATGGGCGACACCGGTTCCATGGGGCTCGGTGTGTTACTGGCCATAGTCGCGTTTCTTACTAACTCAGTCATGATTTTACCCGTTGTGGGTCTCATTTTCTTTATTGAAGCTATAACTACAGTTATACAAATAGCATCTAAAAAAATATTTGGTAGAAAAGTATTTCTTTCTGCGCCTATACATCATCATTTCGAAGCACTCGGTTGGCCGGAGACTAAAGTAACTATGCGTGCGTGGATAGTGGCAGCTGTTATGAGCTTGATCGGCTGTATTATTTATTTCTTAGGATAACGCGATCCGAAACTACGAATGCATTCGAATCTACGAATAGCTCGGAAAGTGGTAGTCCGGAATTTGTAGGTATCTGTAAATTAGTATAAATCTGAATCATAAAATAAAACTATGTACGACTTATTAATCAAAAAAGCCACGGTAGTGGACGGTACGGGCCAAGCCAGTTTTGTGGCAGATGTTGGGGTAAGCGGAGATAAAATAGTTGATATTGCTCCAAATATTCCAGTCAAAGCCCGAACAGTTGTTGAAGCAGAAGGATTTGTCCTCGCGCCTGGTTTTATAGACGTGCAAAACCATAGTGATACATACTGGAATTTGTTTGATAATCCAAGCTTGGACAGTTTGTTAGTCCAGGGCTTCACCAGCATTTTGGTGGGTAACTGCGGAAGCAGTCTTGCGCCCTTGTTGTCCGCAGAAGCGTTGCGTGCGTCTCAAAAATGGCACGATATTACCGGGAGCAATATAAACTGGACGAGTTTTGCCGACTACGTGCAGGCCATGCAGCAAAAGGCTTTTGGGTGCAACGTGGGTAGTTTAGTGGGGTATAGCACCTTACGTCGCGGCTTAATTGGCGATGCGCGAAGAACGTTGCAAGCCGATGAAGCACAGGTGTTAGAAGCGGCACTAGTCAAAAGTCTTGAATCAGGTGCGTTTGGGCTTTCTACTGGTCTGGCCTATGCACATGAGTCAAATGTAAGTGAGGTAGAGTTATATGAACTAGCTAAAATTGTAAAGAAATACAATGCGCTGTTGTCTGTGCATTTGCGGAGTGAGGGCGCAGGATTGGCGGAAAGTGTGGAAGAGGCGCTAGAGATTGGTCAGCGGTCTGGGGCGCGGTTTAAACTCTCCCATTTTAAAATTCGGGGTAAGGAGCACTGGCCTGTGTTGCACGAGGTGCTACAACGGTTAGAACTGGCAGTCCATCAAGGACTAGACGTGTCTATAGACGTATATCCTTATGACACTATATGGCAGCCTCTCTACACATATTTGCCGAAGTGGGCGACCGGCGCGGG
>CAZKVS010000038.1:0-6718 GCA_964556325.1 uncultured Candidatus Saccharibacteria bacterium
TCTGCTTCACAACATACTATGTTCATGGTAATAAATTTAAAATTAAAAAATCAAAATGCAAAGTTTATTATACTACCTTCCTCCTGGCAATGACGAATGAGGAAGGGTTATTCTTTAAGAGCGATAATAAAGTCAGCTACATTTGAACCAGTGAGTCCAGTATCAAGATAGTCTTCCACTTGCTGAAAAAAACTATAGCTTGCATTTGTGTGTAGGTACACCAACGGATCTACATGTAAACGAGCAGCTTGCGCTCGCGTCTCGGCATCTATTATAGCACCGGCAAAATCGGTATTGTCGTAGCCGTCGCTATCGCACGCAAGCAGCACACCCCCCTCGGAAATAGACGGTACAGCAGCTAGGGCCATTTCTAAGTTTCTACCACCCTTACCAGGCACCGTAATAGTCACGGTACTTTCGCCCGCCGCTAGCACACACTCCCCAGGCTTCGGCTCCCGTGCAAATAGTAAGCCCAATTCCCGCGCTTCTCCTGCATATGCACTACTATATATCCGGGTCCGAAAACCCAAGTCCTCCGCTTTTTGCTTCATAGCCTCTAGAGCAACCCCAGCTGAAACTAACAAATGAGACGACACTCGTTCAAAGTATTTTGCATCCTTCGGCGTCTCTTGGAGTTCACATCGCGGCAACGCACAGGCCTGCAATATATCATACTTGTGCAACACAGCCGCAGCATCTGCCACCGTAGTCGTGTCTGGCAACGTGGGACCACTCGCTACCATGCTCAACTCATCTCCCGGGACATCTGAAAATATAAGATTTATAACTTGCGCCGGATATGCTGCCTGAGCAAGTTGACCACCTTTTACTAAACTTATGTGCTTACGAACGGTGTTAAGTTCGTGTATGGCAGCCCCCTTACGCATGAGCGTAGATACAATACCCGTCTGCACTTCGCAAGATTGTTTATACGGGTAACACAGCAAGCTACTACCGCCGCCGCTTACTACACATAATAATAAATCTTTAGCAGTTAACGTGTGTGCCACTTCTACAATTTGCTTTGTCGCCTCAACGTTTACCACGGTAGGATATGGGTGAGAACCAATGGTGCAGGTAAGACTCCCCCGACTCCCACCTTTTAAATCGAGTACATAGCCACAGTCAATCCTGTCTCCTATTACTTCGTACAAGGTGTCTACCGCCTCAAACGCCGCCTTGCCAAAGCCTACCACGAACACCCGCTCTACTCCGGCTAGATTATATGCACGGCCTTGAACAGTTAATTCGTTTTGACTAACATCAAAACGGACGGCCTGCTTCACAGCACCGTTCGTGTTAATCGCCTCTAATCCTCTTTCTGCAATAAGTAACGCTTGTTTTCGCAGCGGCGTACTAGCAAGTCGATCAAAGTTTTTTATTATCATAAAGACTATTGTTTAGAAGCGTGTTTACTTGTTGCAAACCACAACCAACCAAGTAAACCCGCAAGGCATATAAATACAAATAACCATAACACAATACGACCTGTACGGGAGGAAGCATTACCACTACTACCGGTCGATGCGTTTTGAACCAATATGTCCTCTGCGCGATCCGAATCGACGCTGGTGTCTACCGGAGGCACTGTAGCGGCGGAGTCCGGCGGGCCGGAGTTTTCTGTTTGTTGGATGTTGTTGGAAAAATTCGCCCCTACTCCATGAGGAAGTGGTTGCAAGGGAGCCTGATATGGCATACCCCCCGCGCCGCTCGATGGCCTCGCGGCTGCGTGGGCCATAGGCAAACTAGCCCAACAAAGACTTCCGATTGCAATAGAGTATACTATACGATACGCCAGATACTTCATTGTTTCATTGTTCAATTGTTTCATGGTATTAAATCCTATTTCGTTACTGTACTAGCTTATCATTAGTATACTTTATAAGCTGATGGACCAGCTTTGGCAGGCGTTGCAACTCAGTAAAAACATGCTCGTATTGCTCTCTTGTTAGCAATTGTCTTATTCTGGCTTTTTCGTTCCAGTCCAAAGACTCTTTCATTGAACCGTAGCTATATCTGTAAAAGTGTATTTTGTCTTTTTTGCCAAATCTCCCAAAACCTTCAGCAATATTCGCGGACATGGAATCAACCGCCCTCACGAATTGTTTTCCTACTGTATCTTTGGCAAAATTATCCCAGCCCTGAACAATTTTCCAAATATCATTTGAAAGCATAAATGCAATCTTATACGCATCAATATCATTTAGTTGTAAATACTTTGGTTCTGCATTCATAGCAAGGAAACAATGAATCAATACAACAATGATTTTACCCTAATTGCTACTCCAACTAATTTGCTGATAACCTGAAGTAGAAAGCGGAAAGCTTGGCGGAGGACCGTAAAGCAAGTTGCTATCATATACGGTTGTGGTGTTCGTATAACCGGAGATAGTGTTACCTCCACCATCAACCCAGCTCCATGTCCAGGTACCATAACTCGCAGTGCTCCCATAAATAGTAATACTCGTTTTAATAACTCCCGGATAGTAATAAAATTGCGCACTACCATTTTGAGCAATTAAGGCAGCATTTATTTCCAGAGTATTCGGAGCATGGTACGTTACCAGCACATCTTGCTGAGCAATAAGCCCCAAAGAATTTGTGCCATCTTTCGCTGCATACACTACATTATTAGGAATAAGTATACTGGGAGCAATTGTAGCATTATAGGGAAACTTTGCTGCTGCCACTGTCACCCGACCCGCTACTGTACCCTCAACCCAGGTTCTATCTTCTACAAACATAATACCATTTGTCGGCAGGGCCCGAGTGGACTGCAAAGTTCGAGTACTATAATCCACATACTCGTTATGAGCAACATTGTTTACATCATAACCTGTGGGATTGGATTGCAAGGTACTTACTACATAAATACTCACGGTGCCATTACTATTAAAAACAAGGCTATACCCCTGCCCACCAGAAGGAGCCAAGTATATCCCACTTGCCTGTGCGCTTGCTTTCATAGCTGCAAGATCTGTGGTCATAGTAGAAAAGTCTATAGATGGCTGAGGATACTGCCAATAAGCCTGTGTCGATGCCGGAGCGGCACCCCAAATACCAGCTTTGGTTGTGGGGCAAGGACTACCTGACCACGACGGACAAAGGTAAGTAGATTTAGCCGACTGAATAGGTGCATTCCCGCTGCCGTCAAACCTTATTCCTCCATTTGCAAACAATTGTCCGCTCACTGTTTCCGAACCACCAATCCACATAGAACTGTTGGTAAGAAATGCATACTGGGCCAAACTTGGCACACCGTACTTGACCGTAACTACCCGTTTCACTTTTGGATTAGCAGTAGTATAACCGGTAGATACGATTGTGACTATTGTCGTACCTGTGGGAGGTGGGTATATAGTAAGACTATACTGTCCAATTGTCTGATTAGTGTCAAAGTCTTTAAAATCATGAACATACGGTCCGCACGGACTACAGCTAGTCTGCCCGGTGCCGTCACTGTAATCTTTGGGATAATGAGCCAAATACCACTGATAATAATTTGCCCCCGCTTCTGCTATGTGAAAAGCCAGTTCTTTATCGTGGCTCGCTCGAGTGAGTCGCAGCTGCGTCGTAGCATTGCCTAAAACCGCCAAAATAACCAACGAAGCAATGAACATAAACACCACTACAAAAATAAGTATAGAACCTTGCTGGTTTGAGTTTGGTAATTGATAATTGGAGAACCTGTCCTGAGCTTGTCGAAGGATTGGAATTTTCATATACTATTTTCTTCTAAACTGGGCACTGGCGCACCACACATCCGTATACCCTGCGTTGGATACGTACACATCAATGGTGTAAAAACCCTTACTCGGAATAGCGCTCAAATTAAACGTACCACTCCATGTACCGCCTCCCTGATCTGACCCGGCGACCGTAATGTGCGTTAAGTTTTTATAAATATCAAAATTTAACGAAGTTGTATCTGTAACCCCATATGCATACACAGTAAACGACCCATTGCCACTTGCATTGTTTGACTGAGGAGAAGCACTTACACAAGTTGGCTGAGGAGGTGGGGGTGCAGTCACATTTACAGTCACACTCCCATCCACTGTTCCGCCCGGGCCGGTACACTGCAGTGAATAGGTTTGTGTAGCAGTAAGCGCACCGGTCGTAGTACTGCCACTGGTTGCCTTAGCCCCACTCCAGCCCCCTGATGCTATGCACCCATTTGTGTTTACCGTAGTCGTTGTCCAAGAAATTGTGGCAGCTGAGTTGTAGGCAATAGTAATAGATCCAGGGCTCCCATTCGCCAGCAAACTCACTGTTGGTGCAGGTGCAGGAGTAACATTGACCGTGACGCTACTGCTCGCTGTTCCGCCGGGGCCGGTGCATAAAAGGGTATAGGTTTGAGTGGAAGTCAGCGCACCGGTGGATTGCGTACCACTTCCTGCGGTTGTACCAGTCCACGCACCCGATTCAGTGCACGCCGTACTATTGTTATTTGTATTTGTACTTGTCCATGAAAGCGTAGCTGATGCATTATACGCAATGGTGATGGCATTGCTCGTATTATTTGCCTGCAACGTAACAGTCGGTGGCTGCGCTGCCGGCGGAGCGCCCGTAGCTAAGTTTGTCTTAAGACTCCGAATAGTCGCCATGGCCGTCACGGAATAGCTATTAGTATTCTTTACCCCGGCTTTATTGGCTATAGGCAACACAAGCTTCACAAATCGCACAGCGGTTATGCTTACGGGCTGCGCAAGCGAAGACCCAGTAATGCCGTTATACGTGTCGTCGTAATAGTAAAAAATGGGGGTCGCACCCGCAGATACATTTTTTTGAACAATAGTACTAACCTCGGAGGCGACGTTATAGCTTAATGGATTACCGGTCGGAGTAACCACACCTCTATACAAGGTGTTGTTCTGAATATAATATCGAATACGTTCAATTTGCGTACCCCCATTTACATTTGTGTAAAAAATGAGCTGCTGATCCCCTGCCGTATCTATCGGGTACGCCCCCACATTAGAAGTTATAGCATTTCTCAATTCAGCCATTATTTGGAATGATGCTTTCCGTGCTTGATCTTGATCTGCGAGCAGGTTCCCTTGCTGACGATTTACCGTGAATACGTTACTAAACAGACTTACCACTCCTAACATGAGTACACTAAAAATAGCAATAGAAACCAAAAGTTCTATGAGCGTAAAACCGATATTAGGTTGTATGTTTTGATCTTGTTTCATGCATGTGAGTCATTGCTTCATTGCTACATTGCTACATTATTGGTTAACAATGAAGCAATCGAACAATGAAACAACGATTACATTGTGTTAATGACTGAGAAGAATTTGCAGCACCTGATTGCCGGAAATGTTAAGACTGTTCATGGTCTGGGTTTGGTAACCGGACAAAGTGACGTCGAGCGTATAGTTATTACCTGCCGTTAAACTTTGGAACACGCTCTGGCCCGGACTAAAGCACCCTGCCACGTAATTGAGCGTCAAACTCGTAAGCACTGGGGTCTTATTGCCTGCAGTCGTGCTTAAGTAGACTTTGTATCGAATATAACGATTTGCATCTGCGCTCGCGCTGAGACTTGTCCCTGAAGTGGTAAAGTATGTCCCTGCCGTGCCGTCGGGTCCGACATAATTCCACGTAGCGTTGTCATTGTTGGCGGCGATTTGAAACTTAAGCGCAGTCGCGGGGTCTTGAGAAGTCGGAAGCCAGGTAAATGTAGTGTAATTGGTTTGATCTGTACCCGTGTCAAAGGTCGAAGATTCGAGTGTACCATCTGAAGCGTAGACTCCTGCGGTTTTGTCTAAACGCACTCCTGTTGGGGCACTATTTATATCCACGTTTCCATCGTCAGTAAAATACTGAGCTACGTCAGTAAAAATAACCTGACCACTACCGCCCACCCAGCTGCTTTGACTCCATACACTACCACCGGTCAAACTATAATAATCCTGCGGAGTACTCCCGCCTTTTTGCAAATGAATTTGCGCGTCTTCCAAAGCTGCACCGGTAATAGCATCCTTCACTATAACCAACAAGCTGTTAGTGGTCTGAGCACCAACCAACATAGTAAATACCTGTGAGGTGCCCGGTAAGACGTCAATCTGCTGAATAGGCGAAGTACCCGTAACCATCAAGTTCTGACCAGTGAGCAATGTCGGTGTATAGGTGTCCCATTCAATATTATTTAAGGCAATCTGCCCTGAGGCAGAAGTCGAATTTTGATTATACTTATATACGTTTGGACTCGTACCAATCAGCTTTGCGCCCGCTACGTTTACATTCACACCGTTTACCGGCTGACACTTTTGATCCAGCGTTTTAATAGTTAAGTTGGCCAGCAAATCAATCGAAAAACTAACTTGAGTAACCTGACCCACTGCAACCGTTGCATCTGGCTTGGTTGGATTAGGATTCTGGGCAGTAATTGGATATGTGGCATCTGAAGAATACCCAGTTTTAGTAGCGGTAATATGATACCCATTCACACTCGGAGGCAATCCAACCTCCACCCAATTACCTCCGCTATCGGTCTGGCGATCAAGTACTATATTGGGCGTTACAGAAGTATTGGTTATATGCAAACTTGCATTCGGCACCGGCTGTCCCTGTGCGTTGAATGCTTTCAACAATAACGCACCGGCATTCTGCGTCCCCTCCAACCCCTTAGGTACCACATTGGTCAAAATAGTAGTAATGGTCGGCGTAAAACTACTCTGAATAAACATTTTTACCTGCTTATAGTCTG
>CAZKVS010000039.1:0-1573 GCA_964556325.1 uncultured Candidatus Saccharibacteria bacterium
TAGCCACTGTCATCTACGGTTTATCCCGACTCCGAGTCGGGACTCTACCAGATGAGCTAAGCTGGCATGATACTTACTACGCTATACCCACTACCACCTACGGTTTATCCCGACTAAGAAGTACGGGATTCCTAATCTCGACTCGGAGCTCTACCAGATGGTCCGCCAGCCGGCGGATGGCGTAAATATGCCTCAGTATTATACGGAAATTCTTAAAACTTGTCTAGAGCGGCGTTATTCTAAATAACCCTTATAGTGAGTAGAACCAAACCGTTTTAAGTTCTTACTTAAGCGATGCCCGCGGTAGCCGCCCCAAAACACAATAACTATACCTATTACCAAAAACATGAGGCTAAAACTACGTATCCACACGGACTGAAAGAGGTTATACCCGCTCACCCCCGCCACCAGAAAAGAAAGACCCGTACGAATGTAGGCTAAAAAAGCTCGCTCCACCGCAAGTTTTGTTCTATCCACCGCGAGATGATCGCGCAAAATAAGGTGCTCTTCTACTGCTTGTTCCGAAAGTATCGCTGGTTTTTTTGCCGCCATGGAATCATTCTATCATGTACGCCACCCCAGAAACCTGTGTATAGATATAACCCACCTGAAAAATGCTGTATACTATTAGTAGTGCATCGCACCGGGCGCTCTGGATTTCAGTTTCGGTTTTTACTCAACTCGAGGCGAACACATTTCCCATGGATACATTTGAAACCAATGTTGCCAAAATTCAAATTGGCAACTCCAAACAGACCAACACCTACGTGGTTACTATGGCGGAACGTACTCCGAACCCCGATTCGGAGATTTTTGCCGTAGTGTCTTTGCCCGTACTCAACCCGGCTGCACTGGATGACTGCGAACGCATAGCCACCAGCGTAACTGCCGCCCTTCGCAGGTGTTATAAGCGGACAATTAACGAAAACAGTTTTGAGGTTGCCCTAGGAGAAATAAATGATGAGGTCAGCAAGCTCAGTTCGCTCGGCCAGCAAACCTGGACCGGAAAACTCTCTGCAGTCATAGCCGCGCGCAGGGGTAGTCATATTACGGTATCTGCTACCGGTAAGGCTAGTGCTTTACTCATGCGAGCGGGTGAATTTAATGAAATTACCGAAAGCACCAGCGCGAAGCACCCACTCAAAACATTTGAAAACTTTTCCTCGGGTAAACTTAAGGTTGGGGATGTCATCATCCTTACCACAGCCGAACTGTTCAACCACCTTTCCATAGACCGGCTAAAAAATATTTTATCTAACAACACGCTAGAAATAGGCGCGCAGGAAGTAGTGCGCATACTTGAAGACAATGCCGGACCAGAAGTTGCTTTTGCTACCCTGCTCATCCAAGAAACGGAAGTTATGGGCGCACCGGCGGACACGCTTACCTTGAACGAGTACCAAAGCTCATATACTAAAACCTCACCGCTCAAACACGCTTCTAACTTTGCTCAAAAGTTTATTACCAAGGAAGTTGCTCAAAACTTGTGGAAGTCTGTTAAAGCCACAGCTTCTAAGCGGCCCAATTTAAATATTTCCAAGCTCTCTTCTGCCGCGGCCAGCACCGGCGCGCG
>CAZKVS010000039.1:1673-6632 GCA_964556325.1 uncultured Candidatus Saccharibacteria bacterium
GGCCCAATTTAAATATTTCCAAGCTCTCTTCTGCCGCGGCCAGCACCGGCGCGCGAGGCCTATCCTCTCTCAAAGAGCACGCCCAAAGTTACCGCCAGGCAGATTTTCGAGCACCGCTCAATAAGTTCCAAAGCTTTAGCAAATCTAAAAAGTTCTTTACTGTTTCTGTATTAGTACTGTTACTTGCTGTGGTTATAAACATTTTTGTAGCCCGCAGCAAACGTCAGTCCGCTGCTGACGCCACAGCTTTTGAGCAAAGCAAGACCAGTATAACTAAGCTGGTAAATGACGCGGACAGCAAACTCGTGTTCCGGGACGAACAAGCGGCCCTCACCTTACTCCAACAAGCAAAGCAAGAACTCAGTGGCGTGAAAGCTAGCACTACAGCGCAAAAGCAGACGGTAACAGATATTACCAAGCAAATTGAAACGCTGCTCAATAAAGTGGAAAAAATTACCGTGGTAAACCCCACCACTATAGCCACTTTGAGCAATGCGGAAAACCTTATTCGCACCCCCACTGTTCTAGCCACAGCCACTGGCACAACCATTATCAGCTACAACCTTACTACCGGAACCATAGAAGATGGCGCACTTAAAACTTCGGTCAACATCCAAGACAGCGCAGCCTTCCCAGGTACGAGCGTGGTAGTATTTGACGGCCAGGGCTTGGGCGTGTGGAATACCCAAAACGGCACACTAGGGCCGCAGTTCTACCAAAACGTACCGAAAGCATCCAACTTTAAGGGTATGGTACGCTATCCGACTAATAACCGAGCGTATATAGCCGACACTTCCACCGGTCAGGTTATTAGCTACTTAGTTACAAATAGCGCTATAAGCAAACCAGTTGTATCGGTAAAAGATGATGTAGTTAAAAACGCGCAGGACATAGCCGTAGACGGTAGTGTGTATGTGCTTACCCAGGACGGTATTAAAAAGTTTACGGCTGGCAAACCCGTGAGCTTTACCTTCCCCACTCTAAGCACACCTTTCTCCGGAAAAGGAAAACTATACGTAGACAGCACGAGCAAACAGCTCTACATACTCGATACGAACGGTCGCATAATTATTACAGACAAAACCGGTAAGCTTGTACAAGTACTCAGTAGCGACCAGTTCAAAGACTCTCAAGACTTTACCGTAGATGAGCCGGGCAAAACCATCTACGTCCTCCATTCCGGCAGCCTGCTCAAGGTAAGTTTCTAAGTATTGCAATATTAAAAAGCCTCCCAAACGGGAGGCTTTTTTGCTAGTTACTGTGCACTGTGCACTAGTAACTATTTCAAGGTAACCTTACCACCAGCTTCTTCAAGCTTCTTCTTCAACTCTTCAGCTTCTGCTTTAGGAGCGTTCTCTTTGATAGCCTTAGGAGCACCATCTACCATATCCTTAGCTTCTTTCAAGCCAAGACCGGTTACTTCACGAACTACTTTGATAACGTTAATCTTGTTTGCACCAGCATCGGTAAGTTCAACGGTGAACTCGCTCTTTTCTTCTGCTGCGGCTGCACCAGCGGCTGCAGGCATAGCGCCCATCATCATAGGAGCGGCTGCGCTTACACCAAACTTCTCTTCAAGCACTTTAACAAGTTCAGAAAGATCAAGTACGGAAAGCTTTTCAATCTGGTCTACCAAAGACTTAAACTTCTCTGGGACTTCTACGGACTTTGCTTCGTCTGACATATAATTATCCTTATTCTTACTTATTTACTAAAACTCTACCTACTATAGTTGAATCATGAATCAGGAATTATGAATTATGGCCTCGACCATGATTCTAAATTCGTACTTCATAATTCTGGCTTCTATTTCGTAGCTACTGCGTTCAAAACGTTGAGTAACCCACGAATATTGCCGGCCAATACGTTTACAAAACCGGATACTGGAGCGTTTATAGTTCCAACCAGCTTGGCACGCATGTCCTGCTTGCTTGGCAAGTCAGCGAGAGCCATCATTTGACTCTTGTCCATAAACTTACCATCTACTACACCGCTTAAAATGCTAATAGTTTTAACATCCTTACCCACTGTTTTCACAATGCGGGCAGCGGCGACTTCATCTTCCTCGGAAATAGCCATGACCACCGGGACTTTGTAGTCTATAGTAGCGCTAATGCCGTTTGCAGCAAAGGCTTTGTTTACTAAAGGTACTTTGTACACTTTGGTAAAAATTGCTTCTTTGCGGAGAGCATTCCGGAAAGTGTCCACGTCTTTCACTGCAGTACCGCGGTACTCGGAAAGTACAATAGACTTAGCAGACTTTACCTTAGCGGTAAGTTCGGCTAAATCTGTCTCTTTTTGTTGTCGTGTTTTTGCCATTTTAAATAGCTTTCAGCTTTTAGCTTAGAGCTTTTCAGCTTTAAACCAAAAGACTTATACTTCGACCTTTGTTAAGTTACAAATATCGCAAAAGAAAAACTCGGACTAATCCGAGTGTGTATTCAAGCTAAAAAGCTGTAGAAGCTTTGGAAGCTATTCATACTCCTCGGCGGGCTCTGGTTTTCACCAGATTTAGAGCCTTTCGGCCACCAACTGTCTTAGGATATTTATGAACGTAGTATATAAAAAACCAGCAAGATTGTCAATAAAACTCTGGAAAAGCCCCGAAAAGACCCCTACGCCATGGGTAGGCGAAGTTGCAAATGTTGCATATACGCAGTGGCGCTATAACTCGCTGTCTTCTATTTCAGAAGCGTACAGTAAGCAGATAGCAAAGAGTCCAAACACTACCAAAATGGAAACTAGTATTTGCATATACTTTGAGGCTTAATAATCTTCTTAAACGTATGTTTAAGTTTGTAAAAAAACCCAGCCTCGAAAGGACTGGGAGTTACATGCAGGGCGCATAATGTATGTAGGACGCGGGGCCGACAAGGCGGCGAAAAACAGAGTTGTCGCTGCAATGTCTAAAGCGACTTTTTTCACTCACTTGATTACTGTTTTGATTCGCGTACAACATAAATTAAAGTAACTATATACCTTCCGTACACGCTGTCAAATAAAAAGTTATCAACAATGTAACTTTATTTAAAAATACTTTATCGAGCTGAAAAATATGTGAGAACAAGCTTTGGTATGTAGGCCAACACGGCCACAAATTCTCGGCCGTAGTACCAGGCCAACTCTGCAGGCTTATAATAGCTGCTGGCCGGGGCACTCCAATAGACCCGCGAAAACCCAACTGCTTTCGCTATAAGAAAAGCCCGAGGTAAGTGATATGCATCACTCACCACCACTACACTCCCGACCCCCGGTATAAGCTTCTTGCTATTTTCCAAATTCTCTAAAGTATTGGTAGACTTTTGTTCCAGAAGCGCATGCCCATCCAATCCTTGTTTAAGTAAAAAACGGTTCATGTTCTGTGCTTCCGACTCGTCCCGGCTGGAAGTAACTCCGCCCGATAAAATAAGCTGTTCGGCATAACCCGCGTGGTACAACTCGTAGCCCTTAAGTGTGCGAAAGCGTATAGCCGGACTATTAGGCGCTGCTCCAAGCACTATAACCGCCCCGGCCTGCGTACCCGCCGGAGGCAAAGAAGTCTGAGGAAAAGCCAAGACAAAAACCACATCCACCAGCAGGATGAGCACAACTATACGAACCAGCCACTTTGCGGCTTTTCTCACTTTCATATATATAGTCTAGCAGATGCTTATCCCCGCCCCCGAAATGCCATAAAAGTCTTGGTCTGTTCACTCGGCGTACTCCACGCGTGCTCCATGTCGGCATCTGTCACAAAACAATCAGCCGCAGCGGGCAAGCCCGGGTCATTATAGTACAAACCTTCATCGTTAAAACCTGTGGCAAGAATGAAATGTCCCGACAGGCCCGGCTCTTTATATAAAGCATTTACATTAACCCAACAAATACACAAGTAACCTTGATTTAAATAGTGCTTTACATCCGCTACAGTGGGAAGTCGTACTAACGTTTGCACACCACCGTGGACAAATGCAGCAGCATCTTGGTACACCTGCTCCATGTCGCTATTGCGAAGAGCCCAATCTGCGACCTCCGCTCCGTACATATCTATTAAATATCTATCTCTATCTTTCAACAATTGCTCATAGTTGCAGGCTTCTACGTTTACCACCTCAAATCCCAACTCACGCATCCACAATAACGCAGCCATGGGCCAGGTGGTTTTACCCGGCTTTTTACCAGAGTGTGTATCTAACTCGTCCATAGTAAACCGACGCTTAGGCATAAAATATGCCAAAACCATAGCCATACATGCCTGCATGCACCGGGTAGAGTCATCTTGAGAATTGGGCACCAAGGGTACTGTATACCTCATTACACCAAGTTTACGAATTAGGAACTCCGCTATATAATACCAATATTCGCAGATGTATGGTATCCACCCTACGTAATTCTTAATTCGCTATTCGTAATTCATACCCATATGGCCAACATAGACCACGCCCCAAGTAAATACCAGCTCAACCTTATTCACGCACTCCCCGCTTACGCAGACGAGGGGAAAAGCGTGCTCAACGCTATTATTGAGATTAACTCCGGCACTATATATAAGTACGAAATCATCACCGAGTCCGGCCAACTCAAGCTGGACCGCGTAGGGTATTCCTCACTCGCGTACCCGTTTGTGTATGGCGCTATCCCCCAGACTTGGGACCAGGACGGTGACCCGCTCGATATAGAAATAGTTGGCGTGAGCGAACCGCTCGTACCAGGCAGTCTGGTAGAGGCTCGCATCATTGGCATAATGAAGTTCAACGACGGCGGTGAAGTGGATGACAAAGTTATTGCCGTACTAGCCGACGACAAGCGAATGGATCACATAACCAAAGTGGAAGACCTGGGTGAGTACTTTGTAAAAGAAACCACTTACTACTGGGAACACTACAAAGACCTCAAAAAGCCCGGCACGTGCCGCGTAGATGGTTTCTTTGATACTGCCGAAGCAAACAAAATAGTTAAAGAGTGCATGGACCGCTACAC
>CAZKVS010000040.1:0-2420 GCA_964556325.1 uncultured Candidatus Saccharibacteria bacterium
ACAGTCGTTGTATAATAGGAAAACAGGAGTTTTCCCATTATGAAGTTACGACTGTTTTTTTATTTCATCTTTTTAGCTGCAGGACTTATAGGTGCGGGGTTTTGGTATAGGCATGAGTTGCCGCCCAACCTTGAAGTGCCGGTTCCTGTGGTAGCAGAAACAAGTATGGAGCAGCCGGCGTTGCCTGTGCCCGTGCCTAGCTTGCCGAGCCAGGTTTTGCTTGAAGTTCCGTACATAAGCGAAGCACCGGATGGCAACTGGACCGGACCTTGGATAAACGGCTGTGAAGAAGCAGCCATTGCCATGGTGGAGAGTTTTTACAATGGTGTAAAAACAGTCAGCACTGTAGATGCTCGGAACCTTATGCAACAACTGTTTGACGAGCAAAACAAAGAGTGGGGGAGCAACGCCAATTCCGATGCTGCTCGCACCGCGCAGCTCGTCCAAACCTTGGGTTTGTTTAAGGTTACTATAAAAGAAAAACCCACTATAGAAGACATACAAAAAGAAGTGCACGCGGGTAGGCCAGTCATTAGCTTGCACCGGGGGTTTGATTTGGGAAATAAAAATATTCCGTTCTTAGCCACCGGTTCTTCCTACCACTCCGTGGTGGTTATTGGGTACGACGACACAACTCAAGAATTCATAACCAACGACGACGGTGACGCCAAGACCGGCCAGGGGAAGCGGTATAACTACGATGTTTTTATGCAGTCGCTCCACGACTACAATTACAACACAAAGCTTGCGGACGGTCCCGCTCGAGTTATCTTTACTGATAAACCTTAGTAGGGAGCTTATGCGAAATAGGCATTTTTGCTATAGTAGTACTATATATAAACAAGTAACTAACACATTCATGAAGAAACTATTGGTTTTTGGAGCTTTGTTGGCAGCGGGGGCTTGGTTTACCGGAACGGCTACGGCTCAAGCGGCAGGTACGTTTGAAGTAAGTCCTACTTCCTACCACTTTTATTACAGCATTGGCGGGGCCATGCCTACTGTGCAGCCTGGCACGTTTACAAACGTGACGAGCGACGTTGTGGGTTTTACGGTGAGTGTGCCCAATCAGCCCAAGTGGTTGAACTGCAAATACACCAGCGGTAACCTTACTACCTATCCCAATTCTGCCAACACTCTGTGTGCTGCGGTAGACCCGAGTGGCTTGGTAGAGGGTACCTATACCACCGAAGTGCGCGTTGAAGGACAGTTCGCAGGTAGCCCTATAGTTGTGCCTATTACCTTGCATGTCTTGGCTAAAGGTACGCCATTGCCACCTGACCAGGTACACCCGGAAGGGTTTAACGTGGTGGACACAACCGGTACCGTGTATCGCATAGTAAAAGGCACACGTCAGCCTTACACTTCTGCCGGTGCATTCCTTTCCTACAGCTTTAACTCCTGGACCGATGTAGTGCCGGCCAATGCGGCAGATATGGCCTTGCCACTTGCAAGCACCCTGCAACCAGGTAACACGCAAAAAACAGTGACCTTTGTAGCTCCTCGTGATGGTT
Source organism: uncultured Candidatus Saccharibacteria bacterium (assembly GCA_964556325.1). Lineage (GTDB taxonomy): Bacteria > Patescibacteriota > Doudnabacteria > UBA920 > UBA920 > JAEUSE01. The sequence continues at coordinate 1,515 of CAZKVS010000040.1, forward strand.
CTCTTATAAAAGATCAGGGAATTACGTATATAGTTACCAACGGCTACCGCCAAGCATTTGCCAACGAACAGGTATTTACCGGTTTGGGTTACAACATGGCCAATGTGTTAGATGGCGACGTTTCTTTCATGCCAACTTTGCCAACTCTTACTACAGATCAAGTAGCTCACCCAGCCGGTACCGCCGTGAGCGGGTCCGATGGTATTTGCGTAACTCGTAAAGCTTTTGAGAGTGCCGAAAATCTTGCAGGCAAAAACTGTTTTGTCCTTTCCAGTGACTTTAACACCTGGGGTATTCATATAAAAGAAATAGTCACAGCCAACAAGTTTGATGCGACTGGTATTACATTAAAATAAACTGTCAGGCCGGTGCCTGCGGTGGGTATGCATGTCTATAAAAAAGAACGTATTAGTTTTAGTCGGTATTGCCTTGCTTGCAGTGGGGTGTAACCAATCAGATGTAGTGCAGTTGCCGCCACCCAGTCCGGTTGCCTGTACCCAGGAAGCCAAGGTATGTCCTGACGGAAGTGCGGTAGGCAGAACAGGCCCACAGTGTGAGTTTGCAGCTTGTCCGGGGGAAACAAATCCAAAACCTGCTCCAGCTCCGTTGCCGGTTCCTCCAGTTACCTCTACCCGTGGCACGCTCGTAGGTACAGTAACCATGGGTTCTTCTTGTCCGGTGCAGCGGTTCCCTCCGGAATCCGGTTGCGAGGATAAACCATATGTGGCTACTATACAAGTTAAAACCGCAGACGGTAAAAAACAAGTTACAGAATTTACCAGCGGAAAAGACGGCAAGTTTACTGTCAGTCTTGCCGCGGGGAAGTACTTACTCGTACCCGTTGGTGGTGCGGTTTATCCGCGAGCCGGCACGCAAGAAGTTGTGGTAGAGAGCAATAAAACTACC
>CAZKVS010000040.1:2520-6549 GCA_964556325.1 uncultured Candidatus Saccharibacteria bacterium
ACGCGTTATTTTTTAAAGCACTATAGAGCCAAAGCCAAAGACCGCATAGTTGGTATTCACGCAGCGAAACATTTTTTTAGTGCTGGGGGCATACCGGTTATTTTACCGCTCCCTACACAGGCAGGGAGTACTTATTTTTTATATGAAAACCAAGCGTACGCTTTGTTCCCTTACATGGTGGGTAAACAAGTGCATACAGCCCGCTCGGTAAGTCTGCTGCAGGCTCGGTCGCTCGGGAGTACGTTAGCCAAAATGCACCTATTGAGTAGCAAAAAGTTGCCGCGCATACCGGCGCCCCGTTTACCCGCGTGGACAGCCGCGCATGGTCGTGAATTACAGCTACGTTTTGAAGAGACTGCTCAGCGTATTTTAGAGGTCATTGCACGCAAGAGAGTAAAGAATAAGTTTGACCGCCGGGCGCAAAAGCTGCTTGAGTTAAAGTTGCGGCTATCGAGTAATAACCCCCGTCGTTTCAATACTCAAACATTGGGCAAGCCGCATGTAACGCACGGGGATTATCACACGGGCAATGTATTTTTCAATGCACGAGGTGCGGTAAGCCACGTGTTTGATTTTGAAAAGTTTGAGCTCTATCCACGCTCCTTGGAGTTGTTTCGTTCTTTGTACATTAGTTGTTTTAACGGACGGTTTGCGGTCGAGAATTTTAAAAAAGCCCGGACGTACCTAGACGCCTACCGGAGTGTGTACCCCATACCGCAAGAGGAGTTTGCGCAGGCGGTACGGTATTCAGCCTACCGGCATGTATACTCCACCTGGGTAGAAGCAGAACACTACTTACACCACAACACGCGAACAGATAAGTTTTTGCTAGGGGACTGGCAGTCAGTAGAGTATTTTGCAGAGCATTTGGAAACGTTTATAGAAAAAGTCTGGTAAAGAGTGGCTGCGTAGCCAAAACATAAAACCTTGGTATACTGAAGACAGCTAAACTATTTTTTATGGACCAATTGCAGGAGATTTACAACACATTTATTACCGCCTTTCCGGCGGCTTGGCAGCCGTACATTGCGTTTGCAGCCGGGGTGTGTTTGGTGGTGGCTATTATACAGGCCATTCGAAAAGAGTTCATTTGGATAGTCGTACTTATAGTGCTGTTACCCGCCTCCATCCCCATACTGAAAGGTACAGCCCAAACCCTGTTGGCTTTTGTAAAGTTTTTGTTTGGGGTGCACGACAGTGTATAGAGTGTGTATATGCACGCAGTAGAGTTTACATTTAAAACAAAAGTCTGGGTGTATGCTGGGCAGGCGGCTTGGCATTTTGTAACCGTGCCCAAAAAGGAGTCTACGCGCATTAAAGCTTTGTTTGGCGGTTTGCAGCGCGGCTTTGGTTCTTTTCCGGTTACGGTCACTCTTGGGAAGACGAGTTGGCGCACGTCCATTTTTCCCGATTCTAAAACCGGAACGTATTTGTTGCCGGTAAAAAGCGATGTACGAAAAAAAGAAAGTTTGACCGAGGGGGCAACTTGTATAGTGGTGCTCTCCGTACGGGTGTAGGGGTAGTTAATAGTAACACTATGAATGGACAAAATAGAACAGACGTATATGCAGGACTGGAAGTAGATATTGTGCTGAAAGAAGACCAGCGTTCCGGCAGGCTGACGCGGGGAATAGTGGAAGACATTTTAACCAATTCCAGTTTTCATCCGCACGGCATAAAGGTGCGGTTGGAGAGCGGGGAGGTGGGACGAGTACAGCGAGTAGTAAGTAATCCATAAGCGCTATATGCAAGAACAAATTATTTTAGTCAACGAACAAGACGAGCAGGTGGGTACAGAAGAAAAGTTGCGAGCGCATGAGCTGGGACTTTTGCACCGAGCTTTTTCTATTTTTATATTTAACTCCCAAGGCGAGCTTATGTTGCAGCAGCGAGCCTTGCACAAGTACCACTGCGGCGGACTTTGGACCAATACTTGTTGCAGTCATCCTCGTGTAGGGGAGGACACTGCGGCAGCGGCACACCGTCGTTTGCAGGAGGAAATGGGTTTTGATTGCGAACTGCGTGAAGTTTTTAGTTTTGTGTACAAAATACCATTTGCTAACGGTCTGACTGAGCACGAGTTTGACCATGTGTTTGTAGGTACGTACGATGCCGACCCAGTTTTGAACTCCGAGGAAGCAGCCGCCTGGAAATGGATTTCACCGGCAGACTTACAGGCAGCTATAGTGGCAGATCCGGACACATATACCTACTGGCTAAAAGTAGCCTTGCCTGATTTACTCGGTCGCATGTAACGTTTTGTATGCCGTGAGTATACGGCTATGTTATATTTTAAATAGTTATTAATACTTTTGTTATGCCAACACGTTTGGTGAGCGCTTCTCTTTATACCTTAGGTTTGCTGTTCGGTTTTTTGGGAATTATTTGTTACGCCGCATTATACGCCACTGACTCTTTCAGTTGGGCACTTTTGTTAGGCATAGTAGTTGTTTTCAACATTGTAGTCTGGCTTATTGGCCCGTGGTTCACCGCCTTGCTTCATAAGTGGTTGTACAAAATGAAGTTCCTGACCCGGGAAGAGTTCCGCGCGCAGTTCCCAGAGTTGGAAGCGTTCATGGATAAAGTATGCACAGAACAGAAAATAAAGTTTCCGCGTGTTGGGTTTATAGAAGACGATAACCCCACCGCCTACACTTTTGGTTCTGCTGCATTCAATGCTCGGGTTATTTTGACTCGTGGTTTGTTTACCTACTTAACTGAGGAAGAAGTAGAAGCTGTGGTGGCACATGAGTTGGGCCATATTGCCCATAGTGACTTTATTGTTATGGCGGTAGCCAATACCATCATCCAAATTTTCTATGCTATCTTTCGCATGTTTGTTGGACGAAATGGTAAGAGCAGTGGGGATAAGAAGTCTAGCTTAGAGTACGTGGGTTTAGTGGCATATGTGTTTTACTTGATAGGCACATACATTGTGCTCTACCTGAACCGGGTACGGGAGTCGTATGCGGACGAGTTTTCTGCGCACATTACTGGTAAGCCGGCCGCGCTGTCCCACGCGCTTATAAAAATTGGTTACGGTATTGTGGCCAAAGAAGAGACCGCTACGTCTAAGGCGCTTATGGAGAACACCGCCACCTTGGGTATTATGGGTTTTAAGTCTGCTAAAGCCGCGGGCCTAGTGGCCAAGACTACCAACATGGAACCTGCTAAAGTTGCGCGGGTGTTGCTGTATGACTTACTCAGCCCATGGGCCAAACTTGCGGGGCTGGTGGCGACGCATCCACTCATAGGCACGCGCTTGCAACGGCTGGACCGGATAGCTACTGAAGTAGGTCAGGCGCCTTTATTTAACATGGACCAGTTAGTAGCGGAGCATGCAGCTGAGAAACCTAAAATATGGTCTGCGTTTTACGCTAACGCCGCAATATACTATTTACCGGTTGTGCTCATAGTTGTTCTGCCGGTGGTTATTTTGGTTACCGCCGCGTTTGTGTTACCAAACGCAAGCTTGAGCGAACTCGTGGGTGTGTACATCCTACTGCTCGCTTTTGCTCAGCTCGTACGGGTGGTACATATGTTTCCTAGCGTGGACCCGTTAGCAAAACCAACTACCATGTTGGAGCTTATGAGCGACTTGTATGCTAGTCCAGCCAAAGGTACAGCGGTCAACGTAGAAGGCCAACTCATGGGCCGGGGTGTACCAGGTTTTGTGTTTTCGGAAGATGTTGTGTTGCAAGACAATACCGGTTTTATGTACCTGGACTACCAGTCCGGCATTCCGCTTATTGGCAACATTGTGTTTGCTTGGAAAAAAGTGCAGCTATTGCTTGGTAAGAATGCGCATGCGCAAGGCTGGTTTTTCCGGTCCAATAGCCAACATATTGCATTGGCAAATTTAGAAGTAGAGGGCAAAGTGTTTAAGTCTTACAACCGTTTTTGGAACTATGTTTGGGTGGCAGTTCTTGCAGTGCTTGCTGGTGTATTCTTGTCTGACCAAACGCAGCTATTTGCACTCTGGCCAGCGCCGCTTGCGTTGTTTGCGATATTGTACATAATCTTTGCTCG
>CAZKVS010000041.1:0-6213 GCA_964556325.1 uncultured Candidatus Saccharibacteria bacterium
AAGTTGCTCGCCTATTTCCACATGCCCGCCAGGAAAACCCCAAGTGCCAGCTGCACGTCCCTGCAGCCTCTTACCAAGCAACACTTTACCTTCATGTAGTACCAATGCAGTCACTCCTATTTTAAACTCTTTCATTGGATGAGTATAAAATCAACTATTTTTACTTCTGTATCCAAACTCACACCATCTCCATAAAAACTACGGAAATTGGTTAACATAGCATCTTGACTTTCATACTTCTCGTGGCCAGCAAAATCAGATTCCTCCACCTCTCCCAAAAGCTTAGTGCGCACTTCTGTAAGTATTGCGTGTGCGACCACTTCTTTAGAATCAGAATTTATAATATCCACCTCATCGCCTACCTGTAAATCTTTATCGTCAAAAAGTCTCCACGTTGTTGTCTTTTGACCAGACAAAATCAAATCAACTAATTCAGGTTTAAATTTCAAGGTTTTGCTCATATAGTTTTTAGTGCTCACAATAAATTACAAATCTAGTGCTTCATACGGATGAAACATTACTTTCATACCCAACTGCGCACTCGCGCTTCGGACATCTCGCCAGTTTAAAGACTCCACTTTAGAAGAGCCCAATATAAACTCATCATTTACTTTCTTGTGTTGAGCCAAAGCTTCTCCATGGGCTTTTACCAACTTGGCGTCATACCCCGCTATAAACGCTTCGCACTGCGCGCGCACCACTTGAGGCATGTAGGGCATTTTGGTCATAAAATCTTTAAATGCCTCAAATCCAAACGTGTATTCGTGTACACAGCCTTGCCACACAGCAGCACACTCCGGCACTTTTTTTATTTCATCCGAGGCATCTAACGCCAAATCTTGCACTTCTCCAAATGCCTGCCAAAATGGGTGCTTATAGTCTACACTGTACGTCCAGACCCCGCGCCTATCAAACGCTTTATACTCCAACTCTATTTTGTTTGCAAACTGATTGTCCGTTGTCCATGCGGCAACTGCATCTCCTTCATTTAAAGACATCATAAAACTCGGGGGGTACGACTCAGCGTACTCATTCCCTTCGGGGTACTCTGCGTCACGTAGGGGTTTTTCTCCGGGTTGCGATGGGTGCAAATGACACTTAACCACACGCTGTTTTTTCTCCTCGATGGCTCTCCGGATAAACCCTTCTGCATCTTTAGAAACAGTCACCCCGTCTACGCGGTCATTTGTTTCTGTAAACCATTCACCTCGCTCACCAGATGCGTCCGGCACAAACACTTTTGAAACCTCTGCTTGCCCCGGGCGCATAACGAGTTCCTTCATTTCCCGCGCACCGCTCTGCCACGTGCCTGCACTTCTCTCGCTTTCCGCAAAAACTTTCTCACCCATAAGCGCAGCTCCCACTGCAACAGCCGCACCCTTACCGAGCCAGCCTAAAAAAGCCCTTTTGGACGCGTCTTTGGGCTCATCATCTGTATGTTCTTGTGGAAGTCTTTCAAAACGCATATGCACTAATTTAGTATTGCGACTTCATCAAGCTCTTGCTTTACTATGACATTGTTTTCGTCAAACCAAAACTTACCTTTAAATTTTTTACCGGCAAGCAAAAGTGGGAACCAAAATTTATCATCCGGCCACATAACTTCGTATGGAATAGCGTCCATGGCGAACCACTGCGGCCGCATTTCTTCACTCTCCGCAACTTCGCCGGTAAAATTGGAAACCATGTATACATGCACCTGCAAGACTTCTGAATTGCTTCCGTACACAAACTCTAAAACACCCCACTTTTCTACGGAACCAATGTCTATATTTGCCTCTTCTTTGAACTCTCGGCGTAGCGATTCTTCTAGACTTTCTCCGTCTTGCAACTTCCCACCAAACCCGTTCCACCGACCGGCACCAAACCCACGCTTCTTCATGCCCAAAAGTACTTTTGGCGGCTGATGCACTATACCCAATGTAAGCTGCTTTATCATTGCTACAATTCTATTCCCAATATCAATTTTGCTCGTTCCAAGTCCGTTTCTTTAACCACCAAAATGGTCTCCCCGCCGCTGTTGTGGTAAGCCGACAAGTTACCGCCCCGCACCATAGACCACACTTTCTCCGCGGCCAAAAGACCTTTGGCCAGCTCCGCCTCCGGCAAATTCCTGAAAGTTTTTACTACTACTTGTTCCATATATGTATTTGTCAAAGGGAATCTTTGACACTACTAATTCTACAAAACCAATATTTAGACTTTCCTAGCAGCTTGCATTATAGCCCTGGCCCACATTTCTCCATTTCTCTGCATTGAGCCATCTGTAGCCCATGCTATTTCTGGCGAAGCGAAAGTATTTCCATCATATTTGGTGAAAGCAGCGTTTTCTTCAAAAGCATAGCCACCTAAAGTCCCCGCTTTTACTTTCTCTAATAATAAGTCATGTGCTGCAAGGTCATGCATAATTGTGACCACAATCGCGCTGGGTTTTACTTTACTAAATGCGTCAGCAGAAAGCAGCGCCAGACTATTCGCATTTTTTGCCATGGCCGGAAAAATAACATCAGCAGACTGTAGCAAATCATCCAATTCCACAAAAGCGTACATTTCATTGCGTGCATTCTTGGACCAATACAGTACATCCATCCCAACGCCTTTAGCCAACTCAGCTATACGACTCCCAATAGCACCCAAACCGATTATGCCAGCTTTTTTGCCTTTTAATTCTACCCCTTGATGTTTTATAAAATCTTGCTGCCAACCGTCTTGAATAACTACAGGTAGCTTCCGCGCAAGAGCCAGTGCCATAAACAAAGCCCATTCAGCCACCGCTTCAGTAGAAAAACCTTTTAAGTTAATTACTGGTATACCTCTGGACTCCGCATGAGGAGCGTCCATCCAATCAAATCCAGTAGTCTGTAAAACAATTGCCTTTAAGTTCGGAATACTATCTATCTCTTCCGCGGTAAAAGACCATCCGCAAAAATCAGGATCCAATGCCAGCACTCGTTCCTCATTCCCCTCGGTTAATCCACTCACCTCTTGAATAGACTTAGGTACAACATCATATACTACCTCTCCAACGGCAGCCAATTCAACTAAATGCGCCTCACTGAAAACGGCGTCTTTATTTGGACTTAAAACAAATATTTTCATATAAATTTCTTTTACTACGTCTGAGAGAAACTTTGACTGTGTTGTTTAAGGAACCTTCCAACATTATGTATATTCTAAATATGGTTTACCCTCTTTAATATACTCAAACGCCTTGCGAACATACGGCACAACGTTCTCTGGTATATTATCCATTGCATACCAGTCTAGCCCACCGCACTTCTCGAGCTCCATGTTCGTAATTTCACCTTCCCATGTATCGGCTACAAAGAAGAAGTTTACGCGTTCCGAGTCAGTTATAACCATCATGCTTAAAACGAGCTGCAAGTCTTCCGGTTTAACTTCCACTCCTATTTCTTCTTTTGCTTCCCGTACCATGGCACTCTTCGCCATTTCGCCGGGTTCCAAATGACCCGAAGGCAAACTATACAACCCGTCACTCAAACCCGTATTTTGTCGTAAAGACAACAAAATCTTATCCTCCTTACGGAGAATAAGAAATGATGCAGGAATTATTTTATGCCTCTCTTTCATAAAAATAGCTAATCAATCAAACCATCTTGTTTTAACTTTGGGAGTAGGTCGTGCTCCATTATAGAAGCAATTTTCATACCATCAGGCAACGAAGAGTTTATCCATTGCATTTCTTCTATTTCGTTGTCAGGTGTGAGTTCGCCGGACCAAGCTTTTACAATGAATGCATCCAACTGCAAACTTTTTTCCGGGTCGTAAGCCGCTTGCGAGTAGTACGTGCCATATGCAACCAAATCTTCCTCCTTCACCTGAACTTGTAATTCTTCTTGCAGCTCTCGCACCAGCGCTTGCGTAGGCGTCTCCCCCGGCTCTAGCTTCCCGCCCGGGTTTACAAACGACTCCTTGTCTCGCGTACGCAAAGCAAGTATTTTTCTGTTTTGAATTATAACTCCCGCTGCCTTGTGAATATCGGCCATAGTAATTATTTAGCAGCCTTACTCCTATACTCTTGCTTAATGCGCCAGTAGTTGTCTTCAGTGCCAGGCTCGCCTGTGCGCACTCGCATAAGTTTGGCAGGATATTTTTTACCGGCATACGCAAGCTTTTTGCGCATTATTTTCTCGGTATCTAGCCCTAGCAAAACAGACATTTCAAAACAGTAAATGAGTACGTCAGCCAGCTCACCCTTAATTTTTTCTAATTTAACTTTGTCTTTCTTTATTTCGTCTAACGACAGGTTTTCCCATTGGAAGACTTCCAGCAACTCTGCACCCTCAATCATAATAGACTTAGCAATATCCGATGGACGCAAATTGTGCCAATTGCGGTCTTTCAAGTGCTTATAAACCTTTTTCTCAAAGTCTTTCATAAAATATCTTCGACACTATTACAATCCATAGTGGTCTTTTAAGATAGGGTACAAACCTTCCATTAAATCTTTCCTCGCATACGCTTCTTTTGGGGAAAACCAACCATACTCTATGTTTTCTTCTAAATCTAATTGGACATTAGCGGGTCTAGTATCCACCAAGTATAAATATACATCAAAAGACACTTCGTATTTAGCTCGGCTCCAATTATAACTCCTAGTTAACTTTAAATTTTGGGCGTCTAAACTTAAGCCAATCTCTTCTTTAGTTTCTCTGACAGCTGCTTCAACCGACGATTCGCCTTCATCCAGCTTACCGCCTACAAGACCCCAGGTTCCGCCTTCATCGCCATTAGGATGCCGCAAAAGAAGCAGAATAAAACCATCTACATCTTGAAAAAGAATACCCGCTGCATCTATGCGCTTTAACATGTAATAAGTTACTGCAAACTTTACAATAAATTACCCACCGATACGTTGCTGGTGCTGCGCGCCGCCTTTGGCCATATTCTTTTGATGTTCGGGCGTGTTGAGCAAGCCACACTTCTTATATTTTTTGCCAGAACCACACGGACACGCGTCATTGCGTCCCACATGAGACCCATCACCTGAGGAGACACCTGCGCTTGTCGGAACATCAGACCTATTGGTCACCCAACCTTGTTGTCCTGAACCTTGATTCATAATTCCTGATTCTTGATTCTGGCTTCCTTGTGGCTGTATGTTGACCCGCAAAACAGACCGCGCAATTTGTCCATCTATTTCCTTAGATAGTCTGGCAAAAAGTTCAAACCCTTCTCGCTTGTATTCCACTAACGGGTCGCGCTGGCCGTACCCCCGAAGACGCACACTGTCACGCAAGTGGTCCATAGTATCTAAATGCTCCATCCAAAGTTGGTCCAAGGCCTGCAACGCAATATACCGCTGTACTTGCTCGTAGAGTTCTTTACCCACTTCCTGCTCTTTCGCTTCATATAATCGTTTTGCTTCTGCATACAACGCATCCACTACAGCAAACTCTCGGTCAGCCGCGTTCTTTGCACCTTCCCGAGCTTGCTCTTTTACTTTCTCGTTCAGCGGGAACATTCCGCTCGCTGTTTCAAAAATTTTATCAAATGCCTCTTTGTCTTCTTCAATGGTGCTAAATGCAAATGTGACTGTCTGTGATAGCTCATCCCGCACCATGTCTAACACTTCTTCGCCTATAGGTTTAATTTGCGGAGTTTTACTGTCCGTTTCCTCATCTGCCTGTTCACTATTCACTGTCAACTGTCCACTGGACCCTAAGTATTTCCGCCTCCGCTTATAAATAATATTGCGCTGGTGGTTCAGAACATCGTCAAACTCCAACACGCTTTTACGGGTGTCAAAGTTTAAGCCTTCAATCTTCTTCTGAGCGGACTCAATAGACTTGGACACAAGCTTTGCCTCCAGTGGTTGATCATCCGGCAAACCCAAACGTTCCATCATACTCTTCAGTCTGTCTCCACCAAACAAACGCATGAGGTCATCATCCATAGACACAAAGAACTGTGAAAGGCCTGGGTCACCCTGACGTCCAGCACGTCCACGAAGCTGGTTGTCTATACGCCTGGACTCATGTCGTTCCGTACCTATAACCGCCAAGCCACCGGCATCTCTCACCGCTTTTGCCTCTTCGGGATCAACCGGGTTGCCACCCAGCAAAATGTCCACACCACGACCAGCAATGTTCGTAGCGAGTGTCACCGCCCCAAACCGACCAGCCTGCGCAATAATATGCGCTTCACGTTCATGGTTCTTTGCGTTCAAAAGTTCAAATGGCACACCCTCTT
>CAZKVS010000042.1:0-5947 GCA_964556325.1 uncultured Candidatus Saccharibacteria bacterium
AAGAGGGTGTGCCATTTGAACTTTTGAACGCAAAGAACCATGAACGTGAAGCGCACATTATTGCGCAGGCTGGTCGGTTTGGGGCGGTGACACTCGCTACAAACATTGCTGGTCGTGGTGTGGATATTTTGTTGGGTGGAAACCCGGTAGACCCGGAAGAAGCAAAAGCGGTGAGGGACGCCGGTGGCTTAGCGGTTATAGGTACGGAACGACACGAGTCCAGGCGCATAGATAACCAGCTCCGTGGACGCGCAGGACGTCAGGGCGACCCGGGTCTTTCTCAGTTTTTTGTTTCCATGGACGACGACCTCATGCGTTTGTTTGGTGGAGACAGGCTGAAGAGCATGATGGAACGATTGGGTTTACCAGACGACCAGCCGCTCGAGGCTCGGTTAGTTTCTAAGTCCATTGAGTCTGCTCAGAAGAAGATTGAAGGCTTAAACTTTGACACACGTAAAAGCGTGTTGGAGTTTGACGATGTCCTGAACCACCAGCGCAATATTATTTATAAACGCAGAAGGAAATACTTAGGGTCTAGTGGACAGTTGACAGTGAATAGTGAACAGGTAGATGAGGAAACGGACAGTAAAACTCCGCAAATTAAACCTATAGGCGAAGAGGTATTAGACATGGTGCGGGATGAGCTATCACAGACAGTCATATTTGCATTTAGCACCATTGAAGAAGACAAAGAGGCATTTGATAAAATTTTTGAAACAGCGAGCGGAATGTTCCCGCTGAACGAGAAAGTAAAAGAGCAAGCTCGGGAAGGTGCAAAGAACGCGGCTGACCGAGAGTTTGCTGTAGTGGATGCGTTGTATGCAGAAGCAAAACGATTATATGAAGCGAAAGAGCAGGAAGTGGGTAAAGAACTCTACGAGCAAGTACAGCGGTATATTGCGTTGCAGGCCTTGGACCAACTTTGGATGGAGCATTTAGATACTATGGACCACTTGCGTGACAGTGTGCGTCTTCGGGGGTACGGCCAGCGCGACCCGTTAGTGGAATACAAGCGAGAAGGGTTTGAACTTTTTGCCAGACTATCTAAGGAAATAGATGGACAAATTGCGCGGTCTGTTTTGCGGGTCAACATACAGCCACAAGGAAGCCAGAATCAAGAATCAGGAATTATGAATCAAGGTTCAGGACAACAAGGTTGGGTGACCAATAGGTCTGATGTTCCGACAAGCGCAGGTGTCTCCTCAGGTGATGGGTCTCATATGGGACGCAATGACGCGTGTCCGTGTGGTTCTGGTAAAAAGTATAAGAAGTGTGGCTTGCTCAACACGCCTGAGCACCAAAAAAACATGGCCAAAGGCGGTGCGCAGCACCAGCAACGCATTGGTGGATAGTGATATGCGATAGTATTTTTAGAGAAAAATATTTACTTTTTCGTGTTATACTACCCCTATGATTTCAGTGATTTGGCAAAAAAATACACGGAATAATGAATGGTTTGATTTCCTTAGGCTCGATTTAAATGCCCCCTATTTTACTGGTCGTCGAGGGGTTTTTGTGATTTGGTATACGGGTACAGGAGTTGGGAGGATTGTAAAAGTAGGAAGTGGTAACATTGCTGAACAGCTCAATTTAATGAGATCAAATCCTCTTGTTTTGGAATTTTCTAGAAAGGGAACCTTGAAAGTTTCTTGGGTTTCTATAAATGGAGCGATAAAAGAAAGTGATATTTTGGGCGTTCAAGCATTTCTTGCCGATACTTATAATCCAGTATTAGGTGATAGACCAGGAGCAGATCCTATACAAGTAAATTTGATTGGAAGATAGTATGCACGATTTTTCTACAAATTTTTTGTTTCCGCTTTTGGTAGGGCTTTTCGTTGGGTTGGTTCTATGGTACATAGGGAAATACGCTGAAAATCGTAAGATAAAATCTGATGCGATAAGGGATCTGATGACTTATAGAGGCGACTTCGCGTCAGCCGACTTTCGTAGAGCCCTGAACAAGGTTTCTATAATTTTCCATAATCAGGAATATGTTAGAACCGAGGTCCGTCATCTATATGAGGTAATCAATAGTGGTTCTAATAACGCTGAACAGACCAAAAGAGCCATAGTCGGCCTTATCTATAAATTGTGTCAGAAGAATGGATTTAAAGGTTTAACAGAATATGACATAGACCAGGCTTTTGCGGAAGCTAAGCAGGCTCCTTTAATAGAAAGTTCATTAAGCAGCGAATCGCCTGCAGTGGATACCCCAGTTCCGTCTAGTCCGCCACCTGAAGCTGATTAAGTTTTTTTGAGTCTATTGTTTTCATATGGAACAAGTTACGTTCAGGTTAAAGTCCGGGGATTTATTGAAGGAGACAATTGAACGAGTAGTGCAAGAAAATTACATTGAAGCTGGTGGCATGCTTTCAATGGTGGGTAGCCTGGACGTTGCTGTATTGCGTATGGCAGATGCTACCTCTGACTCTCGGCCGGTAAAGCAATGGCGGGAATCTATGGAAATTGTTTCAGCTACAGGTACAGTCTCTATCGAAGGATGTCATGTTCATGTATCAATATCTGATAAAAATGGCATCGTGTACGGAGGGCACTTGAGTGATGGGTGTGTAGTTAAAACGACAGTAGAGGTTATCATCTTGGTTTTTCACAACAGTAAGTTTAAGCGTATTTTTGATCAAGGAACAGGCTTTAAAGAGCTCGTGGTGGAGTAGTCTATATTAAATAGGTATATTCATATCTATATGAAAGACTTTGAGAAAAAGGTTTATAAGCACTTGGAAGACCGCAATTGGCACAATTTGCGTCCGTCAGATATTGCTAAGTCAATTATGATTGAGGGTGCAGAGTTGCTGGAAGTATTCCAATGGGAAAACCTGTCATTAGACGAAATAAAGAAAGACAAAGTTAAATTAGAGAAAATTAAAGGTGAGCTTGCGGACGTGCTCATATACTGTTTTGAAATGTCTGTTTTGCTTGGGCTAGATACTGAGAAAATTATGCGCAAAAAGCTTGCGTATGCCGGTAAAAAGTACCCTGCCAAGCTTATGCGAGTGCGCACAGGCGAGCCTGGCACTGAAGACAACTACTGGCGCATTAAGCAAGAGTATAGGAGCAAGGCTGCTAAATAACCAATATGGCCGATATTCACAAGGCAGCGGGAGTTATTATTCAGAACAGAAAAATACTTGCTTTGCGTACGCGAGGAAAGCAGTCGTTTGTGAACCCCGGCGGGAAACTTGAGCCGGGGGAGACGTCGAAGCAGGCACTGGTACGAGAGTTGCGGGAAGAGCTGCAAATTCAAGTCCGCGAAGAAGACTTGGTGGCTTATGGGACTTACTACTCGCAAGCGGCGTATGACCCGGAGAAAAGTTTGCAGTTGGACGCCTTTATTGTAAAAGTTTGGTCGGGTGAGCTAAGGCCCGACAACGAAATAGACGAAATGCAATGGATAAACTCCTCGTTGCCTGACGGTATGAAAATTGCTTCTATAATGGAACACGACCTGCTTCCAAAGTTAAAACAAGATGGTTTAGTGGATTAACACTTGCATGAAAGAAAGACATAAAATAATTCCAGCGTCATTTCTTATTCTTCGAAAAGAGGGAAAGATTTTACTGTCTTTGCGACAGAATACCGGCTGGAGTGACGGGTTATATAGTTTGCCTTCGGGTCATTTGGAACCCGGCGAAATGGCGAAGAGTGCTATGGTGCGTGAAGCGCAAGAGGAAATAGGGGTGCATATAAAGCTCGAAGACTTGCACCTTGTTTTAACTATGATGGTTATAATCGACTCCGAACGCGTAAATTTCTTTTTTATAGCCGATGCGTGGGAAGGCGAGATTGCCAACATGGAGCTTGAGAAGTGCGGTGGGCTAGACTGGTATGCAATGGATAATTTACCAGAGAACGTTGTGCCGTATGTTCGCAAGGCGCTTGAGTACATTAAAGACAGTAAAACTTATTTAGAATATGAAAATAGCAGCCTATAATATTTTGGCTGGTGGGTTTAATGACTACGGTTCTCCGGCGGAGAAGCCTGAGCGGCTTGCTTTGCTGCAACCGGCAATACAAGAAATAGATGCAGACATTATAGGTCTATCTGATACTTTCCGGTGGGTAAATGTATTTATTGAGCAAGACGTTAAAGAGCTTTTTGGCTATGAGTATGTTTCGTTTATAAACATGAACGACGTACGGGTAGATAAGCGTATTGGCGTGGCCGTATTGAGTCGCATTCCAGTAAAATATTTTGAGACGGTACGTTTGGCTACAAGGGACTGTATAAAAGCGGTTGTATCTATTGAGAGCAAGTCGATTGCTCTATACACTGCATATTTAGATGATTTAGCTGAGAGTGTGCGGGTGGAGCAGGTTCAGGTTCTCCTTGGGCATATTGTAGAAGACAAGAAGCAGGGCATAGAGTCTATAGTAATGGGAGACTTAAACATGTTAGCTCCTGTCGACATGAATATGCGTACTCGAATATTTAAAGACTTGTTCGATGCGGGTATTCGAATTGAAGAAATTTTTAGTGATAAACCTTACTATGCTGCTGCTATTGAAGAGCTTTATAAAGTTGAAGCTATGCCTCTATTGAGTCAGGCCGGTTTGCGTGAACCCTCAGGATCAGAAAATCAGCTCACGGCATTTACTCCCATTCACGACTTACACTTCCCAATGCCATTGTTTCGGCTCGACCACATACTCCATACGCAGGGCGTGAACTCTTCGGAGTTCTTAGTGCACACAGGTGGTATTTTTGAAGACGCGAGTGACCATTATCCTATCGCGTGTGAAATAAAATAGAGAGCAAGTTTTAAAAAATTATATAGACATATATGGAACAAGTAGTAGTAAAAACTTTCAGGAATTTGCCGGAGGCGGAGCTGGCCAAAGGTCTTTTGGCCGCGGAGAAAGTGTGGTCTATGGTGCGAGGTGGTAATTTGTCTGCGTATCATAATAGTGGCGGTGAGACTATGTTAGTGGTTAAGGAAACAGACTTGGAGCGAGCGCGGTTAATTTTAGGAATTGAGTCGTAATATGATAAAGCAGCTCACTTTGGGAATAGTTTGTCAACCACCCCGCGTTTTACTTGGCATGAAGAAGCGCGGGTTTGGTGCTGGCCGGTGGAACGGGTTTGGTGGGAAGTTGCAAGATGGCGAAAGTCTGGAAGAGTCGCTACGCCGAGAGTTTAAAGAAGAGGCAGGTATAGAGATTGGAGGCTTAGAAAAGCGAGGTGTTTTAGAGTTTGTGTACGGAAGCAGTCCTGAAGTCTTACAGGTGCATGTATATATGATTTCCGATTTTACGGGGGAAGTCGCGGAGAGCGAAGAAATGCGTCCGCAGTGGTTTACCGTAGATGCCATTCCATATGAAGCGATGTGGCCGGATGACAAATTTTGGCTTCCACTTTTTCTTGCCGATAAAAAGTTTCAAGGTAAGTTTTGGTTTGACGAGAATGATATTATTTTAAAACAGGAATTAAGCGAAGTTGGACAATTAGATTAACAAACGCAAGTATGGCTAAAACTTTAAAGTTCAAACCGCATTTAATAGATTTGATACTAGCCGGTGAAAAGACAACTACCTGGAGACTTTTTGATGATAAAGACTTACAGGTAGGCGATGAGGTGGATATTATAAATTCGGATACTAAAGAAGTGGTTGCGCATGCAATACTCACCGACGTACGCACTAAGCCTTTGGGTGAAGTCGAAGACGCAGATTATTCGGGTCATGAGAAATATGAGAGCCAAGATGCTATGTTGGCTAATTTTCGTAACTACTATGGAGATACAGTTGGCTTGGATACAGAAGTAAAGATAGTTGATTTTATACTTATCCAATGAAGGAATTTAAAATAGGGGTAACTGCGCTGGTGCTGCATGAAGGTAAAGTGTTGCTTGGTAAGAGGCTGCAGGGACATGCAGCTGGCACTTGGGGTTTTCCTGGCGGGCATGTGGAAATAGGCGAGCAACTT
>CAZKVS010000043.1:0-5942 GCA_964556325.1 uncultured Candidatus Saccharibacteria bacterium
TTGGTAAAAACCTTATATATAAGGGGTTTGTAGGATTGGGGAATATTGACAAACTTTAGCCTTTTCTGCTATAATGAGCTAAATATTTCATACCTGATTTTGGCCGTTGTTAATCGAACTTGAGAAACCAACACAACGCCGCGTACAGTAGCAAAGCAAACTTATGGGAATTTTAGACACAATTATTGATACGAAGCGTTCAGATCTTGTAAAAGAGTTTGAGCCTTTAGTGACTATTGGTAAGATTTTAGACCAGCTGAAGGACCGCGATCGGGAGATTTTATCTCGCCGATACGGTTTGCATGGCTCAAACGAGCAAACCCTTGAGGCTATCGGTAAAGATTTAAAGCTTACTCGTGAACGCGTTCGTCAGATTGAGAAGGCGTTATTGAAGCAACTCCGTACTCAAGCGACTAACCATGAAGGCGTGCGACATACCCGCGATATGCTGCAAAGCATGCTTTTGGAACACGGCGGTATAATGGCGGAAGCAGATTTACTAGAACGATTGGGTGTGGAAGCTATAGAAGAAGCGAATGCGGTTCGATTCTTGTTTTTGTTGATTGAAGAAGTGGAAAGTATTCGTGGGCATGTTCACGTTCGCGACGCTTGGAAGGCATTGCAGTTTGATACGGTTTTGTTCAATGAATTTATAGTGGAGTCACGCAAGGTATTGGAAGATGCAGGCAAACCTCATGGTTCTGAGCGTTTTTTGGAGAAGTTTAAAACTACCGATTTTTATACACAACACAGCGAACACTTGCCTGATAAAGTTATCTTAAATTTCTTGAACACTGCTCGGCATATAAGCAAGAATGCTTTTGGCGAGTATGGTTTAGCTGCCTGGAGAGACATTACTCCTCGAGATGTGGGTGATAAAGCCTATTTGGTCTTAAAACACCATGGTAAGCCGGAACACTATACCAATATAACCGAGCTTATTAATAAGCATCACAGCACAAGCAGGAAAGCGTATAAAGAGACCACTCATAATGAGCTCATTAAAGACAAACGCTTTGTTTTGGTGGGTCGGGGTATATACGCACTTGCAGAGTGGGGATATAGACCTGGAGTTGTAGCTGACGTTATTGCAGAAGTGTTGCAAGAAGTTGGTAAGCCGCTTACTCGAGATGAAATTATTGCCGAGGTTATGAAGCGTCGTATGGTTAAGAAAAATACTATTCTTGTTGGTTTGTCTAACCGTAAGCGTTTTGCCAAAGTTGGGAAAAATCAGTACCAGCTTGTGCCCATCCCGGCAAAATAGCGCTCACGCGCTCGCCGTGCTCTTGAAAAAAAAGAAACTTCAAACAATAAATGACCCCCAATAAAATAATTTTACGTGCTAAAATAAAGTCAGGGTTGAAGTTCTAGGATTTCAAACTTTGGCTTTTTTTGTTTGTTTTGCATAGTGCTCGTACGTGTATATGTTTGACTCGGCATTTGGTGGAATTACAACTTTATTTGGACCTGTTCCCAGTTTACTCTGGTGGTTTTTTGGGCATGGTGGGTGGATACTGTTTATAATAATTGGCGTCTGGATTTTGTTTCAGCAGTATATGGAAGAGATTCAGGGGCAGTTCATGAAAGCCCAGGAATGGGTGTTTCTTAACATACGCGTGCCAAAGATTAACGAGTTATCAACTTTGGCGGTAGAACAAATGTTTGCTCAAATGCACGCTATATTAAGTGGTGCCACCTTTGCTCAGAAGTACGTGGAGGGTAAAGTGCCGTTGTGGTATAGCTTAGAAATAATTTCCCTTGGCGGTAAGATATCATTTGTTATTCGGGCACCGAAGTCTAGTAAAGATTTGGTAGAAGCAGCTATGTATGCCCAATATCCAGAGGCGGAAATTACCGAAATTGTGGATTACATGGAAAATATAACCTATGACCCGGAAAATCCGGCTTTCGAGATGTGGGGGACGGAACTTGTGCTTGCCGCAGATGCTGGGTTGCCTATTAAAACCTATAAAGAGTTTGAGCACCCGAGTGCCAAAGAAAAAATAGTGGATCCGTTACGCCCTTTGTTTGAGGCTATGTCTAAAGTGGGTCCTCATGAGTTAGTGGCTGTGCAAATTCCTACGTTACCTCTGGCCGATGCTGACTGGAAGCCGAAAGGTGAAGCGAAAGCTGCGGAGCTTATTGAAGGGGCAAAATCTAAGCCTAAACCTTTTAATTTATTGAAAACTTTAATGGGGATTTTTAAACCCGAGGCTCCTTCCGCGCCAAAAGCAGATAAAAACTTTTCTGTTTTGTCCGATGTAGAAAAAGAACGGGTGAACTCTGTGCTACGGAAAGTAGGAAAGCCGGGATATTTGAGTAAGGTTAGAATCTTATATATTGCCCCAAAAGAGAAATTTGAGAAAGCTAAGCCCTCCTTATTCATGGGCGCCTTTAAAACCTTCTCTAGTGCCAACTCCAATGGTTTTAAAGCGAACGGTGAAGTAACTCCCAAGTTGGACTATAAACTTTCCGAATCTCTTGAGAAGCCGTATATTGACTATGTAGTTGCGAAGCGGAAAAAAGGTTTATTTAACAGTTTTAAGAAACGGAGTTTGGGGGGCGGGGCCAAGGCGTACGTGTTGAATATTGAAGAACTGGCCACCATATATCATTTGCCGCTCGTTGCAGAAGATACCACATCGTCTCCAAATGTAGATACGGTTATGAGCAAAAAGAGTCAGCCCCCGGTTGATTTGCCGATTGGAGAATATTAATTTTAAGTGTACAGTGAATAGTGTACAGTGAACAGATTTTACTGAACACTGTCCACTAAACACTGTCCACTGTTCACGATGGAAACAGATTCGAACGAAATAACATTTTTTGCCAAAACTAACTTCCGAAATAGGGAAGTGCCTTTTGGTATAAAAGGGGATGACCGCCGGCGGCATATGTACGTGATTGGTAAGACCGGTATGGGTAAAACCACGCTCATGGAAAACATGGCCATTCAGGACATTCGGAATGGGCATGGGGTGTGTTTTATTGATCCTCATGGAGACTCGGTAGTGAAAATTTTAGACTATGTGCCAAGTAGCCGGGTAAATGACGTCATATATTTTAACCCGGCTGACCTATCGAACCCGATTGCCTTTAATATTATGGAGTCGGTGGAGAATAAGTTTAAGCACTTAGTTGCGAGTGGATTAATGAGTGTATTTACCAAGATTTGGGCAAACTTGTGGTCCGCCCGTATGGAATATATTCTTGGCAATACCATTCGTGCGTTGCTGGATAGTCCGAATAATACCATGCTTGGTATTAGTCGTATGTATATAGACAAACAATACCGGAAGCGAATTGTAGACAACATCAAAGACCCCATGGTAAAGATGTTCTGGACTGATGAATTTGCCAACTATGACCCCAAGTGGTTGAAGGAGGCGATTTCGCCAATTCAAAACAAAGTGGGGCAGTTTTTATCCAGTGCTATTATTCGCAATATCGTTGGCCAGCCCAAGTCCACTATTGACCTCCGGCAAATTATGGACGAGCGGAAAATTTTACTCATGGACCTATCCAAGGGAAAAGTGGGTGAAGAGAACGCCGCACTCTTGGGTGCGATGATTATTACGAAAATTCAGCTTGCCGCCATGTCCCGTGTAGACATGCTAGAAGCCGACCGTCCTGACTTTTACCTCTATGTAGATGAGTTCCAGAACTTTGCTACAGAAAGCTTTGCGACTATTTTGAGTGAAGCACGTAAATACCACTTAAGTTTGGTTATGGGGCATCAATATATCGGTCAATTAACCCCGGATAAGTCCAATACTCGATTACGAGACGCTATTTTTGGAAACGTGGGTACGATTGTTTCATTCCGAATTGGCGCGGCTGATGCGGAGTATTTAGAGACAGAATTTGCGCCTACTTATACGCCAAACGATTTGGTGAACTTGCCTAAATACCATATTTTACTGAAATTAATGATTAACGGTGTGGCGAGTGAACCTTTTTCCGCGCAGAGTATTCCAGTTAATCCGGAATTCATCACGGGCAATAGCGAAAAGGTTATTCGAGTATCTCGGGAGCGATACGGCAATCCGATTGATCAAGTTGAAGAAAAGATCTCCAGATGGATGGGTGTAGAATATCACCAGCAAAATGCATTGGTAGTAGGCGGGGAGGAAACAGAGGATGGGACGCCATTAAACAATCAATTCATAGATGCTCCGGCCCAGAGTGTAAAAGTGCTGCCTTTGCAGAGCGGGGTCATTCAACAAGCAGCGAAGCCTCCTGTAGCAGAACCTCTTGCTCACGCCGCTACACCTGCCCCCTTAGAGCAAGTTAAGCAGCAAACAGTACCTATGGCTACGAATTCAGCTGAAGGACTGGTATTCCGAATGCCTGAGCCGCCTAAGGCAGCACCGCCGCAGCCCTATGTAAAAAATCCTAACCAGCCGAATTCGTCGGCTCCGAAACCGGCTCAGCAGCTTGAGAGGCGGCCCACTCCCCCTATGCCTGACAGGTCTCAGCAGTCTTCGCGTCCTCGGCAGCAGGAGCCGTCAAGAACAGGAAAGCCAAAAGAGAGGCCCCGAGACAATAAACAGTCTGCTAAACCCCAAAGACCTAATATATGGGAAACAGTGGCAGATATACATGAAGAGCGGACCAGCCAGGTGGTAGCAAATTTGGGTGCAGCAATTCAAGATGTCCATACGGGTGCGCAAACACCTCGTTTACCAGAATAAAAGTACATAAAAATCCCCCGGTGTACACCGGGGGATTTTTATGTACTATTTTAGAATGAGTTTACAGTAACTTTTTGATTTCGGTCTCAATAGTTGTTTTCGGAGCTGCACCAACAAGTTCAGATACAAGTTCGCCACCTTTGAAAAACTTCAGCGTAGGGATGCTTAATATTTGATAGCGGTTAGACAGGTCACTTTGTTCGTCTACATTTACTTTGCCTACCTTAAGTTTGCCTTCGTATTGGGTAGCAAGCTCTTCCACAATAGGGGACAGAACTTTGCAGGGTCCACACCAGCTTGCCCAAAAATCTACCAGTACCGGAATGGGGGACTTCAGTACCTCTGCTTCAAAATTATCGTTCGTTATTACTATTTCAGACATATATGTTGAAAGAGTGTTCTTAATATAAGCGTATAAGTATAGTAACTTTAGGCTTTGGGTTTGTCAAAGCTTCCGAGGGGTGTCTTCGCGACTTGCCTTGCCAGTCGCGAATGCCTAGACTTGCCAGAAATGGGGGCTTTCTATATAATAATAAAGCACTTTTATAGCGCATACATGACGCGGGGTAGAGAAATTGGCATCTCGCAAGGCTCATAACCTTGAGGCTGGCGGTTCGAGTCCGCCCCCCGCAACCAGCCTTCGCCAAGGCTACAGCTGGCTCACGCCAACAAGGTAGGTTTTGCGAAGTTTGGTTTGACATTGTTATACAGGCTGCGAAGGCTGAGTCCGACGTAGCTTTATGCGAAGTCGGGCCACGGGTAAAATCAGAATTAGAAAATCGTGACAGATTTGCATCCTCTGTCCGAGGATTTTGTCTTTAAGAATAACTTTTATACTTGGACCGAATGCGGCTGAGGTTAAGCATAAAAGTTAAAGGAGTACTCGCGGAGAGCGACAAGCTTTTGACTGAAGGTCAAAACTAGGAGCTTGTAGAGAAGTACGACGCGCCGGTGTAGCTCAGTTAGTTAGAGCGTGGGACTCATAAGCCCAAGGTCAATGGTGCAATTCCATTCACCGGTACCACTTCTCCGCCAAGGCTACGAAGTGCGAGCATGTATCTACAGTAATATTTGTATAAAACGATAACATTTCGTTTCCTTAGCGGAGAAGTGTCCTACGTAGCTTCAGTGAAGTAGGGCAGCCACAGCTAAAGTATAATACGGACCGGTAGCTCAGTTGGTTAGAGCGCTCCCCTGTCACGGGAGAGGTCGCGGGTTCGAGTCCCGTTCGGTCCGCCATCAAAAAAT
>CAZKVS010000044.1:0-1018 GCA_964556325.1 uncultured Candidatus Saccharibacteria bacterium
CCATGATAGCCCTCGCCGGTTACCACAAATACCTCCGCGGCGAACTCTCCAACGTAAAAACCTTACAACGCACTCCGTCTTTAGTTATTGGACAATAAAACAAAGACGCCGTTCTCTATGCAAGCAGAGCGGCGTCTTTAAAGGTCTTGTCGAGTTTTGCGTTTTTCATTCTTTTGCGTACATTATTCGCCCCTTGTACCGACCCGAAGTGTACGTCAAAAAAAGACCATAGATGGGATGTTGAATTTTGTTCCGGTACCCAGGAAACTCCCAGGTAGTTCCATAGTAGCCAAATGGGTCATAGCTTATCGCTCTTGCACCGCTTTTGTTACGAGTCCCCCGAAACAGGTGCGCGTGAGACCCGTCCCAAGAAGTGTTTTTGTGAGCAATATTCTCAAAGGTTTCTTGGAACTGACCCAGTCCGCTATTGCCAACTTGACCTATCCAGTCACCTTCGTTGACCCAAACCCAACCCCATTCCGGCTGGTAATCTGGTTTTAGCAAAGGAGATGGCCGGTAGAAACCTTCCGTATCCCGATCAGGTTCTTTGTAATAGCGCATGTCTACTTTACTCATGTGGCCTATGAGCGTGAAGTCCCGAACTTTTGGGTCCCAAATTTGGAAGCATATGCCCGCACCGTTGTAGATAGGCTTGCCCTTATACAACCGCAGGCGTTCTTTACCGGGGTTGTTAGGGTCCGGTTCAGTGGTGGGCGGCCTAGTCTGAAAACTAGCCACAGCCCAACCAGAACACGGGGCGTATAAATCTGTCCCTTCAGCGGCCTCCAAGTCCGCAGCACCGTGGCCAGTGTCACCCGTAATAAGCTGCTCGTCAAAATAATGGAAACCCTCTCCGACTTCCCACTTGACCCCTCGCCTAAACGGCAGCTTTAAAGATTTTTGCGGCGGCTGTTCGGGCGGCGCAGACTTGACAACCTTGCGACCGTTTACCAGTTGTTCTTGTGCCGTTGAAACTCCGAACGACATAACCAATAGACAACCAATAATCAAAAACGAC
>CAZKVS010000044.1:1028-5522 GCA_964556325.1 uncultured Candidatus Saccharibacteria bacterium
TTGATTTGCGCATAAAACCTCCTCTTGGTTGGCGCGTTTGTCAAAAATAAAAAGCCTCTTTTAGTACCGCGTGGCACAGACGCTCTTTGTTTCGTGCGAGTATTATATACACACCTATCCCAAAACACAACTACAAAGCCTATTCCAAACCGTCGCATATCTCTTCCAAAATCTATTGCGAAAGTGGTCGCGAAGGTCAATACCCATGTGCTTGCCCGCTGCCGAACCATCCACCGTACTCCGTTGTTAGTTATAAGACAGTAATTATACATCCCTCGCAATGGCAGTCTTCGTACCAAAAAAACTTTTTAATACAATCTTTTTAAACAAGACGCATTTTTCAAGTTCAAAACTATTAAAATACCCATTTAAGCACGTAAAAGTTTATTACAAAATAAATAATCGGCGGAACAATACTTGTCCACCGATTATTTTCCCATAGTTTGGTACTTATTTCGCATTTTTTAGCTGCCGCCATCGCAGCTGCACGGGTTCTCCGTAAACCGCACTATCGTTAAAGCGCATAACGACCAAACCCTGCCTTTCGTCAACTGATTCGACAACCCCCCGGGTGCCCTGGGGAATTCTTTTGGCTTTATGCGCGTTGTGATTTGCCAAACTGTTTAACAACTCCTCCGTTGTTTCGACCTTATCGTCTATTTTTGGATTTGTAATCATGCTTAGCCCTTTTGTTTTGCCAAAAAACAGTCCTGGTACTTATTTTGGTTTTGGTTGTAAAAAATAAAAAACCCTTCCTTCCAGGTTGAGTGGTTTTTTGTATCTGCACTACTATGATTAGCAGTAGCATTATTATACTATATATCTATGATTTAGTCAAATATTTTGTTACAGTAGCACCAGCACGACAGTTTTTCCAAATTTAAATACAACGTTTTTCGCGGCCGCAGCGCTCAGCGTTGCTATAGTCGCGCTAAGCGCGATTGCGAAAAACGTTGTATTTAAAAATCGATATTTAAACCGTAAATAATATTACTAGACCTGAGATCTATGCTTTTGCACAACGGTAATGAGTAGGCCAATGAGTCCGTACAAGAAAAAAGTAGTCGGGTAAAAACGTTCAACAATGGACCATTCTTTTCCGCCCAAGACTGCAAATAGGCCTGCGAGGGTTGCAAGGAACCATACCATGGTGGATGTGAGTTTTGGATGTTTATACACCACCGCAAACTGAGGCACACCCGCGATAAATACCGCAAGAGAAGCCGCCACAACAGCGTATGCCCCACTCGTCGCATACCACACGCCCATACACACCACACAAAGCAAAGCTATAAACCGTTCCCAGGTTGGAAACACCACTTGTCTCTCCGTCGCCAACACCATAAGTGCAATGAGTAAATTCAACAATACAAACGAAAGCGACAAAGAATAGTTGCCGTGCGCCAAGAAAGACGCAGTCGTAATGATTAGGTTCAATAAGAACCAAATAAAATAAGTTGAAAAAGACAACTTCATGGTCCGTTTATATATCCCCCACATAACCATGAACTGGGGAATTATTCCCAAAACCACTCCCAGACCTACATAAAACTCTCTCATGCTAATGTATTAAAAAATCCAGCTGCTCTTCGGGTATACCTATAGACTTGCCGTAGGCAATGGCCTCGGTCCACGTGGACTTGTCTGAGTGTTGGACGGTAAACAGCTTGTTCTTAAAAACCACCTGCACCTCGTCCTCCCCTGCTTCCCAAAAGTGCATATACCATGGGCCATCCGCAAGGTGTTTTGAAAGTTGGTTAATTTGCTCTTGCGTAACCAACACATCATGAAGCGCCCACGTCCCCGCCTGCCAGGTTTTCTCCACTTGCAGCTGCTGGAGAATACTTGCATCATTCAAACTATTTTCTATAATTGTTCCTTTAAACATCTTGGTTGCAATGGTCATCTTTGTAACGGGCTAGGCGTTTAGCTTCTTGGCGATTTGTTCTATGAGGTAAATATGGAATTCAGTCATAAAGGGGTTCCAGAGCATGTAGGGGCGTTTATGTTTTACTATAACGTCTACTATTTGGTCGGGCTCTAAACCTACAAAGTGCTTAAAGCGCACTTTAGTGGTATCTGCTGGGGTAAGATAATCAAGAATATCGGGTGTAATTTTGTCTATTGCTTTGGCAAACTTGGCGGACTTGCTTGTTTTGTTTTCCACGTCCGTGTATATGGCATGGTAGTACGGGTCGAGGAGTTTTAAACCTGCTTGGTACTCCGGATCAGCAGCACTCGCCTGTTTGGTAAAAGTATTTTCGTCCCCTGTAGTAAGTTCGCCTATGTCGTGAATAGCTAACATGGTTAAGGCGTCGCCCAAGTTTACTTCCGGGTCTTGAATGTACGTGTACAACGCCGTAGCTACCACAGGCAAAGACCCTACGTGCTCCATAAGGGTTTCGCGTATTAGATTGTCCGCCGGGTTATACACATACCCGGGTACTTGTTCTTGTACCGTCTTGTACAAATACGGTTGCGTGGTCGCCCGACGTTCTTGCGAATACCGTTCAAACAAAAACTCTAACTTATCCAAAACTTCCTGCATTATCGATTCAGCCATAAGATATAAAATTAAATACCATCCGTCTCAAGTGCAAGCAGTGCTTTAAGTTGAGCGGGAGCAATGAATACCCCGTCACTGTCTCGTTCAAGGGGTACAGTGGCGTAGACGGCGCCCACGTTGAGCGGTCCGTATACATGCGGAAACGTTCCTTCCCTACCACTCAAGGCTGCTTCGTACTTAATGGACGGTTTTACTTTTACCACACCCACAAAAAGAAGTAGTGCGTCAGTTACATGAGCGTACCTACGGTTGGCTATTTCCATGGTCTGATTGGGAAACGAACAGTGTATAAACCCAACATCCTCCAAAGTTGAGGTAAGCGTAGACTGAGTGTATTCCCCCACCTGCTGAGCCTGCTCCCAGACCGTTTTACTAGAAATAATGACTATAGTTTTGACGTTTTCCATAATACGCTCAGTATATCAAAAAGCACCCACAGAAAAAATGGCCACACTCCACTTCCCACCTAATCTGTCGCGAACCGGACAAAGTTAACTACCTGGAAAGCCAAAAACGTCACATATACAGACACCAGCACATAACCCTCACGCCGAGTAATATTATTTTTCGAATTCGCACACACAAAAAAACCTACAAAACCCAGGACCATTAGCACAGCTGTGCCGATAAACTCGGTAGGCTCAACAGTAAACCCACCATTCAACCATGGGAGAAAACCAAAAATAAGAGTATTGGCGACTGTTGAGCCTAGGTAATCACCAAAGGCAATATCTTTCCTCTTCTTAAGAATGGAGCGTACCGCTATAACCAACTCGGGTATATTCGTACCCACGGAAAGCAATAGCAGCCCCACTATAGACGCGGGAATGCTAAGCACAGTAGCAAAATATACAGCTTCCTCTACCAATAAGTGTCCGGCTATGAAAATAAATAGTGCCCCTACTATTATTTTAAAAATATCTGTAAAAGTTGCTCGACGTCTCTCTATAAGCTCCGCTTCAACTGCTTGAATTACACGTGGAAGCGTGTGCACGTCCTGCCGACGTATTAGATATGCCAGCGCGCCATACGCTACAAAACACGCCAACCCTTCACTCTTGCTTACATCCCCATCTAACATGAGCAACACGGGCAGCACGACCACAAACAACGCCGCAGCCAAATTCTTACTCTTCAATGTATTCTTCAATTCAATACCGTTTCCCACAATGGCCACGAGCGGCACAATACAGAGCAAAATAACCAAAGATGCGCCAGCCAAATTTCCTGCGGACACCTGCGGAGTGCCACTTAGGGAAGAGTTTACCATAACGGACATCTCGCTCACGGAGGTTAAAATACCCAAGACAAAAAAAGCCACGGTAAAACCGCTTTGATGAAAACGACGCGCCACATTGGTTACAGACTCAATAAGTAGTCCAGCAAAAAACCAAATCACGGCCGCAGAAAAAACAAAAAGTACTATGTGAACAAAAGCGTCCATATTTAATAATCATATCAAAAAATCGCCATATGAACGATACGTGGCGACCCAAATAAAGTGAAGATTGTTAGCTTTTGGCTGGGGTAGTAGGATTTCCGACCTCGGCTCGGCGGCCCTCACCTCAGCCGAGACGGGCGGACCTACGAATGAGGGCTTCAAAGGCCCCTGCCTTACCCGACCTTGGCTCGGGCCAAGACGAGACAGGCCACTTGGCTAATTTTTTACAGTTGGCTGGGGTAGTAGGATTCGGTCACCCACGGTGGACTTTCATCTCCTTCTAGTCGCTTCAAGTCTCACCTAACGCGACCCCGCCGCTATTTCATCCTGCAAGTATTCGGATGAAATTCCCGTGGTACGGGACCGCTCTTTTCGAATCCCTCACCCACCATACCAAACAAAACAACAGTACTAAGTAGTACTGTTGTTTTGTTTGGCTGCCCTTATTGAACCTGTTTAGAACTGTTAATTGGGCAGATTTGGAACA
>CAZKVS010000045.1:0-5105 GCA_964556325.1 uncultured Candidatus Saccharibacteria bacterium
ACAGAGCGGTGCATCATAGTAGAAAGCGCCTCCACTTTTTCGTTAGCAACCAATATGTCTACTTTTGATAAATCTCCTAGTCGCATTTCTATAAAGTCATAGTTCAATGATGCATACCCACTGGAAACACTTTTCAGCTTGTCGTAAAAGTCAATAATTATATTACCCAACGGCATTTCAAAGTGCATGTCCACCCGGTCTTCGCCTAGATATTGAATATCACCGGAAATACCACGCCGTTTGGTCACGATGTCCATAATTGGCCCAATGTAATCGGATGGCGTTAAAATATTTACTTTCATCCACGGCTCTAAAATAGACTGAATGCTCGAGGGGTCTGGAAACTGAGCAGCAGACTGCACTGTTACTTCTTCTCCCGATGTTTTAACAACCTTAAAGGCAACACTAGGAGCGGTTAAAATTAAGTCTAAATCGTACTCGCGAGTTAAACGTTCCTGCACAATATCCATATGCAACAAGCCCAAGAAGCCCGTACGGAAGCCGAAGCCAATACTGGGGATATGCTCCGGTTCAAACTCCAATGACGCATCGCTTAAACGCAGTTTTTCCATGGCGTCGCGCAAGCTGGGGTAGTCATCGCCTGAAACGGGAAAAATAGTTGCATAGACCATGGGTTTTACGTGTTTGTAGCCAGGTAAAGCCTCAGTCTTTGTGCGCTCATTGAGTAGTGTTATAGTGTCGCCCACCCGCGCCTTTGATACGTCGCGTAAGCCCGTCACTATATAGCCCACCTCCCCGCAACCAATACTCCCCGATTTTTCCATTTTTGGATGGAAGAAACCGACCTCTAAACTTTCGGCCTCAGTCTTACTACCTAACGTAAATATTTTCTGCCGGGGCAATAGCTTGCCGTCAAAGACTCTGATAAAACAAATGACGCCGCGATGAATATCGTAGGCGGAGTCAAAAATAAGTCCGCGTAAGTTACCTTCAGGGTCACCCGTTGGTGCAGGCACTCGCTCCACAACAGCGCGCAGAATATCTTCTACACCCTCTCCGGTTTTACCCGAGGCATACAAAATTTCCTCATCGGCAAACCCAAACGCATCTTTTAACTCCCGTGCGGTTTTTTCTCGGTCGCTATTTGGTAAGTCAATCTTATTTACCACTGGAATTAAGGTGAGATTATGTTCCAGAGCGAGATAGGCATTAGCCAAAGTCTGTGCCTCAATACCCTGCGTGCTGTCTACCACCAAAATAGCCCCCTCACAACATGCCAAACTTCGGGAAACCTCATAAGCGAAGTCCACGTGACCAGGGGTATCTATAAGATTCAGAATATAATCTGAATCTTTAATTTCCAATTTCAAATTTCCAATTTCCAAATCGCTCAGGCCTTGATTTTTAACATTTGAATTTTCATTGGGTATTGGTAATTGGGAATTAGGCATTTCATACCTATACTCCATCCTCGCTGGCTGCAGCTTAATGGTTATACCCCGCTCACGCTCTAGGTCCATAGTATCCAATAACTGATCTTTCATTTCCCGCTTACTCACGGTGTTGGTAATTTCCAAAAGCCGATCCGCGAGCGTACTCTTCCCGTGATCAATATGCGCGATGATACAAAAGTTCCGAATTTTATCGAGTGAATTCATGAGGGTGAAATAACTAATCCGAACAGGCGAATTATTCAAATTAACGAATATTACGAACTAGATTCGTAGTTATTCGTAGATTCGGATGTATTCGTATATTCGGATTGCGTGGTTATTTTACCAATTTTAAGGCTTTTCCGCAACGGAGCAAAACTCCGCTCAAGCCACTCACTAATATACGAGCTTCCTCCAATCCCGAAGAATAGGAGAAGCCTAAAAACACTATACCACCCAGTATAGTTGCCGCACTTGCTTGTATGGTCAAACCCACCCATGTATGAGTGTCTACTCTTGATCCCACGACATATAAAGTGCTATAAGCAACGCACGCTAAGGCAAATACCGCAACCATCAGTTGCCAGAGCCACCCAATGGCCTTTTGTTCTTCGGCTAATACCACAGCCAAACCGCCAGGTACGCGTACTAAATGTATTCGGAGCCAGACATACAACAACAACGCATTGAGGGTAACACCAATAGCATATCCAATGACTACGCCTACAATACCGTACCCCGCCACAAGCCACCAGGAGATGACCAAGCTCGCAACAACACCCAGCACATTCCCGAGTACCGGTGTGAGCGTTTGCTTCCGCGCTAAGAGCGCACGCGAGAAGACCGGCACCAGCGACTGGCCGATAAGCGAAAATGCAAACACACCCAGCGCGGTCAAGGTAGCCTGAGTATCTTCCCAACTAAACTGCCCTGCCCCGTATAAAATGCGCACTACATGCGCGCGGAGCAAGAGCAACAACACTGCTATAGGAGCCATATAAAACAATACGCGAAAAACAGTCTCGCGTAGGGTACTTACATACCCTTCAATATTGGCTCGCGCATGTTGCTCTGCTAAGTGCGGAAAGGCGCTTACCGCAGCAGCGAACGCAAATACCCCCACGGGCACCGCCTGCAAATCAAAGGCCAGATGAAAAACAGATATAGAACCCGCAGCTAAATATGACCCAAAAATTGCCGCAAGCAGCATACTAATTTGCGAAAGATCGATAGTCAGCAAACGAGGCAGGTAAAGTCGTAACACTTCCCGAAAGCCGGACTCATGAAAATCTAACACTGGCCGCCACTTTACACCGAGACTAAGTAGTTCAGGTAATTGACAGGCCAAGTTCAGCACCGCCCCGAGTATTACTCCATAGCCTAGACCGGGTAGGCCATAGAGTGGGTAGAGCCAGACAACTCCCACAATCAAACCCACATTGTAAAAAATTGGCCCAACTCCGGCCCACAAAAACCGTTTGGCAGCATTCAGTGCTGTAGTAGTTAGGTTGGAAACTGAAAGCAAAACTTCCGCGACTAGAATAAGCCGAGTAAGTATGACCACATCGTGTTGCTGAGCCACAGAAAAACCCGGGACGATGAGTTTCACCAACTCAGGCGCAAGCAACGCTACCAAACTACATATTGCGAGCATGCATATACTCGTAATATTAATTAAATTAGCCACCATCCGTGACACCTGCCCGGGCTTGTGTACAAAATATTCCGCCACGACCGGCAGCGCTGCCACCGATAAGGTACCCACAATAAACAAGCCCATAATAAAATCGGGAATGCGGAAGGCTGCGTAGTATGTGTCCAAAATTTCCCCTGCACCAAAATGGCTCGTAAATATACGTACACGGAGCAAGCCCACGACTCGAGACACGAGTGTTAAAAACGCGAGCAAAAGTGCGGCTTGTGCAAGCGTCTGCTCTATGCGGGGTTTTTTTGTAGATACTAGTTCAGCCATATTTACTCTGTTTCCAAGACTAATCCATAAAACCTATCCCGGTCTAACTCAATTTGCTTTGTTACCTCATGCCCTGCCTCTGTGCCATCGCTGGCCCATAGGATGCGCCTGTTCGGAATATTCAAAGTATACCGCACAGTCTGAACAATACTCCCCGGCTGCTTTTGCAGCAAAATAGAATACCTATCGAGCGACCCCACCCTAAAAGGCAATTCATAGACTATTTCTACAGTCGCTTCTTGACCGCCCTTCAGCTCTATCCAGTTACCAAAGAAAGTTTTACCCGCTTCCTGTCCCACCAGCATGCCACTTGCTACTTCTCTCACCGCGTGAGCCTCCCACGCTGCCACCTTGGGGTGTACTGTCCCTTGGGTAATATATTTCGCATCTAAGTCCACATACGAAAAACCTTTGCTCGCAATAAGCTTGCTGCCTCTCGGTACAAATATGCGCATAAAGGTTTTATTACTTAACCCTGGCACATCTGGCAATGGATTTCTCCGATGAATACGTAGCGTATTTTCCACTACACCATTTGCATCTATACGGCTGGCCAGCTGTACGTCTTGTTCCAAAGCCAGATCCGTTTTAGTCCCCCCTAAGTTACTGGAAACTATACTCAAGTAATCGCGGCTCGTTGTCCGGATTCTTCCCGCCCAACCCAACGACTCTAAGCGTTGCTGCAATCCCTCATCACGGGCATACAACTGCACATCACGAGTGACTAAGCTCTGCTGAACAGCACCAATAACCTCGGGTAATCGCTGGGGTGGAAGTTCAGATACCCGCTGTAACAGCAACGGTAAAAACTCCGCCAACATTTTCTTGGGCTTGTTTTCCTGTTTATCGTAGTGTATAGATGTCTCCACCTGAGTAACTTCAATAAAATTATCTGCGTCGAGCACCACACCATACTCAGACATAGCAATAGGGCCAGTGAGTTTTAGTAAATTCACCGCTACCTCCGGCGTTATAGCAATTACCACATCCGGAGTTTGGTGCGCCTCTTGCTCGTAAAACCCAATCATACTCTCGGCAGATTCAGAAAAGTCCGCAAACCAGTTAGCGTCTCGCAAATACCAGCGGTTGTTAACGGCAAAAAGCGGCAAGGGCGGTACATAAGTTTCTGCCAGCTGGCCATCCAGGTCATATATACTACTCACTACTTGTTTGGTTATGACGCCGTTTTTAAGGTCAAATGCACCATACGTACCAGCAAAACCACCAGTCGGCCGAAGTTCGTTGTTATTCTGTAAAATGAGTAGTATGTGCTTTTGCCCGCTGGTGAGCGCATCGGCCACAGCCAACGCGCTGCTTACCCCATCAAGTGCTTCGCGAAGACTCGGCAGCGCGCTTTGCACCACAGAAAAGCGTTCTCGCTGCGCCGCAGGAATAGCGCTACTCGGTACGCGCTGCAGTTCATCTGCTGCTGCTTGCAATGATATTCGCGCAGCTTCAAACTCAGTTTTAATTTGACCAACTCCGCCTCCAGTCAAGCCTGTGGGAGTAATTTTTAACTGTTTAGCTAAGCTAAAAAGACGCGCTAAATGCACGGCAGTCTGACTCCCATACTCGCCCGCCTTCAAAATATGCCCTGCATCTTGTCCAGTGGGCACCACAGACAACAGACCGCGAATGAGTACGTTGGTATTATGTATGTCCGCCTCGCTTTTTTGAAACTTACTCACTGCATCGTTAAACAACACCGCAGCAGCTTCCGGATCTTCGGCGACGAGCTT
>CAZKVS010000046.1:0-4923 GCA_964556325.1 uncultured Candidatus Saccharibacteria bacterium
TTACTAACTCCCTACATTCTAGCACTCTTAGTGCCCGCTACGAAGGTGACCACGCTAAGCGTGGTTACAATCCCGCTATGCGGGATAGCCATCGGCAACCACTGCTTATCATATAATTTTAATTTTTATTACACTCTCATGAGACCATGGCGAACCAAAAACTACCATAGCACAACAGCGAAATAGACGAGCTAAAAAAATAACTCTCGATTTTGAAATCGGAGTTATTTTGGAAGATACAGAGGTGTTTAAAATGCTAATTTACACCAGTTTCTTCTTTTAGTTGGTCTTCAACCGAACCTCTTTTCCCAGCCTCTTCCCCATCTCTTACTTCACGTACCAGATCTCTATCTTCTGGATTCGCAGCGGCTATTGCTTCATCAGC
Organism: uncultured Candidatus Saccharibacteria bacterium; assembly: GCA_964556325.1. Taxonomy (GTDB): domain Bacteria; phylum Patescibacteriota; class Doudnabacteria; order UBA920; family UBA920; genus JAEUSE01. The sequence goes on from CAZKVS010000046.1 coordinate 386, forward strand.
AAAATCCTCTGGTGACTTTTCTCTTTCTGCCATATAAGTTTGTAAGACATTTAAATATTCTGTATGCTCATTATAACACTAGGAAACAACACAAGTAAATATCATTTGAAAACCGTGTGTTATACATATGTATAACAAAATTATAAGTATTCTTGGCGTGTTTTTAACGCTCATCGCTCCCAGCATCACGCATGCCGGCTCCCCTCCGTGCACTCTACGTGATCAAGCAGATTTACATAGTCGCGGGCCCAACGTCGTGGCACTACAAGACTTTCTCCGCACACAAAAACTTTTTCACATTCGTTCCACTAGTTACTTTGGCCCCATTACCCAAGCCGCTCTTAAACAGTATCAACATATGAACCAACTCACCCCAACTGGCAGTCTTGATAAACCTACCCTTGCGGCTGCGCAGGCTGCAGCGTGTCCCGACCTCGCACCTACGGCCAAAACTGACTTTTATAAGTTTGCCAATCAAGAGCTACTAGAGAAAGGCTCCATCCCTCCGGGCTACCAGTCGTGGGGTGCATTTCAAATTGCACAAAAAAACGCAGACGCGAAAGTACAAACTATTATAGACCAAGCGAAAGCTGCGACCCATCCCACCTACGAACAACAAGTCATCGCCGCGCTATACGACGGCTACCTAAACATGGAGGCGCGCAATGCAAACGGACTTCGCGGTATACAGCCCTACATAGATGCTATTCAAAAAAGTACTACCTTAGACGAATGGTTCGCCGTGCAAGGGCAACTTTCACTGGCGGGAGTCACCACACCTATTGCCGGAGGGCCCACGCAAAGCCTAGACGATGGCAGCAAGATAATTATCGGCATAGGCGAACCCAACTTAGCCCTGCCCAGCCGTGACTACTATGTTGACCCAAGTAATGCAGAGTTGCGAGACCAGTTTAAAACACACATTGCAAAGCTGTTCGAGCTGGCTGGCTTTTCGCATGAGGACGCACAAAAAGCCTACGACTTTGAAATGCAGCTCGGCAACGCGAGTTTGCCGCTTGAGGATATTCGCGACCCACAGAAAAATAACAACCCCATGAGCTATGAAGAGTCTCTTACTACTTCCAAGCTGAACTGGAACGGCTTCTTTGCAAACATGGGCATCGCACCCAAAGGTAAACAAGTAAACTTAGCTACCAAACCCTACGTTGCTGCGGCAGAAGATGCAGTGCTGAAAGCTGACTTGCTTACGCTCAAAGCCTGGTCGCTCTACAACGTCATGCGCACCGCCGCAGGCTATGCCAGCGAAGACTTAGACAACGAAGCTTTTCACTTTAATGGTACTATTTTAGCCGGCATTACTGGGCGTAGACCGGCAGCAGAACGCGCCCAGCAAAGGCTCAACGGTGTAGATATAGGCAGCTACGCCATAGGGCACGTCTATGTAGATACATATTTCCCCAAAAGCACTCAGGACCAACTGAATGGCATGGTAAGTAACGTAAAAAATGTTTTGAAAGACCGCATTCAAAACAACGTCACCTGGATGTCTCCTGAGACCAAACAAGCTGCGCTTAAAAAACTAGAAGGCATAACCGTTCTCGCAGGCGTGCCGGATGTCTGGCCCACCTTCTCTAGTCCAGCGCTCAGCACTAACTACTTAGCAAACATTTTTGCTTTCAACGTAGCAGCAAACCAAGTCTTTCTCCCCTACTTAAACGAAGGCAAAACCTTTATCCCCTGGACCAGCCCACCGCAAGTAACCAATGCAGAGTACGACCCCCAAGCTCGCCGCTATACTTTTTACGCCGGTTTGTTTAACTCACCCTTCTACGAAACCACTTTTGATGACGCCGCACTCTACGGCGCCATAGGTGCTGTTATTGGCCACGAACTCACACATGCGTTCGACTCCTTAGGTAGCCAGTTCGACGCCAACGGCAGCCTAAAAAACTGGTGGACCGAAGCAGACACTACTGCCTTTAAAGAACTCACTAAAAAACTGTCCGACTACACCGCAAGTCAAACCTATAAAGACGGCACCCACTTAAACGGTGAACTCTTTCTCTCCGAAGCCACTGCAGACTTAGGCGGCATAACCATAGCCTACGAAGCATTTAAAAACACGGACGCCTACAAACAAAATGCAGTAGTAAACGGCTACACTGCCCGCCAACGGTTCTTCTTGCAGTTTGCCCACGTGTGGGGCCAACTCATAACCGACCAAGCGGAAAAACAAGCGGCCAGTGCCGACCCCCACCCACCGGCGTTTTACCGAACCAACGGTACCCTCAGCCAGTTCGCCCCCTTCTACGAAACCTTCAACATCCAACCCGGCGACCCTATGTATCTAGCACCAGAGCAGCATGTGGTGATTTGGTAGAAACCATCCATAAAAAATAAAAGAGCAGCACAGCGGCTGCTTTTTTATTTTGTCCAGCGCAAACAGCGTTGCAATTGAACCATCGCAACGGCCGCATGGAGTTGACCGTGCCCTAGCTAGCATGGTATAAAGATTGGTCGTTTTCTGCCAAAATAGCTGCTCACCGGTGGGCATTTATTTTGGCCGAACAATATCGGCAATTCTACACGATGGGCATGTGTCGCGCAACGCATCCCATCCCCCGCAGCAAAACTGGCCCTACGTTAGTATGGCCAATCTTACCAACCCTGAGGAGGACGTTGACGTGAGAAAGCTCATTCAGACTTCACATCTATGGATTACGCGTAACAGCGTACCCATGATTATAGCGGCGCTGAGCGCGCTGCTACTATCGTTCGTCGATTACGAATTTTACCAAAAACTTACAACGGCGAGTTTCGAAGGTTTGTCATTTTTCGGCCATGCATTAAACCTCCGCTTGGCTGGCGACTTCATTCTGCTCGGCCTATTTGGCCTTGTAGGAGTAGAAGTCGTTGAAAGCCGCTCCCCTGGGGGAGTACTACACAATCCCAAAGGAGCGGTCAATATCCTCCTGGCTACAATCGGAGGAGTCAGCGTTCCGCCAATCTTATACGTTGGGGGAGTGGTGCTATGCTATGGCTTCACATCCCCTACCTTAAGCGGTTGGGGATGCGTGACCCCTACGGACATCGCCCTGTCTGCCATTCCTGCCCTGTTCATTTTCGGGGCAGGACACCCAGCAACAAAATTCTTACTGCTGTTGGCGGGGCTCGACGACTTAATTGGTATCATCATAGTCGCGCTTGTGTACCCAGACCCCAGTCACCCATTACACCTGCCATGGCTTGGCTTGAGTTTGGCTGGCGTGGGCATAGCCAAACTTATGAAATACATGGGGGTGCGCCCCTGGTGGTTATATGTCGTAGGACCAGGCAGCCTCAGCCTGGCAGGCTTCGCCCTGAGTGGTGTGCATTTCACCTTAGCGCTGGTGCCAGTGGTGTTGTGCATGCCGCACGAGTTGAGAAATAGGGGGGAATTTGAAGAACCAACCAGCAGCGAACACAGCTCCGTTTCAGAAATGAAACGGATACTGGAGCATATACTCCCGTACGGCCTCGCCATCTTTTCGTTCGCGAACTGCGGCGTAAAGTTTGGCCAAGTTGGCAAACTCACCGGCGTGGTAGCCATTTCGCTCGTGGCGGGTAAAACTCTCGGAATCGCGGGTGGGAGTTGGTTGGCCAGTCGCTTCTTCCGAGCCCCTCGACCGGTGGGCATTAGCCAAAGCGAAATGTGGCTGGTCTCTTTGCTCGGCGGTATTGGTTTCACTGTTTCTGTGTTCATCGGCGGTATTGGTTTACCGGCTGGAGAATTCAGAGACAGCGCGGTACTTGGTGCCGCACTCACAAATACCATTATCATAATCGGTCCTGTTATCAGCCGATTCATGAGAATCTCACGTCTAGAATAAGGCACCCTGTAAATGCCCAAAACCCAAAACCGTCAGGAATTAAATTCCCGACGGTTTTGTTGCACATGCACTCAAGCATAAAAATCTGAGTCCAAACAAGGAAAAGAAATGATAGACTATTCTTTTCTGTTACCTATACCTAATCTTTGGAACGAAAAAAAGTAGGGACAATGGCTATTACGGCCACTACCGCGCTCAGAAGAAATACTGAAGTTATGCCAAATAAACCGAAGAGCCAACCACACAGTAAACGATTAAGCGCCCCCGCGGTGTTACCGGTAAACTGCGATATGCTATGTCCTCGCTCAAAGTCTCGCTCATTTGGTATAGCGTGAGAAGTCATTGCCTTTATAATTGGTGACGTACCACGTACGCAAGCACCGGCCAGAAATATAAGTACAAACAACGCCCATGTGTGAGTAGCAAGTACCAAGCCTACAATAATTACCGCCATAGCAATCTCGGCTATACGCAAGGCAGTAGTTGTGGATGTGCTATCTGCAATGAACGAAAACACCTTGCGTCCGGCCATATATCCAAAAAAATATAACGCGGACAGCAGACCAGTTTCTTTGAGTTCTATACCCTTCGCCAACAAAAGAAAGGGTAAAAAAATAAACAAGCTTCCGCTAGAAAATGAATCAAAGAACTTAACTGCTACGGCCACCCAGTATTCTCGTGAGAACCTGGACGCGCCTTTAACCGAGA
>CAZKVS010000047.1:0-4541 GCA_964556325.1 uncultured Candidatus Saccharibacteria bacterium
CCATGATAGCCCTCGCCGGTTACCACAAATACCTCCGCGGCGAACTCTCCAACGTTAAAACTCTACAGCGCACACCGTCGTTAGTTATAGGACAGTAAATATAAGTCCGTCACGATAGCGGCGCCATCCCGACATATTTATATAACTCAAACCCTCACAAATTCAAATACAACGTTTTTCGCGGCCGCGAAAAACGTTGTATTTAAAAATGCATACATCAACCGCTTATAACATTATTAGGCCTGGTTCCTGTACTTTTGTATAACCGTAATGAGCAGGCCTATGAGCCCATACAAGAAAAAAGTAGTCGGGTAAAACCGCTCTACTATAGACCATTCTTTTCCACCCAAAACTGCACACAGCCCAGCCAAAGTTGCGAGTAACCACACTAAAGTCGATGTAAGTTTTGGGTGTTTATACACCACCGCAAACTGAGGCATACCGGCGATAAATACCGCAAGAGAGGCAGCCATAACAGCGTATGCCCCGCTGGTTGTGTACCATACACCCATACATACTACACAGAGCAAAGCAATAAACCGTTCCCAAGTGGGAAACGCTACTCTCCGCTCCGTTGCCAACACCATGAGCGCTATAAGCAAGTTCAGCAATACAAACGAAAGCGACAAAGAATAGTTGCCATGTGCCAAATAAGACGCAGCCGCAATAATAAGATTGAGCAAAAACCAAATAAAGTATGTAGAAAAAGACAACTTCATGGTCCGTTTATATATCCCCCACATAACCATGAACTGGGGAATTATTCCCAAAACCACTCCAAGCCCAACATATACTTCTCTCATGCTACTGTATTAAAAAATCTAATTGCCCCTCTGGTATACCGAGAGACTTACCGTAAGTTACGGCTTCGGGCCAAGTGGACTTGTCTGAGTGTTGGACGGTAAACAGCTTGTTCTTAATAACCACCTGCACCTCGTCCTGCTCCAGTTTCCAAAAGTGCATGTACCAGGGACCATCTGCAAGGTGTTTTGCAAGCTCTGTAATTTGTTCTTGCGTTACCAACACATCATGCAGCACCCATGTCCCCGTCTGCCACGTCTTCTCCACTTGCAGGTGCTGGAGAACACTTGCGTCACTCAAACTATTTTCTATAATTGTACCTTTAAACACGTGGTTGCAGTTATTATCTTCCAACAACTATCAGTTTGATAAGGCTAGAACTACTTGCGAAGGATAGACAATCTTATTAATTTCTTCTACGACAGACAACAGCAGCTTAATCTCATTTTTTATTCTATCCATTTCACCGGCGTCAGAATTGCGCAGCTGTTCTTTTTCAAAATCGTATCTCACGTCTATAAGATCCTGAATGATAACGCAGCCACGATCAGATGATATCTCAACATTATAAGAAATAAAACTATTGCTAACTTGTTTACTAATTTTATTAATTCCGTATTTCCTTAAAGAATCAGTGTCAATCCCCGAAGACAGCTTAGCTAAATCATGGCCCTTTATACTATCAAGTATTTCTTCTTTTGTATCTAATTTATTTTCAAGAATTAATATCGCTTTTAATATGAGTTCAAAGTTAAAGGACAATAAAATGTACCAAGACCTCGAAAAGGCTAAATCAGTTCCTCCACTTCTATTCCTTAAGACATCTTCGATAAAATACAGTCCTGAACCACCTCTTCCTAATGCCTTTTTTGCCAATTCTATCTTTGTATCGCTGAGCATAATTAGGATTGGGCGTTTAATTTCTTGGTAATTTGTTCTATGAGGTAAATATGGAACTCGGTCATGAAGGGGTTCCAGAGCATGTAGGGGCGTTTATGTTTTACTATCACGTCTACTATTTGGTCGGGCTCTAAGCCTACAAAGTGCTTAAAGCGCACTTTGGTGATTTCAGCTGGGGTAAGATAATCAAGAATGTCAGGTGTAATTTTATCTATTGCTTTGGCAAACTTGGCGGACTTGCTTGTTTTGTTTTCCACGTCCGTGTATATGGCATGGTAGTACGGGTCGAGGAGTTTTAAACCTGCTTGGTACTCCGGATCAGCAGCACTCGCCTGTTTGGTAAAAGTATTTTCGTCCCCTGTAGTAAGTTCGCCTATGTCGTGAATAGCTAACATGGTTAAGGCGTCGCCCAAGTTTACTTCCGGGTCTTGAATGTACGTGTACAACGCCGTAGCTACCACAGGCAAAGACCCTACGTGCTCCATAAGGGTTTCGCGTATTAGATTGTCCGCCGGGTTATACACATACCCGGGTACTTGTTCTTGTACCGTCTTGTACAAATACGGTTGCGTGGTCGCCCGACGTTCTTGCGAATACCGTTCAAACAAAAACTCTAACTTATCCAAAACTTCCTGCATTATCGATTCAGCCATAAGATATAAAATTAAATACCATCCGTCTCAAGCGCAAGCAGCGCTTTCAGTTGAGCAGGAGCAATGAATACGCCATCGCTGTCTCGTTCAAGGGGCGCGGTTGCGTAGACTGCGTCTACGTTGAGTGGTCCGTACACGTGGGGAAATACCCCTTCTCTACCGCTCAGCGCCGATTCATATTTAATGACTGGCTTTACTTTTGCCGTGTCCACAAACAGAAGTAGCGCGTCAATTATATGAGCGTACCTACGGTTGGCTATTTCCATAGTCTGGTTGGGAAACGAGCAGTGTATAAAACCTACCTCTTCCAAAGTGGAAGTAAGCGTAGACTGATTGTACTCCCCCGCCTGCTGAGCCTGCTCCCAGAACTTTTTGCTAGAAATAATGACTATAGTTTTAAGAGTTTCCATATATGTACGTAATCAAATAGCTACTTTAAAGGTTCCAAAGTAAAATCGGGTGTTACCCTTTTGACTTCCTTTACGTTTTCTGTGGTTAAGAACTTAATTTTGTTTAACCATATTTTATCGTTTTTTAGTAAGTGACGGAGTAGCTGAATAGCCTTGAAGCCCTTAAAAGAAGCGTGGCCGTAGTGATGGACGTAGGCTTTTTTTACCCATACCGCTTTAAACCCAAGAAAGTCTGCCCGAGCGTTGTAGTCAGACTCCTCGTACGTTCCCATACCATACACTTCATCAAAATAACCAATTTTCTCCACCGCTTCTTTTTTCAAGCAAAAACAAAACCCTTGTACCTGGGAGTTGGTTTCTTTTTGGGACAGCTCTAACGTCTCATGAACAAACCGCTGCTCCACACTTTTGGCATTGGCTAAAATGTACTCTTCAGCAACTCGGGTCTTCTTACTGTACTCATATACTTGCTGAATACTGTTTGCACTGCTGGTAGTTGGTCCCGCTATCATAACTTGAGGTTCAGCCTGCAACGCCGCATCCAACCGCTCTAGTGCTCCCGGGCACACATAGGTGTCGCTATTCAAAACACATACCGTGTCGTGGGTTGCCTGGTCTAAAATAATATTCGCGTTATGAGGGAAACCTTGATTCTTTTTGTTACAAATGAACACAATTGACTTAATATGCCCCGCACTCTTTTGTGCAAACTCTAAGGCCAGCCCACGAATGTCTTCCGTGCTCTTATCGTCCACCAAAACTAACTCCACGTCCAAAGTCACGTGCTGGTAAATGCTCTCCAAGCACCCCCGCAAGTCTTTTATGTTATTAAAAATTGGTATGCCTATGGTCATTTAGTATGGCTCAAAACTTTAATGAATCCTTACTCAACCAATAGAAGTGGTCTAAATTCAGCGGGAGTAATAAACACACCTTCACTGTCTCGTTCCAAAGATACTATAGCGTACACTGCGTCCACATTCAGAGGCCCATATACGTGCGGGAAAGTTCCGGGTCGCCCGCTGGGCGCGTCTTCATATTTAATAGTAGGTTTTACTTTCGTTACATCCACTAGTAAAAGCACTAAATCGTTTCTATCCCTAAACTTGCGATTTACAATTTCTAAAGTCTGGTCGGGAAACGAACAATGAATAAACCCCACCTCTTCCAAGGTTGATGTTAGCGTGGACTGGGTATATTCCCCCGTCCGCTGGGCCTGCTCCCAAAGCTCTAGACAAGATGTGACAACAATAGTTTTAGCTGTTTCCATAATACGTTCATAATACCAAAAAATCGCCAGGGCGGCGATTTTGCGTAGTACGCGGAAAATGGGAAGTCGTTAGCTTTTGGCTGGCGTCTTTGAGCAAGAGCCGTAGTCGGTCAAGCCCAGTAAGGTTATTGTTAACACTTTCATCTTAACATTTCGACGGTCTTTGAGCACCTTAAAAAGTTACAAAAGTGACACGGATTGCACTATAAAGTTACATTGAAATGTAACTTTATTTTAAAAACGACTAACGGTTACATACTCAATACCTTCACAGTATTTAATCTGACCAATAAAACTATCCCAGATTTCCTTAGTTATTTCGTTTTTTAATAAATCCTTTATATCCATCATCATTCCACTATTATATGAAAATAAATCATTCTTAAGATCATCAATTGCTAATTCGACAGCCTCTTTATGTATAAATTTCAGCAACTTAAGTTGTTTAATAGCCTTTGGAGAAATTATTATTTTAAACATTATAGTAACTTGGACCAGATATCACAA
>CAZKVS010000048.1:0-3214 GCA_964556325.1 uncultured Candidatus Saccharibacteria bacterium
AAAAAACGCTCTGTTTTCACAAGAGCGTTTGTAGGGTTCTGGTTATGAACTAACTTCCACTTTAAAACCAGCGGTGGCAAAACGGTCCATTTCAAAGGGCATGCCCATACCTGTCTTGCCATATTTCTTTTCAAAATAAGCCATAACTTTTTTATTCACTGCGTCGCGGTGGGCGCGTGACTTAAAGACTATGAAGGAAAACCATACAGCCTCAGTTGGCTTGGCCTGAACCATTTTAGAAAACGTAAACGTGACCCCTTTAGGCTTCGCGTCGTCTATGACACACTCTTTATAGTCTAACGCGCCAAACTGTTTCCACACTACACTGCCTTCCTTGGCCATTTTTAAATACATAGCCTTATTCTTCTTTGGGATGGCAATTACAAATCCATCTACATATGTTCCTTTTACCATATATGTGAATATTACTTAAACAAATAAAATCTAAAAAACTAAAACTTAAACATTACTTTCCGTACAGACCATTGAGCTTTAAGCGAGTTGCTGGACCCACTACTCCATAGCCCGCAGCTCCGGGTTTTGCAATAGCATACTTACCTTGAAACCGCTGAACTGCACGAACTGTGGCTGGACCATAGTAGCCGGTCACCTGACCTTCTGGGTACACCGACGCGTCTTTTGCGAGCAGGGTTTGCAAGCGCGTTACCTCTACGCCTTTATTACCTCGCGTCAGTGTTTTAGTAAATGCAGCCTGCGCAACAGGACTCTCAGGAACGGTAGTCGTAAGCACACCCAACACCTTACTAGCACTTTGCTGTAGTTTTACGCTAAATGATTCTACTTTGCTTTGCTGACCCCACACGGTATACAGCTTTGCGTACACCATGTACTGGCCGTCGGGACATGACATACTCTGGCCACACATGTTCCACTCTATAGTAGGCGTATACGGCATCTGCCCTACGTTTGCAAAATCGGGAGTGGTAGATAGAGCAATAGACTTAATGTCCGAGCCAGCGTTTGAAGTAATGCGCAACACAGGACTGGTTGCTACCGGTGCGTTATTATTTACCACAAACTGAAACCCGCCGGTAGGCATAGCCGGTGGACTGTAGGCAATAGGCGGTAAACTAATACCACCCCCTACCACTCGTACCTCCCGCGCAACCGGAACAGCTGCATTACCGGAAGAATCCGTAACATTGTACACCACATGGTATGTACCAACTACCGCGGTATTAACCGGATTGGTTACCAAGAGAGAACCTGTGAGCGTACCGTCCAAGTCATCGGTTGCAGTCGCCCCCAACTCCGTATAGGTCGCACCTACATTCACTTCTACCGGAGAACTACCGAGTAACACAATAACCGGGGCGGTGTATGCAATCCTTTCGTACCCTTGCGCCAAAATACCTACTTCCGTTAAGGACAATACTCGTTGATACACCCGCACATCATCAATGAACCCATTAAAATACTTTGCCGCTACCCCGTCCAAACCATATCCAATGCGGGCATTGGTGCTCGCATTTAACTTGGCAGTATGCGTGGTCCCACTTGCATCTAACACACCGTCCACGTACAGTTTCACCTGACCGGAAGCCTCCGCCCGAGTTACACAGGCATGCCGCCATTGGTTATTTATTACACTCGTGGCCCCATTCACAGTTGCGTCGTACAAACCACCATTCCCATAGGCCAAGCGGCCATTGGAATCCACCCCAAAGCCAAAGTCACTTGTTACTCCTGGGACTTCAGCATCGTATATAGGTGCGGTTTGCCAATGGTTAGTAGTGTTCCCCGCCGTGGCAGTCTTAATCCAGGCACAAATAGTGAAATCGTCGGCCACCGAACGAGTAACCGTTACATAGTTATTAGTACCGTTAAAGCTGAGCGAACGCGTGTTCGTAAACCGTACCGGAGCGGTGGTAGTGGAGGGAGTCGGTGGGCCACTATAGGTACCATGGTTTGCATTGCCACTGGCATCACACGCGTCTTTACTTCCGGCACAAGTGCCGGCTGCGGCTTCATCCAACTTCCAATAATTAACTAAACCAAAGTTCAATGTATTTGCTGCTGTTTGGGTAAAGGTTGAAGATGCCGTAGTAGAATTACCCGCTGCATCTATCCCTACTATATATAGAGTGGGGTTGAGGCTGGTAGTAGTCTGAGGAATATCCGACCCGTTCGCTGCACAACTGACTGCGGTGTAGGTGTAATCGTCGTACGAATATAAACACGCAGTACTCGTACCCCAGTTTACTACAGGCGCCCACGTGCTTACTGTCTGCCCAGACCCCGGTGTAGTAATAACGAGGGTCGGTCCTACACCTCCAATAGTAACCGATATATCATCAAACACCGCACCGTAGTTACCGGCCCAAAACTCCGCGTCATTACTCTCCAACCGTATGTACACATACCGCACACCCACACCGTAGCTCGTAAATGTACGCGTGAGCTGGGTCCATACATTGTCACCCGCTGCAGCTAGTGTGCCTGTATCGTAACTGGTAATGACTGCATGGCTACTGTTGCGCAGTTCCACAACCATGCGATACGCGTCGCTTGCATTTGGCGGAACCCCTGCAACATAGGCAGTAGCGGTAATGCTCGGTTGTGCATCAAGTGCCGCTCCCGTGAAGCCCCATCCAACCAAATCAATCTCCTGGCTCATAGTATCCAGGTTGTAAGAGCCAATAAACGCGCGCGAGCCCCCATGAACGTAAGCCCCACCGCTAATATTCCAGCCATTATCCGCTGCGTTGGTTAACGACCATCCTCGCAGATCTGCGGTTTCTGCACCGGGGTTACGAATTAAGTTTGCCGAAGCCGAAGCCAAGTGCGGAGCGGAGGCTAGTCCAACTACTACAAAGGCGCTGAATAAAATGTATTTGAAAATTGTTTTGTGTGTCATGCGGTTGCTAAAGTGTTATGAAGAAATTATACCATTCCCACATCAAACTCAAAACACTCATGTCCACTTTATACAAAAAAATAAATACTCCGTACGAGGCAACATGTTCTCTGCGAAGCACGTTGAGCGCGTAGCTGCTACTCCAGTCCCCGCCGCCCAGACCTCTACAGAAAAAATATCCTTTGGCCTGTGTATATATGCCCACAAAGCACCCTTACTACCTATAACGTATAACAATAACTATATATTGACAAACGATAAATACAAGAATACTATATATCTATATATAACTAACCAGCAGCTTTCATGAAAAAAGCCTCAACCATATTTCTCCAG
>CAZKVS010000048.1:3314-4512 GCA_964556325.1 uncultured Candidatus Saccharibacteria bacterium
GCTATAGGGCTTGTGTTAATTTTTACCACTGTTGTAACCGCTACAGCCGCAGCCTTGTTTGAAAACCTGTTACAAAAAGCAGTGGATATAAAATCGGAGAACGACTTAACCGTGTAAAACGCAGCCTCCCCCTCTGTCATTCCGAGCGAAGAAGGCTTTGCGACTGAGTCGAGGAATCTCTGATGGTTCATATAGATCCTTCGACTCGAAGACTCGCTCAGGATGACAATACTTAATAAACATTTTATGATAATTATCAATCTAGACGTCATGTTAGCCAAACGGAAAATGAGCGTAACCGAACTTACGGAGAAGGTCGGCATTACCATGGCTAACATTTCCATACTCAAAAACGGCAAAGCAAAAGCTATTCGCTTCTCCACTCTGGAAGCCATATGCGAAGCTTTGGACTGCCAACCGGGAGACATTTTGGAATATAAAAAAGACTAGCGTGTCTTATCCTCCCCCTCTTGAGGGGGAGTTAGAGGGGGTCATAGAAAAGAGCGCATACAAAAATTGGCTGCAATAATATTATGCACTACGACCTCCCCCAACCCCTCCTCATGAGGAGGGGGTCAAATGCATAAGACAAAAAATTTATTAATGTAACTACTATGAACTCCACCCTCAAAAAAGCGCTATACATCATTCTCCTAAGCTTAGGGCTTGCTCTTGTTTTTAACTATATGTTCTTTGATAAGGAAATTGGTATTTCCGTTTTTGTGTTCGTGGTTGTACTACTCGGAGCTGTAATTGCATTTGCACATTACCAGCAGGTGTCCTTAAAGAAAACCTGGTGGCTAGTAGCGCTCATAGCCTTCTTTGCACTCATGCCGGGCATTCGGGCAAATGAGTTTTTAACATTCCTCAATGTGGTAGCAACCTTTGGTTTACTCATGCTGCTGGCGCACCATCTGGTAGGCACTCCGGTTTTTCTTATGAAAGTGCGAGACTACTTTTTACTTGCAGTGCTGGTACCGTTTCGCATGCTTGGCCGCGGTCTCTCTACCATTTCTAAGCTCGGGCAAATACACAGCAACGTAAAACACCGGGATGTGTGGATACGCGTACTCAAAGGTGTGGTTATGGCTGTACCCATACTCATCATATTCGGCGCGCTCTTCTCCCAAGCAGACTTGGCCTTTTCCCAGTTCCTTGGCAACTTCATACACATAAACATTTCCGAACGGTCAATACA
>CAZKVS010000049.1:0-4306 GCA_964556325.1 uncultured Candidatus Saccharibacteria bacterium
AGTCACGAATGGACCCATCGGAAACTGTTGTTAAATTAGTATCTAACGAAAGTATCTCGTGGACGCGATCCCAGCTAGCCATGGCCGCCTGAAAACTAGCCCACAGCGCGGCCAGTTGTCGAAGCGGATTATAGAAGTTATTTACGTAACTTAAAAAGCTTATGAGGAGACCAATAGTAAAATTACCAGTGGAAATAAGATATATGCCATAGCTCAGCAGAACAAGTTGACCTAGGTTAGATGCCAAACCATAGACCGGGACAAGCGTATTGTTTGCCAAGCCTGCTCCTATAGAAGCAGTATAGTTTTGCTCATTAACTTCTTGGAACCGCTTACGAAAATAGTCACGGCGATTGAAGGCAATAATAACTTTAAAGTTATTCAAGCTCTCCTGAATTTCCGCACTCATACCACCTAAGCTTTGCATGCTGGTCAGGTTCTTTCGTTTGACCCAAGCAGACACAATACGAGTAAAAATGAGCAGTCCAACCGCAGGAAGCAACGCGGCTCCTCCGAGTTTAAAGTTAATGGAAAGTAAAAACACGGCCGCACCAATCATCAAAAACACACTCCCCATAAACTGTACTAACGACTGAGAGAAAAATATGTTTATTTTGTCTGTATCGTTATTAATACGCGAAATTAAATCTCCCGCTTTATTGGCGCTGAAGAATGCAACCGGTAGTTCCTGTAACTTAGTGAAGACTGCATTGCGTAACCGGTACAAGACTCGCTGGCCCACTCCACCCATAAGGCGAGTTTGCGCGTAGCTGGTCACCAAACCGAATAAGTACATACTCAAAATAATGCCGCTGTAGACGAGCACCTGGTGATAATTCTTGGCAGGCAAAAAAGTATCTACCACATGCGCAATAAGCCGTGGCGCAAACAGGTTGACCAATGAGTTGAGCACAACCGCCACAAGCGCGCCTACAATTATACCTTTTTCGGTCACAATAAGCGGCCAAAGTTTTTTTGCCGCAGCCAGCGCCGAGCTCTTGCCCTGCTGGTCAGAAGATGTATTAAGACTGTAATTCATACGTGCTGGTACTCTGTTGTGAATTGTAAATTTGTACGTATTCCGGAGAAGACTCCAAGAGTTGCTCATGCGTACCGCTGGCAATAATCTCCCCCTCCATAAGCACAATGATCTGGTCATAATGCTCCACAGCAGCGATTTTTTGCGTAACGGACAAGAGCGTTAAGCCGGGATAGTTCCTGGTAACATTCTCCAATATCTTTCGTTCGGTGTTTGTGTCCACCCGGGCAGTAAAGTCATCGAGCAGCAATATTGTAGGATGTATAGCTAAACTTCGTGCCAGCATAATGCGCTGTTTCTGTCCGCCGGACAGGCTCAAGCCCCTCTCTGAGACTATTGTGTTCAAACCCTCAGGCAAGCTATCAATAAAGTCTTTTAACTCCGCTGTGTCTATTGCCTTTTGCAAATTCGTTGGTGTAACTTCCGTATTAAAGGCAATATTCTCCCGCAAGGACATATTAAACACAATACTATCTTGAAACACCAATCCTACCTGCTTATGTAGAGCATCGGGTTCGAACTCGTGAATACTCCTGCCGTTATACCCAATTGTACCCGACGTGGGCTCAATGAGTCCTATGAGTAAATTGAGAAGCTGCGTTTTGCCCGCAGCTGTAGGACCAATAATAGCTGTTCGGGTCCCCGGCTGTATGCGCAAAGTTATATTCTTGAGTGCGGGTTTTTCACCAAATAGCAATGTAACATCTTGCACCTCAATGCTGCCGGTCAGTGGTTCGGTAACCGACCCACCCTTTTCTGCATCTGCGGCATGCAATACTTCTGCAACTCGGCCGAAACTTGCCTGCGCCTGCGCTATGACATTACTCATAAACCCTATTATGAGAATCGGGAAAATGAGTATAGCCAAATAGCTGTTAAAAGCAGCAAAGTCCCCGAGTGTCATACTTCCGGCTATAACAAAATGACCACCAAGCGCGACGATGGTTAATACCGCTAAGTTCGCAGCAAAAGTTATAACCGGAATCATGCTGGCAAATAGCTTCAAAATTTGCAAACCCAAATCGCGCGCACTCGTGTTGGCTTCAACAAATTTATTATATTCCGGTTGTTGGGAGTTCAATACGCGTATAAGCGCAGCGCCAAGAATACTTTCATTGATTACCTTGTTCAACCAATCCACCACCTCTCGCGTCTTCAGAAAGAGCTTACGGACTTTTGAAAGTACAAAAAAGAATGTACCGCCAATAATAGGTATAATGGTCAATACTGCCAGTCCTAACTTCCAGTTAATAGACAGCAACAAGATGCTTGCGCCAACAATAATAAATAAAGAAGAAACTATGTTTACAATTGCCTGCGCCACAAAGTTCTTAACAGCATCTATATCTGAAGTTAAATTGGTAAGTAGCTTTGCAGCGGTCGCCTGTTGTACAAAGGCATGGGTCCGATTAGAAATCTTCTCGGAAAGCGTATGTCTTAGGTCGCGCGCGACCCGTTCAGACGCATACGTCTGCACAATGCTCTGTAAATAAGTAAAAATAAATATCAACGCCGCAGCAATGCCAAACTCCCATAACAGCACGCGCGATGAAAGGCCACTCCGTAGGAAATTATCTATCCCATGGGCAATAATCTTGGGCAACCATAAGGTTAGTCCATTACTAGCCAAGGCAAGTAAAATAAGGAGCGCAATGAGACCCCTGTAAGGGCCGAGCAAACTAAATAGATTTGGGCCGCTTGGTTTCTTTCCTACTTGGTCTGGTTTTTTATCCATAGTGTTTGTACTTGCTTAACTATTTTCTCCAATATACTATCAAGCTGCACTAGCTCTTGATTGCTTAAGGGCTGAAAAATTTGCCCTAACGTCTCATATCTCTTCTTCTTAATTGAGGCCATACGGTTCTTTCCTTTTTCCGTAAGCTCTACGCATGTTTTCCGACGATCCTGAATATCGTCAGTACGCATGAGTAAACCTTCTTTCACTAAGCCGTTGACCAACTGAGTAGCAGCACTGGGTGTCATCCCAAATTTTGCCGCCATTTCCTTGATACTCTGTGCGCCATGATGAAACACCACAAACAACACTCCCACTTGCGCATGGGTAGGCGCGCCTTTTGCGGTGGGGGCGAATTTTTGCGCGCTCGCGGCCCGGCCCAAGGCATCTATATTGGAAAATAACTTTTGCACGAGCGTATGTTTACTCATAGCTTTGTGGTCTATTAAGATACTTAATAGTTTAGCAGCTTAACTAAATCTGTCAAGCATCTTCTGACATGATATACTGGACATATGAAAAAACGCTTACGGGAAATTGGCAGTTGGATAACTGACAATGCCCACCTCTTGAACAATTTTACTGTAATGTATCTCAGGCATACTCCCCCAAAGCACTACCTAGGGTACACAAAAGAGGGAAAAGTTCCGGTCATAGTTCTCCCCGGCATATTTGGACGCTGGGCATTCTTAAAACCTTTGGCAGATTATATTTCTCTCTTAGGACACCCGGTGTATGTAGTGCCGAAGCTCGGCAACAACGTTAAGGACATACCTACATCGGCACAATTGGTACGAGAAATTATTGTAGAAAACAACGTAACTCATGCGATAATTGTTGCGCATAGCAAAGGGGGCCTCGTAGCGAAGTATATGCTCGCACATGACAACACAGATAACCGTGCCACCGGACTTGTTGCAGTTGCCACACCATTTTCCGGCTCTTCTTTAGGTAATCAATTTTCGTACTACCCGGCGCACGAGCTCGCAACAGATAGCAACATAATCCTCTCCTTACAAACATACTCCAAAATAAACGAACGTATTATTTCCATCATCCCCCAATACGATAACTATGTATGGCACGAAAGGGGCAGTTTCTTAGCAGGAGCGAAAGACAATATTTATGTCCCCAACCACGGCCATACCCAACTCCTCCGCGATAAAAATGTTTGGGCGGTTATAGTACGCTCTATCGACGCGTTAACGTAACTACAATTTCAATAGCATCATAAAAAAACGCCCATTGAATTGGGTGTTTTAAAATCATATCAGCGCACCTTCACAGGCTTCCAATATCAAACTCTCGCAAAGGGAGCGCTGCCAAATACTGTTCCATATCCATCATCCCACCGGTGGCGCGAACCCTCTCTGCAAAAAGCCTTTGAATTTCTGTCCGTACTTCCTCCGCTATGGGGGGAGAAAGCCGTACTGAGGAATGCTCAAGTATCTCGTCAATGAGTACGTGCATAGAAGGGATATACGTTGGATACCGAAAGGCAACGAGCGCCAAACCCAACGCAACATCCTGCA
>CAZKVS010000050.1:0-4303 GCA_964556325.1 uncultured Candidatus Saccharibacteria bacterium
TGCAGGATGTTGCGTTGGGTTTGGCGCTCGTTGCCTTTCGGTATCCAACGTATATTCCTTCTATGCACGCACTTATTGACGAGATACTTGAGCATTCCTCAGTACGGCTTTCTCCCCCCATAGTGGAGGAAGTGCGGACAGAAATTCAAAGGCTTTTTGCAGAGAGGATTCGCGCCACCGGTGGAATGATTGATATGGAACAGTATTTGGCAGCGCTCCCTTTGCGGGAGTTTGATGTTGGGAGCCTGTGAGGATGCGCTGATATGATTTTAAAACACCCAATTCAGTGGGCGTTTTTTATGATGCAATTGAAATTGTAGTTAGATTAACGCGTCGATAGAGCGTACTATAACCGCCCAAACATTTTTATCGCGGAGGAGTTGGGTATGGCCGTGGTTGGGGACATAAATATTGTCTTTCGCTCCTGCTAAGAAACTGCCCCTTTCGTGCCATACATAGTTATCGTATTGGGGGATGATGGAAATAATACGTTCGTTTATTTTGGAGTATGTTTGTAAGGAGAGGATTATGTTGCTATCTGTTGCGAGCTCGTGCGCCGGGTAGTACGAAAATTGATTACCTAAAGAAGAGCCGGAAAATGGTGTGGCAACTGCAACAAGTCCGGTGGCACGGTTATCTGTGTTGTCATGTGCGAGCATATACTTCGCTACAAGCCCCCCTTTGCTATGTGCCACAATTATTGCATGAGTTAAGTTGTTTTCCACAATTATTTCTCGTACCAATTGTGCCGATGTGGGTATGTCCTTAACGTTGTTGCCGAGTTTAGGTACTACATACACCGGGTGTCCTAAGAGAGAAATATAATCTGCTAAAGGCTTTAGGAAGGCCCAACGTCCAAATATACCGGGGAGTACAATAACCGGCACTTTTCCCTCTTTCGTGTAGTCCAAGTAGTGTTTTGGGGGAGTGCGCCTGAGATACATTACCGTAAAGTTGTTCAAGAGGTGAGCATTATCAGTTATCCAACTGCCAATTTCTCGTAAGCGTTTTTTCATATGTCCAGTATATCATGGTAGAAACGAGTTGACGGATTTAGTTAAGCTGCTAAACTATTAAGTACCTTAATTTTCTAAAACCATGAGTAAGCACGTTCTTGTGCAAAAGTTATTTTCTAATATAGATGCGTTGGGTCGGGCAGCGAGTGCGCAAAAGTTTGCCCCTACGGCAAAAGGCGCGCCCACTCACGCGCAGGTAGGTGTGTTGTTTGTGGTGTATCACCATGGCCCCCAGAGCATAAAAGAATTGGCGGCTAAATTTGGGATGACGCCTAGTGCTGCTACTCAGTTGGTTAATGGTTTAGTGAAAGAGGGTTTACTGAAGCGCACCGACGATGTGGAGGATCGTAGGAAAACACGCGTAGAGCTTACAGAAAAAGGAAAAGACCGTATGGTCTCAATTAAGAAGAAGCGGTACGAGGTGTTAGAGCAAATTTTTCAACCTTTCAGTAATCAGGAGCTGGTCCAGCTCGATAGTCTATTGGAAAAAATAGTTAAGCAGGTACAAACACTATGGATAAAAAATCAGACCAAGTAGAAAAAAAGCCAAGCGGTCCAAACCTTTTTAGTTTACTCGGCCCTTATAGAGGCTTCGTTGTTTTGCTTATATTACTCGCCTTGGCTAGCAATGGGCTCACCCTGTGGTTGCCCAAAATTATAGCTCATGGGATAGATGATTTTTTACGCAGCGGTTTTTCATCACATGTGCTTTTGTGGGAGTTTGGGATTGCGGCAGCGTTAATATTTATATTTACTTATTTACAGAGTATTGTGCAGACGTATGCATCTGAACGAGTTGCGCGCGACCTCAGGCACACACTTTCTGAAAAGATTTCCAACCGAACCTACGCTTTTGTGCAACAGGCGACTGCCGCAAAGCTGCTTACCAATCTCACTTCTGACATAGATGCAGTTAAGAACTTTGTGGCCCAGGCCATTGTAAACATTGTTTCCTCTTTATTTATTATTGTGGGCGCGAGTATTTTGTTGCTGTCTATTAACTGGAAGTTGGGACTGGCAGTGCTGACTATTATACCAATTATTGGTGGCACATTCTTTTTTGTACTCTCTAAGGTTCGCGCGTTATTTTTAAAGACTCGTGAAGTGGTGGATTGGCTGAATAAGGTAATTAATGAAAGCATCCTTGGCGCTGCGCTTATACGCGTGTTGAATTCTCAGCAGCCGGAATATAATAAGTTTGTTGAAGCAAATACGAGTGCTCGTGATTTGGGTTTGCAAATACTGAAGCTATTCGCCAGCATGATTCCGGTTATTACCTTTGCAGCGAACCTAGCGGTGCTTACTATTGTCGCGCTCGGCGGCCATTTCGTTATTGCTGGCAGTATGACACTGGGGGATTTTGCTGCCTTTAATAGCTATTTGGCCATACTCATTTTCCCCATACTCATAATTGGATTTATGAGCAATGTTATAGCTCAGGCACAGGCAAGTTTCGGCCGGGTCGCGGAAGTATTATATGCCGCAGATGCAGAAAAAGGTGGATTGGTGACTGAACCCCTGACGGGGAGCATCGAGGTGCAAGATGTTACGTTGCTATTTGGTGAAAAACCCGCATTGAAGCACATTACATTTACCATTCAACCGGGAACCAGGACAGCAATTATTGGTCCTACCGCTGCGGGTAAAACACAACTTCTACACTTGCTCATAGGGCTTATAGAACCCACCTCGGGGACAATTGGATATAACGGCAGGAACATTCACGAGTTTGATCAGGAAATATTGCACACGCAGGTTGGGTTGGTATTTCAGGATAGCATTGTATTTAATATGTCTGTACGGGAAAATATTGCTTTTAACACCGACGTGACCGAAGAAAATTTGCAAAAAGCCATAGACACCGCAGAGTTAAAAGATTTTATCGATAGTTTGCCTGAGGGTTTGAACACGCTAGTATCGGAGAGGGGTCTGAGCTTGTCCGGCGGACAGAAGCAGCGGATTATGCTGGCACGAAGCTTGGCTATACATCCTACAATATTACTGCTCGATGATTTTACTGCTCGGGTGGATACCAGCACTGAACGAAAAATACTGGAGAATATTACCAAGAATTATCCCGGTCTGACGCTCTTGTCCGTTACACAAAAAATAGCCGCTGTAGAGCATTACAACCAGATTATTGTGCTCATGGAGGGCGAAATTATAGCCAGTGGGACACACGCACAACTTCTGGAATCTTCCCCGGAATACGTACAAATTTATAATTCACAACAGAGTACCAGCACGTATGAACTACAGTCTTAATACATCTTCCGACCAGCAGGGTAAGAGCTCAGCGCTGGCTGCTGCAAAAAAACTGTGGCCGCTCATAGTAACTGAAAAAGGTATAATTGTGGCCGCACTCGTGGCGGTTGTGCTCAATTCATTGGTTAACTTACTTGCACCGCGGCTTATTGCGCATGTGGTAGATACGTTTTTACCTGCTAAGAACTATCACCAGGTGCTCGTATATAGCGGTATCATTCTGTGTATGTACCTGTTCGGTTTAGTTACGAGCTATGCGCAAACCCGTCTGATGGGTGGCGTGGGCCAGCGAGTGTTGTACCGGTTGCGCAACGCGGTGTTTACTAAGTTGCAGGAATTACCGGTTGCATTCTTCAGTGCAAATAAAGCGGGAGATTTAATTTCGCGCATTAACAACGATACGGACAAAATAAATATATTTTTCTCACAGTCGTTAGTGCAATTTATGGGCAGTGTGTTTTTGATGATTGGCGCGGCCGTGTTTTTGCTTTCTATTAACTTTAAACTTGGAGGAGCGGCGCTACTTCCTGCGGTAGCGTTACTTATTTTTACTCGTATAGTTTCCTCTTGGGTCAAGCGAAAGAACCTGACCAGTATGCAAAGCTTGGGCGGCATGAGCGCGGAAATTCAGGAGAGCCTAAATAATTTTAAAGTTATTATTGCTTTTAACCGTCGTGATTATTTCCGTAAGCGATTTCAAGAGGTGAATGAACAGAACTACACCGCTTCTATAGGCGCAGGCTTGGCCAATAACACCCTTGTACCCGTCTATGGTTTGGCCTCTAACTTGGGCCAACTTGTTCTTTTGGGCTATGGTATATATCTTATTTCCACGGGTAATTTTACCATTGGTCTTCTCATAAGTTTTTTGAGCTATGTAAATAACTTCTACAATCCGCTTCGACAACTGGCCGCGCTGTGGGCTAGTTTTCAGGCGGCCATGGCCAGCTGGGACCGTGTTCACGAAATACTTTCGTTAGATACTAATTTAACAACAGTTTCCGATGGGTCCATTCGTGACT
>CAZKVS010000051.1:0-4188 GCA_964556325.1 uncultured Candidatus Saccharibacteria bacterium
TGTTTTCTATATTTATCTCACTTTCTGTAGTACCGAGCATTGGAAGTTGTTTTCTGGTACGAGCGTGCTAGAAAAGTCAGCAACTTTATTGCTCACCAACCCGTTAGATTTTTGGAGAACAAAATTTATGTTGAATGCAGCAGCAGTTCGCAGAACCGTTTTGGCAGGCCTCGCTTTGCTTATCATTAGCAGCGTTGCTTTCGGACAAACCGTCAAGGACGCGTCGGTTCAGTATTTTCGACCGCAACCTTTCACTAAGAAGACGAACTACAAGGTTGTCCTGCCTCCCACGCCCAAAGATGGGCAGACAGTTAATGCAGCGACGTTGCCGATCATTGTACCGAACACATCGGGCTTCCTGTATCCGCAGTTCTATTTCGTCAGCCGTTTGGCTGGACAGGTGGAGTTGTGGGACCCACAAAGCCTGACTTACCCGAAGTATCAACCGTCCGATGCGACTTTCAATTCGCCGGCCCAGCTTGCTGAACTCAAGGCCCTTTTCGCCTCCGAACTGTTTCCTGGTGGCTTCCAAGCCTACCGCGTTCGACCTGAAAGCGTTGTGGATGCCTGGCTTAGACCGGCCAATGGTTTCGATCTTGATGGCGCCGGCGTTGCGGTGTTGCCTGAAAACCCAGGTTTTTACGATATCATCAAATCTGGAACGTTCACCGTCCGCGTTTACGGGGCGGCAATCGGTGCCAGGGTTGACGTAATTATCAAGGAAGAAGGATGCAGTGAATGCACGGGGCGCATTGCCAGCCTGGTTGTGAACGGCGGAAACTTCGTTCAAGTCGCCAACGGCGGCGACTATGAAATCCGTCTCAACTCATGGCCCGACGCGCCAACCGAAAGCCAGGTTACCGACCCGAACTGGCAAACCGTTGAAGGTACTCGTGACGAAAATGGTGTTCTTACCCTCCCCACGTTTACGTGGCGGTACAAGGACCATCCTTTTCGTAGAACCGCTTTCGGCTACCGCACCATGACCACCGGTTCTGGTGGCACCGTTGAAGTGGTTGCCGGACATATGGTTCCCGAGCGCGCTTATGGCGCAAACGGCGTACCCTTCGCACAGGGCACAAGCATCGGCGGCGCAACGAAAGGTCAATACTCACTTGGGCTTAGCAAATAAGCTCACTTTTCTCTAAACCTCATCTTGAAAGCGCATAGATCTTTGGACTATGCGCTTTCTTGCTTTTAAAAGGCATTATTGACGTATTTGTCATTCCGGGCTTTGACCCGGAATCCAGGTTATAGCTCAATTATGGATTCTGGCTCGGGGTCCGGAATGCCGGAAAAGCTTGTTTTTATGCTAGTATTGACATTTATGACTATATTATGTATAATGTGGTGTCGCTGGAAATTACCAGGACAAAACATAAACACTAACTGCCAATGTAATAGCAGTTTTTGTTTTGCACTTTTACATATAGTTTTATTAGGGGGATATATTTTAGAGAAGGTTATTATTTTGTTTAGTTTGTTTCATTGTCTTTGTTTTTGGGGTTACTAGAGAGGTGGGATGAGCGTGGGTATAAATACACTCGCTTTTTCTACCTCTCATATACTGCTATACGGCGCGACAGGTGCGTTCGTGTAGTGGTACCACAAAAACTCAGCAGTACAATCCGTCCGTGGCCGAAAGCCCGGACAAGGAGCATCGTAAGACAATGAAACGATATTCGACATTCCCGAAACTTGCAGCGCTCTGCTGCGCGATTGCAATTGCTTTGTTCACGTTCAGCTCAGCCGCCACGGCCCAAGTCCGCAAATCTGCCGACAGCATTATTGGCCAAATCAACGCAGACCCTGCCACGGCTCTAAGTCTTGTGCAAGCGGTGGCCGGCAATGACGAGTTTGGCATCTATATGGCGCCAACATTTAGCACCTGGCTGCATGATGGCGCGAATAGCTATGGGGTTCGTGTTTTGAAACCCTATGCAAGACCTGCCCGGCTTCAGATTGTTCAATACAGGCTCGACGATGACGGTAGCTTTGTTTCGCTGGGACAATTGAACATCAAAGCCGACCTCAGCGGCGGGCTCAAGGACCGCCACATCGAGGACGTGGCGCAGACGTTCATGAACCCGCGCACAAAGGGTGGGACGCCGATCATGTCCGTTTTTTTTCTCAGTGCTGAGGAGGGTGGCATCTTGGATGCCGCTATTGTCTATCAGTATTACAGACAGACGTACATATTGGCGGGGGACTATTACACCGATTACTCAGTTAAGGGGTTGTCCGTAAGTTTTAGCGGACGTTTTACTTCCAACACTGTGTGGGGGTACGTGGTTCTCACAAGTAACGGCGACGTGGTAGACTCGGGCGATGCTGTCATGATCAGCGGTCCTGATGGCACGGCTTTGAAGGTTAACATTCGGCCCAGTCGCCTTTACGGCGAGTTCGTCTCGGTTTCGATTGTGTTAACCAACCGCAACACTGCACAGGTGCTTTTCGCACCAAACGTCACAACCATTGGCCAGACTCGCTAGTCTGGCCGACTAATAATCAATCTCGATAAGCAGAAAGGACGTGTACTTGTTGGTTCTGTGGGTGTTCCCCATAGAGCTCAGCAAGACATGTCCTTTTGCGATTTTAGAGAGTTTTAAGTATAATATTGACATTTATACATATATTATGTATAATGTAGTGTCGCTGGAAATTACCAGGATAGAACACAAACACTAACTGCCAACGTAATAGCAGTTTTTGTTTTGCACTTTTACATACAGTTTTATTAGGGGGATATATTTTAGAGAAGGTTATTATTTAGTTGTCTCATTGTTTATGGTTGTGTGGTTACTACGAGAAGTAGAAAGAGCGCGGGTTACGAACCCGCTTTGTTCCTACCTCTCGTGGCATACTGCTATGCGGCGCAACAGGTGCGTTCGTGTAGTGGCAAGCCACATTTCCCAATTCAGCCCGTCCGCGGCTCAAATGCCCGGACAAGGAGAATGACAGACAATGAAACGACAATTTAGTTTTTCAACATTGTTCGCTCTTTGCGGCGCGATTTTGCTCGCGCTGTCCCTCAATCAACCCGCCCATGCACAGGGCACCGAAATCACCAACGCCGCCAACGGCATTCTGAATCAATTCATCATCGGCCCGGGAAAGATGTTGAGCGATACCCCTCAAGTTACGGACGCAGTCAAACAACAGGTGGTCGCGAATCTGGCCAGTCAAGGAATAGTTTTGAACCCCGCCGTCGTTGCGTACTTCCCCTCAGGGTCGTATGTGTCCGATCGCGGTACAGTTCTCTTGGCCGTTGTTGCTGGCCAAAAGCGCCCGGACGTCCGCAAGGTCACGGCTATCATCAGGCGGCAAGGTTCCACGTATCCCAACGCTATCGTTGTCCAGAAGTCGTTTAGCGGGGGCCTGTCTCAGTTTTCGCCCGAAGGCTTGTGGTCTGGCGATGGATCAGTCTTATCAAGCGGCAACTACGACGTGGACATCATTTCCGCCACTGAAGACGGACAATATCTGGAAAGCGTTCACACGCGGTTTTACTTCGGCTTTATTACCGGGGGCAACGACCGAGACGGGATGCGCGTGGATGAATTCAAGACACAGTGGACCGGCAGTGGTTGGTACGCAACCCTGAAAGGCCATGACCTGGGTTTGCGAACGCTGGTGATGGTTACTTATCGGGCCCTGACTGTGCCGTTTGAGGTGAACCCCGTGATTGACCAAGATGGCAACGCTGAGGCGGGTTTTTTCCTCCCTTTCACGATCGTGCCGCCATCGCTCGACATTACCGAACTGTGCAATTTGACAGTTCAGAATCTCAACGGCCCGCGCTTCGAGTCGGTGACGCGGCGTGAATTCGTTCGTCTCAGAAGTTATTACGAGCGGTAGTCAGTCGGCGAACAAGCCAACCCTTCTCTTTAAACAATTGGCACAGATTGCTAGTTTTGTAGGTTTTAAGCCCTATCGAACTAGTACTCTGTGCCTTTTGCGTTTTAAGGGGTGTCTTGATGTGGGGGCTGTTTCAATATATAGTATAGGGCACTCATGACAGGTAAGTTTATTGATGAGGCATCGAACATACAAGGGGGGTATATGGCAGAGAAAGTTTTTTAGTGTTGTGGGAACATACATATGAGAAGTAAAAAGAATGTGGAATAAGTAAATTCTATTTTGTTTTTACTTCTTGTGGTGCAGTTCCGCAGCACTGGCATGGTTGAG
>CAZKVS010000052.1:0-3961 GCA_964556325.1 uncultured Candidatus Saccharibacteria bacterium
ACTGCTACGGCCACCCAGTATTCTCGTGAGAACCTGGACGCGCCTTTAACCGAGACACCCGCACTACTTACTTGGCTACTTGCTTCTTTTCTTTTCAAGAAAATAAATAAAAACACGGCAGAAGCAATGGCAAATATTACTCCAACCAACGGCACTCCTATGGCTAAGGCAACTATAACTATAGTGGAACTAAAAAGTATTCTACCTGTGTCGCCCCACATGCCTAAAGATGCCAACGTTTGCGAGGTCTTACCTTTTGGCGCAAGACGAGAAATTTGCGCGTCAGATAAAGTTTCTATAAGACCACTCCCTATACCAACCATAACCGCGACTGCATACAGCCACGCTACACTTGTAGAAAAAATAAGCAACACCGAAGCAGCGACGTAACAAGCGATAGCACCCGCAAGCAATGCCCGGCGATTACTGTGTTTCCATAACGTAGCCAACAAAAAAATAACCACTAAACTTGCACTCACCACCACTGCATTTACTGCACCAATATGCCACGGACTAATAGTAAAACGCTCCTGCAATACCGGTATAAGCAAGGGCAAAGAAACAAACAGTCCCTTATTTACAAAATTTAAAAAGAAATAAAAATACATAACATTATCCAACGCACTAGACAGCGCCTACGGCTGTACGACTCGCCCCAACGCTTCACGGATGCTAATATAATTCTTGGCCCAAATGTGCGTACGTTCCGTCTCCGGATACTCCGCCATGGTACGCTCTTCGCCTTCTAAAATAAGAATCTGATTCCACCCTGCTTGTAACTCACCCCTCGGTTCCTGGGCAACAGTAAAGTGCACACGATACACACGCTCAATGGTTGCGCCGTCCGGATAAGCCAGTACCGTAGCCCCTTCAAAGTAACCACTTCGGTCTCTCCCCTCAAGCAAGCTTGCCAACGTCTCAGGTGTAATCATCTTCTCTATGTAAGCCATAAATGGACCAGGTAGTCCTCCAAGCCCTTGCAAACAAACGCTGCCATCTTCCCGCAGCACCGGCGCCCCCATCTGCTTGCTTGCGGCTATTGCAGTATGCCGGGCTATTTCTAAACTGGTCTCTGCTTGAATCTCCGGAAAATCGCCGTCCAGCTGTTCTATATCTATATCACTTCCCTCAAACGCATGCCGTACCGCACGCAACTTTCCTACATTTTTAGAAATAAAATAAATCTTCATATATTTCAAAGTATATACCAAGACAACAACTACGTAAGGGGAACATAAAATAAAAAATAAAACATTGTTCAACACTCACAATGGAGGTATTAAATCCGCCCTATTTTATAAGTCTAAAATATAAGCGGTGAAGTCTATTATCGCTTGCTGTGTTAGGTCTTCCCTGGGCGAGACCGAAAAACTTTCACAGTCAACCGACGGTCGAAACATTGGCGTGTCGGGGTCAGATTCGGCCAGTCCTCGAGCGTAGACATTTCTACTCTTGGGAACATAATAAATAATGTAACCTTTCCCATTCCAGTCATAGGTCATCCAGTGTTGTGTTTTATTTTGTTGAGGATGGTCAACCTGCTGTGACCTGAAAATAACTGATCTTTCAAGGGTGTTAATCATCTTCGCATAGTGCTCTTTGTCGCGCGAATTGCCGTATTCGCATTTATCTTTCATGAAATGTAAAAAGCTCTGTACGCTACTGAACGGATGTCCCAATTTTTTACCCCTGATCCCATAAAAGTTGGCGACCATAATTAAATTTGATAGAGTCGAATACACTTGCTGGTGGTAACCCTCTACTCGATTTAAGTATTCTACCTGTAAGTCGTGAGACACGTCGCCCCCACTGGTTATTTTGCTCTCAACGTTCACCAAATCTGTCGCACGTATTTTTAGACCCTGTAGTGACTCCATCAACCTATGCAATACGAGACCGTATCGTTCTCTTTTCGCTTCGTCCATTCCGGCTAGTAGCTTCTCCCAGTTGGTTTTTATTAAATCGATAATACGCATGTTATTCGATACTTCCTTTTACTACTATAGACAGCGGAAAATCACTGCTGAATAGATAAGTTAATGAATACAAAGTATTTGGATATGGAACTCGAATTGGACTATATTGAGTCAATACAAACCGTTGAATGTTCGTTTGAGTTATACTGTTTGGTATATTCCGGATGATTATCGGGTTATGCAAGATATATTGTTTAAAATATCTTGTTAAGTTTTGTACCTGCGCTGCAGAAATGTGTAGTTTGTAAAATCTACACAGTGCTTCCATATCAGTTTTTAGATTTTCTAACGAGCAGATTTTGTCGAGCTCTAATTCTACCATCTTCCGATTTTGGAGTGGTGTCTGGGTTTTATCGCTCAAGCCTTGAAAAGCCCATGCGACGAAGCTATCGTTGAGTTGTACTGGTTTTCCTATAGAAGTTGCGTAAAAAGATAAGGTTTTATGCGAATCTAAATCCAAGCCCTGAAGCAATATATGTAAGTAATAGAAAATTTTCTTAACATCAAAATCTGATAGCTGCGCTTTGTTTAATTTTCTTTTTAGTAATTTAATTGCAATAAATTTCGGCCAACTACTTACGTCTTTGAGGGTCTCGTTAATATACTTTAACCTGGTTATTATACTTGCGAAATCAGCTTCTACTTTGTAGACAATTTTACGCAGATTATTAATATCGATATATCTTGGGTTCGGCTTATCAATAAAAAACTTAAGCGCTGGTCTCATGATCCATATGGTTTCAAACATGCCGTCTGGTGTTGTAGCCCCAGGTCCACCATTTATAATACATCCCACCTTGTCCGGAAAGCCGTGTGTAATTTTGAAACATGCGATTCCCAGAAAACCTGGCGCAGCGTTGTTAGATAATACCCTCTTCAATTTCAAATCTCCAAAATGTGGGTGAGTCTTGATAATGATCCCCGAAATAGGATCCACCCAGCCTTCAAGGGATTTACTAAAGTAGTACCCTTCAATTAAATAGCCGGAAATTGCTGTGTCGTTCGGTAGTCCTTCCAGAATCTCATTTTCTTCAAAAATAACTTGATTGGAGCGAGGTGGTGAATTAAATTCTTCTAATCCCCAAACCATGAATGTAAAAATTGGTCCACCGTCATTATCATTCCTTGATAAATCCATGCTCTGTACATGCACGCCTTTTGCCCGACCACTTAACTTATAGAAGCCTGATATTATTCCTTGCCCAGATACTTGAGCCCTACCATCAATATGGTGTGATAATTTAGGGTAATTCACTGTAACCCACTGTTGTTTTTTATCGATAGTGCTTTTAAAGAGACCATGATTATTGGCAGGAAACTTTGTCTTTGATACATAGGCTTGTGCCTCGTATGGGTATAGATCGGAGACATAAAAGCCACCATCGGCCATATTGCCCAATAACGCTAAATTATACACTTGCCCGTTCTGTCTTATCCCAACATATGTCTTCATGCTTGACCTTTTGTAATCAAACTCATGTCCTCTGACAATCTAGAAGCTAACGGTATTATACCAAGGCGACCGTTGGATGGGGGAGTTTGCAATACGAAAAGATTGACAGTTGGGTATAATTATTTTATAGTCAGTATCTGGGGATGACGGATTTCGACAGTACTTTGAGATGTTTGTAATATGCAAGACGAGCACGCCTATTTGGTCTCGATAATCCCGTGGGCATCCAACAAATGCTAAACAAGCATCTTGGGACAAAGTAAAAGCTGCATTTCAAAATGCATCTTTCGCTTTTGCTCCAGTAGCTGCCTAGTTTCTAGGTAGTTACCTAGCCCTTACGCTTTTCCCGTCGTAAGTTCAGCTAGTTTATTTGGGAATATATGTACGGCGGTTGATTTACCTGCTGTGCCCGAACTTTGTAAATCGACTATTCTGGCTTGTTGCTAGTTGCGATACAGAATAGTACTACCAACTAGCTAATCTTGTGAACAATTACGGCGTCAATAAGCTCTGGACGGGGGTTTAACTCCCC
>CAZKVS010000053.1:0-3888 GCA_964556325.1 uncultured Candidatus Saccharibacteria bacterium
TTATGAAACCGGCCACTTTGTACTTCGCGCAATTAAAAACCATCCTCAACCAAACCTCACCTTGGAACGATGGTTGCAAAAGGGGCTCGTCGTGTTGGTTTTTTGCTATCTACTTGCCTTGCCTATGGAGACGTACGCATTATATTTTGGCGTAGCGGCAAACAGTCCAGAAAATTTCTACGCCTTTCGGTCCGATCTCACTGCAGTAAGCAACTATCTGAAAGAGCATGGCCAACGCGACAAAACGTATTTAGTCTTAGATAAGTTTTCCGTCCAAACGGTAGACTACCTTACTACTAAGGAAGGCAAAAGTTCCTGTGACCGGGACCCGAACTATCTTCCCAAAGACTGCGTAGATAATCCAATAAACAAACCGTTCATGCAAGTAGACCCCGAAGACTCATGGCTGGCAGATTATGACGTCAAAAATGGTCACCGTATTTACGAACAAGGCTTACAACCAGGCATGGAAGTGGTCTTCGCTGAGTCTAGTATTTTTGATATAAAAAAGTTTAAAACCTTTCACAAGAACGCCAAGCTTGTGTACGAAGAACGAAATAAGTTTCAACAAGCAGTAGTAGCAGTATATAAAATAGAATAATGAATCAGGAATTATGTATCAGGGTAAAGTCAAAAAATATATATCATTTTCCTGCCTTCCATAATTCATGATTCTTAATTCATAATTCAAAAACAAAGTTTATGTCTCGAATAAAACAATACTCATTATTGTTCTTAATACTAGCAGTCGGCTTACTCCTCCGTCTCTACCACAACACCGACATTTCCTTATGGCACGACGAAGCGTTCTCGGCTCTGCTTATCAAATACCCTTGGGGGGAAATGTTTTACCGCATTGGTTTGGACGTGCACCCGCCGGTGTACTATGTGGCGCTTAGGCTGTGGAACTATGGGCTTGGTGACAGTCTCCTTAGTCTCAGAGGCTTTTCAATTTTCTTTGGATTACTCACCGCACTCGGTGCCTACGGACTAGTAAAAACAGCTTTTAACAGCACAAAGGCTGCACTTATTGCCGCCTTATTGGTTGCCATAAGCCCGTTTCAACTGCAATATGCGACCGAGGCACGTATGTACACCTTTGGTGCTTTTTTGGCCGTACTCGCAGCCTTTTGCTTAGTAAAAGCACTCCAGGCGCTTCCTCAAAACTCAACAGTCAGCACCACTCCCGCACCTAACCAAACAGAAATTGTTGCACCCGTGTCACCCAAGCTTCAACAAACATCCTATCCGTGGATATGGTGGATTGCGTTTGGACTGACTGCCGGACTCGCGACGCTGACGCATTATTTCTTGCTTTTTTCTATTGCCGCACTTTGTTTTTACGCACTCGCATGGCATTTCTATTACTACCGTTTTAACTTCAAACGCTACTACTTACTACTTACTGCCTACTTGCTTACTGCCTTGGTTTTTGCCCCATGGTTTACATGGTTCTTATATCAGTACAAACAAGTGGGTGCAGGTTACTGGATACCCCCGCTTGATAGATGGAGTATTCCCACCACCCTCTGGCAAATGTTCATTGGCATGGAAGTTGGCTTATGTGATAAACTCATGCGCACGTTACAAACATGGCTAGGCCTACAAACAGATATGAGCCACGCCGCAAGCCAAACACTTATAGTGCTTGTAACGGTGTTCTCTATTTACTTTTTTTACTCCTTTATTCGCAAAACGTCTGCCCCTTACAAGTGGTTGGTGCTCCTAGCCACGCTCGCCCCATTCGGCGGAGCTCTTCTCTTCGCTCTCCTAGCAAAACTCAAAGGCCAGGATAGTTCAGTCTACTTAGTGAGGTACTTTCTCTATGCGGCAACCTTCTACACCGCTGCCTTGGCGGTGTGGTTTAGCAATCTGAGTTCAAAATGGTTCTCCTACTTACTCCTTACTATGTACTGCTTTACTAGCTTAGCCGCCTTTGCTTATTACTGGAACGATCTCCAAATCCAAACCAAACCCGGCATGGCAGCCGCAATTCAATACATGCGTACGCAGGTATCGCCTACAGATAAACTCTATGTGGGAAGTAGCTTTGAGTATTTCAATCTCAAGTATTACCTGAGCCAAACACCACCGCCGGAAAAGGATGCCGTCGCAAAACCTAGCATGATTTCTCGGCAGTACGCACTGGAAGACCTCACAGAAGAAGCACCCATACCTACTCGTTTAGTGGGCTGGCCCAAACCCCTGCTCTTCTCCGGCGGCCAAACCACAACCCACAATATGCCCCACTTTGCTGGCACGGCCATCCTTACTGACAGCGACCTCTTGCCTTACTTTGAACAAGGGGCTACATCCGGCGAAACAGTCTGGTTACTTTGGACTAACGGCTTTGGCGGCAGCAAACCCACCACTCCAGCTAATTGGAAACAAGTGGACGAGCGCGGTTTTGCTGAAGTGAGACCGTATGTTGGCACATGGATAATAGTTACTAAGTATATGGTCAACTAACACCTCCTATGCTATGTTTTGTGCATACATTAATCCATCCCTATGAAAGCTTACGAAATAGCACCCGCCTCGCAACGTGTTGAGGCCCTTACCACTGAAACACTGGATCAGCAAGTAGAACAAGAGCAGCGCCTAGAAAAACTTGCTCAAGAAGTCCGCATATTAGACCGAGAGTCAAGAAATAACTTTGCATTTGGCAATTTAGTTACCGATGCTGGCCAAGAGTTTTTAAACGACACAAATGCAATGGATTTTTTGCACGCCATACAAGAAACTGCAAATGATCCCACGAGGCCGACCAGTTTGTTCCACGCCATCCGTATATTATATAAAGGCGACTCTAAGGCAATTGATGAAGCAATAACCAGAGTTGAAGCCAACGTTAAGGAACAAAAAACAAATTATTCGGGTGAGACAGCCAACGGTCCAATGCTGTCTTTTGAAAGCAATCCCGGCCGCATAAACGCCAAAGCTAATAGCGTAGATGGCTACAAACGTTTGGCAAAAATTAACTGGAGCGCCATGGAGACAACCTTTGGCAAGGACAGACTTGCTTCCTTAGAAAGTTTCTTCTCCAAGCTCGGCACCGGTGATATGGCTTTGCATAATTTTGAACCCGGCGCAGACTGGAACAGGTTTGCGCAACACCTTACAGATGCTCAAAACAACATAGCCGAAGCATATGAAACTTTAAACCAAGAAACAGTCGACAAAGCGGGTCCGTTATTAGAAGAAGCTGCTAAGCTTGAACAAACATTAAAAGCTTTGCAAGAGCGTTTACCTCAAGAAGTAGAAAAACAAAAAACTCTTGCCGTCCGCACATTTTTAGCCGAGAAAGGTTTGATTAACGAGCAGGACCCGGATGAAATGATTGGTTCTATTATTGTAAATGCTCCTGGAGGTATGGTTGATGGTTTAGGACAACTAGTTGCGGAACTAAACACTCAGGCAAGCAAAGCCCTTGCGACTGTACAAGACCAGCTCAAGCAACTTAACTATCTCAAACGTTCTGGACCAATGCAGTATTACAGGTAACTGCAACAATAACGGAAAAGGCTTCATCTCACGATGAAGCCCACAGTTGAAAGAGTATCAGGAGTGCACTACCCCCAATCACGAATATAAGCGCAGCGATAACTAATATCAATAGTATTTTACCGCCATTATCTTTAGTCATGCTGACCCCCTTTGGAAATGCAAAAGCCGCGACATGCGGCTTTTGTTTGTAATAGTATAGCAATGTAACCGTTGTACGACAAGCTAGATGATTGCGTTGAGTGCGACAAGGGCATGCTCACTGTCCAAGCCAACTACGTCAGGCACAACCTGCATACGCAGCCCAGTAGATACTTCGTTTACTTTCTTAAAAGTATTTAGTAACTCATCAGACAGACTATAGGCCTGCAAGCCTAACGGTTT
>CAZKVS010000054.1:0-3702 GCA_964556325.1 uncultured Candidatus Saccharibacteria bacterium
TGCCGCGTTTCCACTCGCCAATGGGGTAGCCATAGTAGGGGTTTACAATGCTCGCGAGTAGCTTCCCGCCAGGTTTTAGGACTTTGGCCATATTTTTTAGTGTGGCAAGTTCATCTTCCACGTCATGAATGACCATGCTCGCGGTAACGATATCAAAGCTTTCTTTTTGGTAGGGGAGTGGCTTGTTTAAGTCACAGATGGAAAATTGCACCTCCGGAAACTTTTGCTGAGCTGATTTTATAAGCGGCTCACCTGCGTCACAGGCATGTACTTCGGATTTGGTGTGCGGCGCAATGAGTCCGGCTAACCATCCATCGCCACACCCTGCGTCGAGTATGTGCACAGGCGTATTTTGCAGTTGTTTTAAGTTTATAAGCTGCGCTAAAAAGGCCTTACCAATCACTTCGCGAAATATGACCCCGTCGTCTGATTTCAAAAAGTCAGCATAAGCCCGGCTCGCCTCATTACTCTGATATGCGTGGTTCATAGGGTAAGTATACCAAATATACTTATACTAAAACGGAAACAGACCACATGTGAGCATTTATACTAGCTCACAATGTGGTCTGTCGTGCCTTTTTACGCGTCTTCCAATTCGGTTTCTGCCGCGACCTCTTCCGCTTTGGTTGTCTCGCCGAATCCTGCCGTTTCGTCTTCGCTTGTATAGCGGACATCTCCCCACTTCCACCAGCCGAGCGCTCCGCCCGCCCCTCCGAGGAGGAAGACGATGACACTCTGCTGGACGAGCGAGCTAATGTAGCCAGCGGTCAAGCCTTTGATGAGCGTGAAGCCGATCAGGTAAATCATGGCGGCGGCTAACCCGTCGTTGAAGAAGGTGATGACGTACCCACCCCATTGTGAGAGGGAAAAGGCCCACTGTTTGATGATGGATATGGCTCCGAAGATGGCGCCTACGATGAGTATGACGATGGCGTGCCACACCAAAGTCTGAAGGTTGCCGGATAAAGCATTGGCGGCTTGTTCGCCAGCCGTCCCACCGCCGGGCTCGGCCAGTAATAAAAACGCGAAAGCGAATGTAGTCAATAACATCGCTGTATCCTCCATTGGTTGTTTGCTGACGTGAACAAAAATACTAAAAGCCCTGTAAATACAGCTGCAGCTCTGCAGATATTCACATGGCTTTTATTTGATGATATTCTACTTAATTAAAGTGTATTTGTCAAGCCATTATTAGATAATGGCTTGTTTATAAGGACAATAAGATTGACAAATTGATATTATTTATATATAATGTATATGGCATATGTTGCCGGTACTCTAAAACAGAAAGCAAAATATCGAAAAGCATTTTTCGATTGAGCTTATTACCAAGCACCTAAAACTCAATTCAATTGGAACGGAGGGTTTCACTGATGAACAAGCAAGCAACAACTACGCGTCGTGGCTCAGGTTTTTTGCCGGGCACGGATATTAGTACGGGTAGGCCCATTAACCCAATTGCGCCGCGTGTCCGGGAAGCCTTCCCGGACATTTATCAGCAGTACTATCAGACAAACGTTGTCCCGCGTTTGCATCCCAACATGGTCAACACAGCAGTGCGCACGGGTTTGACCTACTACAACACTGATCCGGACCAAGCGGTTCGGCGCATTCAACAAGACCTCGCCGAAATCGCCAGCTCCGCTGGGCGGCTGGTAAGTCTGGACGCAATGGGGGAGATTTCCCTTCACATTGTGGACTACCAGCTCGCTCTAACGAAGCTTCTGACCGAGGCCGCAATTCAACCCCGGGGAGATGTTATCCAAACTTCCCGCAAGCTCCGGCACGTATTTAAGGTCGTACAGGCTGGACCAACCAAATACGACTTCGCGGCGGAGCGAGCGCAGAACTTTGGGGAACTTTTCAAAAACCCCAAGCAGTACGCCATTGGCAAGATGCACGAGGCGAAGAGCGGTAAAAGGCTCACTCGCATGGACAAATTCTTTGCCGGCATGGCGAAAGTGAATCCGGAAGAGTATCGTCGGACCGTCGCGCTTCAACGATTTTTCCGGAACAATCTGTTTCGGCGAATCGCCAAACTCACCGAGCCGACAGTTGTGGCCCTCGACCGTTTCGAGAGTCGTTACACACAGCTCAAGACCAAGACCGGCAAGGCATCCGCAACGCTTCATGCATTCGCTCAACACCCGCGGACAGAAAAGCTTCAAGCATTGGCTGTGGGTGCACACGAGGAAATTCAAAACTTGCGTGCGCAAACTGCCGAGCAGCTTCAAAACCTCAGAGAGGTTGCGAAACATCCGTTGGAAGTTGGTGTGGAGTCTGAGGCTGAAATTTGGGACGTCGCTCGCCGTCTGGCGCAGCAAAACGAAATTCTGCGTTCGGCGAAAGTCACGCTCCAGACCACGGTCAATGCCTTACTTGCAGCCACAGCAACCCACGCCACCGGTCAGGCGGCCATGACCCGCGAAACGCGTATCCTCGGAGAAGCGTCCGTCCAGGCTTCCTCGGTTGTCCTGGTCGGTCTCCACTTCGTCGAACTGACTGAAGCGGCGCTTATCTACACTGTGGAAGGCAAAGATGCCGCTCACAGCTTCATGGAGCAGTCGCCGTTGCTCCAGGTGCCAATCTAGTTCATCCTACTCAGCGGAGTAGCATAGGTATGTTTTCCTTTTGGAAGCTTATCTACGCTACTCTTGCTTTTTTATTATCAAAGATTTTGCATATAACAAATCAACGCGGTAACTAGAGGATTAGGTTTTTGCCTAATGTTATAGTTACCGCGTTTCGTATGTACTGCATTGTTGTTGCCCTATTTCCCCCCTGAATTTTCGCTTTGGACTACACTTTTAATTTTGACCCAGGCGGCTCGGGCCTCTTCTACATCACAGTCAGTGGGATAGATGAACACGAAGGCCCAGCCTTTGATGTTAATTTGAAACCAGTTTTTTCCTTTCGGACTGGTTTCAAGGAAGCCGAAGCTATACCCTCGCCAAACAGCAAGCGTTTTGGCTTGGTTCAGTTTTGCTCCATTTGGCAGAGGAAAGACCATTCCGTTTGGGTGCCGCTTGGCGTAGAGGATTGTGTCTTCTCCAGCAAGACTCACCCTACAGACGGATCTGCCGGTTGGTTGAGTTTTGATTTTATTGACTTGGATGAGTACCCCAGTCTTTTCAGTTACGTGCGGCTTTCGTCGCGCCCTTTTTTGAATCCAAGCAGTACCCTTTTGGTCAATTTTGCCAATCAGACGACTGGCGCCACGGCGAATTGACTTGCCTGCTGCGCGTCTGCCGCGATGCAGAAGCGCGCGACCAGCCGCTATCGCCACCGGGGTATTTCGCTTCGCCTTGATGGGAAGAGCTTTGAGACTTTGTTGATAAGGTTTGTGCCGTAGCAGTCGCCATGCACAAAGTCCGATCACGGCGATGGCAATAAGGATTAGGAAACTATGTTCAGCCATAGTATTCCTCCCGTATTATGGGGTATATTTATACCCAAAATATGGACTGACAATAGCCAGGCCATGCCCCCCGACTTCACGTAAGGACAGAATATTATATTATAAAATAATGTAAAAGTCAAGTATATTTATTATGATTTCTTACAAATAAGCTATTCTTGACACGCCGTCTAAGTTTGCTACACTATTAGCAGTCTGAGTGGTTGAGTGATAAATAGTATTTACTTTCCCGCTTATCTAATTGAAAAATAAGTAATTAATACATCATAAACAGATATGCAAGT
>CAZKVS010000055.1:0-3628 GCA_964556325.1 uncultured Candidatus Saccharibacteria bacterium
AAATTATGCAAATAAAGGAACAAAAAAGCAGGGCGTACAGAGGATGGTTAATCCTTGTACGCCCTACTATGTGGTCCATCGAACGGAAAACTTACCTAGGTGAAACCTCTAGAATTCCCCTAGTATTTAGTTACCCAATAAGCCATCCACTACCTTATTGCCCGTACCGCTCTTGTCGGTCTCGTCACTCCCTATACCACCAGTTGCGGTGTCGTCATCGGATGCCTTTGTAGTGTTATCATCTTCGTCTGCCATAGTATGTCCCCTTTCATTAGTAGCCATGCAAGTATACTCCTGGACCCAAAACAGGCAAGCCAGGTTGTAGCCGTCACAGAAGGCCACGCAAGTCCTACACCTGCGTGGCCAGGTGCTCTACTCAAAGAAACCGTCGCCGTCTGCGGTTTTTTCTTCTCGCGCATGGCGAGCTGTTTCCGCCTTATCGGCAGCGTCTTCGTTGGCTTTATCGGCAACGTCTGCTGCTTCCTTAGCTTGGTCGTCTTCTTCGGCCATAATATATATTCCTTTCGTTAGTCACTTAAGAAGGAGCGCCCCTAGTTACCTAATAGGTAATCTACGGTGTCTATGCCGGTACCGGCTTCGCTATTATCTGTGTTGTTGCTTCCACCATTGGAAGACTTATTTTTATCTTCAGCCATATATGTCCTTTCGTTATTTATAAAATGCTTTACCAACTCGAGATTAGTAAAGCACTAGTAGTATAAAAGACGACTCTGAAAACAAGATGAATGCTATATATAGATAAAAAATCCCCCCGGTGAACACCGGGGGGAAATTCTATTGCTCATTTAGAAACCGCGAGTAAACCGGCGGCCACTACTTGCACGGCCAGCACCGGGCCTGCCTGCCGGGCGCCCGGCGTTTCCGCCGCGGCTACGGTTACCACCAAAACCCGGGCGGGCTGGACGAGCACCAAATGACGAACCACCACCGCTTGGACGGCGACCGCGCGACTCGCGCTCTGGACGTTCGTCGGGCACAGACATAGGTATGTTCCGGTCGAGTGGACCCATTTGTTTGACTGGCAACATTTGGCCAATAAGCCGCTCAATGTCACGCACGTCACGGCGTTCTTCCAAGGTTGCGATAGCTATAGCTTTACCAGCACGACCTGCACGGCCCGTTCGGCCAATGCGGTGTACATAGTCTTCTGCCACTGCGGGTAAGTCATAGTTTATAACCAGAGCAATACCCGCTGCGTCTATACCACGAGCAGCTATGTCTGTTGCGACCAATACACGGTGTCGACCTTGCTTGAAGCCTTGCAGGGCTGCAAGTCGTTGGCTCAAAGAACGGTTAGAGTGGAGTTCAGCAGAGCTAAAACCCCAGTCTCGTACCAACTTGGCAACTTTCTTGGCACCATGCTTTGTGCGAGTAAACACGAGTACAGTTCCCTGTTCTTCCGTAAGCAAGGTTTTAAGCACCGGAAGTTTGTCTTGTCTGTGTACAAATACTACTTCTTGCGTAATGGTCAAAGCGGCACTTCCTGCTCGGGCAACTTCTACTCGGACTGGGATGCGCATAAAGTTTTTGGCAATAGCCACAAT
Organism: uncultured Candidatus Saccharibacteria bacterium; assembly: GCA_964556325.1. Lineage (GTDB taxonomy): Bacteria > Patescibacteriota > Doudnabacteria > UBA920 > UBA920 > JAEUSE01. The sequence continues at coordinate 1,566 of CAZKVS010000055.1, forward strand.
AGCATCCGGCATAGTAGCAGAGAACAACATAGTCTGTCGTTCAGTTGGTACTTCCTGTAAAATGCGTTTCAGCTGCGGTGCAAAACCCATGTCCAACATGCGGTCCGCTTCATCAAGTACCAGCACTTTTACCGTTGCCAAATTAACAGTCTTCTGTTCCATGTGGTCTATAAGTCGACCGGGAGTAGCAATAACAATATGGGGACCGAACTTTAAAGCACGAAGTTGCTTGCCCATTACTTCACCACCAATAAGTAACGCGGTTTTTAAACCAAGCTCTTTGCCAATGCGTTGTAAAGAATGTTCCACCTGTACGGCAAGTTCGCGTGTTGGTAAAACGACTAAGCCCATGCCCTTGTTTTGAACCAAGCGCTGAATCATAGGAATACCAAACGCTAACGTCTTACCGGTACCTGTTTGGGCTATACCCAACACATCCTGCCCCTGCGTGGTTATAGGCATGGACTGTGCCTGAATAGGCGTAGGAGTAGTAAAACCTGCGCGGGTTAACATGCCTAAAAACTTTGGGTCTATACCCAAACCTTCAAAAGTAAGTTCCGTCTCAAGAGTCGGAGCCTCTGTTTGTTCTGTTGTTGTCTTCATATATGTTCTATCTCTCAAGCCTCTTTCCAAACCGCCTTACGCACAAAAATAAATAATAAACGCGTATTACTTTTTGAAAAAATTATTCAGTTACTCTATAACGGCAAGAAAAATAGACATTAGCACATCTGATTATGGCTAGATGTATATAGACCACTGTTTTCACTCTTCACTAAAGCGAGCGAAACAAATATTTTTACCGTTTTCCCTTTCAAGACTTGTACAAAAGGTATCTTCTTTTATACGTTTTGGCTTATCGCGCAAAACGGAGGCTATATAAAAAGTTGTCCCACATTCAGATGGAACAACTGATGTACCTACAGAAGAATGTAACTTGTTTTAATTATAGCATAAAACGAGTTACTTGTCTAATCGGCTTCTACTACGCCGTTTTTGCTGACAAAACAGTCCGTAGTTGATACTTTGCCATATCCACGTACATATCTGCCGATACCACCACACCTTCCGCAACTAGCAGCTGCCTCTGAACTTGGGGGGTTGCCTCAAAACTACCTTTAATAGATATATACCCCTGACTATTTATAACCCGCCACCACGGCAACTTGTCTAAACTGGACGCACGAAGAATACCCCCCACTTGCCGCGCGGCTCGAGGGCTCCCCGCCGCGGCAGCCACCTGTCCGTAGCTCATAACCATGCCTGCTGGTATTGCTTGGATAATTTGTATAACTCGTTCTTTAAAGGTCATGAAATCAGTTCTTAGTGCCTAGTGCTTAGCTGTTAGTATTAGAACAAAGCAAGTGATATTTCTGTTCACTTTTCACTATACACTGTTCACTACTCTCTGCTACTATATCAATAATGAACATTCTTGAACAAGCAGGCATAGAGCATTACAGAGAGCGGACAGGACACGCTGAGCTGGCCCAAACTCAGACCGTAGGTCGGGTTATTGCTGAGTACGGAACTCGATACGACGTACTCACCGCCAGCGGCCCAGCAACCGCTATAGCTCTAAAAACGCTCATTACTCGGCTCAGCCCCAACGACCGCCCAAAAACTGGCGACTGGGTAACCCTTGAAGCCATCCCCGGCGAACTCAAGCTTAAACTCACGGCAATCCTTCCAAGATACAGTGAGCTGAGTAGAAAAAAAACTGGCAAACGGCTGGAAGCCCAAACCATTGCTGCGAACGTAGACGTGGTATATATAGTGGAAAGCGTCACTACTCCGTTTGACGTACACCGAGTAGAACGTTTCCTGGTGGTACCCGAAGTTGCCAAAGTACGCGCGGCACTCATACTCACAAAAATAGATATACTACGTGACGCCGATGTGCAGACGTATATACAGCAGGTCAAGATGCACTTCCCCACTCTGTCTATCCTACCGACCAGTATTACTACGGGCATTGGCATACCTGCCCTCAAAGCGGATATTGCTGCCGGAGAAACAGCCACGCTCATTGGGCCATCAGGCGTCGGCAAATCGAGCCTCAT
>CAZKVS010000056.1:0-1911 GCA_964556325.1 uncultured Candidatus Saccharibacteria bacterium
ACCCCTGGTTTTCCTCTACTCGATGTAAAAACTCAAGAGCGTGGTGTTGCAGTTAATCAAGCACGTTTTTTTATTCATCCTGCAGCGAAAAATACAGCTCAATTATGGCCGGTACCGGTGCACTATACAACTGGCTCTAAGAAAACTCAGGTTGTGTTACTCAGTAAGAAAGTTACTGACCTCGATGGGGTGGAAACTGAACCATTCTTAAAACTAAACGCAGGAGCAACGGGTTTTTATCGGGTGGCCTACGATGCACCTTTGGTAGAAAAATTGGCACAAGGGTTGATTTCGGGTGCATTTCCGGTGGTAGATAGATGGCAGCTAGTAAATGATGCGTGGACGTTAGCTTTATCGGGTAAGTCTACAACTACTGCTGCACTCGAACTTTCTTTTTCGCTCGTTGGCGAAACGGATTATAATGTACTATCTGAGGTTTTGTCCGGTTTACTGCGGTTGGGAGATCTCTATCGTCAGGAGAAGTGGTTCCCTACCTATCGTTTGCATGTACGAGCATTGGTTGCTCCGTTAGTGCAAAAGCTTGGTTTTACAGCCAAGGCTCATGAACCAGAGAATGATATTTTATTAAGACCTCTCGTTTTATTGGTGGCCGGTACCTATGGCGATGAAGAGGTGGTTGCGCGTGCACTAAAGTTATTTACGCAGAGTGTACGGAAGGGCTCTGAGGCTATTCCGGCAGACTTACGAGCAGTGGTTTATAGGCTCGTTGCTCACGTTGGTGGTGGGCCTGAATTGCAATATTTCAAACAGTTATACAAAAATGCTGAATCTCAAGAGCAGCAAACAAGAATTACTCGGGCAATGTGTGCCTTTTCCAAGCCGGAGGTGGTCAAAAAAGCTTTAGAATTTAGTCTGACATCAGCGGTTCGGTCCCAAGATGCGTGGCGTTTTGTATCGTACGCAACGCATAATCCCACCGCTCACGGTACAGTGCTTAAATTTGTGAAAGATAATTGGGCTTGGTACATGGACCGCTATGGTTCGGGAGGGCACGCGCTTGGTCGGGTAGTGCAGGCTTTTGCGGGTGTGTTTGAAGAGAAGACATACCGCGACGTGCGCGAGTTTTTCCAAAAGCGGTCTGTGCCTGGTGCAGAACGTACTGTACAACAAGTTTTAGAGCAAATAGAAACGAATGTTCTGTGGCAGAAGAGGGCTAAGGCTGAAGTCGTCAACTTCCTGCAGTCAAAAAAATAAGTCTCACAAACGGAGCGGATATTGCATTCCGCTCCGTTTTGTGGTCTGGTGTTGATACGAACATTGCATATTTCTACCCCCTTTTGTATACTGTATGAAGTAAAATCGAGAATATAATTCTTACTTCTAAATTCTTAATTCTGCTTTGCTTATGAGACCGAAACTGAAATTATACGCGGGTTTATTGGGGATTATCATTTTGGCACTGGGAGCGGGCTGGTTGGTACTTCCAAGCGGGAGCCGTATAAACCTCCAGAAGATTAAAATTCCTTATAACAAGTCTTTCCCTATTAAACTTGGATTAGATTTGCAGGGCGGAAGCCACTTGGTCTATCAGGCAGATTTGAGAGATATTAAAGACTCTGACCGGGCAGAAGCCATGGCCGCCGTTCGGGGGACTATTGAACGACGAGTAAACAGTTTTGGTGTTGCTGAGCCTCAGGTAGTGGTAGAAGGTCAGGATAAGATTATTGTAGAATTGCCGGGGATTAAAGATGTCCAGACTGCCATCGATCAAATTGGGCAAACGCCATTTTTGGAATTTCGAGTACAAAGCACAAAAGCGCCTGAGGTGAAAGTGGGCGAAGATGGTACAGCAAATGTAGATGCGACCGCTGGTTGGGATGCAACTGGTTTGTCTGGGAAACAGCTCACGCGCGCTACTGCAGACTTGCAGCAAGGGCAGGCAAGCTTGGG
>CAZKVS010000056.1:2011-3566 GCA_964556325.1 uncultured Candidatus Saccharibacteria bacterium
CCGGTAACCTTGACTTTGGCTGGTATAGCGGGTTTTATCTTGTCGGTTGGTATGGCCGTAGACGCTAACATTCTTATCTTTGAGCGCATTAAAGAAGAAATACGAGCAGGTAAAGACACACAAAAAGCTATTCGTGACGGGTTTGATCGAGCTTGGTTGTCCATTCGAGACTCTAACGTATCGAGCCTTATAACCACGCTTATATTGTATATGTTCGGTACGCCTAGTATTAAAGGGTTTGCTGTCACTTTGAGTATTGGTATTCTTATTTCCATGTTTACTGCTATTACCGTAACCCGGACATTGCTTAAAATATTTATTACCAATAGATTATTAACGCATCCGTGGTTGTTTGGAGTGAGTCGGACAACGCATGTAAACGAATAAATAATTGATTTACAATCTGAATCTACGAATGTATCCGAATGAAACGAATTTGGAGCATTCGGACGGAATTCGTATATTAGGATTACAACGCTATGCTAAAAATACTCAAATATTATAAGTACTTGTTCGCTTTCTCTGGAATTATTCTGATTGCCGGGTTGTTTTCACTCGGATTTTATGGCTTGCATCTTGGTATAGACTTTAAGGGCGGTACTATAACTGAGCTTGAGTATACTGCGGCGCCTGACATGGGTCATATCCGGAGTGTTGTAGAAGAGCAGGTGAAGGGCGCGCAACTGCAAACGGCAGGGGACACAGGCGTTTTAATAAAGACAGGAGTAATGAGCCCGGAAGAGCACCTGAAATTGCTTGCTGCTTTGAAAGACAAAACTGGTAAGTTTGAGGAAAAGCGGTTTGAATTAATAGGTCCGGTTATAGGTCAGGAACTCAGAAGCGACGCTTTGTGGCAGCTTGTCCTCGTTTCTTTGGGTATTGTGCTGTACATTGCCTATGCGTTTCGAAAGATTCAGCGTCCCATTACCGCATGGCGCTTTGGTTGGGCTGCTGTTATAGCTTTAATCCACGATTTGCTTGTAGTTTTAGGTATTTTTTCCCTCCTTGGTCATTTTAAAGGCATAGAAATAGACAGCATGTTTGTGACCGCCATGCTTACAGTGTTGGGTTTCAGTGTGCACGATACTATTGTGGTATTTGATCGAATCCGAGAGAATGTGAAAATTTTCGCTGGCCAGCCATTGGAATTTGTAATCAATCACAGTATTACACAGACTATCGTTCGTTCACTGAATACCAGTTTGACCGTACTCTTCGTGCTCCTTGCACTGCTCTTGTTTGGTGGTGAAAGCATTCGCTATTTTGTCCTTGCCCTATTCATTGGGGTTATCACAGGAACGTACTCTTCCATTTTTGTGGCCAGTCCTTTGCTGGTGTTGTGGCAAAAATGGTCTACTCGAAAAGCATAAAATTATAAATTTTTTAAGTCTGGCTATTCTGTAATAGCCAGACTTTTTTATTGGAGGCACGAAAGGTCAGTTTCTACTAGCTGGGAAGAGGGGGATAAATAGGCCCATAAATAAGCACTTTTGTCCACTTTTGGTAAAAACCTTATATATAAGGGGTTTGTAGGATTGGGGAATATTGACAAACT
>CAZKVS010000057.1:0-3369 GCA_964556325.1 uncultured Candidatus Saccharibacteria bacterium
TGGGGCTGGCTCAAACGCCTGCTACAGCTACCGCTGTTTCTTCGGCGAGTTTTGGTCGCGATGTCGCACCAAGTTCGCTGGTGAGTATCTTTACAAATTCGAACGTTCACCGTAGCGCCAGCAGTACTACAACCAAGGTGAAAGTGAAAGACCGGCGGGGTAACACCCACCAAGTTGAGGTGTTCTATTCGACGCCTCAGCAAACGAATATATATCTACAAGATGACATTGCCACGGGGCCATGTGAGTTTGAAATTTACAGTGGCATGAACGAAGTATCGCGCGGGACGTTTCCCCTTACGTGGGTTGCGCCTGGGCTGTTTGCTGCAAATGCAAATGGAGTAGGCGTACCGGCTGCGTTAGTGTTTCGGTTAACCACCGCAGGAGTGCAGACCTACGAAAATGTTTTCCAGTGGAGCGTGCAACAAAAGCGTTACATTCCATTGGCGATTGATTTACGTACTGCCTCGGGCGACAAGGTATTTTTAGTTTTGTTTGGGACTGGGTTTCGAAACAACCCCGACATGGCTGAAGTGCAAGTTACTTTAGGTGAGCAAAACGTGCAGGTGTACTATGCCGGTCCACAAGGACCTGCTGGTATTCCCGGAACGTTTTATGGACTTGATCAAATCAATGTTCTTATTCCAAGTAACGTAGCACCGGGAGTTTACCCGGTGGTTGCCAAGGTTGGAATGCTTGCCACAAACGCGGTTACCGTGGAGGTGAAGTAATGAAACTCCGTTATAGTACTGTTGTCGTGTTCTTGTCGCTGACGTTTGTCGCTTCCGTTTTGGGGCAGCAAAAGCCGGTAAAAATAACCGTAACTATGTTTGAAGAAGAAAAGAGTGGCGGGAATCAAACCGTACCTCAACTCGTCTTTGAGCTTCCACCGTACGGCCAAACGCTGGTCGTGCGCAACAACGCCGTGCAAGGGATTATTACCAACAATGGTCAGGGCTACATTTTTAGCGACGACCCTGCCAACCCTTCGCCCGGTTTAAACGAAGAAATAGTACTCCACATTTCTTGGCTGAGTCCGCAGACTTTTGAACTGTGGACGAGCTTGGAAAAAATATATACTCCAACGTTCGCCGACTTGTACCCCCGGGGTTTTGGCCCTGAAATATTTTTACGGGTAACGGTACAAACGGTAAACGGTAAACCGACTCTGCAGGTAGAAAACCGGCAAACGTTAATGGGCTTTTTGCACATTAACGCCGGCGGCACTACTCAAGAGATGCCCAATAGTTACAAAAAACGAAACCTACCAGGCCATACCTGGAACCCAGCAGACGCTCACGTCTCGTGGGGTGTGCAGCCAACAGCTACGCAGTACGTTGGCATGCGCATGACACGGGGAACTAGTACAGTAGACTTTATAAAGCTTACTGTGCTTGAATAGTTGTTTATCACTCAACCACATAAGGCAGCTTAGATTCGTGTACTCGAATTTACGCTGCCTTTTGTACTATTTTGCGATAATTATAATATGAAAAAAATTCATATATCCTTCATAATTTTAAGGTCTAATACTCTTGTTAGTTTTAAATTTTTAGAGTAAACTTATAAGTCTCGTGAATACAAATTAGATTGGCATAATTGTCAGTTTAATTCGTGTTCAGCAGATCTGGTACTATTGCTCAGTGCATAGACCATCAGAACTGGGTGAACTGTTTGTCTTCGTCGCCACATCATGAGTGACACGGAGACAGTTCGGACAATGCATGCATTTCGAGGAGGAAGCAATGAACAAGCAATTGAAACGCGGAGCGCTCTTGGCGCTTCTGCTTTTCGCGGGCCTCGTATTTTCGATTGTAAGTACGGGTGCGATTCGCACAGCAACGGCGAAGGCAACTATCGCCGCCGGGTCTACACCCACAATGCAAATTTTCTCGTTCTGGGGAAGGGTTCAGGGGAAGAAAGTGGCGGTTCTCGCCAGCGATTTCAGTGAACTCCCACAGGGTGCAACAGAGAAAGTTAACATCGGCAAATCTCACCTAGAGCTGAACGATATTCAACTCGCTTCAATGAAGATTGAGGTCATGAGAAAAGGCCCCACGTGGTGGTGGCTTAAAATGGATATGCCTCAATTTTCGGTCAACAGGGAAGCCTTTCCTTACCCCAGCGGTAGCTGCTTTGAGTACGATGGAGACGTCGACTGCGACGGCTCCTACATCAATGACATGGAAATTGGCATGATTGACTTGACCAATATGTCAACCTGGACGCGCTGGCGGCGTGCTGAATATTTCCCCACGAATCACATCAAGGGGAACTACGACGGTGGGATTATTGATCCAAATCCGCCAATCGGCTCGAAGGTTGTTTATGGCCAGACAGAAGTCATTGGCTCGACCAGGGTCACCTCGATTATGCGGATAATAACCCCGCTGCCTGCTGATACTGACTTGCGTATTGGCGTTGTCGTTGTAGACTGCGGTGGGTGTCCTGCCCGTCCGCAGTAGAGAAGATTGCTTAAACCGAAAGGCAGCTAGATGCTGTGTGCTCATATTCCATATGAGACCACACAAATTCTAGCTGCTTTTTGCGTACGGAAATGGCTTGTATCTATTGCTTAATAGTGGTAAAGTGATGGGTTATATTCTTTTATTTTTTAGAGTGTATTAGGCCATACGTATGAAGAAGTTGCAAGTGTTTGGGGGTTTGGTGTTAGCTGTTGCGGCTAGTTTTTTTATTGGTACGGCCAAGAGCGCGGAAGCGGCGTTGCCGGCAAACTTTCAGGCGACACAAATTATTGGGAGCGGACTGAATGGTCCCACCGGGTTTGGTGTCGCGCCGGACGGACGCATATTTATTCTTGAGCGTGCTGGTGCGGTAAAAATATATAAAGGTGGGCAACTCTTGCCCACACCGTTTACTACCTTACCGTCTGCTGCGAGCGGGGACCGGGGACTTATAGGTGTTACTTTTGACCCGGACTTTGCACATAACCACTTTGTGTATTTTTACTATACTTCTGCCGGCGATCTACTTAACCGTGTAGTTCGGTTTGATGCAACGGGTGATGTAGCAACCAGTGAAGGCGCAGTAGAAATTTACAAAACAAATATACCCGCGCAGTTTTTACACTCGGGCGGAACCATTGCGTTTGGTCCTGAGGGGAAACTCTACGTTGCAATTGGTGACAATGGGTATCCACCTAACGGGCAAGACTTAGGCACGCCTTACGGAAAAATCTTACGTCTCAACGCCGATGGCTCTGCGCCGAATGATAATCCTTTCGTCACTACGCCAGGTGCGTTGCCCGAAATTTGGGCTTATGGCTTTCGGAACCCATGGCGTTACCAGTTCGACTCTGCAACCGGAAAAATGTACGGCGGTGATGTAGGAGAGGCTACCTTTGAAGAG
>CAZKVS010000058.1:0-3339 GCA_964556325.1 uncultured Candidatus Saccharibacteria bacterium
ACGTTGTTCAATCCATCGTGACAAAAAAGAGCCTTTCGGATTTTCAAAAGGGGTTTAAAAGTTTGGTGGAAGGAAACCCGGATACGGACGGGGCGTTGCAAAGGTATTGGAGAACTTACGCTTATGATACGTACAACCAAGCCCACGAGGTTGTAAATTCCAGCATGGCAGATGAATTGAAACTAAAATACTTCATTTACCAGGGTTCTGTAATTCCGACAACACGCCAATTTTGCAGGAAGAAAGCGGGGAAGGTTTTCAGCACAGCAGAGGCGGCAAAGTGGAAGTCGGACCCCGATTTGATTGACAAAAAAACGGCGGCAATTTACAATCCGCTTTTGGAGAGGGGTCGCTACAATTGCAGGCACTTTTTGAATTATATTTCAGATGAATTGGCCGTTCAATTGCGGCCTGACTTAAAATGAGCGACGACGTACAAAACCTGAACGAGATAGCCCGCCAAACGGCCCTAAAAGGCATCCTGAAAGAGTTGTCAATACTTCCGCACCGGGATAAATTCATTGTTTTGGAGCAAGCGGAAATACGCATTGCAGCGGATGTGATTCAGATTGCCAACACGAAGAACAACGAAAAGAAATGAGCGACACCATAACAGTAACCGACAACCACGCCCAATTAGATTGGACTTTCAAGAGGGGTGACACCTTTTTGGAAGAGTTCGCCATTGAGGAAGAAAACGTGGATACGGGAGAATTGGAACCTATTGATCTGACCGGCTCCACCTTTTCCGCCCCCATCGTGGACAATCGCGGCACGGTACTGGCAACGCTCACTTTAGGATCAGGCATTACCGTTTTTGGAGACGACAATAATAAGGTGAGGCTTCATGTAGTCGCAGCAACGACTGACGGATGGACTGCCAGTTGCCCCGTTACGCTCACTTTGGTTTGGACGCGCCCGACGGCACCCGTAATTGTGAAAACTATAATTGTGGCTAAATTATGAGTTGCGAACAAGTTTTACGGATGTCGAAACCCCAATTGATTTTGCGGTTTCCGAAGTGCTTTTCCAGCACACAGGCGGATTTTTTGGCTTACCTAAATTCGCTTCCATCGTACGCAAACGATGAAGAGGCAATAGCGGACGGACTGACAACGAACGATCCTTATTGGCTGTCGGCAACAACAGACATAGGCACATACAACACATTAAAACGAGTTTCACCGGAATGAGAAAACACATAATTCTGTTTTATTTGATAATTCTGTCCGCATCCTGCTTCGCCCAAACGGTAACAAAAACCGTGGGCATAGTCTACACGGCAGGCGCACCCGCACACGCACCAGCGGCAAAGGTCGGCTCGCAGGTGGCTATTGACACGGCAACGTGGGAATGGTACGAATACAACGGCAGCGCGTGGATTGCTTCAGGAGATCGCATGCAGACGATTTCGGGGTGTTCTGCGCCGAATTACACCCCGACCAAATACCAGAGCAGGCTTGTGATAAATGCGTGTACTGCCGGACAGGGCGGGCCTGAGCTGTATTACTACACCGGTAGTGCGTGGCTGCAAATAAATGGCGGACAGGTGGTAAGTGGCGTAGATAGTACTTTGGCAAAAACAAATGACACCTATGCGGATAAGCGCATAGGCGACAATGTATACAAGCAAGGGACGTTCGGCGTTGGGACAAAAGACACTACGGGGGTTATAAACGCATCTGTATTGGCCTCTGCATCCAAGAAGGCCGCAGTAAATATTTCGGCTCGACCCGGTGGCGATAGTTCAAATATTTTCATGCGCTTTCGGTCATCCGACTCACAGGCTCCTCCGTTCATATTTGGGGCAATCAATTCAGGAAATATCTCTGCGGCCGGGAAAAATACTTCCTGGGTTTTTGGCGAAAACATTTGGCCTGGCGGTGCAAGGCAGGATACTACGCGCCCGGCAGCATTTTTCTTTTTCGAGAATCGCTTCGTAAATGAATTGCCGGTTATCGGAGCGGTAAACTCCTATGAGGGGCATCTTGGCTACTCGCCAGTATCAATTGACACGGGCGGAAACTCAAGTGGCGGCTCCCAGCGTAGGATTTTCACGTTTGCCGCAGACGCAATAGGCCGCACCGCTGACTTCGGGCTACAAACTGATAGGTTTTATATTAACAGGTTTGGCTATCGGGCGGGATTCAGGCCCGGAAAGCCGACGCAATGGATGAATATCGACTTCTATGGCAAAACATTGGAGTTTAATGACTCTCTTACGATTTTCTTTCTTAAAAATAACGTAGGCGGCGGCGGAATACAGCAAAGAAATTCTGATAATTCGGCGTACCTAAACCTGCTCTTTGCGGACAATTCCGACAGGATCGTTGTTGGTGGAAACGGCGTTACGGCGACATATATGCCGCACGGCAAGTTGCAACTTGGAACCCTTGGCGAGATATACAACAGTTCTGGCAATATTATCACAATTGGAAACGCAGCCGCCCCCTCAAGGCTTGATATTAACAGCAATGGGAGCGAGGTAATACGAATGCGTAGCACGGTAGGCGGAACGGACACATGGACTACAGGAATTGGGTCGGGATTAATAGACTACCTCGCCCCAAACGGAACGCCTTACTTTGAGATTTACAAAGGAACGTTGCCGACTCTTTATATTGCTAATAATAGGTGGGGCTTTGGTGTGTCACCTGGGTCTCGGTTTCATATAGGGCAAAGTTCAAATTCTGCCGGGGGCGGTATGCAGTTAAGCAATTTTGGTGGTACGCAAGATTACTATACGACACTTGACGCATCCGGGGCATATAAATTGCAGAATTCATCTGGAGCGCTTACCGTACAAATAAGCCAATCGGGCGAGACCGGGATAGGCGGGGCTGCAAGCGCATCTGCTCAACTCGAAGTCGCATCAACCACAAAAGGATTTTTGCCGCCACGCATGACCACAGCGCAACGTGATGCAATTTCAAGCCCTGCCGCTGGACTGACTATTTACTGCACCAACTGCACAGCAACGGATGCAAGCACGGGCGTAACGCAGACCTATAACGGAACGACATGGAAAAACTATTGGTAAAATGAATGACACAAACCCACTCGCCCAAACCGTCGCAGTCCTGCTTTTTTTGTTGGCCTGCCTGTCACTGAACGCCCAACACACCGGGTGTTTCGGGGTTACGGATTCAGTTATTAAGCAATCCTTAAGTACTGAAGATAAACAGGCGCTACGCCTTTACTCGCCGCTTAAGTGGTACGACTTCAGTACCTACAAATTCAAAGGCGGCGGAAAGCGGGCAGTATGGATAGGCTACGCCGTGGCCGGTGTTCTGCACGGCGGGCGCGAAGCGTACCACGCGCAGTCAAACGTTTTCGAAA
>CAZKVS010000059.1:0-3261 GCA_964556325.1 uncultured Candidatus Saccharibacteria bacterium
GCGTGCAGTTTTACACAAAAGCGTCGAGCTGGATATTATCCCGCCGCCGCTTTTTGTTTTGCGGTAGTTTGGTATACTGTCCGTAAGTAAAATATTTGTATGATTTTAAGAAAAACAGAGGCGCAAGAATTTACCATACCTGGAGGAACGAGGGGTTGCCTATATCCATCCCAACCTGAAGACGCGTTTAGTTTGGCCCAGGTGGAAATTGACGGTAGGTACCCGGCAAGCGGATTTTCTTACAATGACCGTTGTACGGAGACTGTATTAGTTTTAGAGGGTGATTTTCTGTTTCAATGTGGGTCTGAGCAGGGAAGTCTTACTGTGGGTGATGTAATGAGCGTAACCCCGCCTGAGAAGTATATGTTAGAGGGCAAGGGTCGCGCCTGCGTGTTTATAACCCCGGGTTGGGATAGCAGCCAGAACCATATTGTGCAGGAATAGGCACAATTAGGCCTTGACGAGCTGTGAAATATTTATTACTATTTTCTTAATGAAATCTGTATATTGCAATTTGCCGATTAGCCTCAACCTCCTTCTTACTCAGAAGGCGGTAATTTTGGCTAGTGCGTAAATAATATACGTATAAGCTAAAGTTTGCCGCCGTAAGGCGGTTTTTTGTTTTTGAAGTTGTTGCGGCTTGGTTTAATAAAACCCTGCTGCATCAGTCTCAAAACCTCGCATATAGGACTGATAGGGTAGCGGCACTACCTGAATGTACATTCAAAATTTGATGTCCTGCCGGACATCCTAGTTTTCCAGGAGGAAACTGTGAAGCAGATTTTTAGTAACCGCACTCAAGTTCTGAGGAAAAACGCCGCGGCGGCTTTCCTCTCCCTTTTAATTCGCCTTTACATGCGACACCAGTTTTCTCTGCGTTTTTTTCGCAGGGTAAAGCTTGGCGATCGCATGGCTTTGGTCCGTTTGGGCTTGGAACGTATCGTTTCAACTGATAATGGTGTTCCCACCAAACTTCAAGCGTATCGTTTGATACGAACTGCCCTACCCGAGTTCGGATGGCGTGTTGTTGAATGTCGAAACGGAAAACCATTGGTGGAGTTTAAAAACTACCCAACCATCGATGGTGAGCGACCAAGCCTGAAGCGGCTGGTCAGCTACGCTTTGGGGCATGAACATCTGGAGTTCGATCCGCCAAACTACGACTTAACATGGAAACCTTTGTTTAAATTGGGTCCGGCGGGTAAAGAGCTGGGCATTATTTTACAACGGTTGTGTTATACACCCCCTGCGGTTGTGGTTGAAGCGGTGGCAAAGTGGCTTCAGAAAGCACTGACCGGCGTTGAATCGGTTGTGTTTTCTCCGGTGTGTCCCGATTGGGAAGTGGACCAAGCGACCCAACGCTATACTTTTAAAGGCCTTGGAGAAGGGATTGGCTTAGTCGCGATGCGCGTCTTGGCCACAACCCCGGAGTTCGCTGAATATTGCCAGAAGTGGAAACTCAATGTTCGTTTTATTTTCGCCATTGGCGATTTTGAAGCCACGCCCGAATCTTGCACTCGACTAGGTATTAGTCACGAAGAGTTTCTAAAGCGATTAAGTCAAAGTCAGGAAGCTCTGCGGTCGGCGATGCCTGCGTTCGTCTCTTTGGAAACACCCTTCATTACCACCTTGGGTAACTGGGGTGCGTTATTGACCTCTGCTGGCAATTCAATTAACGCCAATAATTTTTCCGGGCCGCTCAAGTGGTCGGTCCGCAAATTGCATCAGATTGCAGAAGCGCGCCGTTCATTGTACGAACGGTGGCACGGCAAGTCCGTAGACGTCGTCCGGTTAACGGTCGAGCAGGGCCGTGAGTACGGAGTTATTGGAAAAATGGTCGTTGACCAGTTTCCCAATCCTCTCGTACTTGCCGGGGATCAGGCAGCTATGGCCGCTTTCTGGCAAGCTCTGCAAGACACACCTCTCGCCGTGGTGTATCTACGCGGCGAAAAGTACTAGGCGATAAGTTCTGCTTCACAAAAACTCGTGTTCCGCGCGCTCGACATCTGACGAGCCGCGGAACACACTTTCCCATTTTTATAGTTATTTATTACACTGCTTACATGACAAAATTCATTTACAATAATTCCAAAGACAGCACTTTCCGCTATGCGGTGGGTGGTTTTGAGGTTGCGGACCCTACGTTTGTATTGGATGTAGACGGTAAGCGGTTTATTTTTTTGGACCATCGCGAGTTTGGCATGTTTGCAAGCCAAAATACACAACCAAATATTGAAGCGGTATTGGCCAATCCTGTTTGGGAAGAGGCGGCGAGTATGTCCGCGGATGAACGGGTGGAGGTTCGTTGCGGGTTTGCTATCTTGCAAAAATATAGTTTACTCGACGAACGTTTACAAGTACCGGCAAACTTTCCATTATTTATGGCCGATGGCTTGCGGCGGTTGGGTGCTAAGCTGGATGCGGTAGATTCTCTATATCCCGAACGTTTGCAAAAGACCGAGCAAGAGGTTGAGTATATCCGAGAGGCACTTATAGGGACACAGGCGGCATTTAGGCGCATAGAGGAAGTTTTGCAAGAATCCAGCATAGTGGGTGACGAGATACACTGGAGAGGTAAGGTATTAACTTCCGAGGCTTTGAAGGCTGAAGCCGAACGGGCGTTACTTGATGCCGGTATGAGTAATGATGAAGACATGGTTATTTCGTGTGGTCCCCATGCGGCTATTCCGCACCATCGCGGTGAAGGTGTGCTCCGGCCACACACGACCATTGTGTGCGATATTTTCCCCCGACACAAAAGGTCCGGCTACTATGCCGACATGACTCGAACCTACGTGAAAGGCGAACCAAGTGAACAGATTCGGAAGATGTACCAGGCGGTGGTAGACGCGCAAAGAAAGGGGTTCGAAATTATCCGTTCGGGCGTGGGTAGTCTTGATGCGCACAAGCAGGTGGAACAAATATTTCTTGATACAGGCTTCCACGTGGGTGATGCCGGTTTTATACACGGTACCGGACACGGTTTAGGTTTGGATATTCACGAACTGCCGTTTATTAATCGTAATCATAATTCAGTTATGGAAGTAGGTCATGTGGTGACTGTGGAACCAGGGCTGTACTATCCTGAACATGGCGGAGTTCGAATTGAAGATGTGGTAGTGGTGACGCCGGACGGTGTGGAGAACCTGACCCAATACCCAATTGATAATTGGATTATTTCCTAGGCGCATTGTTTAATTATTGTGTGTGATATACTAAATACAAAGCTATTTTTTAAACTCACATGCCTGAAATACAAAC
>CAZKVS010000060.1:0-3251 GCA_964556325.1 uncultured Candidatus Saccharibacteria bacterium
TGTACCAGCCCATCATGAGTCTCGTTTGGGCTTCAATGGCCGGAATACTACCAAAAGCAACTGAAATAATAGGTACAAGAAGCCATTGCACATACATCATAGCCGAACGCCATCGGGTGTATTTTGCCGGGCGAGGAGGAAGGAGAACTAAGTTTACATAGACACTGAAGAAAATAAACAAAGTCGCCACTCGAAGTAGCATTTGAGTTACTCCGGGGAGGTTGTATGCTACGACACTATCCAAGAAATCTTGCCCACCTAAAAAGAGTGGCAAAAGACCTAAGGTAGAAATTAAAATACTTGCGGTTGCCCAGTTAAAGTTACCCTCTACGTATTGAAATAGTTTGTATAAACGATCTCGAAGCGGCGCGTCGCCAAATAACAATTTGGGCACTAAGTGTGGGTAATACTCCACGTTGTATGCCCAGCGTCGTTTTTGCTTGTATTGATTTTTAAACGTTTGCCAGGTTGTATCAGCTAAGCAGGTGTCTAGACTAATGGGAATAAACAGAGGAACGACATTGTACTTACCCTTGTAGTGTAGATAACACTGCCAATAAATAAAGCCATCTTCGTTTACTAAGTCTCTCCGCCAAAACCCGACTTCGACGAGTGCGCGAAGGGTCATAGAGTGAGAGCTAAACGTGCGCAACCTGTCCGGGCGACTGCTTTCGGTAAACTGCCAAAATGAGTTAGACACAGAGACTACGCGAATAAAGGCAGGTGCATCCCAAATATTGTTGTTATATATGGCAATAGGCTGATAGCTGGACTGGTACGGTTTTTCAGCGGTTAAGAACTCGTACATAACCCGAGCAAAATACTCCGGGTGCACCACCGTGTCGCTATCAAAGTTAGAAACAAGCACCTGGTCGACCGTGAGGCCTAAACGAGGCAGCTCTGGCATGAGTGACTCTACTGCGTAGGCGGCATTTGCACTTTTACCTTTAATCTCCCCTTCAAGACCGTCGGGGTGGATAGTCACAAAAAACTGAGCAAACTCAGAGCCATATTTTTGCTTTACAATGGCTGCGGTTTCTTGCGCAGCCTCGCCCATACGACCTTCACTCGCCAGTACAATCATCAAGCGGTCCTTGGGGTAATTCACCCTCAGTAGCGCATCAAAGGTACTTGAAAGCACTTCTACAGACTCATCTACAAATGGAATGAGCACCCAATGATAATAGTGTCGATAGTCGGTTGGAATGGTTTTGATTTGCAAAATTTTCTGCAAACGTGCAATCTCACTGCTAAAATAACGGCGTGCTATAACTCGCTTTTCTGTGGTAATGCGTTGTGCCAGGCTTTCTATAAAAGCCTTTGGATTGGCTGTTACATGCTCTACTGCCTGCAACCAGTCTATGGTTACCTGTACTCGAAACATGCGGTAACTCGAGATAAGATGCAATCCCACATTGGCCGCTTTTAACACCCAATACAAATCAAAACATACAATAAAGACCGAAGCCCAAATGGGTTGGTATTTGGCAAGAAGAATGGCGCAGACAAAAACAGTCCAAAAGGTTAGACCTGGTAACACTTCCCAAAACCGTTCACGCTTTGTTCGTTTCCTAAACATACATTAGCGAGCTACCTCTATACGTAACAAAATTGCCGCACACAGCAACACCAGCGCAGTAAACAGCGCCACCACGCTCGCCGCAGCGGACAAGTACACTTGCCTATCCTTAAAAATGCGCAGGAGAGAAAAATTTATTCCGGTCACAATTAAACCCAAGAGGGGTAACTGGTACAGTCGGTATCCGCTTCCCAATTCGTTAAAACCCACTACTACGTTGTAGTGAAGTGCCACTTGGTGCGCGCTGGGTTTTGCGTAGAACCAGAGTACCAAACATGTTATGATATTTACAAGTAAACTTGCGGCTGCTATAGCCTTTACCACACGATAGCTTATCCAGTTTTGTTCTTGCGCAGCAGTCATAATAACGATACAAATAGTCTTTTATAATTATACGAAAAAAAGCTTTAAAAAGCAAGTAAAATACAGCTCTATGCCAAAAAAATATATTCCGCTTTTAGTACTGTGCGGACTAGCCCTCGCGCTCTTTTTTCGAACATTTTTGCTCAACCAAATGCCCGGAGGGCTCTTCCCTGATGAGGCAGCCAATGGTTTGGATATTAATTTAATGGAGCAAGGTCATCTGCAGCCGTTTTACGAACGCGGTAACGGTAGAGAGGCGCTGTTTTTTTACATGATTTGGGGCGCTGTAAAAGTGTTAGGTCGAAGTCCTCTTGCCCACCACCTCACTTCAGCCCTAGTGGGTATGGGTGCAGTGCTCCTCTGCTACCTTGCAACTAAAAAAATATTTAACTATTACTCTCCCCAAAATACAACCGGCGTAACAGACGAGTTGCCAGGCGAGTCCGATACAACCGCTGGAAGAGCAACAGTCATAGCACTTCTTGCTCTCTTTCTCATGGCCACGTCAAGTTGGCATACTGTTCTTTCGCGGACTGCCTTTCGGGCAAACACTATTCCCCTTTTTACTGGACTTACCTTTTGGGCCTTGTTCTCAATCGCCCAGGCAAAAACCAAAGCTCGCGCATATGCATGGAGTCTACTTGCGGGTGCAAGTTTTGGGTTAGGTTTTTATTCCTATATTGCCTATAGGATAATGGTACCGCTCGTGGCCATACTCATTTTCTGGCCATTTTTGGCGAGTATAAAGCTAGACGGGCTTAAAACTACGTTCAAAAAATACACCGCCCTTGCACTGGTGGGCATTGTAAGTGCATGTATAGTACTTATTCCAATTGGTCGGTATTTTTACACCCACCCCGATGCATTTATCGGCCGCAGTGGGCAAGTAAGCGTGTTTAGTCCCGGCCTCAATAAGGGCGACCTTATGGGTACTATCCTGGAAGTAAGCAGACTTAGCTTTCTTGGCTACTTTACTGAGGGTGACTTAAATTGGCGACACAATATTTCTGGGTATCCGTTCCTCTCCCCACTCGTCTCCCCGTTTTTTGCCCTTGGGTTGCTTATAGTACTGTATGGTGCTGTTCGGTATTTCTTCGGACCACGCAAGCATGCGCGCTTTCTTCCGCATTTTATTCTGACTGGTTGGTTTTTTAGTTTCCTTGTTCCGGTCATTACTACCGCCGAAGGTATTCCTCACGGCTTGCGCTCCATTGGCACTATTCCCGCAGTGTTTATTATTGCCGCGTTTGGGCTTTATGAAACCGGCCACTTTGTACTTCGCGCAATTAAAAACCATCCTCAACCAAAC
>CAZKVS010000061.1:0-3119 GCA_964556325.1 uncultured Candidatus Saccharibacteria bacterium
GCCCTAAAAGCAAACCAAAAATTAACGTTGACGGCAAATTGTACTTTAACCTTCACACCGCCCGTTAGTGCTCGAAGTACAAAAATGCACTTTGTCCAAGGTGGTAGTGGTGGTTATAGCGTAACCTTACCAAGTGGTACATCTGGCTCGTTACCTACAATTGCCAGCGGTTTAGGCGATTCTACGATTGTCAACTTCTATTATGACGGAGCAGTATTTCACGTCTAATGGAAATTTTCAAACCAGAAAAAGATCTTACCGATCTAATCTTAGCAAACACATCTATCGCTTATTTGGTAGATGTAGAGCCACTGGAAAATAGTTCTGAATCGGTATTAGCTTCGGTTTATTCAGAGACGCCGGATACCCACGACCTATTCTATACTAAGTCGGTTTTCGTGACAACTAACCGCAACAAAAACGACGACGTTTTCCTCCCACAAGAGACGTGGGCTGCTCGTAAAACTCCCGTTGATAAAATGTGGAATATTGAGCACGATCATACTCGCGTAGTAGGACACCTAACTTCTACTTGGGGTATTGACTCGGACGGCAATATGTTGGCGGATGATATTAAAGAGTTGCCCAGCCTTTTCCATTTATGTGTTGCGGGTGTTATTTATAAAAAGTGGCAGGATTCCGATCTACAAGAGCAAGCCTCCGAATTAATCGAGGGAATAAAAAATGGTGAGTGGCAAACTTCTATGGAAGCTTACTTCTCTTCATTTAGTTATTTGCTAGAAAAAGAGGGTGAGCAGAAAGTTGTAGCACGAGATGAGGATACTGCCTTTTTAACAAAACACTTGCGATGTTATGGCGGCACCGGTCAATATGACGGCTATAGTATAGCCCGAGCCCTAAAAAATATTACTTTTAGTGGGAACGCCTTTACAAAAAGACCCGCAAACCCTGACAGTATTATATTCGCAAAAGAAAATAAAAAGATAATTTTAACTAGTGGTGTAAATCTTAATAAAGAGGAGATAATTATGTCTGATAACATTTTGGAAAAGCAGGTCGCAGAACTCAAGGAGCAGGTAAAGCAGCTAACGCAAGCTAACCGCGAATTGGGCGATGAACTTGCTGCTGCGAGCGTTGAGAAATATGAAAGCGAAATTGTTTCGCTTAAAGATCAAATTGCAGCTTCACAAAAAACTTTAGCAGACGCAGAGGCAAAGATTGAGTCAGTTGAAACTGCCAAGTCAGCTCTAGCGGATGAACTAAAGAATTTAAATGATAAGTTAACTGCTACCAATGCTGAACTCGTTTCAATCAAGCAGCAGGTTGCTATGGCAACTCGCGTTGATAAGTTGGTTGCTGCTGGTCTTTCCAAGGAAGACGCCGAGAAGAAGTCGCAAGACCTTCTAGCTCTATCCGACGAACAGTTTGACCTAGTGGCGTCAGTTTTAGCTTCTGTTAAGCCCCCGGTTGTTCCTGGGACTCAAACTCCTCCGGTTGTTCCCGCGACACAAGAACCCCCGGTTGTTTCTGGCTCTGAAGAAGAGTTGGGTGAAGAGGAAGATGGCGTAGATGCTACGGTCGCTTCCGAATCAGGTGATGAAGTGTTAATGGCGGCTTTTGCTGCTTATTATGGTGATCAGTTGTCAAAGGAGAAAAAGTAAGATGGCACTAAAACCTTTACGAAAGTACGTTGAAGGCACCGATATCGCTCACATCCTCAATGAGGCTGCTGAGAAGGGTATTGTTGTTCGACATACTTCGTCTGCAAGCGGTACAGGCAAGCCGGGTGATGCGAATAACTTGTTAGAAATTCCAACCAATGCTTCTGGCGTACCCCTTGGTATTCTAGCTACTGACGTAGTCAGCCTAGATCTAAGTCGTTACGAGCACCTAGCTCGTTATCATCGTGATGAAACCGTTGTTGGTAGTCCGGTGACTGTCGTGACTCATGGCTTTGTTTACACAAACATGTGGTCTGGTTCAGATCCTACTGCGGGGGCTCCTGCTTATTACACTGCCACAGGTAAGTTGACCACAACTAACACTGGTAGCGTATCAGTTGGTCGTTTCCGTGGAGTACCCGACTCTGACGGTTACGTTGGCGTTGATGTTACGGTGCGAGTCTAAGGAGATAAAAAACTATGTTTAAAGAACGAAATCCTGAAATGGATCAATTACTCGTTGCCACGGCGTCAAACGATTACCGTGCAGCGGACGATGCTCAAAGTAAGTTTGTCAAAGCTTTAGAACTACCTTTGCGTAAGGGTATTATGAGCGGCGATATTACCGGTGGCATTTTCGAGATGATGGATTTTACCAACACTCGACATGTGGAATTCCCGATTGACTTCCTAAATCCTGGGGACGAAGATGATTTTACCGCTTTCGTTATGCCTAACTGTGGATACATTCCTCAGAACAGCGTTGAAGGCGACTACATCACCATTCCGACCTACACGATTGGTAATTCGATCGATTGGTGTTTGAAGTATGCGAAGGATGCCAACTGGAACATTGTTGACCGGGCAGTCCAGGTTTTCAAGGACGGTTTCGTCAAGAAAATCAATGATGATGCTTGGCACACCCTATTGGCGGCTGGTTTAGATCGTAACGTTGTGGTTTACGACTCGGCAGCTTCGGCAGGTCAGTTTACCAAGAGATTGGTATCCTTGATGAAGGTGTTTATGCGGCGTAATGGTGGCGGTAATTCCGCTTCGACCAATCAGGCTCGCCTAACCGACCTTTACATCTCGCCAGAAGCTGAAGAGGACATTCGTAACTGGAACATCGATCAGGTTGACGAAATGACTCGGCGTGAAATTTTCACCTCGCGTGATGGTTTGACCTCGATTTTCCAAGTTAACTTGCACAGTTTGACTGAGTTAGGTGAGGGGCAATTGCTACAGTTGTATTTTGAAAATACACTTGGCGGTTCGCTACCTGCTGGTGACGTTGAACTTGTAGTTGGTCTTGATTTATCCGCAAACGACTCGTTCGTTATGCCGGTTAGACAGCAACTAGAAATATTCTCGGATGCTGCACTCCATCGCCAGATGCGATCTGGAATATATGGCATGTTAGAATTGGGGCTAGCTTGCCTTAGTTCCAGTAGAGTTCTCCTCGGTTCCCTATAGTATATACCGTTTTTTCAAAAAAGC
>CAZKVS010000062.1:0-3068 GCA_964556325.1 uncultured Candidatus Saccharibacteria bacterium
TGCGTCACGGAGAAGAGGAACTAGACGCGCAATGGTATGCCATGCCTGAGTTGCCTGGCTTACCCTTACGCTGGCCGTGGCTGCTGGAATTTTTACAAAACGTGTAACATTCTAAAAGGAATACTTGATAGTACTAAGCTATATATTATGCCATTTTCCGAACATTCTATTGGTAACCAAGACGCACTTTTAAACGCAGAGGCAGCGGATGCGCACCCTATAGATTTATTTGCGGAGCGGTTACAGGAACTTGAAGTTAGTATGCAAAAGCTTGAGTCACAGTTTGGCTTGCAATCGGGAGAGCGGGCTGTGGTTGTTAACCCTGCTCGACAAGAGTTATACGTGGTGCAAGACCGTGAAATACAAAAGATGTATACAATTTCTACTAGTGCAAAAGGTTTGGGCACTGCCAAGGGTAGCGGGCAAACACCTATTGGCACTCATAGGATTGCTAAAAAGATTGGCGACAATGCTCCTAAGGGTGCGGTTTTTAAGGCTAGAAAGCTAACCGGTCATGAAGTCTCGGAAGATGAATATACTAACGGCCAGGCGGCGCCTAAAACGTTGACTCGGTTACTGTGGCTTTCCGGTTTGGAGCCGGGTGTAAATACCGGCGAAGGTATAGATACACATGAACGATATATTTATATACACGGCACTAACCAAGAACAGCGTCTTGGTGTGCCCTCCTCAGTCGGGTGTATTCGTATGGGTAACCAGGAAGTTATAGAGTTGTATAATTTAGTACACGAGGGAGCTCTGGTAGAAATAGAAAACAAAGAATACTTTCCAAATAAAAAATAGCGGCGCTGCTTGGGAGGGTTGCATTGGTGTTGCAACGTGTCAAAGGCACCCTTTGGCATATTAATGTCGGGAGAGGGCGTCGCTTAGGAATTTGGTGGGATGCGAAAGCTGTTTTATACTGAAGGCAGCTTTTTAAGTTACATGTAAGAGTTTTTGAAATATGGCTGAAAAAGAACGGAGCAGGCTGTCGGATGCGACATTGGCGGAACTAAAAGGAATCGGCATTGGTCTGTTGCCGGAAGAGTTGTTTTTAGAACTGGCTCGCCTCACAGTGCTGGCTGGGGTGGAGGTGGTTTGTTTGCGAAGAGGAGATGCCGGCATAGAAGTATTGTTAACTCAGCGTGCGCAAACCGATCCATTTTGGGCAGGACAATGGCACAGCCCCGGTAGCATTGTGCGACCAACAGATGTTGCGGGTTCCTACGATTCGGCTTTTGCTCGAATATTATCGGGGGAGTTGGGCCTCGTAGAGTGGTTGGAGCCGGTATTTGTGGGAACCTATTTTTGGCACGCGAAGCGTGGTTCAGCGGTATCGTTGGTGCATTGGTTGGATGTAACCGAAACCACCATGCCTGTCGGCGCATTTTTCCCTGTTACCGCATTGCCGGAAAATACCATTGTGGATATGGACAAAGTTATTGTTATGGCTGCCAACGCGTATGCTGCCCATTTTAAAATGTAATTATGGCCACCAAAGAATCTACAATTGAATATATACTAGACCAGCTGAGTGCGGTAAAAGACGTTCGGGCGAGAAAGATGTTTGGGGAGTATGCGTTGTACTGCCAGGACAAGGTGGTGGCGTTGGTGTGTGACGATGAGCTGTTTGTAAAAGTAACCGAGCCGGGCAAGCAGTTTGTGGGGAAGCAGTACCAAGAGGGTTTTCCGTACCCGGGTGCAAAAGCAGCCATGCATATACGTGGTGACATGCTGGAAGACCAGAAGTTTGTGTGCGAGCTCATTCGTATAACTACCAAGGCACTTCCTGTGGCAAAGTCCAAAAAAAGCAAGTAAACTTTAGCTATGAATAGGGAAGCTGTAGAATCAAATATTGCTAGAACTTCGGTGGAAGAACTCACTAGTTTTTCGGATATTCAAGCGTTTTACCAGGCTATGGCAGAGGCATATGGTAGAGACGGTGCATATGCGGAAGAGTCTCGGGTGCATTTTTTGTCTACTCAGCCGGGCGATAATTTGCTATTTGCCATTCGGGATGAAGGAAAAATTATAGCAGGGATGGAATTATCGTTTATGATGAGGGATGAGAAAAAAGTTGCGTATAGGTGGAATAAGTTTGTAAGTGTAGAATATCGCGGTCAAGGTTTAGCTCAAGAATTGAGTCATACCGTTGAAGCTGAGGCGCGGGCAAATGGTTGCGTCTATACATTTGCATTGGTAACTACCAGTAGACAGGAGGCTGTACGGTCCATTGAGCTGGCAGGCTACAAACCAGCACCTGCTAAACAGTTTGCAGACTTGTTGGATATGCACCCAGACACCACAGTGTACATAAAGGAGCTATAGACATGAACAAGTACGAGCAAAAACCGGATAGAATAATTGACCTGCATGGCTTTACCACCACGCAGGCAAAGTTTGTACTCGATGAACTGCTTGAGCGGGGAAAGGGTCGTGTTCGGGTTATAACCGGCAAGGGTGACCTGCGCAACGGGCCGGTGTTGCGGGGTTATGTGCAGGAGTATTTAAAAAAGCGAGGGGTCACATTCCGTACTGCTAAAATATCCGACGGCGGAGACGGGGCGCTGGAAGTATTCATTACATAAATTTTATATATGACTAATCACGATACATTACCTATATATGATGCGGCTGATGTAACTATTGCTCGTACCATAGAAGCCTTGCCCAAGCTCCCGGAAGGGTATGTGAGGGTTGTACATTTAACTCATCCGAGTATTGCCGAAAAAATTGTTGCTACCGGCTTGAATTACGAAGCGCAAGGTCAGCTGAATAGTACCGCTCGGTCCTGGGGCAATGAAGCAGAGGTTGTGTACCCAGTTGCCGATCCGCGGTTTAACTTTCCGGATGTGCAGGCGGTTGTGTTTGACGTGCCCCAAGATGAACATAGGCTTCACGAAAGCGTAACCAAGTCTCCCGGCATTGTGCCCGCAAAGTACCTAGTTGGTGTTGTTGACGCCTATAGCCCTGAGATGATGCAGAGGACTTAGTTGTAGTGGCGTACATGTAGACAGTCGTTGTATAATAGGAAAACAGGAGTTTTCCCATTATGAAGTTACGACTGT
>CAZKVS010000063.1:0-2968 GCA_964556325.1 uncultured Candidatus Saccharibacteria bacterium
TCTTTGATACTGCCGAAGCAAACAAAATAGTTAAAGAGTGCATGGACCGCTACACCACGGACTACGCCCCTAAATTACAATAACCTCAACACTTCAAGCCCCGCCCCTGCGGGGCTTTTTAGTACATTGACGCATATGTCTAAGCGGTGTAGAATTATCATACTTTTCATACTAATCAAATTAGTACCCCTCCGCCGGCTGGCGGATAGCCTCCCCTCATTCGAGGGGAGGAAGAAAGAGACATATGGCCTTACACATGAAGCAAGAAGCGTTCTACGGAACCACGACTATGGGCGAACGCGGTCAGGCGGTTATACCGGCCGACGCCCGCAAAGCGCTCAAACTCAAAGCCGGAGATAAACTCTTGGTTTTTTCCATGCATGACGACATGCTGGTTATGACCAAACTCTCCCAACTCCAAAAGTTTGCCACTCATCTTTCCAAGAAACTCAGCTCTATGGAAAAGATTATTCAAGAAAGCGAATAGCCACACTACTGGAAAGTGGACAGTGAATAGTGCACAGTCTAAGCACTCTAATCTCTAATCTTGTACTACTATGGACACCCCAAATTTAATCGACACTCCTGAAGTGACTATGCCTCAAGCAGAAATAGCACCCCTATCTCCCCTACAAAAATGGGGCAGCTTGGTTGTGCTTAGTCTCGCCTTGGCAATTATTGTTATAGATACGACCCTGCTGAATGTCTCTCTTAAGACCATTATCAACGACCTCCATACAGACATTGAGAGTATGCAATGGGTTATTACCGCGTATTCCTTAGTTCTGGCTGCATTTACTATAACCGGCGGACGACTCGGCGACTTATTTGGCCGCAAAAAAATGTTCATTCTCGGTGCTATTATTTTTGCTATTGGTTCGTTCATTGCGTCTATCAGCAAAAACGTAGGCACCATGATAGCAGGCGAAGCTATTATAGAAGGCATTGGCGCGGCGCTTATGATGCCGGCTACGGCCTCTATTTTAGTCGCAAACTTCAAAGGCAAGGAACGAAGCATTGCCTTTGGTATCTGGGGTGGCATTGCCGCAGCTAGTTCTGCCATAGGCCCTATCTTGGGCGGTTGGCTCACCACTAACTACTCGTGGCGCTGGGGCTTCCGCATTAACGTAGTAGTTGCCGCTATTTTAGTAATTGGTTCACTCATTGTTCGGGAATCGAAAGATACGGAAGAAAAAAGTCGCTTAGATATTCTTGGGGTACTACTGTCCGCACTCGGCATGCTGTCCATAGTTTTTGCATTCATTAGAGCCAACACCTACGGCTGGCTCAAGGCAAAAGCTGACTTTGTACTCTTTCACCACACCATTAGCTTTGGTGGGATTTCTGCAACGCCAGTGTTTATAGCAATTGGCTTGCTATTCATTGTTGCATTTGTGCTCTGGCAACGGTATTTAGAGAGCAAAGGCAAAACTCCTCTGGTATCTCTAGAACTCATTAAAAACTACCAGTTCACCGTGGGCACGCTTACCACAGCAGTTATTTCTTTGGGTATGGCTGGGCTCATCTTCTCCATTCCGGTCTTCCTCCAAACCGTGCGCAACCTTGATGCGCTGCATACCGGCTTAACCATGTTACCCTTATCTATTGCTCTTTTAGTGGCTGCGCCCATCGCTGGTTTCTTGGGTCATAAAATTGGGGCAAAACGCATTATCCTCGCTGGCCTGGCTTTAAATACAATTGGCTACTTGGTAATGCGGTACATACTGAATGTAGATAGCACCGCCCTCGGACTTGCTCCTGGCTTTATAGTGTTGGGTGTAGGCATGGGCTTAACCATGTCCCAGATTAGCAACATTACACTCTCTGCGGTCTCGGTCCAACAGGCAGGAGAAGCCTCTGGTGTAAACAACACCATGCGACAAGTCGGGCAAACACTCGGTACAGCTATTCTTGGTGCTATTCTTATTTCCACCTTGACCTCCCACATTACCAGCGGCATTCTGAACAGTGAAAAAATTCCTGTGCAAATGCGCCAGGCCATTGCAGATAAAATATCCGGCCAAGCAAGTAATATAGAGTTTAGCGGCGCAACGCCCCTACCCGCAGGTACACCAGAATACATTACTACAGAAATTAGTGCCATAGCTAAGCAAGCTACTACGGACGCAAACAAAGTGACCCTGCTATTTGGCGCACTCTTTAGCTTCCTTGGTTTCCTTATTGCCTTTTTCCTCAAAGGAGAAAAAGAAGCGCAAGCAGATGTGTCTGCGGCTGTTCCGACCAATCAAAACGATCTCGTGCCAATGAAGCATGTTATTATTGGTAGCGTCATTGCTGTGGCTATTATTGCAGGTATGTCGGGCGTACTCGGCTACTATATTCGTAAGGATAAACCAACGCCCACCACTATAAGCACGCCGGTTACCCCCCCACCCACAAGCGAGCTTACTAACACCCCACCGTCTCTAGCCAACAACTTCCCACAGCCCACCACCACGGAGCCAGACACAAGCAGTATGTTGCACATGCCTATTACAAATGTACCTACGCCGGAACAAACAACGGTGAACCCAAACGCTCCCCGTCCTACTCCTACTCCTCCGCCGGCAAACGACACTCCAAAGTCAACTACCGTTACTGACTCTGCATGGAACGTATCCTTTACGGCTCCTACTGGCATAAGCCTTGCAGTGAGCGAGGCTTCGGCCACAGCCCACGCGTACTTTAATGTACAAACCAAAGAGTTGTTTGGCCTCTTGGACCGCTACCCTACCGACGGTAGTGTAAACTTGGACACTATTAAACACCAGCTGGCTGCAAGTCCGGACGTCAGCAACATAGTGCAGTCAAGCTTCCAAAACCTTCCTGCTCTCAGTTTTACCAACAATAGAACAGGCAAGCTAGGTCTTGCGGTTATAGTTAACCAAACTATCTTTTACCTTTCCGGCTCCCTGCTTGACCCGGGGGTTATAGACACGCTCAAATTGCAGTAAAAAAGTTGACAGTG
>CAZKVS010000064.1:0-2963 GCA_964556325.1 uncultured Candidatus Saccharibacteria bacterium
GTGGGTTTTATAGTTGGCAAAATATGGCGGAAATCTTTATAATACCCATACATATGGAGACTATAAAACTTACGGAGACCAATCAGAAGGAAGTTATTAAAAAAGCCATGGCCGCACTCAAGAACGGCGGTTTGGTTATTTATCCAACTGAAACTTGTTACGGTATTGGTGCAGATGCTGCCAACCAAACCGCGGTAAACGCGCTATTAAAATACAAAACTAAGCGGCAAGACAAACCCATGTCCGTAGCAGTCACCGGCAAAGTCATGGCACAAAAATATGTGCACATAAACAAAGTAGCAGAAAATATTTACGATAATTTCTTACCCGGCCCCATAACCGTGGTCTCAAAAGGTAAAGGCAAATTTGCGAGTGGAGTAGAAAGCAGCCGCGGCACGCAAGGCATACGCGTATCGAGCCACCCGTTTGTACTGAACTTGGTTGCCCAGTATAAGAAACCAATTACTGCTACCTCTGCCAACGCGTCCTACAAAAAAACACCGTACACTATTGCAGACATTCTAGAGAATATTTCGGGTAAACAAAAAGCTTTAGTGAGCTTAATTATAGACGCTGGCAAGCTCCCTAAGCGAAAACCCAGCACCGTAGTCGATACGACTCTGGATAGTATACATATTGTGCGGGAAGGGAGCATGAAGCTACACAACCCGAAAGTTTTTACTGCACGTTCTCTGGCCGATACAGAACAATTTGTACATAAACTCTACACGCAACTAGCAAAAAGCTGGGGTACGCGGGAAGTGGTTATACTCCTACAGGGTGACCTTGGCGCAGGCAAAACGCACTTTACCAAGTTCTTGGCAAAGCTACTACACGTACACAAAGTTATTACCTCCCCTACTTTTACCCTCTGCAATGAATACAGAGGCAAAGTAGGTAGCACCCCGGTGACCTTATACCATGTGGACACTTACCGCATGTATGACCCCACGGAAATGGAAGATTTACAACCGACCGAAATGTTTACTGCACCCAATGTAATAGTCATTGAGTGGGCCAATAAAGTGCGCGGCTATATTCAGAAATATCTGCACAAAGCCATAGTCATAGAAATTTTAATTGACGCGCCAACTGAAACCAGTCGCGTATTTAGGTACACTATCACTAAGTAATTATGGATATCCACGACGTTGAAATTGCGTACCAAGATGCAGGCGAACAGTGCGGCGGAGCTGAGCGGGCTTTTTCCACTGCACAAGACAACCCTACCAACCCGCAAAATCAATACGCGGTGCTCATAGAGAACATTACCAAAACGGACATTGTACAAAACTCCGGTGCGTTTGCCGACTTAGTGCTACCAAAGCGCGAAGCGCTTGCTACACATAAACTTTTTTCTTTTTTAGCCCTAAACGAAAATAACACCGAACACCAAGCTGTGCTCACAAGCATGCTCGAGCTGGCAGTGAACAAAAACGGTAGCACAAACAACACGCTCTTTTTTAATGTACGCCGAAAGAAAAATAGCCCTGCAGATACTGACTCCTGGTTTACCATAATGTCCGTAGCTTACCTCCACCTCTGGTCCGTGCAAACAAATGCCATGAGGCGAAGCGATGCAGACTTTATGGCTGATGGACTCTTGCCAAACGAACTCACGGTGGGTCCGGAAGTGCTTAAGTCCATAACAGATACCATTAGCAAAACCTTTGCCGGCGTCTCCGCTGAAACACTCACGACTCACGCCTACGCGCCCTTAGACATAAGACTGTCCTGCGAGTCCACTACTCCGTTTATACATTTGTTTTTAGCAGCCCGCATTGTACTCAGACTCTTTGAAACAGACGAGAACCTAAGCCCTGCTTTAGAGCGAGGCGTGCGGCTTATGGCCCGCCTGCAAAAAGATACATGGCAACTACATGTGATTACCGGCACAAGACTCCAGGCCATTACCAAAAAAGACGCATAACTTACTCCCCCACTATACCCATGAAAAAAGTTTATATACTCGGCGTAGACACTTCCTGCGACGACACCTCGGTGGCGGTTTTGGAAGGGGAGAAAATTTTAGCCAACATAGTTTCTTCTCAAATAGATATTCACAAAGAGTGGGGTGGCGTTGTCCCCGCCCTTGCCCGGCGCGAGCATGAACGCATGATTCAGGGCTGCATAGACACCGCCTTAAAACGCTCCGGCCTTAAAGACATACGCAAAATAACTGCCATAGCCGTAACCTACGGTCCGGGCTTAGCACCGGCCTTAGAAGTGGGTGTGACCCGCGCCAAAGAGCTAGCCACAGAGTTTAATATACCCATTATTGGCGTGAACCACATGGAAGGCCACGCACTCTCTGCTTTGCTCAAAAATAAACACGGTAAGCGTTACTCCGGCATGGACCGTGTACAATTCCCTTTTATGGCCATATGTGTCTCTGGCGGCCACACAGAGCTTATATGGGTGAAAGAACTTGGTACGTATAAACTCCTTGGTCAAACCTTAGATGATGCAGCTGGTGAAGCGTTTGATAAAGTGGCGCGCATGCTGGACCTCGGGTACCCGGGTGGACCTATTATTTCCCAACTCGCAGAAAGTGGCAACCCCGCTGCGTACGATATACCCCGACCCATGCAGTACAGCAAAGACTACAACTTTAGTTTTTCCGGCCTTAAAACGTCTTGCTTGTACCAGACCAATGACCTCAGAAAAAAGTTAGGTAAAAACTTTGCCAAAATTATTCCCGACTACTGCGCCTCCGTACAAGAAGCTATAGTGGACTCTGTAGTTAAAAAAGCAGTCAAGGCAACCAATAATTTACACCCAAAGTTTGTAGTGCTTGGTGGAGGCGTAGCAGCAAACAAACGTCTGCGTGCAAAACTCCGTGGTGCCTTTAAAAAACTCGGCGTACCCATGTACTTCCCCGCCCCCGAGCTATCCACCGACAACGGCGCCATGATAGCCCTCGCCGGTTACCACAAATACCTCCGCGGCGAACTCTCCAACGT
>CAZKVS010000065.1:0-2852 GCA_964556325.1 uncultured Candidatus Saccharibacteria bacterium
TATAAGCGCGGCTCCCATAAAACGCTCTACGTAGTGCTGCACGGACATAACTTTGGCACGCAGCCGCTTGCCAGAGAGGACAAAGGCGACCAGTGCAAACCAGGCAAAGGTGGCAAGGGACATTTCTAAGCCGTATAAGAACCGCACACCCAAGGGGGTCGCGGGGTGAATAACTTGCGTGAACACGCTAAAGAAAAACAGTGTTGCTTTTGGGTTGAGCGCATTAGTAAAGAAGCCGGTCCGAATGGCCTGCGAGACAGACATAGTCTTCTGCTCCCCACTCGCGTCCAACTCCCCTGCTGTGGTAGGCCTAGCCCGCAAAGCTTTTATACCAATGTACATAAGGTATAAAGCCGCTGCGGTTTTGAGTGCCGAGAATAAAACAATAGACTGAGAAATAATAAACGCAATACCGGCCAGTGAGTAAGCAACATGCAAAAATATACCCAGAGCCAAGCCCGCCGCCGACCACACACCGGTCCGGCGGGAATATAACAAACTACTGCGGCTAATCATAACAAAGTCAGGCCCTGGACTCATGAGCGCGAGCAAGTGCAAACCGGCAAGGGTTAAAAATTCTGGCAGGTAGTGCATATAACTTTAATTCTATAGCTGAGCACTGTCATTCCGACTGAGGTTTTGGGAATGGAGGAATCTTTTAGGACTTATGCCCGACCTAGATTCCTCGACTCGGCACGTCGTTCGCGAACGACGTGCCTCGAAGACTCGCTCGGAATGACAAAGGAAGCTTACTTTACTCCATTCAAATAGTTACTCACGGCCATGGCAGCTTTGGCGCCTTCGCCAGCGGCAATTATTATTTGCTCGCCCCAGGCGTCGTTTATATCGCCGGCGGCAAATATACCCGGCACGCTGGTTTGTAAGTTTTGATCTACTTTTATTTCACCTTTTTCATTTTTATCAGTCAGTCGGTCAAACCCAAGACTTGGTTCGTAGCCAATTTCTACAAACACCCCGGAAACCGAAAGCGTCTCTTCTGTACGGTCGGCTTTGAGTATGCGCAAACCGGCAACCCGACTCTCACCCACCACTTCCAGAACTTTCGCATTGTTATAAAAAGTAATATTCGGGCTACTCTCCACTTTGGCCCGTAGCACTTCGTCCCCTCCTAAGCGGTCATTTACATTTACATTATAAATACGCCGAGCAACTTTTGAAAGTGCGAGTAGTGCATCCATAGCACTGTTTCCTCCGCCAACTACTACCACGTCTTTATTCTTATAAAGCGGCGCATCGCAGGTCGCGCAGACTGCTACACCCCGACCAAAAAACTTTTCTTCCCCTGGTATACCCAAGTGGCGCGGTTCCTTCCCCGATGCAATTATAACGGAACGGGTAAAGTATTCCTGTTCTGCGGAGTCTGTTACCTGAAATAGAGTTACATTCCGCTCTATACTTTGCACCGTTACACCTTCTTTAACTTCTAGGTCTTCGGTTATTTGGTTTAGGTGCTCGTGAAACTTAAGCGTTAAATCTGCGCCGCTAATCATGGAAAAACCGGTGTAGTTTTCTACGTCACTGCTCCAAACCATTTGCCCACCCAATTGCTTAGTAAGCAAGAGTGTTTTGAGTTTTTTGCGAGCGGTGTAAATGGCTGCAGTCATACCTGCGGGACCACCACCTATTATTATGGCGTCGTACATAAATGAGTAATCAGTAAACAGTAATAAGTAAGCAGAAACTTAAAAAACTACCCTTAGTGTAGCATATATAAGGGGTTTTCGGCTTACCCGACAAAGTCCGTTATACTATATACATGAGTAATACCGAACACCCTTCAACCCAGCTACTCGAACGCAACCTCGCACAGGTCAAACAAAAACTCCTGCTGGTAAATCCGATTGAGCTCGCTAGTATAGAAAAAATTATTTCTGTGGTCCCTAAGGAAAAACTGCAAGTTTCTTGTCAGGACTACGGACTATACCAAGCGCTTATACAGAAACACATCCCCGGCAACTTTCAAACTCACTATGCCGGACGAACTAAGTTTGACCAGGCAATTGTATTTTTACCAAAAAGTGATTTAGAAATTGAGATGACCCTCGCCTGGGTCAGCGACGCACTAAAAAGCAAAGGTCAGGTCGTGCTCATTGGCCAAAACAATGCGGGTATCAAATCAGCCAAAAAAACCTTAGAAAAACTTATCGGCCCTATTCATCACACGGATGCCGCTCGCCACTCAGCCCTGTATGTAGCGGAAAAAAATGTTACCCATCACGCATTCTCTCTAGAAAATTGGTGGAAAAACTACGAAGTACCACTCAACACCTCAGCAGAAAATCAGAAGACCAAAAAACTAACAGTGTGTACCTTACCGGGAGTCTTTAGTCATGGCAGGCTGGACGAAGGCACGCAATTACTCTTAGATACTCTGACAGAAAAAACCTGGCAAGGAAAAAAAGTTCTAGACTGGGGGTGCGGTGGTGGCGTTATAGGAGCCAGCCTCTCAGCCACATACCCCGATGTCACTGTTACGCTCGCAGATACAAATGCGCTTGCCTTGGAGTCCGCTCGTAGTACCATCAACACAAATAAACTCAGCAACTGCCAGGTTACCGCTACGAATATTTATTCAGAGCTTTCAGAGAAATTTAATTTCATTATTGCTAACCCCCCCTTTCACAAAGGACACGACACGAGTTACACAGAGGTTGAGCTGTTTCTCGAACAAACAGTGCACCACCTAGAAGAGCACGGGAGCGCCCGTATAGTGGCAAATATATTTTTGAAATACGAACCGCTGCTAGAGAAACACTTTGGCTACGTAAAGGTTATTGCTAAAAACAATAAATACAAAGTGCTGGAAGCGGTCAAGGTGCCGAAAGACACAA
>CAZKVS010000066.1:0-2707 GCA_964556325.1 uncultured Candidatus Saccharibacteria bacterium
TTAAAATAACCGGTCCTCTGCCCAAGCAGCAGGACTACAAAACCAACGCATCAAACTCTGGGAGGAGAAATGCAACTGAGTAAAAGAATTAGCGCTTTTCGTATCGTGATGACGATTCACCGCAGACTTACAGCGCTGTCATTAGCAGAAGGTCTGATGGTTACCATTCCGGCAGCTATAATGCTGGGAATTAAGCCCGGCAAAGACTTCCTTAACATCGCCCTCACAGTCACAGTCCTCTACTGGGCTGCTGGATACTTTGGCGAAGCATTCCTTCTACGCCGAGGATACACCAGCCTGGAGTCAAAAATTCTCGGCGGTTCATTCTTTGCGTTTCTTACAGGTCCAAGTACGGTCGGACTTGTGCTGGCATACATGATGTACCAACACGGATTTCTGTACGCCATGTATGGCAAAAATGTTTTGATCAATGCAATCGCATCGGTCGTAGCATTTGCATCCTGCATGTTTAATGTATGGCTGATGATGCAAATTTGGGACAGGAAGACACCGCAGTGCCTGAGGTAAGAAGGACCCCAACGACCCGACCGAAAAACTGGCCGCATGGCCCATTTCCCGGAGGTGCTTATGTGGAGACCGAAACAAGTCACACATGTGACAACTTTGATTGTAATCGCTTTAACTGGTATAACTGTGACCGCTGAAGCCTGGTTGTTGGAACCAAACGCCCCGGAGGCCATTGCTGGCGGACTGAGCGGAGCGGCGCTGACGTTCATCGCAGGGGTATTGATGGGATCGGCACTTGGAATGCCGGACCATTTTCCCCTCTGGTTTTGGAGATGTGTTTGCAGTACAGCCTGGCTTCTGCAATTGCTAATAGTCATGGTTGCAGCCGGAACCAAAGAGGGCGGGGACCTAAAAGCGGGCACGGCCGCATTTAGCGCATGTTTCTGCATGATGGGGCTGTTCAAGCTTCTTCATCTAAAAACAGCAGACGAGCCACTCAGCAGTTAGTGGTTCAAATTCAAAAACCTACTGGAGGAAAGTTGTAACTCAACTGTTAGAGTAACTGTAGAAAAGGCTGATAGCGAGCACCTACCTATGTAAGGACTTACGCTTAATACGCCCCAGTTACCCGGCAGGAGGGTTACCACAATTCATTTTACTCATTTCGAGTGCTAAGAGAGCGAGCCCGGTCATCGCTCTCTTTTGTTTTGCCTATAATTTGACCGCAGCGCACAAACCCAATAAAATTATTGGGCCCAAACAGCACAAAACACAAACTACAATCCGGTTGCCCAGCCCCGGCAACCCCCAACTCAACGGAGGCATAATTGACCCGCAAAGTTCTACTTACGGCTACACTCTATACCCTATTAGAGTACACCGCGCTTCGCCAAGGGGTATTGGCGAAGAAAAGACAAGTAGTTCTGCAGCTACTCAGCCTAGCGCTGAACGCAGTATGCTGCGGAGCATATATGAATTTGACAAGTGTAAGTGTGGGCAGATTTCTGCTCGGCCTGGTGTGGGTCCTACCCACCATAAAGACACCAGGCCAGTACAGCCAATGGTGGGTGCTCATATGCATCCTCTGGTATGGAGGCGAAAGCCTCCTGTACACAGGAGGTAGCCTACGCTATCCCACCTCACTGGCCGTTACTGGAACGGCCACCACACTTCAACTTTTTCTCGCGGGCGCAGTAGCGCTCCGCACCTTGCGATAACCCAAACAAAGAGCCCGTACCAACTTCCCCTTAGGGGGATATGGTACAGGTTTTTGCATTATATCTCTTATATGGCCAATTTTTGCAAATAGCCTAACCAAAAGTTACGTTTGTAGGATTTACCTTCAAAGCTGGTATAGCTGGACTTCTTTTCTAGTTTCTGTATGGTAAAAAATTGACCATAAAACTCTCTAAATTCTTGTTCAGTAAATACATGTTCTTCTAAGCCTAAACCGGGCATACGGTACATACCCGGCTCGCCGGTCGGAAACTTCACTAACAGATTCTTCGCGTTCGCGTCACCATCTAAACACAATATTTTTACAAACATCCAGCCGCCCGGCTTAAGTACTCGCACGGACTCGTTTAAGTACGCCTCGCGCTCCCCCGCCCGTAAAGAATTTGAGGTAAGTACGTCTATCACCAAATCAAAATGAGCATCCGGGAACGGATAGGTTGCAGCAACACTTTGTTTACGATACGTAACAAAAGCATCGTGCCCTTGTTCTTTAGCAACTGCCCGAGCCTTTTGAATAGCAGTGTCCGATATTTCTATACCTTCTACCCGTGCTCCGCGTTCTGCCAAAAAGAGCGCGTGTTTACCTATACCACTCCCCAAGTCTAAGACATGCGTACCGTCTAAGACTTGCTTAGTGGTTTTACGCCAATATTTTATAAAATGTTTAAAGTCCAGCTGCGGCTCTAACGTACCAGAGACCAGCTTTGGATTTTTATATTCCGCATCCCAAACTTTTTCTTGTGACATTAGTCGCGTTTCCAGAACTTCCACTTCATACCGCCAAAGCTGCGACGCTCAGAAACTTTTTTGTCTTTACTCTTAACAAGCTGGTGCTTTACTTTTGGCACTGCTAGGTCTAGCGCTTCATACACGTCACTTCCTGATGCGTCCGCAAACAAACCACTCGGTCGCACTACTATTTCCGCACGGAATTCCTGCGAATTGTCCTTACTTGCCCGAGCTTCAATTTCCACGTACACCTTATCCTCAGAGTGCAAAAAGT
>CAZKVS010000067.1:0-2678 GCA_964556325.1 uncultured Candidatus Saccharibacteria bacterium
TGTAAGCTGCAAGCTAAAGAAGCTTTGGAAGCTTATTTCGCTGCTGGAACAGGAGCAGGGGTTTTCTGCTGCATAGCATCTGCTGGAGCAGGCTGCTGTGTCTCCTGCTCTGGCTGTGTCTGAGTAGAAGGCTTAGAACCAGCTGGGTTTGCTTTGTACTCTTTAATAGCTTGAGCAACTTTACCGTCAGCTTTCATGTCTTCAAAGAACAGAACTTGATCACGGTTTATATGCATTTCGTCTACAGGACCATGAAGTTCGTTACCCAACTTTACCAATTGAAGCTGAGGCTGGGCTTGGGCCTGCTGGGCCTGCTGTTGTGTTTGTTGAGAACCCTGAATTTGTGGCTGATTTACCTGGAGGTAGTAAATGTCAGTCAGTTTAATGTAGCGATCACCGTTTTCGGTTAACTTACCAAAGTATACCTGCCCGTTGGTCAAAAATACTGCCTGGTATTCACCAGTCTTAGGCATCATGGCATCGCCAGCCTTGCCAGCAAATAACTTATCGCGGAACAAAACTGCTACGACTATTAATACAACTACCACAAGAGCCAAAACAGCCCATGGCAACTTAGAACCACCCTGCTGGCGGTGCATCATTTCAGATTCCGCGCGAGGAGCTACCGGGCGGTTTATGTTCATTCCTTCGTTCATACTTTTTCTTTCTAAATAATTATTTATGTGTTAAAAATACATTCTTACTGTCTAGGATAACTCTCAACAGAGCATGGAACCTAGTTGTACCAAGGTCTTGCTCGGTACGTACATGCTTAGTCTAGTAAAAGCTGCAACCTGTTTTATGTTAGTAAAAACTAAACGCACGGCTCGAGAGTTTTCTGACCCCGAAACAGTTATCAACGCTAAAGGCTGGGTCTCCGGATACCATGGAACCAAGCCCACACGTATCCGCTCAGGAGCAGGTGTCAAAACAATGGAATCCGCATGCTGCGCAGGATGGTTCACCACGGCCAAATAAGTTGTTTGTGTTGCTATGACAGGCTTTACTACTACGGTGTCACAGGCCCACAAAGCTTCTATGTCTACAGTCTGCTGGACACGGATAGAATCCATACCCGCCCGCACTGTACAGGCATCTTTCGCAGTGACCGCTTGCACCGACACGCGCGCTGCAAATGTGTTCAGAGTAGGAGTGAGGACAACTTCGGGAGAAGTGTTTGTACTTTGAGTAGTTGTGGCATACGCAGCCACCACAGGTCTTGGTAAACCCATGGGTGTAAGCACTAAGAGTGCGAGCAATAAGACTGTACATACCTTTTGCATATATATAGTATATCACGAGACTTCGAAAACACCGTCCGCAAATACAAAAGAAGATTATCGCACGTTTAGGCTACTATACACATTCTGTGATACACGATTCTGACTCGCTTCATCGGAAAGCGACATTAAATCGATTGTTCCCAATAAAATTCTCGCGGTCAAAAAGTACGCAGTGAGAACAATAACGGTATATGCGACGTGATTATTGACCCGCCAAAAGAACAGGCGCGGCGCCCGAGCTACATATGGCACATGCTTTGCATGGTGCAGAGGTTTTCCGTAATATTTCATATTATTTCTATCTACTTTTACTAACTTCTATTGAGAAAGCGCAACAACGTCAGTCTCTCCACCCTCCCCCGAAGCATTTGCCTGGGGGGTATTTGAAGAAACCGTAGGGACAACTGGTTCAACCGGGGGCAAACCCTCATCTGAGACTTGTGCGACAGGCTCACTGGCCGGGACGGTTTCCACAGCCGGACTAGTATCTTCCTGAATAGCAGGCAATGGAGCAGGCGGTGTAGGCAATACAAGCAGTACCGCTGTGCTGCTACCGTCACTCAGGGCCAATCGAGCTTCAGGCGAGGCAAACGCGTGCCAGCCAAATGTTATATCCGTGACACTCACCCCACTCGGTATATATGCTGTGTCCAAAGCAATAGTAAATCCGGTAACGTCTACTGCGGTTACAAACGCAGGGGCAAACTTATCTAGTGCAGTTATAGTCACTATAGGCTGGTGCTCATATAGTTTGCTAAACGTAACACGCACACTAGTACCACCAGCCATAATTTTGACCTGGCCCACAGAATCTGCGGATAGATATAAAGGTTGGGTAATAATAGCCATACTACTGTTCTGGTTCTGTGTAAGCGTAGTCAATTTTTCATTCAACGCTTTAATAGAAGCCATGAGTAAACCATTGACTGAAACTTGATCTATGGAGTTACCCTGCATGAAGTCAGGAGAAACTTCATCAGCAATAAATCCTAAGTGACTCTTAGCCAACGGGGAGGTAGCACCATACCCTGCAACTTCTTTAATATACCGAAACGTTCTGAGTGGTGCGTTAACAACTGCCTGCAACGCTTCAGCGTAGTTGGTATACGGAACAATGTCCTGTTTGGTGTCACGCGTAGAGGTTTGACTTCCCACCACCGTTCCCGCGGTATCGTTTGCATTGCTTGGCGCTGCAGTATTAATACGCAGGTTACCGGCATTATCTTGCCACACATACCCAGCTGTCCCGGCTTTGCTTTGGAAGTTAATACTCCCTGCTCCGGTGTTCGTGGCGTTGGTGTTACGACCTAAGGTTATGACCGGCCCTGCAGACCCGTTACCCAAATCAGATGAACCAATTTCCAAAAGTGTTGAGGGGTTCACTGTACCTATACC
>CAZKVS010000068.1:0-2667 GCA_964556325.1 uncultured Candidatus Saccharibacteria bacterium
ACACTATATGGCAGCCTCTCTACACATATTTGCCGAAGTGGGCGACCGGCGCGGGGCGGGCTGAGCTTATACAGTTACTGAGTGACCCTGTACAGTACAGGAAAGTGGTGAGTAGTTTACATGAAGTAAGTGATCAAATTAAAGATTTGGTTATTGCTTCCGCAAGCTATAAGATGCTGGCGACAAGCAAACGCCTGAGTGAATTGGCGGCAAAACTCAATTTATCCAGCGAGGAAACTTTGGTGGAACTGTTACGCAATGGAGGGGCGGAAATATTAGTTTTTGATACCTGTTTAAGTAGCGATCAAGTGGAACAGCTTTTGGCCCACCCAATGTCTATAGTTGCATCTGATGGTGGTGGCTTTCCTGTGGAGCATGGCGCACAACATCCGGATAAGCTCGTGCATCCACGTTGTTTTGGGACAGTTGCCCGTTTCTTAACTAGCATGCGCCACACCAAGCGATTGGGACTAGAAGAATCAGTGGCGAAGCTCACTTCTTTGCCTGCGCGGGTATGGGGGTTGGCTAATAGAGGTCAAATTGCGATTGGTAACTTTGCCGATTTAGTTTTGTTTGATCCTTTATGGATTTCAGATAAAGCGACCACGACAAACCCCTATCGCACATCTACAGGCGTGCACGCGGTCTGGGTAAATGGAAAGTTAGCTGTCCAAGAAGATGTCGTGCAGAAGCCGCTGGCTGGACAGTTTTTGAAACGAAGCTAGAATTATCTAAGCTTGTCATCCCGAGTGAGTCTTCGAATCGAGGGATCTATATATACACAAGAGAGATTCCTCCAACTTCGTCCCGACTCCGAGTCGGGACTGCGTCGGACGCGGTCGGCTCTGTTTCTGCCGGCTGGCGGACTCCTTCGCTCGGAATGACAAAATCATAAGGAATCTGAGTTTTGATATTTATAGAGACTGCTTTCGCTAAATTATGATGACCATCGAACAACTACAAGCTAAGAGAATAGGTATTATAGGTTTTGGTAAAGAAGGGCAAGC
Organism: uncultured Candidatus Saccharibacteria bacterium; assembly: GCA_964556325.1. Taxonomy (GTDB): domain Bacteria; phylum Patescibacteriota; class Doudnabacteria; order UBA920; family UBA920; genus JAEUSE01. The sequence continues at coordinate 1,008 of CAZKVS010000068.1, forward strand.
AGTTGCTCGTTTTTTGCGACGCCATGGTTTGCAGGCATTTGTATTTGACGAACAATCACGATCTGGATTTCCGGAGGAGTTAATACGCGAGCTTGAAGGGGCGGGGTTTGCATTCCAAATCGGTACGCCCATTACTGATTTTAGTGGGGTAGACATAGTATTTCGAAGTCCTGGTTTTCATCGCTTGCACCCCGCTTTGCGTGCGGCTGAGGCGGCTGGTCTTGTAGTGACTAGTCAGACAAAATGGTTTTTGGAGCAGTGTCCTGCGCAGGTTATTGGTGTGACCGGAACAAAAGGCAAGGGGACTACGGTTAGTCTTATTGCACGTTGCCTTGAAGAAAGCATAGCTCAGGGTGGCGTGGTGAATCATATTTCACCAAATGCAGCTGTATTTGTTACCGGGAACATTGGCAAAACGGACCCGCTCGACTTATTGGATGTTCTGGAGCCGAAAGATTTTGTTGTATTTGAGCTATCTAGTTTCCAACTTCAGGATGTGACTACGAGCCCACACGTTGCCGTCTGTTTAATGGTCACAAGCGAACACTTGGACCACCACAAGTCTTTGGAAGAGTATCACGCAGCCAAAGCGCCTATTGCCAACTATCAAAAACTCGATGATGTAATAATTTATGCTGCAGACTATGAAATAAGTCGGCGGATTGGACAGCTAAGTAGGGGCGCAAAGTATAGTTATACTCGAACTTCTGGGGGTGCGTATGGCGCTACGATACAGAACGAAAAAGACATGATTGTCTTCCACGGCACCCCAACCGAGGGCAGTATTGATTTGCAGGGGAGAGTTTTGCGAGGTGCGCACAACTTGGAGAATATGGCGGCTGCGGCATTAGCTGCGCAGGCGGTGGGTGTTTCCTTATCTACCATCACTCATGCATTAGTAACTTTTCCTGGCCTTGAACATCGACTTGAATATGTTCGCACGGTGAATGGCGTTACTTTTTATAATGACTCATTTGCAACTACACCGGAAAGTACCATGGCTGCCATTGCCGCTTTTGATGACCCTAAGATAGTTATTTTAGGTGGTTCAGAGAAAAATTCGGATTTTAATAATCTTGCAAAATGTATTGCTGATACAGTGAGTGTACGCTCACTTATTGTGATTGGTGTAACTGCTCCGCGAATATTGCAAGCTTTGCAAACGGCTGGTTATACGGGTGCTTACGTGACCGGCGCAATGACTATGAATGAAATAGGTAAACAGATACTGGAAGTGGCGCAGTCGGGTGATGTGGTTCTGCTGAGCCCTGCGTGTGCCTCGTTTGATATGTTCCCTAACTACAAAGAGAGAGGTGCGCAGTTTAAAGCCTATGTCAACTCTTTAACGGAGCGCTTAGTATGACCCGAAAACTTACACCACGAGCGCATGTGTTTGATATACGCCTGGCCATAGCTGCGGCTGGTCTTTTAATTACGGGGTTGGTCATGTTGTACTCGGCGTCTACGGTGGAGTCTTTAAACCGCTTTGGGGTGACGACGCATTTTTTGAAGAACCAAATTTTCCAGGGTATTTTAATTGGTAGTATTGGCCTCTATATATGTAGTCGCCTGGACTATCACTGGTGGCATAAATTAGCCCCCATCGTCGTAGGGGTGGCACTTGTACTTCTCTTGTTAGTTAAATTTCCCGGTATTGGTT
>CAZKVS010000069.1:0-2528 GCA_964556325.1 uncultured Candidatus Saccharibacteria bacterium
ATACCAACCTTGCACTTTATGTACTTGCTTAAAAAAGCTCGGGCGCGGGGAGTGGACGTGCGCATTTTGTTGCCGGAAAAGAATGACTTACCGCTCTTAGGAATTGGCATGCATTCATATTTTGGGTCCTTGCTTCGGAGCGATATTGGTTTGTTTCTCTATCAGCCAGCTGTGCTTCATGCTAAAGTGGTGGTATGTGATGAAGACTGGGCTACCTTAGGAAGTTTGAATTTTGATAACGTTAGTTTACGGTGCAATTTGGAAGCAAACCTCGCCGTCACCCGTCCGAGTATAGTAGCGGAACTTGCGGAGCATTTTGAGAAAGATCTAGCTCAGTCCAAAGTGTTGACGTACGACCTGTGGCAGCAACGCTCGTTTAAACATAAGGTGCTGGAAAAGTTGCTCTGGCCCTTTCATGCATTGTTGTAGTATTAACTTTTATACTTATGGCTCTCTACTTTATAACGGGAAATGCGGGGAAATTTAAAATGGTGCAGACGTTGCTGTCGGACGTTGAGCAACTAGACATTGAGCTACCGGAAATTCAGTCCTTGGATGCCGAGGAGGTTCTAAAACATAAACTACAGGCAGCTTTTGCCCATGCACCGGGAGAGTACATAGTAGAAGACACGTCTGTGTATTTTGGTGCGCTTAATTGGGAGCTGCCTGGTCCGTTCATTAAATGGTTCTTTAAGGCATTGGACTATGCTGGTATGACCAATTTGGCTGCGAAGCTTGGCAACACTGAGGCGCGAGCAGTAGCTCGGTTTGGGTATGCGAAGAGTGCCAGTGAGCTTTACTATTTTGACGCTGAAATGACCGGTACTATTGTGCCCCCTCGAGGCGATAATGGTTTTGGCTGGGATCCTATTTTTCAGCCAACAGGCTCAACTAAAACCTTGGGCGAAATGACCTTTGAAGAAAAGAACGCTGTTTCCATGCGCATAACCGCATTAAAAAAGTTAAAAGACTTTTTGGATTCAAAATAACTACTACTACTTTTTGACGGCCGTCAAAAAGTAGTAGAACGATTTGTGTAATGGAAGTGTGATCAGTGTTATAGTATTGGTATGATAGACAAAAAGAAAATAGAGTACGTTCGGAATTTTATTTTTGGTGTGGAAGATAGTCTAGTCTCCACCGTGGGTTTGGTTTCGGGTGTGGCGGTAGCGGGTGTGTCCAATAAGAACGTAGTGCTGACCGGTATGGTGCTGGTTTTTGTGGAAGCATTTTCTATGGCAGTTGGAAGCCTGCTTTCGGAGAATAGCGCGGATGAATATGAGTCTAAATCAGAGGTGGCTTTGTCCGGAGCAGTCGGCTACTCCGTGGTGATGTTTGTTTCTTACTTGATAAGTGGGGTGTTGATTGTACTACCCTATGCGTGTTTGCCTCCGCGCGCTGCTTTGTGGACTTCTATTGGTATATCCATAACTGGTTTGTTTTTGCTTGGTATGTGGAGCGGGAAAGTTGCTCGGGTGCACTGGTTCAAACGTGCAGTGACTATGGCATTGATTGGCGGTTTGACTATTGTGCTGGGTATAGTGGTGGGGCAGCTAGTGGATGGAGTAAAATAGCGGCTTCAAAAGCTGTAAGTGGAGTATGGTACAATATTTCCATACTCTTTTTATTTATTTGAACGTTTATATGGCTACTATCGTACGTAAAAAAATTATTTCTTCGGTCCGACTACCTCGGCATATTCTTCCTGAGCGCTACACCCTTACCCTGCGCCCCGATTTGGAGAGCTTTACCTTCCAGGGTGAGGAGATTATCCAGGTCGTAGTGGCAAAAGCAGATAAGCAAGTTACCCTGCATGCGCGAGATTTAGAAGTTGTGACTGCGGAGTTTGTGCACGCAAAGCATGGCGTTTGGACTTCTAAAATTTCCTACAATCAAAAAGCGGAAACCGTCACCCTTACTTTCCCTAAAGCGTTACCAAAAGGAAAAGGTAAACTAAAACTCGTTTTTCGAGGTATTTTGAACGATAAACTTCGCGGGTACTATAAAAGCACCTATGAATATAACGGTGAAACCAAGCACTTGGCCACTACGCAGTTTGAGGCAACAGATGCCCGCCGGGCGTTTCCGTGTTTTGATGAGCCCAATATAAAAGCGGTTTTTGATGTAACGCTTATAGTGCCCAATGCCCACGAAGCTATATCTAATACATTGCCAGCACTTGTACGAGAGCATGAAGCAGGCTTTAAGGCGGTGCGCTTTAGTCCTACACCAAAGATGTCCACCTATTTGTTGGCCTTTATTAGCGGTGACCTGGAGCATATAGATAAAAAGACTAAGAATGGCATTTTGGTCCGGGTGTTTACTACAAAGGGTAAAAGCAAACAAGCAAAGTATTCTTTGGATGTTGCGGTAAAGGTGTTGGATTTTTTCCAAAAGTATTTTGAAGTTAAGTACCCACTACCAGTCCTTGATTTAATAGCTATTCCCGATTTCGCTTCAGCTGCCATGGAGAATTGGGGTGCAGTTACTTTTCGGGAATTGGCGTTATTAATTGATGAAGAGCATTC
>CAZKVS010000070.1:0-2425 GCA_964556325.1 uncultured Candidatus Saccharibacteria bacterium
AGATATCAAATTAATTACAATGTTGATGCATATGCCCAGTATAATGACTTGAGAGGCGAGAGCCTTTCAAAGAAGCTCTACCGGGCATAAAGTGTCCTTTCAATAAACTTAGGACTGTTTGTTATCTGTCTATAGTATAGCACAAATAAGCCGATATTTTAAAAACTTGTCAAGAACAAAACTGTGAATTATGTCTACTTCGTAACTTCTGGATACATCTTCTTAAAGAGTGTACCGAGCACCCCGTTCACAAATTTCCCACTGCTCTCTCCGCCAAACGTTTTAGCCAGCTCTACTGCTTCGTTGATAGCCACTTTAGGCGGCACTTCTTTTAAAAATTGTAGTTCGTATACACCCAACCGCAGCACGCTTCTATCAATACTACTTATTTGTTCTAAAGGCCACTCCGGTGCAGTTTCAACTATTATTGCATCAATTGCGGGCAGGCTCTTTTCTACGCCATCAACCAAACTCAACACAAACTGCTTGTCCTCCATACCAGGAGCAAACTGCTCGATGTTTAAAATAGTAATATCCTGCAGACTTTTTTGTTGTCCGTTAAAATCCCATTCGTATAAGGACTGCATTGCGATAGTCCGAGATAGATGTCTATTTGCCATAATAAAAAGCTTCTTAAGCTTGCTAGCTTTCTAAGCTTACTAGCTTCGACTTAAGAAGCTATAAAGCTGCGAAAGCTTTGGAGCTACTTAGTGACTTTCCTACCCTTGTAGTAACCACAATTTGGACAAGGCAAATGCGGCTTGGTAGGTTGACCACAGTTCTTACAGGTTGCGGGTTGCGTAACCTTTAAGGCGTGGTGGCTGCGGCGTTGGTCGCGACCGGAGCGGGTTTTGTGCTTTTTCGGGACACCCATGGGATAAATGTAAAATTATGAATGTTGAATTCAGAATAGTATAAATTCAAAAGTACCGTAAGTATAAGGAAAATACTTAAATTGGTCAACTACAGACTCCTGCTGCATTTACATTCGTAGTTATTCGTTGATTCGGCCTGCCCTCCATAGCCTTGGCAACGGAGGGATACATTCGCCCGGCCTTCGTAGCCCCAAACTGGATAACCCTTACTACTCAACTACCGCCCCGACATAGTCAACCGGATATATCCGAGATACTTCGGCGGAGTAGGCTAGATTCGTATCGGTTTGGCTTTAGCCAAACAAAAAAGCCGTGAAAGCTGGCAGCGCAAGTTTAAAACGCTCGCTCACGACTTTTATAGCGCCCCCAATCCGTGTTATACGGAATCAGGAGCATGAAATCTTCTCTCTTTAGAGAAAATAAAAAACGCTTCAGACGGGTCTTTTGCGTTTTGGGCACTGCTTTTGATTTCAAGTCATTGTACCTGATTTAACGATTATTGTCAATACAGCCCACAAAGTAAATCTCCTTTTACTTAAGCCATATGCACCCAACTTAAAAGTCTGCCGATACAATCGGCAGACTTTTTTTACCAAGAACTAGTGACTAATTACTAGGTACTATTTTTAATACATACCGCCCATACCACCCATACCACCGCCCATACCACCAGCTTCAGGGCCAGCAGTCTTAGGCTCTGGCTTATCTACTATAATGGCTTCGGTGGTCACCAAGGTAGAAGCTACGGAAACAGCGTTTTCGAGAGCTAAACGAGTCACCTTAACTGGGTCTACTATCCCCGCCTGCATCATGTCTTGCACTTTTCCACCTTCCCAACTTTCATCCTGGTATTTGGAAAAGTCGTATCCACAATACGCGTCTGCAGAGCTTTGAATGTAAGAAATAATACCAGTTGGCTCTATGCCTGCGTTCGTAGCAATCTGACGAAGTGGCGCCTCTAGAGCGCTGCGCACTACTTTTATACCAGCCCGCTCTATAAAAGACATATCTTTGCCAAAGCTATCTAGCATGGGAGCAATGCGCGCGAGTGCAGCACCACCTCCAGCCACAATACCTTCTTCTACAGCTGCCTTGGTTGCGTTTAGCGCGTCCTCAATTTTGAATTTCTTCGCTTTCATTTCTGTTTCGGTAAAAGCGCCTACCTTTAGCACGCCGACACCGCCAGAAAGTCGAGCCATACGTTCCTGTAACTTCTCTTTATCGTAATCACTCGTAGAATTTGCGTACTCACCCTTAATTTGGCTCACCCGAGCTTCTATAGCTGTTTTTTCACCACGACCATCTATAATGGTAGTAAATTCTTTAGTAGCTATAACCTTGCGTGCTCGACCAAGCTGCTCTAGCTCAGTTTTATCTAGCTTAAAGCCCAAATCTTCAGTAATAACTTGCCCACCAGTAAGAACCGCAATGTCCATGAGCATTTCTTTGCGTCGGTCACCAAAACCTGGTGCTTTTACTGCAAGTACGTTAAAGGTGCCTCGTAGTTTGTTCAAAATAAAGGTTGTAAGCGCTTCACCATCTACGTCATC
>CAZKVS010000071.1:0-2243 GCA_964556325.1 uncultured Candidatus Saccharibacteria bacterium
TTAAAATAACCGGTCCTCTGCCCAAGCAGCAGGACTACAAAACCAACGCATCAAAAACTGAATATCGGGGGTCACGAACATGTTCGGCATATCTAACAATCGTTTGTTAAGCTTCGCGCAAATCGCCTTAGTCCTCGCAGCTTTACTCGGGACAGAGATAGCATTCATTGCGAATGCTGAACACAAGCTTCAACTGCTCATCAGCGTTATGAAGCTGGCCATGGGAACCTTCTTCCTGATAAGTGTAGGTTTCCATAAGTGGAAAGGCGAGACAGTTGCCATTCCATGTACGATACTCTCCGCAGGGATATTGCAAGGCCTCATGGCACTCGCATCTCTCGGAATGTTAATCGCAAAGGTGTTCATATTTCACCAAAGCGATTCGCATCTTCTCATAAGTGGCGGCCTCACCCTGGTAGCAGGAGGATTATGCGTCCTGCTGTCAATCAAACTGTGGCCAAGAACACAGGCAGTCTGAATAAGCTGCCTTAAACAACAAAACAACTGGAGGAAAGTTGTAACTCAACTGTTAGAGTAACTGTAGAAAAGGCTGATAGCGAGCACCTACCTATGTAAGGACTTACGCTTAATACGCCCCAGTTACCCGGCAGAAGGGTTACCACAATTCATTTTACTCATTTGAGTGTCAAAAGAGCGAGCCCTGTCATCGCTCTTTTTGTTTACCCTAAAACTTGACCGCAGCATATAAACGCAATAAAATTATTGGGCCCAAATAGCAAACAAAACACAAACTACCAACCCGGTTGCCCAGCCCTGGCAACCCCCAACCCGATGGAGGAAATGTTAAAGTGGAATTTCGGCTTCGGCATATTAAATATGCGACCATTTTCCGTAGAATGAGTGAAAACTACAACAGCAACAAGCTCACACTCCAAATCCAAACTATCGGGCTAATCACCCATTCAGTCTTCTGCGGCCTGTACGCATACACAGCGTACAGCTACTCGATTGTTGGATCGACAATAACCCGACTCAGTTTTGGATTAGTCGGCGTGATTCCCCCGCTGGTGATGAACTTGAAAAAGCTCAATAAAGCATGGCTGCTCAGCTTTCTGCTCTGGTATGCCGCAGAGAGCCTGGCACTAATGTTGAATAGTTTTCTACAAAATTCTTTTCACGGCAAGACGCCATTGGTAATTGCCACCACTTCCACTTTATTACAAACGACCATAGCAGGACTAGTATGCCTGCGACGGTCGTAGTCACTCAAACAAAGAACCTGTGTCGGCTCCCCCAGCGGCACAGGTTTTGCATCTTATTAAAACAATTTATCTTATATTTTTTGCAAATAGCCTAACCAAAAGTTGCGTTTGTAGGATTTCCCTTCAAAGCTGGTATAGCTGGACTTCTTTTCTAGTTTCTGTATGGTAAAAAATTGACCATAAAACTCTCTAAATTCTTGTTCAGTAAATACATGTTCTTCTAAGCCTAAACCGGGCATACGGTACATACCCGGCTCGCCGGTCGGAAACTTCACTAACAGATTCTTCGCGTTCGCGTCACCATCTAAACACAATATTTTTACAAACATCCAGCCGCCCGGCTTAAGTACTCGCACGGACTCGTTTAAGTACGCCTCGCGCTCCCCCGCCCGTAAAGAATTTGAGGTAAGTACGTCTATCACCAAATCAAAATGAGCATCCGGGAACGGATAGGTTGCAGCAACACTTTGTTTACGATACGTAACAAAAGCATCGTGCCCTTGTTCTTTAGCAACTGCCCGAGCCTTTTGAATAGCAGTGTCCGATATTTCTATACCTTCTACCCGTGCTCCGCGTTCTGCCAAAAAGAGCGCGTGTTTACCTATACCACTCCCCAAGTCTAAGACATGCGTACCGTCTAAGACTTGCTTAGTGGTTTTACGCCAATATTTTATAAAATGTTTAAAGTCCAGCTGCGGCTCCAACGTACCAGAGACCAGCTTTGGGTTTTTATACTCCGCGTCCCAAACTTTTTCTTGTGCCATTAGTCGCGTTTCCAAAACTTCCACTTCATACCACCAAAACTGCGACGCTCAGAAACTTTTTTGTCTTTACTCTTAACAAGCTGGTGCTTAACTTTTGGGACTGCTAGGTCTAGCGCTTCATACACGTCACTTCCTGATGCGTCTGCAAACAAACCACTCGGTCGCACTACTATTTCCGCACGGAACTCCTGCGAATTGTCTTTACTTGCCCGAGCTTCAATTTCCACGTACACCTTATCCTCAGAGTGCAAAAAGT
>CAZKVS010000072.1:0-2220 GCA_964556325.1 uncultured Candidatus Saccharibacteria bacterium
GGCGCTTCAAATGTTTCTAGCATATGTGTGAAATGAATAACGAGACTAATAATCAAATATGGAAGGTATCTTTTTCCCAGTAGGTGCTGCTTTACCACTTGGACGCTTACCGCCTCCATTGCCACCTCGCATAGGAATAAGAAACTTTTTCGGGTCGTTATCTAAGTCAACAAAATGATCGGTTAGCTCTTTTAGTTTGGAACTGGTAGATTTTCCGAATGATAAGGTTTCTGCTAGCTGGCCGGACATTTGTAAGTACTCCAACAACGGTGCAAAGTCCCCGTCACCGCTGCAGAGTACCACCACGTCCAACTTCGGCATGAGTTTTACTATATCCATGGCTATGCCTACATCCCAATCCCCTTTTTGATGCCCGCCCGCGAACGTCTGTAAATCTTTCTTTTTTACTTCAAAACCTGCCTTACCCAAAGCCTCAAAAAAAGTATTCTCTTCCGGCATATCTGCCTGCACCACATAGGCAATGGCGCGAATGAGCCTGCGAGGCCCAACTGCCTCTTTGAGCACTTCATTAAAATTGACCCTACTGTTGTACATATGCCGCGCTGAGTAGTACAAATTTTGCACATCTACAAACACACCTACACGTTGTTCTGGATTTCTGATTGACATAAATAAAAATGAATAATGAATCTCGAATTATGAATTATGAATTATTTCTTGCCACTTAAAAAATGTTTGTTGGCCGTTTGGCTTGGTCTCCACATAACCGTCCTCTTTATATAAGTTGGGTGGCATATCCCATTCGTACTTAAAAATATGTAGCTGGGTGGTCAATCCAGGATACGACTGAGACTCTTCCTCTTCGTCCAACTCGGCAACAAATCGCAGTGAATTAGGAGGCACTACTTTCTTTTTTTCGAACAATTCTTCTTCTATTCCCCGGGCTGCTGCTCCTGTTGGCTCCTCTAACTTGGTCATTTTCTCTGCCAGCCCGGCCCCAAAGCGCAACCTGTCGCGCGAACCGCCTGACTCCATTACCTGCTTGTCTTCCCACAGCTCTAAAGTCTGTCCATTGGGCATATGTATAGACACATACACACGAGCAATCTGCATTTTTCGCTTCACTTCCCCCTCTGCGATACGGTCGAGTACGCACTCCCCTTTGACCACCTCATCCACTAAATCTTCAACCGTTTTTGCCTTACCCACACCCCAATGCTCGGTAGAAATACCATTAAGTTTTAACAATAATGCAACTTCGTCGCGCACCAAGTCCTCATAAGGACGCACTACCTCAGGGTTACCCATATTATTCCAGCAACTTATCAATTACCGGCTTTACCTCCAACTCTAAACTCGCAGCTTTAGTAATGGTAGTCTTCAGTTTTACAAAGTCAGTACTTACTATACCAAGTGAGTTACTGGCATTCTTCATGTGGTTTTCCAGCACCTCAATGTGCCGTCCTACTTTGTCACTGTCTTGGCGGATACCCTGAATCATGGCCAGGAGCTCCTGTGCCATCTTATTTACTTCCTGCCCGCGCAAGGAAGCAATAATGTTTTGCAAATACGCAAATAAGCTGTTGGGTCCCACAGCTATAACTCGCTTGAGTCGAGTATATTCCGTTAAATCACTATCGGCAATAACTTCTGCGTATACCCCTTCGCTGGGCACGTACATAAGTGCAAAGTCAAACGTACCTTCGTTTGGCAAGATATACTTCTTGTGTATTTCATCTATGCGCTTTTTTACGTCTTTGCGGAAGGCGCTGCGCATTTTCTCCTGTGACTCTGGCGTTTCCGCGGCGTTGAGTAACCGATAGTTCTCCATAGAAAACTTACTATCTATAGGGAGCAAGAACTGGCCGATCTTTACCACAGAGTCCACCGTCTCTCCGTTCTTAAAACGGTACTGAAACACGAAAGAGTCCTTTGGTAATACCTGCCCGAGCATGTTCTCGAGCATTTCTTCGCCAAAGTTACCACGGAGTTTTGGGCTGGCCAAAGTTTCCGCAAGCCTGCGAATGTCCGGACCAATCTGTGTCATTTCACCCAGCTTACCCTGCAACCCCGCAATGTACTTAGCTGCGTTGTCCAACCGTTCGTTTATTTGTTTATTGGTTTCTGCCAAGTTTCTGTCCATTGCCCCTCGGGCAGCTTCGGTGTCGTTCTTCATTTGCCGCATCCAGTCGGCCATGACTTTAATAGACTCGCTTTCCTGTGGCGTTTCCAACTTCTTTTTCAGGCCCATTAACAGTA
>CAZKVS010000073.1:0-2209 GCA_964556325.1 uncultured Candidatus Saccharibacteria bacterium
TATATTTTTAAATCAAATGTATCGGTCGGTGAAGCAAGGCCAGTCAACAAAACTCGATACTTCCCATCATGATTAATATTTTGAAAGGTTGCCACCAACAGCCCATCTAGTGTATACACTTCCACCGAACCGGGCTGTGTGGGGTCATGGGGTTTTGCATACAGCGTAATATCGTTTTCAGCGTTCAACTGTTTTTCAAAAGTCACTCGCACATACTGTCCAAATGCAACGGTCGCATACAGACCATCGCGCTGTTTTACTAAATCATAAATATCCGCTAATACATTTTTCTGTTCATCAAGTTGTAACGCCTGAGACAGAAAGATAATTTGAAATGTCTGCACAGACAAATGTGGCACCACCCAGGCAACGTGATCTAAGTACCCATTGCCATCGGTGTCCGTGGCAACAAACTCCATGGCCTGGTTGCCATTGTTCTGCCACTGAATTTTAATTTGCGCTTCTTGGCCGACTTTAAAAATTTCCGGAATATTCGTTTCCACCGGCACGTCCACCATAGGGTGCGCCAACTCTTGTTCAGGCGTAGCGGAAACAATAACTGTCTTTCCACTGTTAGTAAGTTGCTCTTCTACCTTGGGAGTCAAATCCAACACAAAAGTTTCAGCAACATCCGTGGACGTATTTTCTAAAGCATCTCCGCTCGAAGGGGTACTCACCTCGGGGACAACAACATCCGGAGTCAATGCAGGTTCCGGAGCAGGAGTTGTATCTGAGGGGACTTCTACTTCCGGGATTACGGGTACTTCTCCTGCCGACTCAGTTGCAGGCGCTGGAATATCACTTGCTGCAGGAGTGTCTTCGCCTACGAGGGGAACACTTTGTACTTCCTCGGAACTCTGGTCTTGCGTGGGCACTTCTGGACTACTAGTCACCTCAGGCAAAGCGACTATCTCATTGACCGGCGCTGAAGGCACGCTGGCTACATCGCTCGTGTCGGAAGCGGCCTCTGTAACCGGAACAATAACTTCCGGAATAAGAACCTCCGGAACAACAGCCGGCGCAGACGTTTCCGAAGGCGTAACGGGCTCAGTCTGAACCACCGTTACTGGACTAGAATCCTCGGCCGCAAAAGACTGAACCGGGGCACTGAGAAACAAAAAGCCAGCCGCTACAGTGAGGCTCGCAAGAAGAGTAAACCTATGGATAAAATTATTTATATGCATTGCGGACTAAGTTCGCGAAGGGGTAATTTTGTTTCGTTTCAGTAACTTTTGTAGAATCAATTTCTATGCTATTCCTACATTAATTATAATTAATTATTGGGTGAATGTCCGCAAAGACAAACGAATATTTTTCTCAACGATTATTCCTCCTCCCCACCTGCATACACCTCCTTCATTCTCTCCTTCTAAAGAACAGTTCCCAACCCAAAAAGAGGCAGAACGGTGGCATGGAACATAACCATAAGAGTCACCTTTAGTCTTCTAAACCTCAAAAATAAAATCACGAGAGATTTAGTAAACCCATTTATGCAATGAAATTAATATGAAGATTTTCATGCACGTTATAAACATATCGGTCATCGCATATAGAAAGTATTGTTTTATGTTTGTGCCCGTGAAACGGCACTATTTTTATATTTGGCGAAATAAGTAAACAAAAAATGTTTCGTCTTATAAGATCCTTCAATCCAAAATCTGGCGTCTCATTATTTGTTTGCAACGAGCAATATTTAAAAATATTTATCCACACAAAAACTACTCAAACCACCCAAAACTATCCACCCTCTGGCACGTAAAAAGACCACCCGGGAAAGCCGGATGGTCGTACGCTTATAGCTCTCGCTCAAGCCCTACTCCCCTGAGTAGGCCCTTTGCAACTCAGCAATGTTGAATTTCTTCATCTTGAGAAAAGCCTGGGTGAGCCGAGTCTGCTGCTCCGGCGTTCCTTTTTCCATCATGTCATTCATGGCAGTCGGGACTACTTGCCAAGACACGCCAAACTTATCTTTCAACCACCCGCACTGCTCGGCCTTAGGGTCTGCAGATAACAGCTCCCAATAGTTGTCTATTTCTTCCTGCGTGTCACAATTCACGATGAACGATATTGCCTCATTAAATATAAACTCGTGTGGCCCGGAACTATCCATGGCCATAAAGTTTTGTCCGAGCAAAGTAAACCGAGAATGCTTGATGTACCCCACGATATCTCCCTCCCCTTCTTCGTAGGGTACGAGCATGTCTACTTT
>CAZKVS010000074.1:0-2195 GCA_964556325.1 uncultured Candidatus Saccharibacteria bacterium
TTACTTCGCCTTCGTTTGTTGCTTTGGTCCAGTAGTCGGCCATGCCTTTGTAGGTGCGCTCGCCAAACACCAGCGCGTCTGCTGTTTTGAGCTGCTCAACGCTAAACTTTTCTAGCTCTTCGCCCCACACTAAGTTATGGAACTCCAAGTCCCACGGCTTCTCCCCCTCAAAGTACCCATCCAGCGTAACCAAGTTCCACAGTATAAGTTTTTTCATATGTTTTCCTATTTACTATAAAGCCGTAATTTACTTTTCAAGAACTAGCAAATGGCAAATTGGCTTACCTCCCATGGATGTATGCTGCTCGGAGATTGAAACTAGACCCTTTTGATTGACGAGCTTTAAACCATTCGATTCAGCGCTGTTAATATAGCTTGCTAGTGGGCGAAAGATATCGAACATTACTCCATTCGGCCTAACTGTTTTTGTAGCATAGCCGCCTCCTGGCAAAGGCTGTGCGCTAACCTCCGCTCCTGGTATTGGCTGGATAAAGCATTCCATATCACCAACAATTAAATAGAATCTACCCTTCCCTTTTAATAAACTGGATACTTTACTGAAAGCAAGGTCTGTATTGGATATATGCTCAAATACCATAATGCTTATTGCAACATCGAACTGCGCGTCTGAGCTAAACTGTTCAAGTGGCTTTTGAAGAACAACAATCTCAGGGTAGGTTTTTTGAGAGGCTTCTACATTCCTCTTTGATGGTTCAAGCCCAACAATTTCTGCCGCGCCTAATTCTTTAAGCATATTAAACAGCTGGCCAACCCCACTTCCAATATCCAAAACTCGTTTGCCCGCAAGATCATTTAAAAATGGCCTTAAATGGTCGCGAAAAAATATGCGCCAATAAGCGTTCTCATCTCCGTCTATTCTCCAATCTAGGTCGGGAGAATCATACTGTTGCGGATTAACCGCTCTCGTCCTGTAATCTTCCATGGCAATAGAATAACAAAAAACACCTGTTTGAAACAGGTGTTTTTTGTAGGCTCTACAAACCTTTATTTGTTGGAATAAAACTCAATTATCCACTCAATGCCGCACTTGTCTCGGAACATACCGGCATAGGAACCCCAGGGGCCGTCGCCCATGGGGCCTTCTACTTCTCCCCCGGCGGAAAGACCGGTAAAGAGCTTGTCGGCTTCTTCTTTACTTTCGGCGCTTACTGAAATTTTACTTCTGTTTTCCCGCTCGTTTACTTTGCCCATTATTTCTGGGACATCGTTTCCAATGAGCATGTTACTTTGTCCCATGGGTAAGGTAATGAGCATTATTTTCTCTGCTTCTGCTTCAGGTACAGGAAACTCAGCGCTTGCGAGGTCTTTGAACCGTACTATTTTTCCAAACTCTCCGCCAAAGACAGATTTGTAAAAAGTAAATGCTTCTTCTGCATTGCCGTTAAAGTTTATCCAAGGGTTTATGGTTGCCATAGGTAAAATTAGGTTAATGTAGTCATAGTATACATTCTCAATACAAAAACCACCATTGAGTAAACTTATGGTGGTTTTTGGAGGGACGTAGGAGGAGCTGGGGATCGGTCACCCACGGTGGAACTTCAACTCCTTAAGGTCGTTTCAGTTCTCACCTAACGCGACCCCGCCGCTCTGCACTGCTCCAAATGGTCGCAGCGCAGTTCCGCTGGTAGCGGGACCGCTCTTTTCGATCCCGGCGCTCCTCCATGAGCCAACAAAAAAGTAGTACTTTAGTACTACTTTTTTGTTGGCTCGGGAGCTGGGGATCGAACCCAGGACCATCACGTTAACAGCGTGCCGCTCTACCGCTGAGCTACTCCCGAATAAATATTTTCTTGATTTTTCTACGTCCAGCTGCTGTCTTAAAATATTTTTCTCTAAGCCGGGCTTCAGCTAAGTCGAAAAAATATTCGAAATACAGAACTTTCCATGGACGGTATAAACGAGTAAAGGTGCTACGGCCAGCATTGTGTTCTGCCAAACGGACCTCTAAGGTACGGTCGGTACTCCCGACGTAAGTCTTTAACTCTTTAAGACTTGTAAGTATATAGAGATATGGCATTGCGCCGCTGAGCTACCCGCCTCGCGTCGATGAGTCCGCGAGTCGAGGCGGGCTCCCGAATATGTGGTATATGTGCTCATTTATATACATAAATCAGCCGTCCAATTATAGCAAAATACTCTGGAAGTATGCAATAGGAAAACCCTCAAAGAAATCT
>CAZKVS010000075.1:0-2160 GCA_964556325.1 uncultured Candidatus Saccharibacteria bacterium
CCGGCTCTTCTTCCACTGGTTCCTCTTCAACCGGCTCTTCTTCCACTGGTTCCTCCGCGGTTGAGCCGGCTTTCTTGCCCGGCTCGTGCAGCTCGATGAACATCAGCGAGAAGCTGACGACCACCAAGTACAGAACAGCCAAGATAAGCTTTTTCAGCCAGTCGTAGCCCGGATCCATAGCCGGATTGGGCTTGGCCCACAAGATGAGACAGGGTACCCCGATGATGGTGAATAGCTCAATGCAGACTTGGAAGTCGTCACTGATGTCATCCTTGAAGAAAGCAATCGTGAGTGCGGTTAAGATGAGGCATCCGACAAGTGCGAAAAAGCTTTGCACGCTGTAGATGTACCATCGAAATGTGAGCCAAAGAATGGTGATACTGACGACGATTCCAGCGGCTGCTTGAATGCCTCGGACGAAAGCTTTTTCACGAGGATCGCTAATCATCTCTGGCTTGAGGAACTGGGTTGCGAATGTCACAAGCACCAAGTACAACGTCAGCGACAGGAGTTTTTTGTAAAAGACCGGAAGGGTGGGGTAAGCATCCGTCGGGTCCACGATGATGAGAATGGTTATGGCGCCGGCTGTTGCTAGGCCCTCTACAATAAGTTCCATACCGCCGGAACGTTTATTGTAAAAGTACCTAATTGCCGCGGCCGTGAAGACCAGAACCAGTACGAGCCCGCCTGAGCCGTACACTGCGGTCTGGATAGTTCCAATGATAAACCACATAAAGTAGAGAATGATGGCCACCAGCGTGACCAGAAACCCTGTTGTGGTTATCAGTCCGGTTTTGATTTGTTTTTCCGTAACGAACATGGTGGTTAACCTCCAATTTTTTTGAAAGAGCCACCCGTAAGTGCTTGGGCGGTCATGTTGTCTTCGGCTTCCGCCAGATCCCAGTAATCGTACACGGCTTGTTTGTCAATGAAGCCGAGTGCGACTGATAGGGCGAGCAGGCTAAGCGTCAGCATTCTGAAGAAATGTATTATCAACATAAATCCAAGTTGATCTACATGTTCCAGAGCTTTCGCGCCTGTATTCTGGTGGATGGTTCTGGCCGCGACCACGCCTTCGCTCGAAACTGCGAGTGCTCCAGCGCGGAGGTAATACTGCTCTCGTGCCCGTTGCAAAGCAATCATTGCATTGACCAAGGCATTGGTTGCATTGAGCATTTGAGACTCCCTTAGGTTGCGGTTGGGTTTGTCGCTTTTAGCTTCTTTCCCCAACTGTGTCCGTAAAGCGGTACGCCTCTGAGCGAGTCCTGGTATTGCGTCGGCGTTGTCGGCGATGGTTTTGGCATACACCGGCAGAAGGTCTTGAGCAAAAGCTGCATTCATATTGGTCTGGATGCTAGTCGCCTGCTCATCTTGCCTTTTAGCCAACGCGCAAACCCGCTTAGAACTTCTTGCCGTCACGTTACATGCCTGTCTGAATTGCTTTGGCAGAAGCCCGGCGAATTTTTGGAAAGCATTTGCATTACGACCAGACTTAACTCCGGTCACAATTTGATCGTATCCGTGTTTTTGACTCCGACTCGAGGTAATCCCGTAGCTAATCTTGCCGAGCAGCTTTGGAAGTTTTTTGCCAATAAGTCTCAACATGGCTGCGATTTTGGCGCTGGCCACATAACGATCGAGCTTAGGATCAGCGAGCAAATTGATTTCGTTCGTAATCTGCTCAATGATGGTGATGGAATCGCTGCCAACTTCTGCAAGCGCGATGTAGAGAGGCGTAATAGATGCCATTTCCAGTAATGGCCTGCTACTGGGAACCGCTAACGCATCATCCCCAAAGATATTACCGAGAGCTGCCTTGTTAATGCCGATAATTCCAGCGGCGGATTCCGCTAATCTAATCATGGCTTCTTGGGCCATTGCCACCTCTTCGGGTCGCATTTTCCGAACTTTTAATGGGCCATTATTTTTGGCCTGAGCTGTCTTTTTCGCCATATCTGGCCTCCTATGGTGTTTTTGATTTGGTGTTTTACCCGGTTTAGCGGGCGCCTGTTTTGCGTGTTCTTTTTATTGAGGTTTGGCTTTGTTAAGCCACAACCCGCGAACTTACATTTGGTAATGCAAAGTATTAATTGTAAATATAAAATAAAAAGCCCTTTGCTTTACCGCATAGGGGACTTTGAGTAGAAAGCGGCCCTAAGC
>CAZKVS010000076.1:0-1971 GCA_964556325.1 uncultured Candidatus Saccharibacteria bacterium
ACAGTCGTAACTTCATAATGGGAAAACTCCTGTTTTCCTATTATACAACGACTGTTTAAAACAACCAATGCACGTTTATTTACCAAGCGAATATACATACACATCATCGCCCGGAAAACGTCTCCGCAGGTCATCGAAACTACGGTCCCGACTCAGGGCATACCCAAACTTCTGCACAGAGCGCACGGCTGCAGGAGTGTTTCTGTCCACTAAAGCAAACACGTACGCACAACCCATGGCTCGGGCTGCATGTATGGCTGACTCATGTAAGGCAGCAACCATGTTCTGACCTCGTAAGCGTGCAACCACAAACTCATTCCACTCGTACGCACACGGCTCACCGTTCCGCACCATGCGCTCTAACTCCACACCTGCCACCACCTCGCCTTGTTCCTTAATACCGAATAGATGATTCCGGCCAGATCTAGCTGCTTGGAACCTGCTAACATTCTGCTCCGCGTCTTCACGCCCATGACCATACGCTCTGGCTTTTGCCTCAAAAAACCGGCGCACATCTGCCGGGGTGTGTAGCTCTTCTACACGCAAAGCAGCTGCCTCTCCCTCTTGGCCTTCATCTTTTTCAGAACGACTACGCAATGACTCACCTTCTCTTGTACGCATGGTTTTATACTTAATGCTTACTAGGAAAAACTTCCAGCGCCCCGTCTCCGCCGTCGGATATTTTAGCAGTACGGAATGCTACCCCTCGCTTTTTTAGGTACTCCTGCACGTAGCTGCGCAACACCGGCCCGTTGCGCAGGTCACCCTTGCCGGTTATAACCCGAACACGACCCTTTCCCCGCTCAAGCAGTTCATCGAGTACAAACTTTGCCTGCGTGGTGGTAAAGCCATGCAGGTCAATTATTCTATCCGGTTTTTGCTCGTACTTGTTCATGCTATTTTTTAGACTTAGCTGCAGGAAGCGCCTTAGCAGTTAAGAGAATGAGCTCGGACACAAACTTCTGGTCTTCCAGCATGTCACCACGTATGTACATGGCAGCTTTTGCGCCCGGGTACGGAAAACCCTCTTGGTACTGCTTCCCCACAAACTGCTTGCCCGGCTCGGTTACTTTTACAAACAGCTCATCGTCACACACCAACGCCACCACCTTGTCCTGGCAGTACAACGCATACTCCCCAAACATCTTTCTCGCCCGAACGTCTTTTACCGCACTCAGCTGGTCTAGTATATATTCAATTGTAGATTCTTTGGTGGCCATAATTACATTTTAAAATGGGCAGCATACGCGTTGGCAGCCATAACAATAACTTTGTCCATATCCACAATGGTATTTTCCGGCAATGCGGTAACAGGGAAAAATGCGCCGACAGGCATGATGGTTTCGGTTACATCCAACCAATGCACCAACGATACCGCTGAACCACGCTTTGCGTGCCAAAAATATGTCCCCACAAATACCGGCTCCAACCACTCTACAAGGCCCAGCTCCCCCGATAATATTCGAGCAAAAGCCGAATGGTAGGAACCAGCAACATCTGTTGGTCGCACAATACTACCCGGGCTGTGCCATTGTCCTGCCCAAAATGGATCGGTTTGCGCCCGCTGAGTTAGCAATACTTCTATGCCGGCATCTCCTCTTCGCAAACAAACCACTTCCACCCCAGCCAGCACTGTTAAGCGAGCCAGTTCTAAAAACAACTCTTCCGGCAACAGACCAATGCCGATTCCTTTTAGTTCCGCCAACGCCCCCTCGGATAGCCTACCCCGTTCTCTTTCGCTCATAGTTCTGCACTCTCAATATAATAAAAGCTGCCTTCAGTATAAAACAGCTTTCGCATCCCACCAAATTCCTAAACGACGTCCTCTCCCGACATTAATATGCCAAAGGGTGCTTTTGACACATCACTGCTCTTGCAAAAACTCCAACAGCCATGACCAGCGTAAGGGTAAGCTGGGCAACTCAGGCATGGCATACCATTGCGCGTCTAGTTCCTCTTCTCCGTGACGCA
>CAZKVS010000077.1:0-1763 GCA_964556325.1 uncultured Candidatus Saccharibacteria bacterium
CAATTATAGCAAAATACTCTGGAAGTATGCAATAGGAAAACCCTCAAAGAAATCTCTGGTTGGATGCAAACGATTGCGCCACTAGCCTGCTTTTAATCACCTATAAAATCATCTATTTCTTTGAACCCGGTACCACTTTTATCATCTTTATCGCTACCTATGCCACTATGCGCACCGTCTGAAGTTTTAGTAGTATTTTTGTCTGCCATATACATTCCTTTCATTAAAAAAACTCCGTCCTGTCTCGGCGGAGTATGCACTCGTAC
This sequence comes from uncultured Candidatus Saccharibacteria bacterium, assembly GCA_964556325.1. GTDB lineage: Bacteria > Patescibacteriota > Doudnabacteria > UBA920 > UBA920 > JAEUSE01. The sequence goes on from CAZKVS010000077.1 coordinate 267, forward strand.
CGTGAGCATACTCCTCAATTGCACATACCGCTAGGCCCACCAAAATACAAAGAGACTCTTTGCGTTGCAAAGAGTCTCTGTAAAACTTCTACTAGAAACCGCGAGTAAACCTGCGGCCACTACTGGCGCGGTCAGCACCAGGCCTACCTGCCGGGCGGCCGGCGTTTCCGCCGCGTCCGCGATTACCACCAAAGCCTGGGCGAGAAGGTCGAGCACCAAATGGTGAACCACCGCCACTCGGACGACGACCACGAGACTCACGTTCTGGCCGTTCATCGGGCACAGACATAGGTATGTTCCGGTCGAGTGGACCCATTTGCTTGACTGGTAACATTTGGCCAATAAGCCGTTCAATGTCCCGCACATCGCGACGCTCTTCCAGCGTAGCAATAGCAATAGCTTTACCAGCACGACCTGCGCGGCCCGTTCGACCAATGCGGTGTACATAGTCTTCTGCTACTGCAGGTAAGTCGTAGTTTATAACCAAAGCAATACCTGCTGCGTCTATACCACGAGCAGCTATGTCGGTTGCAACGAGCACACGATGCCGACCTTGTTTAAAGCCTTGCAATGCTGCAAGTCGTTGGCTTAAAGAACGGTTAGAGTGCAGCTCAGCAGAACTAAAACCCCAGTCCCGAACCAGCTTGGCCACTTTTTTTGCACCATGCTTAGTGCGAGTAAACACGAGTACAGTCCCCTGTTCTTCCGTAAGTAAAGTTTTAAGCACCGGCAGTTTGTCTTGCCGGTGCACAAACACCACTTCTTGGGTAATAGTAGAAGCAGCGGTTCCTGGACGAGCAACTTCTACCCGTACCGGAATGCGCATAAAGTTTTTCGCAATACTCACAATAGCGTCAGGCATAGTAGCAGAGAACAACATAGTTTGTCGTTCAGTTGGAACTTCCTGCAAAATACGTTTCAGCTGTGGTGCAAAACCCATGTCCAACATACGATCTGCCTCATCAAGCACCAACACCTTTACCGTGGCAAGGTTGACTGTTTTTTGTTCCATGTGGTCTATGAGCCGACCAGGCGTTGCAATAATAATGTGAGGACCATACTTTAAAGCCCGTAGTTGTTTACCCATGACTTCACCGCCAATAAGCAAGGCGGTTTTTAGTCCAAGCTCTTTGCCAATGCGCTGTAAGGAGTTTTCTACCTGCACCGCCAGCTCACGAGTAGGCAATACTACTAAACCCAAACCCTTATGCTGCACTAAACGCTGAATCATAGGCACTCCAAACGCCAAAGTTTTACCCGTACCGGTTTGTGCCACCCCAAGCACATCTTGTCCTTGTGTGGTAATGGGAATTGACTGCTGCTGAATAGGTGTTGGCACCGTGTAGCCTGCGCGGTTTAGCATAGCCAAAAACTTTGGCTCTATGCCCAAACCTTCAAAAGTGAGCTCTGCCTCATCGGCCGGAGTCTCTGTGTGTACTGTAGTTGTCTTCATATATGTTCTATCTCTCAAGCCTCTTTCCAAACCGCCTTACGCAC
>CAZKVS010000078.1:0-1701 GCA_964556325.1 uncultured Candidatus Saccharibacteria bacterium
CCAAACGCATCATTGAAATGCGCGACGGCCGCATTACCACCGACAAACACACCTAGTCAAAAGGGTTACCCTTTTATCTAGACTACCACCAAATACCACGTTTTTCGCGGCCGCGAAAAGCGTGGTATTTAAAATTTTAATCTGTAATTACCTACCTGATAATGCCAATGTCATAACCACTTCGTAATAGTGAGAAAAAGCTCTTTTTCTTTACCAGTAAAACCATGATCGGCCCCAGGAATATTTACAAAGGCATTCAGGTCTGGTCGGGCAGACTTCTCTTCTAGGAGCTTTAAAATATCCGGCACCCGGCCATAGCAATATTCGTCTCGCTCACCATACACTACTAAGGTTGGCTTTTGAATCGCAGCGTAATGTCTAAACAACTTCTTTTTAGATAAACTTAATTTTCCAAAATAATCTATGTACGGAAATGTATTGTAATCCCCATCAGGATATATAGTGTCATATATAGACTGATAAGAATATAGGGAACCTAATACCCCACCCGGCACAAGCTCCGCTCCTTTGCCTCGCAATATTTTCCCTCTGGCCGTTCGCAACAACCGAGCAAACTTTTGCTTACCCAAGACACGATAGAATATACCGGAATCATCCCCTCCGCAGACTAGGATATACTTCTGAATCTTATTCTGTGGTTTATAATGGTTGTATACGCATACTTTGTTCGCCCCAGTGGAAAAACCCAACAAATATAATTCCGTATAACCCTGTGCAGTTAAAAAATTAATTGCACCGTCTATATCTTCTACGCAATCTTTAATTAACTCGTAGGCTGTTCCTGCACGCTGGTCAACTTCTTCCCCTTTAACATACTTGCGTATTTTAGTCACATATCCAGATCCGCGGTTATTAAAACCTAAGTACGCGATACTCTTATCTGTAAAATACCGAGCGTACTCTACTGTTCTGGCAATAGGATAAAACACTGAAGAACTGCCATTGCCGTGCAAGACAATGACGGCTTTTTTTGTTTTACGTTTTGGCACAAAGAACAGCCCGGGCAATAAAAATCCATCGGTCGCGGTAATCTCTATTGGTTTTGCATTATATATCATGCCGGTCGATTTAATTCTGTTCACTTTTCACTGTACACTGTTCACTACTGAATGGCATGTCCGCCAAACTGTTCCCGGAGCGCGGAAAGTACTTGTCCCGTATACGAGGGATCTGTAGCCGATTCTTTTCTAAATTCCAAAGACCGTTTTATAATATCCGCCTTCACACCAAAAGCATCCGCTGCGTCGACGGTCCACTGGCCTTCACCGGTATGTGCCACTGTACCAGTTACGCCATCCATGTTAGGCCCGTGCACGCGTAGCGCACCTTGCAACCACCCAACCAATCGCGATTCTATAACACTCCCGTGGTTGTATATATCTGCAACTTTTGTTAAGTCCAAATTGTACTCGGCTGCCTTGAGCACTGCCACACCTTCAGCGAGTGCTTGCATCATTCCGTACTCAATGCCGTTGTGCACCATTTTTACAAAGTGGCCTGCACCATAGCCAGGGAAAAACTGGTAGCTCCCTGGTCCTGCCATATCGCTGAACAAATATTCTAACCGGTCAAAGTCTTCTTGTTTCCCGCCAATCATAAGGCTAGGGCCTTTGCGAGCACCGCCAGGGCCACCCGATGTGCCCACATCCATGTACGCAATCCCGTGGCTAGCCAATTTTT
>CAZKVS010000079.1:0-1696 GCA_964556325.1 uncultured Candidatus Saccharibacteria bacterium
CAAGATTTATTTTATAGGTATTGGAGGTATAGCTATGTCCGCCACAGCGGGGTTGGCCCAGGAACAGGGTTTTGAGGTGGTGGGCAGTGACGCTGCTACTGTGTATCCACCCGCTAAAACGGTTTTGGAAGAACATGGTATAGAAATTTTATTTGGGTATAGTAGAGAACAGATTGCAGCAAGCGGTGCTGATTTGTATGTGGTATCAGCAGGGGAGAGTGCGCAAAATCCAGAGGTCGCTTGGCTTATAGAAGAAGGTATTCCTTACGTTTCATTTCCTGAGTTATTGTACGCGCTGTCTTTAGACAAGCTTCGCATAGTAGTGGCAGGTACTCATGGTAAGTCCACAACCAGTGGGTGGCTTGGTCATGCTTTGCGAGAAATTGATGATTCCTCCTACATGGTGGGTGCGGTATTGAAAGACTATAACGCCAACTTTTACTCAGGCACGGGTCACTATATAGTTTTTGAAGGAGATGAATACAAGGCCACTGTGGATGATTCTACTCCGAAAATGCACTATTACAAAGGCGACATGTTGGTGCTTACCAACTTAGAGTTTGATCACCCAGACGTATTTGCAAATTTAGATGAAATAAAAACGGAGTTCAGAGAGTTGGTCGCCAATGTTCCCGATGATGGTTTAATTATATACAACGGAGACAACGCTGACTTGGCCGATGTAGTGTACCGAGAAACCGGCCGCTCTTTTACGTTTGGCATCCACCACTCCGCACACATGCAGGCAATGGAAATTTTGTATCATGGTGGGGGTTCCACATTTGCAGTTGTTAACAGACTTGACCCAGAGAATACCCGCACTGAACGCTACGAAATTGGTCTACCGGGTGAGATAAATATTTACAATGCGCTGGCTGTTATAACCACCTTGAGGGCTTTGGGCTTTCAGCAAGAGTTGGTACAAAAACATCTTCTTACCTATTCTGGGGTAAAGCGACGTTTTGAACTTATTCATGAAGGGTCCATCACTGTAGTAGATGACTATGCTCACCACCCCACAGCCGTACGCGAAACGTTGGAAGCGGCAAAAACTCGTTTTCCGCACGCACGCGTCTGGGCAATTTTTGAACCGCACACATACAGCCGCACCAAGGCTACGTTGCAAGAGCTTGTTGCAAGTTTTGACGCTGCAGATCAGGTCCTCCTTGCGCACATATATGGTGCGCGTGAGCACCAGAACCATGCGGGCATAACTGATGATGAAGTGTTGCATGCAGTTTCTGGGCACTACACCCATGTTCGACCCGTGGCTACGAAAGCCGAAGCTTTGGCAATATTAGAAAAAGAACTCGCACCGGGTGATGTAGTTATAGTTATGGCAGTAGGTTCGTTCAACCGCCTAGCATATGAACTAGCTGAGTGGCTACAAAACAGCGAAAAGTGAAAAGTGCACAGTGAATAGTAGATTGTAACAAAAATTAGGCCCCTTTTGGCCTAATTTTTGCATGTTTAGGATGTAGGTTTTTGATAAGGTATAATAAGAGTATGAACGGATTTATCTGTTCACTTTTCACTATTCACTTTACACTGCATATATGAATTTAAATATCAAAGCCACTAAGACTACTTTAACGCCTAGCCTGCAGGAAGAAATAGAGAAAAAGCTTTCTATATTGGAAGACTTTTTGCACTCTGAGGATAAGGTGTACGTGGAAATTGAAGCTCGGGCAAGTAA
>CAZKVS010000080.1:0-1635 GCA_964556325.1 uncultured Candidatus Saccharibacteria bacterium
CCTATGTGCGTGGTTTTTTCCCAGGTCATTTGTCCGGTTATAAGTCGGAACATGGCGCGGGTAGTAGAGAGTCCTAAAATGATTTGAAATGGATAAAAGAACAGAGCCATTTTAAGGGGTGTATACCAGGCAAATTTCTTTTGATAGCTCACTGTGAACTCGTACATACCTACAACTAGAATTACGAATTGTACAATGAGTAGCAGGAGAGGTAACAGGGAGAGCATGGTGACCCAAACCGGGAACTTTACCCATATGCCAGCTATAAGAGAGAATATAAGATACAAGAATAGAAATGCTTGTGCCTCTGGCCAGGCTAGTACATAGAGGGCGAGGAGCTGATGCTTGAGGCTCAAGAATTTTGCCCATTCTTTCTTTTGGAGGATTTGAATAAAGCCTTGACCCCAACGAGTGCGTTGTTTAATAAATGCGCCCAAGTTATGCGGAGTCTCTTCTTGGGTAGCGTGGCGTTCTTCATACACCACGCGAACTTTTGCACCCGCACGAGAAAGCCGGAGGCCAATATCGCCATCTTCAGTCAAACAGTTTTCGTCCCAGCCACCTTCGTTTACCAGTAAGTGTTTTTTAAAGAACACCGTGTTGCCACCAAGCGGGATAACACCTTGTCGCGCAAAGAAGGGGAGTACGGACTTAAACCAGAAGAAATATTCAAGCACATTAAAGAGCGAATACCAATTGGTCTCAAAGTTCATAAGTTGCACACCGGACTGTACTATATCTGCTTCGTCCCGCACCATAACGGTGTTGGCAACATGATATATTTCGGCATGAGGTTGGTCTTCCGCATCAAATACCGTTACTACATCACCAGTTGCGTAGGGGAGTGCCACGTTCATTTGATGAGGCTTATTAATAGGCAAGCCGTCCATAATAACTAACTGCACGTTGTCTTTACCGAGTTCGGCCAGGGTTTTGCGGACAACCTCAATAGTACCTTCATCGTCATACCGACAGATAACCAAGGTCTGCTTTAGGTGTTCAGGATAATCTATATTGGCTATGCAGGTAATAGTATCGCGGGCTACTAACTCTTCGTGACGCATAGGCACCAGCGCGGTAAAAGAATACTGCGCTGGAAGAAATTCACTCGGGGATCTGTCCTGCATATCGCGGTGCGGGTTTTCCCAGGCATATATCATGAGCCATATGTTGAATATACTTTGTAACAGTAATGCGCCGGAAACAGTAAGCACAAAAGCGCTACTGCGGTCCGTGCTGAGCAACATAATAGCCGTAAAACCCATTACCGCAAGTATGGTAAGGGCTTGGAGGCCGTACTGCACGGTAAAACTATGCCAGCGCAACTGGAAGTAGCCTACAACAGACTCTATTTGGTCTTTCAGTCGCATTTTAGAAACACCAATCGTTCTGTCTTGGAACTGGATAGGAACTTCAACTATTTTTGCATGCAAAAGCACCGCACGTTGAAGAAGTACTACTTGGAACGCATAGCCAACAATTTTTATAGTATCTAAGTGAGCGGCTCGTAACACATGCGCTCGGATAGCACGGAAACCACCGGTACAGTCTCGTACACCGTATATACCCACCACGTAACGGGCTAGTAAGTTTGCGAGTTTACTATTGAGCACCCGAATAGCCGGCCAGTTGGCA
>CAZKVS010000081.1:0-1575 GCA_964556325.1 uncultured Candidatus Saccharibacteria bacterium
AGTCGGGGACGCTGTCTTTTAACTACCGGTTGTTGTTTGTTGACTCGGCCATTCGGGACTACGTCTTGATCCACGAGTTATGTCATACCCAACAGATGGATCACTCGCTTAAATTTTGGCAACTCGTGAGCCGTGCCGCTCCAGATTACAGGCAGCTTCGAGCCGCTCTTCATTCTCTAGACAAAGGAGTCTTGCCCACGGCATACTAAGGCTATGAATACCGTCGTTCCTCTATTATTTAGCATGCTACCACTGTACGCGTTAGTCGTGTTTGGTTTTGTAGCTAAGCGATGGCTTAAAGTGGACTCACTTTCTCTAGCAAGTATATTGGTTTACATTTTGGCGCCGCTCATTACCTTTTACGCCGCCAATACCACACCGCTGGTGGGGCAAGCGCTATTTTTACCGGTCTTCTTTTTGGTGTTAGCGCTGTGTGCCTCCTGGCTGTTTTATGTTATCGGTGGGTGGGCTTTTGGGCGAGGCTCCGCCAGGCAGTTTTTGTTGGCAGCTACCGCAGGTAGTGGTAATGCCGGTTACTTTGGTTTAGGACTTGCGTTGGTGCTTTTTGCAAAAGAACAAGTAAATTTGATAGTGCTGTCTGTATTGGGTTTTATATTTTATATGCACACACTCGGGTTTTATTTGACTGCTCGGGGTAAGTTTTCGGTGGGCGAGTCATTTATTCGATTAGCCAAACTTCCTGTGGTATATGCGTTTGTGTTGGGCCTGGCTCTTAATGCGATGCGCATACACGGCTCTGGCACGGAGTACGTGGAATTCATGGGCTGGTTGCGTGGCTCGTACACAGTGTTGGGTATGATGGTGGTAGGCCTGAGCGTTGCTACTATAACAGCCGAAGTATTTGATGCGCGGTTTACCTTGCTTTCGCTGCTGGCAAAGTTTGTTGTCTGGCCTGCGTTGGCGGCGGTGTTGTTGGGAGCGGCTGCGCAAGTGGGGATAGTGCTCTCGCCGGAAATAGTGCAGGTGGTGTGGTTGTTGAGCATTGTACCCATAGCGACAAACACTGTAACTTACGCGCACTTACTGGATGTGCGCTCAGACGTGTCCGCAGTGGCGGTTTTAGTAAGCACCCTTTTGGCTGCAGTTTACATTCCTCTTTTGTTGCCTCTATTGTCGAGAATCTCATTTGGCGGTTAGGGAGTGCTATACTATATGAAATTAGTAACTTAAAACGTATGACAGATAGAGAGTTCTTTATAGAAACGTTGGCAGGAGAAATACCTCGCTTTGAGCGCGTATTCAAAGCTTTGCCAGAGGAAAAATTGGACTACAAACACCCGGGAGATGCTAAGGGCAAAAGTGCAGGCGAGTTGGTAAACATGTTAGCCACCGAAGCTTCTACTTTTATTCCTATGTTAGATACGGGGGTAGTAAACATGGACGAGTTTTCCTGGGCGGAAAAGCGTTCATTGGCCGATGCAACAACTTTGCTTGTAAACAGTTTTAAGTCAGCACATGAAAAAGCCCAGGCAACCTCAGAAGAGGACTGGATAAAACCGGCTCAAATGATGATGGGCGGCAAGTCGGGTTGGGACACCACTCGAGGTGGCATGG